>JAGZVW010000084.1:0-1163 GCA_018379295.1 Streptococcus parasanguinis | reverse complement strand
GATTTCATCAGCTTTTACAGCCCTACTCAACTGTGCGGAGGTGGGACGACGAAATCGAATTCTAACGAATTACCGATTTCTGTCCCACTCTCTTTTTTATTTTTGTTTCAATTCTGTTCGTAGGGCTTCTTGTTGCTCTTTTGTCAGATGAACGCCCTTACTTGCAACAATCTGGCTAGAGACTTTGTTGGCAAATCTTAAGGCTTGCGTCATATCTAAGCCTTCTAAACGAGCGGATATGAAGGCTCCTACATGGCTATCTCCAGCGCCTACTGTATCGACAACTTCTGTTGGAAAACCGTCTGCCTCATACCAGTGGCCATCATAGGCAACCGCTCCTTTTTCACCCAAGGTGACAATGACTAATTGCCCCGTTCTCTGATACAAGTATTCGATGGCTGGCTGGATCTCTCTGCACCCTGAAAAAGCCAGTGCTTCAGCCTCATTAACATGGAGAATCGGATGCAGATCATAAATTGCTTCCAGTCGATCCTTTGGAATCAAGAGTCCGCGTGGCCCAGGTGCGAAAATCACCTGGCCTTCTAGTTGCGAAACAGACTGGACCAATGCAAGACCGGTTGGCTCCTCGACTTCAAGGCCACATAAGTAGATGTAATCAAACCGATCTGTCTCAATCTCTTTTAGCCACTCTGCTTGGAAGCTATACTCCACTCCGTGGTCCGATAAGAAGGTCCGCTCACCATCAGACTCTACAAAGCAGTAACAGCAACCATTGGCCCCTTCTAATGAGATGCTAGAGGAAATCCCTAATTGTTTCAATTCTCTCCGAATAAAATCACCATATATTCCAGAACCGACTGGCGAGACAAACTGGTAGGGTTGCGACAAAAAATGAAGGATATTAACGACATTAAAGGCACAACCTCCCACAGACCATTGCTGGTGATCAATATGGGCATCTCCTTCACGACTTGGCAAACGATCCAAGTAAATCATCACATCACAAACTGTAGAACCAATAACTAACGCAGCTGTCATCTTTTTCTCCTTACTTTGCCTTCTATTATACCAGAGGAAAGATAAAAAACAACCAACCCCTTGTGTGTACTGACCCCAAAAAGTTAGACAAATAATTTAAGTTAAGGATTTAGTCCTGTATTGCACAGGACTAAGTCCTTTTAGTTTTACCTTAATTCGTTTGT
>JAGZVW010000036.1:0-18453 GCA_018379295.1 Streptococcus parasanguinis | reverse complement strand
AGTCATGGTGGCAGCACTTAACTTAAATTTCCACATACTGGTACGATGAATCGGTTCTGTTTTCATAATCTTCTCCTTTTGTTTTTAAAGAGCCGTGTCTGTTTAGACTTTCGGACGCAACGCTCTATAGATTTTTGATTTGAACCGCTTCACCTTTCACATATCCCTTAGTCGACATCAGGGTTTCTCTTGAAAAGGATTGTTCAACAGTTCACAACTAATCATACGCCTATTTCATCAGAAGTCAAGAATTTTCTGAAGTTTTCTTGAAAACGTTCGGGAATTGAAAAATAGAGCAAGCGCCCATGAGAACGATCGCTAGACGATTAAAAGAGACCACTATAAAAAAACAAACACCATTTCTGGTGTTTCTTGAGAACAGAAACAAACTGTTCTTTTATATAAATCTAATAACTTCTTTAAAGTTTTATTTATTAGTGTTATTCGACCATCTTCTGAAACTTTCCTCTGTGAGAAAAGTGCTAGAAACAATAATGTTTCTAGCACTCGGAATTATTGAGACCTTAGGCTCAATAATTAGTCATGGAACTTCTTCGAAGTTCGCTGACGTCCGCTCTCACCTATGGAAAGTTTCTAAGATGACTTTGTCTTCAATATGAACAAACACCATTTCTGGTGTTTGTCTCATTTTATAAAGGAAGCACTAGCTTATTTTTTCTTTTTCTTCAAAATATAAGCTGCAATGCTTGCCAAGACAAAGGCTAAAACTAGGCTAATAATAGAGATGGTCGTACCCGTATTTGGTAAGAATCCTAAGATCTTGCCTGGTTTCTTCGGCTCTGGTTGACTTGGTTTTTTAGGTTCAGGTTGACCCGGTTTCTTTGGTTCAGATGAACTTGGAGGAGTTGGTTGTTTTGGAGTTTCTTTTGGAACATGCTTGTTAGTAATCACAGCATTTCCTTTTTCATCCTCTACCTTACTTGCTTCATAGCCTTTTGGAAGATCTACTTCTTCCACACGATAGCTGATCGCTTGGCCAGCTTTCTTTTCAGGCAACTTGCTGAAGGTGTGAGTCCACTTATTATCCGCAGACAATTCAACCGGATCTCCAACTTTTTCATCATTTGCATACAATTGAACCTTAATGGATTTTGGACGGAGACCATCTTGGTCATTGGCATCATCCCATTTCTTCGTGACTTTCATCTCTGTCAAAGCTGGTTCATGCGTATTGGTCAAGACAACATTGGCCTTGTCCTTATCATTTACCGTTACTTTGTAACCATCTGGGACACTTACTTCTTTGACTGTATATGCAATTGCTTTTCCGGCTGCCTTGGTATCAAGGTTTTCAAATGCACCTTTCCAGTCATTCGCTGCTGAAAGTTCTACCACTTGATCCGTCGCAAGACCATCTTTGTATAATTGAACTTGAATGCTGGCTGGACGGAGACCATCTTGGTCGTCTCCATCTTCCCACTTCTTGCTCACTTCTACTTTGGTCTTTTCTGATTCGTGCGTGTTGGTCACGACTACTTGACCTGGGTTAGTTGCTTCGACAGCTTGTGTGTAGCCTTCTGGAACATCGATTTCTTTGACTGTATAGTTGATAACTTGGCCAGCTTTCTTCTCATCTAGGTTTGAGAAGGTATGGGTCCATTTGTTATCTGCTGACAATTCAACAGCCTTACCAACCTTTTGATCACCAGCATACAATTGAACCTTGATTGTTTTTGGACGAAGGCCATCTTGGTTATTGGCATCCTTCCAGTTTTTTGTAACAGTAAGGCTTGTCTTACCTGGTTTGTAAGTATTGGTAATCGTAGTTCCATCAATCTTAGTGGTGTAATTGTCCACTTTGTCTTCTGTCACTGTGTAGACAACTTTTTGACCATCTTTATAGACGGGTAGGTCTGTGAAGGTATGAGTCCATTCATCTCCTTCACCAGTCAGATCAAGAGCTTGCACCTCTGTTCCATTTGCCAAGAGGTGAACTTTGATGGTAGATGGGCGAAGACCATCTTGGTTTTGTGCATCATCCCAGACTTTCTTGACTGTAACCGTCGTTGTCTCAGGAGTGCGCTTGTTGGTGATGGTGGCTTTTCCATCTGTGAAGCTGGCTTCTTCTGTATCGACCGTATAATGAGTCGGAACTTTCACTTCCTTAACAGTGTAAGTATTGAGCTTGCCATCACTGTCTTTATCTGGAAGATTCGTAAAGTGGGCTTTCCAGTCTGTTGCGGCTGAAACCGTGACTGGTTTTCCTTGAGCTTTGCCATTCTTGTAGAGTTGGAATTCCACACTTGCTGGGCGAAGCCCTTCTTGGTTGTCTTGGTCATCCCAAACTTTTGAAGCTTCAAGATCAATATACTTGATATCTGCTTCATTAGCGATCTCAACTGGGACTGCTTTTGAGCCAACCGCTTTTCCATCCACCGTGACGTGGTAGATTTGTTTGTCCGCATCATAGGTGACAACCACAGCATGTTCTGTTTCATCCAACTTGTAGTTTTCAGGTGCTTTGGTTTCTTTGAGCGTATAGGTTCCTTCTGTTAAGGTGTTAAAGGAAAGTTCTCCATTTTTATCAGAAGTTGCCGTCGCAACAACCGCACCATTCGCATCTGTTAAAGTAAATTCAGCACCTTCAAGGACTTTCTTAGGATCATCCTTGTCCACCTTCTTGACTTGGAAAGCGGCTGAGAAGATTTGTGCAGAAACGGTATTGGATTCACGATTTCCTTCGTGACCTTTTGCCTTGTATCCAAATTGGTTATGGGCTTGAACTACACCTGAACGACCGCCGTTATCTTCATTATCTTTGGTGCGTTCTTTCATCAAAGCCTTGACTTCATCTGTCAATTCACTTGGATTCACAACTGGGACACCAAAGCTGGCTTCACCACGCGCAGAAATAGATACGCCCTGATTCGCGACTAATTTGATACCTGTCACCTGACTGTAATCAGCCACAGCTGTCGTCCAAATATCTTTGTCAGCAGCCTGTGCCATGGTATCTGTCGTAACGCTTGTATCAGTTGTATAGTAGACCGTCCATCCTTCTGGAGCAGTTACTGGTCCACGAAGACTAACCGTATATTCTGTCATTCGACCAGATCCATCTAAAGTGTTGACATCTTTGACTTTTGGCAAGATATCATAGATGACTCCATCTTCTACTGGTTTGTCAGTGTTATTTTTAATGGTTAGTTTATAGTTAAAGGTCTCACCTGGTTTGAAAGTTCGTGTAACCGTAGAAGCATCTGAAAGGTCATCGTTTTTAGCAATGTATTTCCGTGCATAGATTCCCTCAGCGGCCACAATTGTATAGTTTGATTGGGCATATGGAATCTTATCTGTTGTTGAACCATTCCCATTCAGATCGTAAACGTCTTCCGTTACCCGATCAGGGTTGGCATTTTCAAGATCGTGGATGCCGTTTCCAGCGACATATACTTTATTGGTGAAGGTACCACCATCATCTTTCCCTTTCAGATCAGCCACAATAAACGGTAGACGCACGCGATTAAGATCTTGAAGAGAAGCTTTAATAAACTCTTTTTGATCCAAATGCATGATGAGAGCTGTCCGTCCAGAATTGTGGTAGTTTTCAATGACATCGTAGCTCTTTAAGAATTTCATACCTTTTTCATTAGAGGCAAGGTTTCTTTCAAAATCTTTATAGTCGACTTTAAGGGTATTTGGATCATACAGATCAATGATTCGCAGGTCTCCATAATCCTTATCAGGATCTAAAACTACTTTGGTTGCCATCAAACCAAAACGAATATTTTGTCCATCAGTATAGCGAACATCATTGTAATCAGTCGTTTTTGCAATTTCAAAGCTTTCCTTCATAGGAATCAGCTTAAAGCTCCAATCTGCTGACTGATCTTTGGCAACGTTTGACTGTGTTTTATAAGTCACACGGCCTGTATTCTTGTAGACATTTTTGGTCGCATCATTTTCATCGTAACGCGTCTTTTCAGGATCCTTGAAGCTTGTATAGCTATTGAGGTAAATTCCCTGACCAGATTGAAGGACAAAATCATCCTTCATTTCCATCCGCCAGCCCACAACGGTTCCATACTTGGTCAAATCAATTAGACCGTTTCCATCTTTATCTGCTTCTGACTGGATTTCTTTGGTGCTACCATCTTCCATGGTCAAGATAATTCGTTTGACAATGGTATGGATTTGCTTCCCAATCCCATAGTTTCCTTCCATCAGGCGACTATAACCGATCTTGGTAAACTTCAAGCGAGGGTCCACAGTCTCATCATAAAAGACGAAATTCTTCTGCGGTGAAGGGGTATTGTTGGCAAATTTTAAGAGCCATTTATAATTAGCAGCCTTGTATTCTGTTGAGTCATAAACATCCCCATCCGCCTGTTTAGCAAAGCTTCCAGCCCCTTCAAGGTCACGTGAAGTCAAACGGAAAATAAGAGAATCTTCCGCAGTAATATCTGGTTCTCCCTCTCCACGGTTGGCAGGAATTCCTACGATGCTACCAGTATTGGTCAAATCCTTACTAAGAACGTCCTTGAGGGTTTGGTCTTTTTCTAAGACCAAATCAGGGAATTTCAAGTAGAGGTAACTTGTATCCTTGATTTTGGTCATAAATTCTTGGTGATAAGCTGCTGGATTGTCGTTTGCATCCGCCTTGAAAGTCTTCGTAACTGTACCATCTCCATTGTCTACCCAGCCTTCAGACTTGGTTGTATCAAGAACAGCTGTACGAGTCTTCCCACTTTTATCTGTATAGGTTGGTAACTTATCAGTGATCGTTGCTGATTCTAACTGACGGTATTGACCACCGTATTGACCACGCATTCCGTCCAATTGGAACGCAAATGGAACAGAAGTTGGTGTTTCAATATAATTTTTTCCGTCAGCCCCTTTGACAACACCAGGCATGGCTTCCGCATAGTCCTTGGACATGGCTTCATTCAAGTTTTGGTTGATATACTTGGTCAAACGATAGTCATTGTATTTCGGTTTCCAAATGATATCATTGAGCTTTGTTTCTTGCCCATTGATGTTCAGGGTCCCCGTAATATCCAATGAATAATTGGTCGGTGCATAACCAACTTTAAATTTTCCAATAAATGGCAGAGTTAGGACCTCTGACTTTTGGTAATTGTTAAAGTGAAGTGTGACTTGATAATCATCTCCAACTTTTGTAACCGTTGGTTTATCATGCTCGGAAGCACTATTGAAGTCAGGAATACTAACTTCTCGTAGGTACTTCCCAGGGACATTCAAGGTAACCGTTACCTCATTAATATCCGTTGTCAAATTCTTAGGGGTAATCTGGATGTAACCAGACATGGTGTCACCTGTATAATAGGACATTCCGTCTGGATGGTCTTGCTTGTCCCCATATAAGAGAGTAACATCCAGAGCCCCATTATCTCCGACTGCTAGCTCGTTAGCAAAAGCTGTCATAGCTCCTTGCCCAATTTGACCTAGCATCATGAGAATCGTTAAAATGGCAAATCCTTTTTTAAGGAAGAGTTTCCATAATGAACTCATCTTCTTCATTTTGTGTCTCCTTTATTTATTATCAGCCCAGACGAATAGGCTTCCACTCCTATTCTATCATATCGATTTTCTAAAAACTCCTATTTATAAAATAAAATTGTAATATTTTTGTAATATAGACACAATTAAGTAAAATGTTTATATTACAAATCACTAAATGGTACTGATTTCACCTTTCTTTTATCCAAGGGCAAGAAAATAAAACATCTATAAATGAGGTGGAGTAGGCCTACCAATCCTTATTCCCCCTTAATTTGTCCATACAAAAAACCTCAAACACAACTGTTTGAGGTTTGTACACCCTACTATCGTTTGGTTATTTCATCTAACTCTTCACCATTTGAAGGAATCTTTTGTTTTGCCCTTCTCTCTCGTACCCACAGCATGGCTAGTCCAAAGAGGTGGCTGCCAAACAAGGCAGTCACAAAAATCAGCTTGCCCCTGTCTGGATAAGAGAGAGGGAGGCTGCTAAAGCCATAGCGAGCCCACTCGATAAAGATCGGATGCGAAAAGTAAAGGGCTATACTCATTTGCTTTAAATACTGTAAATCATAGCTTTTCAAAAAGGACGATCGCAGGCAGGCATTGACCAAATAAACGGTCACAAAGGGAAGAAGAAAGAAAAAGTTCTTATCAATTCCTTGGTGTTGAAAAATAATGATCCCTTCTAGACAGAGCAATCCAAAGGCAAGAGCTAGCTTTTGCCAACGGTGAATTCTAAAAGTTTGTGCATGAAAATGGTCATACAGATAATAACCCATATAAATAAAAATGGGCGTGTAAAAGAGACCATTTCGCGCTGTAAAAAATAGGTTGCTGTAGAGCTGGTAACCCTTGAGAAGACTTGTGGTATCCAGATAAGCCGAATAGGTCTCGATCAAGCCCCAGCAGTAAAGAAGAAAGGTGATCAACCCCGTCCAAACCATACCTAGGCGTTTGACCAATTGATTGACCAAAAACAAGCCCAGCAAAAAAGCAGGAATATACCAGAGTTGGTAGCACATTCCCAAGTAGACCAGAGCAATCAAGATTCCTGCTGGAAAGAGATAAACAGGAAGATGGAGACTAGAGAAAAAGAGCCAGGCATAAGGGAGGTAAACGAAACTCCAAAACAAATAGTTTTTTACGATTTTGACCAGATATGCCTTCATTTTCTGAGAATTCCCTAGGGAGTGTTTGAGGAAAAAGCTGGCACAGACGATAAAAAATGGCACCGCTAGCCGGCCGAGCATACTCTTGAGACCAAAATGCAGTGGCTCATAAGAGGTCAAGCGACCACTATGCACCAAAATCACTGCAATCGCAAAGAGGTATTGAAAAAAGCTGATACTAGAGGTGTTATAGAGGGGATTCTTTTGCATGGTCCTACTCCTTGCCCAAAGCAGTTTCTATGGTTATTTTAGCATGAAAGGAAAGGCCAAGCAAGGAATCTTACATCCTTATCTACCTTTTTTCCTCTATTTTTGATATACTCAAAGCATGCATAAACAAACCATCATTGATTTTAAAGAGCTTGGTTTGCGCCACCTTTTCACCAAGCCCATAAAGGAATTAAAAACTAGAAACCTCGACCAGGTAGAGGCTCTTCTTAGAGAAGTCGAAGCCTACCAGAAGCAAGGCTTTTATGCTGTTGGCTATGTCAGCTATGAGGCTGCTCCTGCTTTTGAGAAAAAGTTTGCTGCCCATCCAGCCCCTCTTATGGGAGAGTATCTCATCTATTTTACGATCCACGAGGAGGTCGAAACCCTTCCTTTTCCAGAGGACTATGAAGCTGTGGATCTTCCAGCCAATTGGAAGGAAGAGGTAGAGGCGCCTGCTTATCAAGAAGCCATCAAGACCATCCATCACCATATCCGCCAAGGAGATACCTACCAGGTCAACTACACTGTCCAGCTTTCTCAAGAGCTAAAGTCTGATCCTTTGGCCATCTATAATCGCTTGGTGGTAGAGCAGAAAGCCCATTACAATGCCTTCATCCAGCACGATGATGTCTCCATCCTCTCTATCAGTCCTGAGCTCTTTTTTGAGCAAGACGACCGGCTACTGACCACGCGCCCGATGAAGGGAACGACGCGCCGTGGTCTCACTAACCAAAAGGATCTTCAGGAGGCTGCTTGGTTAGAAGCCGATCCGAAAAATCGAGCAGAAAACATGATGATCGTCGACCTCCTTCGCAATGACATGAATCGAATTTCGGAGATCGGAAGCGAGCAGGTGACCCGTCTTTGCCAAGTCGAGCAATACTCCACTGTTTGGCAGATGACCTCGACCATTGAAAGTCGCTTACGAGCTGAGGTCGACCTGGTCCAAACCTTCCGAGCTCTCTTTCCTTGTGGCTCGATTACAGGAGCACCGAAGATCTCCACTATGGAAATCATCCAAAAGACGGAGAAGGCTCCTCGAGGTGTCTACTGTGGAACGATCGGCATCCTTCTTCCAAAAGGGAAACGGATTTTTAATGTAGCCATCCGGACCCTTCAAATGCAGGGGGATCAAGCCATCTATGGCGTGGGAGGAGGCATCACTTGGGACAGTCAATGGGAAGGTGAATACCAGGAAACCAAGCAAAAATCAGCTGTCCTTTACCGGCAAGAGCCTCGATTTGAGCTTTTGACGACTGGCCGCATCCACCAAGGAGAGTTGACTTTCCTGGAGCAACACCTAACCCGTTTGAGAGAGGCTAGTCGCTACTTTGCCTATCCTTATGATGAACCCAAACTCCTGAAAGAACTTCAAGAAGAACTTGCTCATTTAGATCTCAACCTTGACTATCGTTGTCGGATTGCCTTGCAAAAAAACGGGACCTTCCACCTAGAAATCACAGAGCTGACAGACTTGCCCGCTAGCTATCTACAGGCCCAACTGACAGAGCAGAAGCTTGATTTAGCGACACCATTTACTTATTTCAAAACGAGTCAGAGAGACCATCTCAACCAGTCAGATCACGAGCAAATTTTCCATCTGCCAGACGGAACCTTGCTAGAGACGACGATTGGCAATCTCATCCTTGAGATTGACGGCAAGCTCTATACCCCACCAGCTCATCTCCCTTTGCTGGACGGCATCTACCGGCGCCATCTTCTTGAGACCCAGCAAGTTGAAGAAAAACTCTTAACTCTGAACGATTTAACAGACGCTGATCGTATTTATGCCTGCAATGCTCTTCGTGGTCTCTACGAACTCGATTTTCAAAGAAAGGATTCCTGATGAAACTAATTTTTTTACATGGACTAGGGCAAGATGTCCTCTCTTGGCAAGGAGTCCAATTTGCACTTTCACCCTTGCACTCCAAAACTTTTGATATTTTCTCCCATCCAAAAGAAAGCTATCAGGAAGTCAAAGAAAGGTTGACGGAGCGCCTCCAGCAAGAAAGCGAACCCTTTATTCTGGTAGGACTCTCACTAGGTGGCGTGCTCGCTCTTGATCTCTCCAGACAAGACTTCCCGCAACTCAAGGGCTTGGTCCTTGCGGGAACTCAATACAAACTCAACACCAATCCCCTCTATCGGCTCCAGATCCTTCTCTTTCGTCTACTTCCCAAGCATGTCTTTGAAAAGCAAGATGCCAATAAACAACAGATGCTTCAAATCTTGACCGAATTAAAAGGGCTCAATTTAACCGATACCGTTAAAGCTTGCCCTCTTCCTAGCTTGGTGATTTGTGGTAGCAGAGATTGGGCCAATCAATCTTCTTCTAAAAAATTGGCCAAGCTCCTGCCAAAAGGCCGCTATCAAGAAATCGCAGACGGAGGCCATCTACTCAATACCGAGAAACCCTATGAACTCGCGCAAGCCATCAAGGAGTTTGTTGGTGAATTTAAAAATGAAGAAGCTAGCTTAAAAAACAGTTCCTCTTAATGTAGATAAAGTATTTTTCATGTTACATAACTTAAAAAATCAAGAAATTTAAAGAAATGTTTATTTTCTAAAGTTACTCATGAATACCTTGAGGCTTTCCGCCGTGAGAAAAGTCCTTGAAATAGTGATATTTCAAGGACTCGAGAGTTTTGAAACTTTAGGTTCAAAACTAAGTCATGGAACTTCTTTGAAGTTCGCTGACGTCCATCCTCACTTAAGGAAAGCCTCTAGAAAACTTAAAACTACAAGTAACGACTAACTTTTAAAAGGTTAGTCGTTTTTTTAGAAATATTTGAGAATTGCTTGATAGTTATTTGAAAAGCAAGCTGTATACTAAGAGTGTAAAAAAAACAACTAGTCATTTGGACGAAGGAGAAAACCATGGAAAAAGTATTAGAAATTTCCCATTTGAGTAAAAAATTTGGTCAACAATACGCCCTTAATGATGTGAATGTGACTATTCGCAAAGGTGATGTCTATGGCCTCATCGGTAAGAATGGAGCTGGGAAAACCACCCTCATCAAGGTCATCACCCAACTGATTCAAGAAACTGACGGAAGCGTCTCCCTCTTTTCTTCCACGAATCGCTCTCAGTGGACACAAGCCCTGAAACGGGTCGGATCTGTCATCGAGAGTCCTGTGGCTCACAAGCATATGACCGCTTATCAAAACCTAATCTACTATTGCAAGGCACGCCATATCCCCAATCCCGACCAGGTCATCAAAGAAACCTTGAACTATGTCGGCCTGAATAATACGGGTAAGAAGAAATTCCGCGATTTTTCACTGGGGATGAAACAACGGTTGGGAATTGCCATTGCCCTGATTGCCAAGCCCGACTTCCTCATTCTAGACGAACCCATCAATGGCCTTGATCCGGTCGGAATCAAGGAGTTCCGTCAGATGATCAAGCGCCTCAATGATGAACTCGGCATGACCATCCTCATTTCCAGTCACATCCTCTCCGAACTTTATCTGGTTGCCAACCGCTTTGGCATTGTCGACCAAGGACGCCTGATCAAAGAAATTAGCAAGGCCGAATTCGAAGAACACGGAGAAGACTACATCATCCTCAAGACTAGCCAGCTAGCCCTTGCCAGTCAACTGATTCAGGATCAACTCCATCACCGCATCAAGGTCATCGATAAGGATGGAGAAATCCATATCTTCGGACAGACTCACGATATTAAAGTCATTGTCAAAGCCCTCGTTCAAGCAGATATTGACGTGGACGAAATCTACTATGCCCGCCAAGATCTGGAAAAATTCTTTACGGACTTGGTAGACTAGTCAAACCACCGTCTTGTTTTACTTATCCCACATATTTCATTTAGGAGATTTATCATGTTGCATACCATTCAAGCAGATTTTTACAGACTTTTTCGCTCCAAAGGTTTTTGGATCACAGAAGCCATTCTCGTACTCAACATCCTGTCTGGAGTCATCTTTGGAGCTACCGGCCACGTCGGCGTCAATACGGAATCCAAATTACCCCAAGCAACCGAAGTTTGGACAGGCTTTAAAGCCTTGACCAACTACTCTTCCAGCATCAGTGTGACTATCCTCTTTACCATTATTGTCATCACCTTGGTTCTGGGAACAGACTTAACACAAAACTTATACAAGAATAGTCTGGCCTATGGCGTTTCGCGCACTAGCTACTACTTTGCCAAAAGCGCTGTTGTCCTGACCATTGCTCTCTTTCAATTTCTTGTTTCTTATGGTCTCGTCTTCTTGATCGCGACCCTCTACAATGGACTTGGCACCATGCCAGAGCACTTCCTTGCTCATTTTGGACTGACCGTGCTGATTCAGTTCCTCTCAACCTTGGCTTGGGTCAGCATCATTTCCTTCCTCCTCTACGCTAGCCAATCCATCACCTTGGCCTTCGTTGGCTACTTCATTGGAAATATCCTCTTAAGCCTTCCTGCGCTTTTCTTTAAAGATATTGACATTCTCCACTATCTAAACTTGGAATTCCAATATTCCATGGTCCAAAGTACGACAGCAACGAACAACACTCTCTCGATTGCCCTTGGATTCATCCTTGTTTTCGGCTTCCTAGGACTGGCTACTTTTAAACACAAAGATTTATAACAAAAAGGCTTGAGCAGTGCTCAAGCCTTTTTTCTTAGTGTAATGGTCAAGATAAACCAATCTGCCTCCGTTGCAAGTTGTAAGTCACCCCCTAAGATCTCTACAAAATTTTGAATAATGTAGAGACCCAAGCCAGAAGACTCTTCTGTATCCGAGAGATTTTCAGAGTAGAATCGACTAGCCAGTTGGTCTAAATGTTGGATCGGTTGCTGCACAATATTGCGCAGCTCGACCCGAATCGTGTCTGCATCCGACATCAAGGTCAAACGCGCCTGCTCCTTTCCATGTTTGAGGACATTGCTGAGCATATTTTGCAAGAGGCGCTCCCAAAGCTCAGGATCCGTAGCATAATGAAGATGCTCTTCTAGCTCTACCTCTAAAGCAATCCCCGCCTCAGACAAGCTATCATAATACTGGAACAACTGCTGGGTTAAAACTTGGCTGAGATCGACGTCTGAAATCCGAGGCTGAATGGCTCCCTCCATCAAGCGTCTATATTCCAAGAGAGATTCCAGGCGTTTTGAGACGACTTGAAGATTGGAAGCAATTTTCTTCAGCTTTTCCTCTTCCTGCGTCCCACCCTTGATGATTTGTTGGGTGTAGCCAGATGCAATGGTCAAAGGCGTCCGAATATCATGAGCAATATTACTGATGGCCATATCCAAGGTCTTTTTCTCTTGAAAGGCAATCCGATTGGTCCGCTCGATCTGATCAAAGAGATCACTGACTTGATTGGTCAAGGCGACCAATTCTTTTTTTGAGACCTGAGAGGTCAGCCGTACCCCACTACCGCTTTGAAGCTTCTTTTGAATCTGCTCCTGCAAATCCTTTAAAGCAGAAAGCAAGCGAACATAGCCCAGTCCCAAGAGAAGGACAAGGACGACTAGAATTAGAACCAATCCCCACATTACTTTTCTCCTTTCAAGCGAACACCCAAGCCCCAGACCGTTTCAATATAGTCCTCATCTGGATCAAGCTGGGCAATTTTCTTTCGAAGATTGCTCAATTGGGCATTGAGGGTATTGTCTCCAGGCAGATAAACTTCTTCCCAGACCGCCTCATACAATTCTTCTTTGGTGAAAATCTTCTTTGGATGCGCCAGCAAGGTCTCAAAAATTTGAAATTCTTTTTTGCCCAAGCGAAGTGTCTGTTCTCCGGACTCCAATTCAAAAGTTTCTGGATTTAAGACCAAATTCTTAAAGGATAGCTTTTGCGACGATTGAGCTTCCTGTGCTACCGTCGGTTGATTTCTCAACTGCACCGTCACCCGAGCCGCCACTTCGTCCAGATTAAAGGGCTTGACAATATAATCATTGGCACCTGCAAGGAGATACTGGCTAATGAGGTGTTTGTCTCCAAGAGCCGTCATCATGATAACCGATGTCTGACTGTGCAAACGGATCTCCTCAAGGACCTGGTCCCCATTTTTCCCTGGAAGCATGATATCCAGAAGGACCAAATCAACAGCTTCTTGCTGGAAGAGCCGCAGCCCTTCTGTACCTGAAAAAGCCTGAAGGACCTCATGGTCTTCACTTAAGAGACTGTATAAAATTTCTTGGATATCATTATTATCCTCGATTAATAAAATCCGTGCCACTTGCCTCGCTCCTTTTTTCTTTTCTTGCGAAATCAGTTCTATTCCCCTAGCCTATCAAATAAAGGGACCTTCGTCAATGAAAATCTGATAAAATTCTATTGTCCCCAGGTAGATCTGCATGTTAGGTCATCACAAGATGAACTTGACGATCCTTTCTTTCTAAGGGTATAATAGGACCAATGACACAATAGGGAGACTCATCTATGAAAAATAATGCTAAAACTAAAATCAGTCTTGTATCCATCCTTGTCATCCTGGGCGTTGCTGCAAGAATGATGCGAGTCATCCACCGCCAGCAAATCAGGGAGCAAAACAGACAAACCATTCAAACGACTAAAAAGGTTGCAGAGTTTCAGAAAACACTAGACGAGGAAGAAACGAAGAAACGCAACGAAACCTTCAACAAGATTTATAATGAATCCCTTGTTCGGAATAAGTTTGAGAATTGGCAAAAAGTCGATGAAGTCCATGGTTTGGGACAAAGAACTGGGCAATTTTATATCTATAACTTTGAAAAAAAGGAAGAAATCCTTTTAGAGAATACAGATCAAGCATTTGTTCTACCCATTCGAGACAAGAGCAATAACGTCACATTTGAGGCCATCTTTGCCCACAAGGACGGTCAGTGGCACATCATGAAGCCAGACGGAAGTTCACAGTTGCAGCTAGGAGCAGCCAACATTTCCGCTGAATCTAAGTTTGTCATCGAGAACAATGTCTTAGATTACGACCAGTAAATCCATAATGACTTGGCTTAACTACATACAAAAAGCTTAGGACCCCAGCTTGTGGTTGGGATTCTAAGCTTTTTCGTTTATAGGAGAGAGTCGGCCAGCAAGTACCGAAAACTTTTATTCTACAGAAGCCCCATTGGTCGCAATGACTTCTTTGTACCAATAGAAGGATTTCTTACGTGAGCGCTCCAAGCTTCCCTTGCCTTCGTTGTCCCGATCGACATAGATAAAGCCGTAGCGCTTCTTCATTTCTCCAGTCCCGGCAGAGACCAAATCAATACAGCCCCAAGTCGTATAGCCCCAGAGGGCAACGCCATCTTCATGGATGGCATCCCGCATGGCCTTGATGTGAGCAGCCAGGTAATCAATCCGGTAGTCATCCTCAATCTCCCCGGCTTCATTCGGGGTATCAACGGCGCCTAGTCCATTTTCTACGATAAACAGAGGCTTTTGATAACGATCCCAGATGGTGTTCAGCGTAATGCGGAGACCAAGAGGGTCAATCTGCCAACCCCATTCCGAGCTTTCTAGGTAGGGATTTTTCAGAGAGGCAAAGATATTGCCCGCTGTTTTCTCCCTTTCAGCTGGATCCCCTGAAGCGACCCGACTGGCATAGTAAGAGAAGGAAATAAAGTCTACTGTATGGTCTTTCAACAATTGAAGGTCCTGCTCGGTCATCTCGACCGTAATTCCCTGACGCTCCCACTCTTTCTTTGCATAGTTAGGGTATTCCCCACGCGCCTGCACATCGATGAAGAAATAGTTCTTGCGGTCTTCTTCTAGACCAGCCCATACATCTCGCGGAGCACAGGTATGCGGATAGTTTTGCCCTGCTGCCAGCATACAGCCGACCTTATTGTTAGGGTCAAACTCATGGGCTAGCTTGGTAGCAATGGCTGAAGCGACCAACTCATGGTGAGCTGCCTGGTATTTGACTTGCTCCTCATTCTCCCCTTCTTCAAAGCAGAGACCTGCTCCCATAAAAGGCGCATGAAGGATCATATTGATCTCATTAAAGGTCAGCCAGTAGTTGACCAAGCCCTTGTAGCGAGTGAAGAGGGTCCGGCAGAGACGTTCATAACATTCCAACATCTTGCGACTGCGCCAACCTCCATACTCAGTAATCAAATGCATGGGACAGTCAAAGTGGGTAATGGTCACCAAGGGTTCAATGCCATACTTGTGGCACTCCTTAAAGAGGTCTTCATAGAACTGTAGACCTGCTTCATTCGGCTCTAGTTCATCTCCTTTCGGGAAGATCCGAGACCAGGCAATGGACAAGCGATAGGTTTTAAAGCCCATTTCCCCAAAGAGCGCAATGTCTTCCTTGTAGCGATGGTACATATCAATGCCATCCTTAGCCGGATAAAAATAGCCCTCTTCAAAGTCGAACATCTTTTTCTGACCCGTAATAATGGCGTGACGGTCAGGACCAATCGGCACCACATCCACATTAGCCAAGCCACGGCCATCTTCATTATAAGCTCCCTCACACTGGTTAGCAGCCGTCGCACCACCCCAAAGGAAACCATCTGGAAATTGAAGTTTGTCGGTCATCTCTCTACCTCACTTGATTTGATAGTTCTATTATACCCTTCTCTAACCCAAAAGTCTTACAAGATCCTAGGAAAAACCGAACCTATTCTAAGGTAACGATCGCTTTCATGCAACACAAAAAGACCGGATGACTCCGATCTTTTAATAGTTCATATTCTGTTTTAAGAATAATTATGGTTAACTTCAAATGACTAAGCGCCCTTATTTCATTCTATAAAAATCAATGACTAGACCAGCAGGGCCTTTAACTAATAAGGACTCTGTTCCCCAATCCGTTTCACAAGGACCGTGTAAAATCTCAATCCCTAATTCTTTCAAACGCTTTTGATTCTGTTCCAAATCTTCAACTTCAATGTGTAGGATGATTCCTGACTGAAAATTTTCCAAAGGTATCAAATGATTCTCTGACAACATAAGACAGTGACTGCCAATCGTGAACTGAGCAAAACTATCATCAGCATAATCTGCCTTTTTATCCAAGATATGCTCCAAGTCAGCACAGACTTGGGGAACATTTGAAACGATGATATCTATTTGATTTAAATTCATTTCTTATCCTCCACAAAAAGACCGGATTGCTCCGATCTTTTTAAGTTCTGCTCTAAGAAAATCAAAGAATAAACAAGGCATCGAACCGCAGACAGTACTGGAGTACGGCAAGGTGAAGATAACGCAGTTTACATTTGATTTTCGACGAGCAGGATTATTTGATTGCGCGTGATTGCAACCCTTCTTCTTCCAAGAAGAGGCGGAATGGTACGAGTTCTTCTGCTTCGTATTTTTCCTTGAAGGCTTTGATCGCTTCTTCTGAGTGTTGTTTTGGATCCAACTCAAGAACTTCTACTGGAAGTGGACGGTGTTGCGTGATGCGAGCATCGATGACAACTGTCTTACCTTCTTTGTTCAATTTAACAGCTTCAGCAACGACTGCGTCGATGTCTTCGATACGGTCAACTGTAAATCCAATAGCTCCTTGAGCTTCAGCGATTTTCGCATAGTCAGCATTAGGGAAGTCACAACCAAACAAGTGTTTGTTTGTGTCTTCGTATTTGTCCTTGATGAAGGCATATTTACCATTTGAGAAGACAACGTTGATAACTGGAAGGTCGTATTGAACGTTTGTGATAACGTCTGGGTAGCACATGTTGAATGCACCGTCACCCATGATGTTCCATACTTGGCGATCTGGATTGTCTTTCTTAGCAGCGATACCACCAGGAAGGGCGATCCCCATTGTCGCAAAGAGTGGAGATGTACGCCACATGTTCTTAGGTGTCATGTGAAGGTGACGAGTAGATGTTTGAGTAGTGTCACCTACGTCGATTGAATAGATCGCATCTTGATCAGCATGTTTGTTGATGGCATTGTAAACTTGATACAATTGCAATTCACCCTCAGTTTTACCTTCGAGTTTGTTCATGTAATCACGCCAGTTTTGGTTATTCTTAATGTTTGCACGCCACCATGGAGTAGATTCAACTGGATTCACTTTATCAAGGATTGCTTTGGCTGCTTGACCTGCATCTCCAAGGATTGAAGCGTCAAGAGCATGGCGTTTACCAAGTTTGTAAGGATCGATATCGACTTGGATGAATTTTTCAGTATTCTTGAATGCTTCGTAAACTTCAGCAAATGGGAAGTTTGAACCAAGGAAAAGAACTGTGTCTGCTTCAAAGACCACTTCGTTGGCTGGTTTCCAACCAACACGGTAAGCAGAACCTGTCAATCCTTCGTAGTTCCATTCGAAGGCCTCAAAGTTTTTACCAGTTGTGATGATTGGTGCTTTGATCTTGCGTGACAATTCAGTGATGACATCACCCGCACCAACTCCACCGAAACCAGCGTAGATCACTGGACGTTCAGCATTGTTCAAGATTTCAACTGCTTTGTCAATTTCCACTTCGTTCAAGGCAGGAGCGATAAAGTGACGTTCATAAGAACCTGATCCGTAGTATGAGTTTTCGTCGATTTCTTGGAAACCAAAGTTTACTGGAATTTCAACAACGGCTGGACCTTTTTTAGAAACGGCAGCACGGCAAGCTTCATCGATTACTTTTGGCAATTGTTCTGCGTAAGCTACACGTTTGTTGTAAACAGCGATACCGTTGTACATTGGGTTTTGGTTCAATTCTTGAAAAGCATCCATGTTCAATTCATTAACTGGACGTGATCCAAGAATGGCAAGGAATGGAGTGTTATCCATAGCTGCATCGTAAACACCGTTGATCAAGTGAGTCGCACCAGGTCCACCTGAACCAACTGCAACCCCGATAGAGCCACCAAATTTAGCTTGCATAACCGCTGCAAGAGCACCAGTTTCTTCGTGACGAACTTGCAAGAAACGGATATCTTTGTCTTCAGCCAAAGCGTCCATAAGTGAGCTAAGTGTTCCAGATGGGATACCGTAGATCGTATCTACGCCCCATGTTTTCAATACATTAAGCATTGCTGCAGATGCAGTAATTTTCCCTTGAGTCATTCTAACTCTCCTTTAATTCTATTTTGATCCCTTAAAATGCAGCATAGCGCTTCTACTTCATCTTTGTGATCATCTCGCCTTGAAAATGAGTTTTTTCTGACTTTTCTCATGAAAACGATTTACAAAACGATTACAGTATTAATTTATCACAAAGAGATTCACATGTATAAGGATCTGCTCAGAGATGCTCAATCCCTATTCCATAACAGATGCTCTTTTTGAGAAATTTTCACAAACTATCCTACAATAGGGTATTTTACTATAATTTGATACCTCCTCTTTTCCCTCGTCGCTCTAGGTAAAAGAGAAAAAGAGTGATACAGAATTCTGTATCACTTCTTATTTTCGTTAATCAATTTTCGCAACATTGAGAAGCAGCGAGCTAGTCAAAACAGACACAGAACTAAGGGCCATAGCAAGACCTGCTAGTTCTGGATTGAGGGTCAATCCCAGTCCTACAAAGACTCCAGCAGCAATTGGAATCCCAAGGATATTGTAGATAGAGGCCCAGAATAGATTGAGCAAGATCCGGCGGAAGGTCTTTTGACTCATGTCAAAGGCGCGCACAACGCCAAGCAAATCATTTTGCGTGAGCACGATGCCACCGGACTCGATCGCAATATCCGTTCC
>JAGZVW010000035.1:0-18722 GCA_018379295.1 Streptococcus parasanguinis | reverse complement strand
TGATTTCATCAGCTTTTACAGCCCTACTCAACTGTGCGGAGGTGGGACGACGAAATCGAATTCTAACGAATTACCGATTTCTGTCCCACTCTCTTTTTTCGGGCCTCTTCTTGGGAAAAATGAAAGGGATTTCTTTTTTCCACTGAAATTCAGAAAAATCGTCGAGAAATCAAAAAAGCGCTTTTCAAGCACCTATTTTTTTTGTATAATAGAGTCAGATAGTTATATATAAAAAAAGAAGTGAACCACATGATTACATTATTTTTATCACCGAGTTGTACATCATGTCGAAAAGCTCGGGCTTGGTTAAAAAAGCACGATGTTCCATTTAAAGAACACAATATTATGACAAGTCCTTTGAGCAAACAGGAGTTGACAAGTATATTGGCCTTGACCGAAAACGGAACAGACGACATTATTTCAACTCGTTCAAAAATTTTTCAAAAATTAGATGTTGATGTTGAAGATTTATCTATCTCAGCCTTGATCCGTCTGATTGAGGAAAATCCAAGTCTCTTGCGGAGACCGATTATTTTGGATAACAAACGTATGCAGATTGGCTTTAACGAAGATGAAATTCGGGCCTTCTTGCCACGGAGTTATCGCAAACAAGAGTTACGCTCTGCCACTCTAAGAGCAGAAATAAACTAAGAAGTATGTCGAATGCAAAAAAATTATAGTTACCCACTGGACTTATCGTGGAGCACTGAAGAGCTTGCTTCAGTGCTTTCTTTTTTCAATAAAGTTGAAGAAGCCTATGAAAGTAAGGTAGAAGTCAAAGAATACATGGAAGCCTACCGCGCTTTTAAGAAGGTCGTGCCTAGTATCGGAGAAGAAAAGCGTCTTGGACGGGAGTTCGAAGAAGTGAGCGGTTATTCTCTCTATCGTGCGACCCAGGCTGCAAAGCAAAAAGAGGAAGGATGGTTTTCTCTTGAAGAATAAATTAGAGTTTGCCAAACAAATCGTTTTAGAGGCTGGAGACTACTTGCGTCTTCATCTCCATGATGACTTGATGATCTCAAAAAAGACTGGGCCGACAGATTTAGTAACCCAGATGGACCAACAAGTTCAAAAGGATTTGGTTGAAAAAATCACACATCGCTACCCAGAAGATCGGATTTTTGCGGAAGAAGATGGCCTTCGCTCCCCAATTTCAGAAGGATCCGTTTGGGTGATTGATCCTATTGATGGGACCAATAATTTTGTGACCCAAAAGGAAGATTTTGCGGTGATGGTGGCCTATTTTGAAGACGGAATTGGTCAGTTTGGCCTGATCTACGATGTGATGCGGGATCACCTTTTTTACGGGGGTGGAGAATTCCCTGTTTATCGCAATGAGGTTGAACTGACGCCCTTTGTGGACCAACCTCTGGAAAACCTTTTGATTGCTTCAAATGTCGGCATGCTTGAGAAAAATGACTGGGGCATGGCCGATCTTGGTATGGACTCTCTTGGCATTCGGGTCTACGGAAGTGCCGGTATTAGTTTTTCAAAAATTCTCTCAGGTGGGATTCTAGCTTATTTTAGCTATATCTGGCCTTGGGATTATGCAGCAGCTGCGATCATGGGGGAACAGTTGGGCTATACCGTTTTAAATCTAAATGGAGATAAACCTAATTACCAGTCAGTGGAACCCATTATGATGGTTCCAAAAGTGAAGTTAACAGAAATTCAAACCTATCTTAAGAAAGGGAGAAGTTAAATGAATTTTCCCAATGGTTTTAAAGAAAAATACCAGCATCTTCTAGGTGAGGATGCTGCTGCTTTTTTTGCGACCTTTGAGCAAGAAGCAGTATCGGCCTTTCGGACTAATCCTTTGAAAGAAACTCAAAAAGCATTTGATGATCCGATTCCCAATACCCCTTGGGGACATTATGGAAAGGTCTCAGGAAAATCCATCGAGCACGCAACGGGCTTGGTCTATTCGCAAGAGCCAGCAGCTCAGATAGTGGCCCAAGTCGCCCAGCCAAATCCTGGGATGAAGGTTCTAGACTTAGCCGCAGCACCTGGTGGTAAGACGACGCAACTTTTGTCTTATTTGGACAATCAAGGACTCTTGGTCTCCAATGAAATCCACAAGGGTCGTTCGAAAATTCTTGTAGAGAATGTAGAACGCTTTGGTGCGCGAAATGTGCTGGTGACCAATGAGTCTGCCGATCGTCTGGCCAAAGTTTTCTCAGGCTTTTTTGATCTGATTGTACTAGACGCCCCGTGTTCAGGTGAGGGGATGTTCCGTAAGCAACCAGATGCCATGGACTATTGGTCTGTCGATTATCCTCGAGAGTGTAGTCTTCTTCAAAGAGAAATTCTGGAGGATGCCCTCAAGATGTTGGTCCAAGGTGGTTCCTTGGTTTATTCAACCTGTACCTGGGCTCCAGAGGAAAATGAAGAAATTGTATCCTGGCTTTTGGAAAACTATGATCTGGAGCTGGAAACGATCGAGAAGATCAATGGTATGGCAGAAGGCATTGACTATCCAGAAACCGCGCGTATGTATCCTCATCGCTTTAAAGGGGAGGGCCAATTTGTCGCTAAGTTTCGTTATCTAGGAGAGAATTGGCCTGCTAAAATCCCTTCCAAAAAGGACCAATTATCTGCTGAACAAAAGAAATGGTGGCAGGAATTTGCTAAGAAACATTTGAAGATTACTCTAGAAGGGGTCCTTGAAACCTTTGGTGACGAGCTGTATTTGGTTCCACTTGGTTTACCTGATTTGCGAAAAGTAAAAATTGCCCGAAATGGCTTGCACCTAGGAACCTTCAAGAAAAATCGATTTGAACCTAGTTTTGCGCTTGGTCTAGCTCTGAAACCGAGTGAAGTCAAAGAGACCGTTTCGATCACGCCTGAGGACTTTGTTCATTATGTGGCGGGAGAAACAGTTCAATTGAAGGAATCGCATCCAAATGGATGGTACCAGGTCCTTGTAGAAGGCAATGGTTTGGGCTTTGCCAAAGTGACCGGGCAAACCCTGAAAAATTTCTATCCAAAGGGGCTTCGTTTTAGGTAAAATGCTGGGCAAAGACCTCGTTCTATGATATAGTGGGAGTACAGGTTTTTTTGAAAAAACTTGTCAAAATCATAAGTGAAATAGTGAAATATCAAGGAGACATGATTTGAAAAAGTCTAAAAAGCTGATCCTAGGACTAGCAACGATCGTATTAGCAGGAAGTTTATCTGCTTGTGCTTCTTGGATCAATCGCGGAGAATCCATCACTGCTGTCGGATCGACTGCCTTACAACCCTTGGTTGAAGGAGTAGTAGATCGCTACATTGAAGAACATCCTGGTAAGATTGTGAATGTACAAGGAGGAGGTTCTGGTACAGGACTTTCACAAGTTCAATCAGGCGCTGTGGACATCGGAAATAGTGACCTCTTTGCAGAGGAAAAATCTGGGATCGATGCCTCTAGTCTGGTCGACCATCAGGTAGCCGTAGCAGGAACAGCCATCATTGCCAATAAAAATATCTCAATCGACAATTTGACAACGGAGCAATTGCGAAAGATCTTTACGGGTGAATATACCAATTGGAAGCAATTGGGAGGCCCAGATCTTGAAATCACGATTGTGAACCGTGCAGTTGGTTCTGGTAGCCGTGCTGTCTTTGATGCCATTATCATGGATGGCAAACAACCCAAGCAGGCCCAAGAGCAAGACTCTAATGGAATGGTGAAAAACATCGTTTCTCAAACGCCAGGAGCCATCTCTTATCTGGCCTTTACCTACTTGGATAGCAGTGTCAAAACCATGAAGCTCAATGGCTATCAACCAATCAAAGCCAATGTCGTCAACAATAACTGGCCAATCTGGTCCTACGAACACATGTATACCAAAGGAAAACCCAATGAGTTGTCTAAAAAATTCATTGACTACATGATGACCGATGAGGTTCAGCAAAAAGTTGTTGGCAAGATGGGTTATATCCCGATCAATGACATGAAAGTAACCCGTGATTTAAAAGGGAATGTGTCAAAAAAATAAAAGAATTAGGTAAAAAATGAACGAAGTAGCAAAAAAAATGCTGACGAAATCAAAAAACTCCCGCCTAGAAAAATTTGGGAAAACCATTACTTTTTTATGTATGAGTTTGATTGTTGTCGTCGTTGCCATGATTTTGATTTTCGTGGCCCAAAAAGGTTTATCGACTTTCTTTGTCAATAAAGTCAATATCTTTAGTTTTCTATTTGGGAGTACTTGGAATCCTGCTGCAAAGGAATTCGGAGCCCTACCAATGATTCTAGGTTCCTTTATTGTAACCTTGCTTTCTGCCCTCTTGGCAACGCCGTTTGCCATTGGTGCAGCAGTTTTCATGACAGAAGTCTCTCCTAAAGGAGCTCGTTTCTTGCAACCAGCCATTGAGCTCCTAGTGGGGATTCCTTCAGTTGTTTATGGATTCATTGGTCTTCAAGTCGTTGTCCCTTTCACCCGTAGTCTCTTTGGAGGGACTGGTTTTGGGATCCTCTCAGGGGTTTTTGTCCTCTTTGTTATGATCCTGCCAACTGTCACCTTTATGACGACCGATAGCCTCCGAGCTGTGCCCCGTCATTACCGGGAAGCTAGTATGGCCATGGGTGCGACACGCTGGCAAACGATTTGGCATGTCACGCTCAAGGCAGCCCGCTCAGGAATCTTTACAGCGGTTGTCTTTGGTATGGCGCGTGCCTTCGGGGAAGCCTTGGCTATCCAGATGGTGGTCGGAAACTCGGCAGTGGTACCAACCTCGCTCACAACACCAGCTTCCACCCTCACCTCTATTTTGACTATGGGAATCGGAAATACCGTCATGGGTACGGTCAATAACAATGTTCTTTGGTCACTTGCCTTGGTATTGCTCCTCATGAGTCTTGCCTTTAACAGTGTGATTAAACTGATTACGAAAGAAAGAGGTAAGAAGAACTATGCACGCTAAACGAATGGATAAAATTGCCACAGGAGTGCTGTATGCTATTTCAGGGATCATCGTTGCGATTCTTGCCTCATTGATCCTTTATATCTTGGTCCGTGGCTTGCCCCATGTATCTTGGCACTTCTTGACTGGGAAATCTTCTTCTTATCAAGCAGGAGGAGGGATCGGAATTCAATTGTATAATTCCTTCTTCCTCTTGGTCATTACCTTGGTGATTTCCTTCCCACTGTCTCTTGGAGCTGGGATTTACCTCTCTGAGTACGCTAAAAAAGGTCGCTTGACCAATTTGGTTCGTACCTGTATTGAGATCTTGTCTTCTTTGCCATCTGTCGTTGTAGGTCTCTTTGGTTACTTGGTTTTCGTTGTCCAGTTCAAATACGGATTTTCGATCATTTCAGGAGCCTTGGCTTTAACCGTCTTTAACCTGCCACAGATGACCCGCAATATCGAAGATAGCTTGCAGCACGTCCACCATACACAGCGCGAAGCAGGTCTAGCTCTGGGCTTGTCTCGCTGGGAAACTGTGATTCATGTCGTGGTACCAGAAGCTCTTCCAAGTATTATCACTGGGGTCGTCTTGGCCTCTGGACGGATCTTTGGGGAAGCTGCTGCCTTGATCTATACTGCAGGTCAATCGGCTCCAGCCCTTGATTGGTCAAACTGGAATGTCTTTAGTGTGACCAGTCCGATTTCGATCTTCCGTCAGGCTGAAACCTTGGCTGTCCATATCTGGAAGGTCAACAGTGAAGGAACCATTCCAGACTCGATCGAAGTCTCAGCCGGTTCTGCCGCCGTTCTTTTGATCTTTATCTTGATCTTTAACTTTGGAGCGCGCAAACTCGGAAGTTACCTCCATAAAAAACTAACATCTGCTTAAAGGAGAAGAAATGTCAAAATACAATTGGGATGAGAGACACATCATTACTTTTCCTGAAGAAAAGGTGGTCCTATCGACCAAAGATTTACATGTCTATTATGGAACGAACGAGTCCATTAAAGGCGTCGACATGCAGTTTGAAAAGAATAAGATTACAGCCTTGATCGGTCCTTCAGGATCTGGAAAATCAACCTACCTTCGTAGTTTGAACCGGATGAACGATACCATCGATATTGCGCGTGTAACGGGTGAAATTTGGTATGAAGGAATTGATGTCAATCGTCCAGATATCAATGTTTATGAAATGCGCAAGCACATTGGGATGGTTTTCCAACGGCCGAATCCTTTTGCCAAATCGATTTACAAAAACATCACCTTCCCGCATGAACGTGCGGGGGTGAAAGACAAGAAGGTCTTGGATGAATTGGTCGAAACTTCTTTGAAACAGGCAGCTCTTTGGGATCAGGTCAAGAATGACCTTCATAAATCAGCTCTGACACTTTCAGGTGGCCAACAGCAACGACTTTGTATCGCGCGGGCCATCTCTGTGAAGCCTGATATCTTACTTATGGATGAGCCAGCATCAGCGCTTGATCCGATCGCGACAGCGCAATTAGAAGAAACCATGCTTGAGTTGAAGAAGAATTATACCATTGTCATCGTGACCCATAGCATGCAACAAGCAGCGCGTGCTAGTGATTATACCGGTTTCTTCTACCTTGGAAACCTTATCGAGTACGATAAGACTTCGAATATTTTCCAAAATGCGAAATTGCAATCGACCAACGATTATGTATCTGGTCACTTTGGATAAAGTAAAATGACAACAAAAAGGAAAATAGAATGACAGAACCAATTTTGCAAGTCAAGGACTTGTCGGTTTATTACAATAAAAAGAAGGCTTTAAATAGCGTCTCCTTGGATTTTGCTCCAAAGGAGATCACAGCCTTGATTGGTCCTTCAGGATCAGGGAAATCTACCCTTTTAAAAGCCATTAACCGTATGGGCGACCTCAACCATGAGGTCACCACCACAGGAACCATCCTCTACAATGGACATAATATCTACGGACCCCGGACCGATACGGTTGAATTGCGTAAGGAAATCGGAATGGTCTTCCAACAGCCCAATCCTTTCCCAATGTCCATTTATGATAATGTGACCTATGGCTTGATGATTAATGGTGTCAAGGACAAGGCTGTCTTGGATGAAGCAGTTGAAACCTCTTTGAAACGCGCGTCCATCTGGGATGAAGTCAAGGATCGCCTGCATGATTCGGCTATTGGACTTTCCGGTGGTCAGCAGCAGCGGGTCTGTGTGGCGCGGGTTCTTGCGACCAGTCCAAAGATTATTCTTTTGGATGAGCCAACTTCAGCGCTAGACCCGATTTCAGCTGGCAAGATTGAAGAAACCTTGTATGGACTAAAAGACCGCTACACCATGCTCTTGGTGACACGCTCCATGCAACAAGCAAGTCGGATTTCCGATAAAACTGCCTTTTTCTTAGATGGTGATTTGATCGAGTACAATGACACCAATGAAATGTTCTTGAACCCAGCTAAGAAAGAAACAGAAGACTATGTCTCTGGTAAATTTGGATAGGAAGAAAATAAAATGTTACGAGTTCAATTTGAAGAAGATTTAGAGAAGTTGCATAACCAGTTTTATGCAATGGGAAATGAAGTGTTGAGTCAGATCAACCGTACGGTTCGTGCTTTCGTGACCCATGACCGTGAATTGGCCCGTCAGGTCATCGAAGATGATGCGGAGATCAACGAATACGAAGTGAAGCTAGAGCGTAAGTCTTTTGAGATTATCGCCCTTCAACAGCCGGTTTCACAAGACCTTCGTGTCGTGATGACCGTCTTAAAAGCAGTCTCTGACTTGGAGCGGATGGGGGACCACGCAGTATCGATTGCCAAGGCAACGATTCGCATGAAAGGGGAAGTCCGTATCCAATCTGTTGAGGAAGAAATTAGCAAGATGGGCCGTGAAGTCAAAGATTTTGTTGAAGCGACACTAGATGTTTACCTCAAAGGCGATGTGGATTTGGCCTATGAAGTTGCTTCACGAGATGAAGTCATCAACCATTACTTTGATAGCATCCAAGAATTAGCAACAGAAGAAATTCGAAAAAATCCAGAGTCCATCGTGACGGGACGTGATTATTTCCAAGTGATCAACTTCTTGGAACGCATCGGAGATTATGCAAAAAATATCTGTGAATGGGTAGTTTACTTTGAAACAGGTAAAATTATCGAAATGTAAGATCTTGGAGTCTTTTCGATCTCAGACAGGCATTGTCATGCTTGTCTTTTCTTTTATCCCAACTTTGTGATAAAATAGTTTTATTAGGGCTTTTGATTGGAAAAGCGTAAAACATTTAAAGGAGGAAATTATGCAAGCAGTTGCACATTTTGTAGAAACATTCGTTCCAGAACATTACGAAGTGTTTTTGGATTTAAGTCGTAAAACCAAGACTTTTAGCGGTCGTGTGGTGATCACAGGTCAAGCCAAGGCGGACAAGATTTCGCTTCACCAAAAAGATTTGACCATCGAAACAGTAGAAGTAGCAGGTCAAGCCCGTCCATTTACGGTGGATGATGACAATGAAGCAGTCTATGTTGAATTAGAAGGGACAGGTCAAGTAACGATTACCTTGACCTATTCTGGTAAGATCACAGACAATATGACTGGGATTTACCCATCTTACTACAGTATTGATGGTGTGAAGAAGGAAGTCCTCTCTACTCAGTTTGAGAGCCATTTTGCGCGTGAAGCCTTCCCAAGTGTGGATGAGCCAGAAGCTAAAGCAACATTTTATCTTTCTTTGAAATTTGACCAAGAAGAAGGTGAAATTGCCCTTTCAAACATGCCTGAAATTGATGTGGAAAACCGCAAAGAAACAGGTATTTGGAAGTTTGACACAACTCCTCGCATGTCTTCTTACCTCTTGGCCTTTGCGGCTGGAGACCTCCAAGGAGTGACAGCTAAGACTAAGAATGGAACCCTTGTCGGAGTCTACTCAACAAAAGCTCACCCATTAGAAAATTTGGACTTCTCATTAGATATTGCCGTTCGTGCTATTGAATTCTACGAAGACTACTATGGCGTTAAGTATCCAATCCCTCAATCCCTTCATATCGCTCTTCCAGACTTCTCTTCAGGAGCGATGGAAAACTGGGGCTTGGTAACCTACCGTGAAGTTTATCTCCTTGTAGATGAAAACTCGACTGCCCAAAGCCGTCAAACAGTAGCCTTGGTGGTGGCTCACGAATTGGCTCACCAATGGTTCGGAAACCTCGTGACCATGAAATGGTGGGATGACCTCTGGTTGAATGAAAGTTTTGCCAATATGATGGAATATGTCAGCTTGGATGCTATCGAACCAAGCTGGAATATCTTCGAAGACTTCCAAACAACCGGTGTGCCTGCTGCCTTGAAACGCGATGCTACAGATGGCGTTCAATCCGTCCATGTGGAAGTCAAACACCCTGATGAGATCAACACCCTCTTTGACCCAGCAATCGTTTACGCCAAGGGTAGCCGTCTCATGCACATGCTTCGCCGTTGGTTAGGCGATGACGCCTTCCGTAAAGGCTTGAAGATCTACTTTGAAAAACACCAATACAGCAATACCATCGGTCGTGACCTTTGGGATGCTCTTGGGCAGGCTTCAGGTCGTGATGTCGCAGCCTTTATGGATTCTTGGTTGGAGCAACCAGGATACCCTGTTGTCTCAGCTTCTGTGGAGAACGATACCTTGATCATCCGTCAAGAGCAGTTCTTCATCGGAGAAAGAGAAGAAAAAGGTCGCAAGTGGGTTGTTCCTTTAAATAGCAACTGGACAGGTATTCCAGATACTTTGGAAACTGAAGTTTTAGAAATTCCAAACTACAGTGCCTTGAAAGCAGCTAACAGCGGAGCTCTTCGCTTCAATACAGAAAATACAGCTCACTATATCAGTGACTACCGTGGGGAATTGTTGGAAGACATCCTTGCTGACCTTGCTAGCTTGGATAGCACTTCAAAATTACAAGTGGTTCAAGAACGTCGTCTTTTAGCTGAAAGTGGTCAAATTTCTTATGCAAGCCTCTTGCCAGTGATTGAACACTTGACAGAAGAAAGTTCCTACTTGGTTGTTTCAGCTGTTTCGAGCGTCTTAGCTGGAATCAGTCTCTTTGTGGATGAAGGAACTGAAACAGAAGCTGCCTTCCATGAGTTGTTGAAACGCTTGAACCGTTACAACTTTGAACGCTTGGGTCTAGAAGCTAAGCCTGGTGAAACAGAAGAAGACGAAAAAGTTCGTCAGCTAATGATTGCTAATATGATCAAGGCCAATGATGAAGCTGCAAAAGCTCAAGCGAGCACTATCTTTGAAGCACATGCAGATGATTTGGAAAAACTTCCAGCTGCCATCCGCCTGCAAATCTTGGTCAACCAAATCAAGCACCTGGAAACCAAGGAGCTTAGCCAACAATACCTGGATACTTATGTTAAGACAGTAGATGGGAACTTTAAACGCCAGTTGGCGGCTGCACTTTCTTATACCAAGGATGAGGAAACTTTGGAAGCTCTATTGAAGGAGTGGAAGAACAAGGATGTGGTGAAACCTCAGGACTTGGCTATGAGTTGGTACTACAACTTCTTACACGATGACTTTACCCAAGGAAGAACTTGGACTTGGGCGCGTGAAAACTGGGATTGGGTCAAGAAAGCCCTCGGTGGTGATATGAGCTTTGATAAGTTTGTCATCTACCCAGCTAACTGTTTCAAGACCCGTGAACGCTTGAATGAATACAAGGCCTTCTTTGAGCCTCAATTGGATGATATGGCTATCAGCCGAAACATCAGCATGGGAATCAAGGAAATCGCAGCGCGTGTGGATTTGATTCAACGGGAAAAAGCAGCAGTAGAAGCCGCTATCCTTGCGACGAAATAAATGAAATAAATTTATAAAAGATGCTACAGAATTCATTCTGTAGCATCTTTTGTTTTTCAATGAATCATTTGTATTGGATATCAAAGGAGAAGGATCATTAGTTTATTGGACTTGGTAAGAGAATCTCCGTTCGATAGCGGCCATTTTCTTTGAAACGCTTGACAGTTCCTTGGTATTCTTGTACTAGAGCATCAACGTTTCGTAAGCCCCAACCATCTCTTTGACGTGTTTTACGAGTCTCTTGTTCTTGTTCATTAAAGGTATTGTTGATCGAAATAAATAGGTTTTGTTGAAAATAACGTATATTCAGAGCCAATGTTCTCTCCGATTTATCAGTTAATCGAAGACAGGCTGAAATACTATTATCTAAACAATTTCCTAAAATAACAGCTAGAATATCAGGCTGAATAGATAATTCTTGAGGGACAAAGCAGTCAATTTCCAATTCAATTTCATCTTCCACATCATGCAATTTTTGATTCAGTAAAAAATTAATTGTTGGATTTTTGGAGTAAAAGGTTTGTTTTCCTGAAATACTATCAGTTAACGAGTGAAGATACTCTCTAGCCTCATCAGGATTTTCTTCTAGAAGTGCCAACAGAGTTAAATGTTTATTTTTTAAGTCATGCCGAAGACTTTGCAATCGTTGGTATTCCTCTTGAGACTGTTGTGTTTCTCTTAATTGGAATTGAAGCTGTTCTTTATCTAATTTATTTTGATAATAAGCGTGCTGTTGTTGAGAAAGATGTAGGGTAAAATAAAGCGAGGAAAACGACAATACAATAAGAGACAAGAGTGAAATGACAGAAAGATAATCTGGTCCAAATACTTGCCCTTGAATAGCTGATACGGTAAAGGCGAAAATAATCGATAAAATCGGCACAATAAATAGATACAGCCAATTTCTTTTAGATGTTGCCATGCCTAACTTTTGATGTGTTCGGAATAACTGTCGAAGAACAAGTGTTATGACGGTTGAAAAAAGAAAACTAATGGCAAGGTAACCACTAATCAGTCCTAAATTTTTCGATACTTTTGACAGTGGAAGAAAAAGTTGGATAACTTGATTGAGGACAGCTCCTGCTAATAATGTCAGGCTTGTCTGTAAGAATATCCAAAAGGAAGAATCACGAAAGGAGTAGCCAAAATAGAGTCCTACAAGAGAGGATTCTACAATACTAAGGAGGAGATTGCTCACTAAAAAAACGCGACTTTCTAAAAATATAAACACAAAAGCCACATGAAGAAGAAAGCAACAACAAAGGAGTAAAAGTGTCTTTTTTGATTGTTTACTTTTGGATATTGACCTAAAAAATAAAACACTTGCCAGAAATAAGTCGAACAAGATACTAATGATCCGCAATCCTATTAGCATTAGAAATTCCTTTCACTGAGGTAGTTATAGTATTTTTCTTTAAAAGAAGACTGGAACTTACGACTAATTGGAAGTGAATGCTCCTCGGTTCCATTTAGCAAAATAGTCACTGTTTTCGCATCAAAATCTTTGATATATTTGGGATTTACAATATAAGAAGCATGAATTTGAATAAAATAATCAGGTAGTTTATCTAAAATGTCTTGAGTTTTCAGTAAGGACTTATAGGTATCTGCTAGCGTGTAAATAAAAACGGATCGCTTATCTTTCTCAAAATAGGTAATGTCACTTAAAGGAATAGAGTAACTTTGTTTTCCAAATGAGAAGTTAAAGATGATTTGTCCTAAATCTAGATAACGTAAAATTCTGTCTACTACCTTATTTAGTCTTTGAGGTTCAATTGGTTTTACTAAGTAATCAAAAGTCTGTACTTCAAAAACTTGTTCCATGTAATCACGATAGCTGGTCACAAAAATAATGGGGATAAAAGGATTGAACTGCCGAATTTCACGAGCAAGGTCAATTCCAGTAATTTGTGGCATATCAATATCCAAAAAGACACAATGAGTATCCCTTGTTAACTGCTCTAACATCTTTTGTGGATTGGTATATAGTTTTGTTTCTACAGGAACCTTGTCGTAAGAAAGTAAATACTGTTCTAACTGACTAGCATCTCTAGTTGAGTCATCACAAATAACGACGTTTAACATAAGTCTCCCTTATCAAATTGAGTTGGCTAATTATGACACTAAAATGGTAAATCATGACGTAAACCTTGGAAAGTCATATGTTTATTATACAATAATCTTATCAAAAATGAAGGAAGCTGGGAAAATCTTCTCAGTCTTGAGTGATGAGATGAAGACATTTGCGACACTGACTATTAGAGATTTGACAAAATCATTCGATAAGCAACATTTTGCTAATAATCATATTTCCTTAGAAATAGAAGCTGCTAAAATTACAGCTTTTTTAGGACACAATGGCGCTGGTAAGTCCACCCTCTTAAATCAAATGATTGGTTTTACCAAACCTGATCAAGGAGACGTTTGCTATGGAGATATTTCTTTTGTTCAAAATCGTAAACGAGCTCGCTCAATGATGAGCTATATGTCTCAACAGTATGCCCCACTTGAGAAATTGACGGTGGAACAAAACTTAGAAATGCTTGGAAGAATGAGAGGGTTAAACACCTTGGATTTGCAAAAAGAAATGGATCAGCTCTTAACCGAGTTAGAAATTAAGGAGTACCGGGAAAAACAAGGAAAGGACCTTTCAGGTGGTTTAAAGCGTCTGACCTCTTTTGCAATGGCTTTAATCGGATCTCCGACCATCATTCTTCTTGATGAGCCGACGAACGATGTTGATCCAATACGTCGTGAAAAACAATGGCAATTATTACAGAAGCTAGCGCATAAAGGTCATACCATTATTATTGTGACGCATAATCTCTTAGAAGTTGAAAAATATGCTGACAACTATGCTTTATTTAACCATGGGAAGTTAATCAAATCAGGACCAGTTCAGCAAATAACCTATCAAAAACAGTATCAAATATCTTTTGAGTTTAGGAATAAAGATAGCTTAGCTCTATTTCAAGATTACACCATTATCAACGGTTCGATCTGCCAGATTGAAATAGAAGAGAAGGAGTTAACGAGACTGCTACCAAAAATCACACAGGAATTGGATAGAAAGAATATTTTTAATCTGTCACTTGCTCAGAAAAACATGTCCATTTCAGATCTTTATAGAGAGGAGTTGACAAACTGATATGACTCAATTTATTTACTTACTTCGTTGGAACTATCTTCGTCAAAAAGATCTATTTCTACTCTTTACGCTAGCTCAGGTTCTATTATCTATTTCACTTCTTTTTGGTTATCCACTGGTGATAGGTAAAATTGATACGACAGCTGCCTACTATCTCTCTTCTGGTTCAGTTCTGATAGGAATTATTTCTATTGGCTGTACTATCTCATCACCTGTTATAGCAAATGCGAAGTCAGAAGGACATGTAGACTATGTACGAGCCCTTCCAATACCTCGAATTCTTATTTCCTTAGCAGATCTTTGGATGTGGATGATTGCTATTTTACCTGGAGTGTTCATTTCTGTTATACTGGGCTATTTTCGTTTTTCTGTCCGCCTAAATGTATCTGTTCTGGCTGTTTTCATCCTATTTATTATCTGTCTTACAATGATCAGTCTTGGATTTGCCATTGCGTATACTTTTTCTCCCAATATTGTCACGCTGATGTCTCAGTTGATTCTTATGATTGGTTTGATGTTTTCACCAATCATGTACCCTGCAAGTCGTCTTCCAGATTGGATAAACCATCTCTACCATGTTCTTCCATTTGTCCCTTCTGTCAACCTCTTACGAGCTTGCGTCTATGGCCATGACCGCATCTCATTGTTTGACTTCACTATTCTGATTATTTGGATTTTGCTAACACAGTTACTGATCTTGAGAGTTCTTTATAAGGAAAAATAAAGGAAGGAGGGTAGATAGAAGGTTCTTCTACGAAACAGTCATTCATTTAAAAGTAGTTCAATTGAAGAGATATTCCTACAACAAAAAGCAACAACTGTGTTCAGATGTTGCTTATTTTAGTATGTTCGTACCCTTTGTATCTTATTTGAAATACCAGTGGTGTTTGAGGCTAGCAAAAATAGCTTTGCTGGTGATCGTGATGATGATCAGTTTGATGAGGTCGGCAAGGATAAAGGGAGCAACGACCAAAGCAAATGCTTTTTGGATATCGGTATGCGTGACCAGCATAAAGCCGATAGCTCCAGCTACAAAGAGGAGAGCACTACTGAACAAATTAGCAAGGAAAATGGTCAGCACGCTGGATTTAGCATTTGTAAATAGAGACGTGATCCATGCTCGGAATGGGAAGAAGAGGAGAAAACCAGCAGTAGGGCCAAGGAAATGCGAAGCACCACTAGCACCACCTGCCAATACTGGGAAACCTAAGAAACCAAGAAGTAGGTAGAGGCAGACTGTGACAAAAGCATGACTGGGTTTATAGATGGTCCCGATAATCCCGATCATGAGCGTTTGCAGGGTTAAAGGAATTGGACCAAATGGAAGGGTAAATTGAGATAGGACGGAGATCATAGCTACTCCAATGGAGATGAGCACTAAAGGAAAGATTTTTTTCATAACAGTTAACCTCTATTTTATTTTATGGTAACTATTCTACAATATCGGTTTCATCCTGTCAATAGTCCCAGTCGTTTTAGGTTGTTTTAAGTAAAAATTTAGGCCTGTTTAAGACTTCTAAAGTATAATCGCCTTACTTAAAGGATCGAGCTCCCTTTAAAATTTAAAAGACAAGTACTTGTAAAAAAGATAAAAGGTAAAAAGATGAATCAAAAAGAAACAAAACAAGTAGTCGAAACGCAAGAATCCAAAGAAAAAATGGTCGTCCTCAAACGAAGTCCTAAGTGGTGGATCGGTATGGCAGCAGTTGGTGGCTTGTTGGTCGGTGCTGGAAGTGGCTTTGGGGTCGGTGTCATCGCCTCACAATCTTCCAATTCTCAACAATTTTCTCAACCGGTTCAAACGGGTCAGAACCAAGGTTCCAATCAGCAACAAAATAGTCAAAATGGCCATGCTACACAAGGAAACCAGCAAAATGGTGGCCCACAGGACGGCGGTCCTCAAGGTGGCCCGCAAGGAGGTGGACCTGGTCAAATGCCACAGGAAGGCAATGGTGGCCCTCAAGGCAATGGTCCAGAAAATAGCATGAACCAATCTGGCAGACAACAAGAAGGGAATCAGGATTCCTCTAACAAGTCCAACAAAAAGAAATCGAAGAATAAAAACAAGACGAGTGATAGTCAAAATAACAAAGAAAACACGACAAACTCATAAAAAAAGCCTTCCTCAGATAGACTGAATTTGATCATCAAACCAGGTTCTAAACTATAGGAAATGAAGGCAAGTCGTGTTATAATGGTTAAGAATAGATTAGAAAGACTCACTCATGAAAGAGAAGAGGATACGACGATGATTAAAATTCTATTGGTCGAAGATGACCTTGGTTTATCAAATTCAGTATTTGATTTTTTAGATGATTTTGCGGACGTTATGCAGGTCTTTGACGGAGAAGAAGGTCTTTACGAAGCAGAAAGCGGGATCTATGATTTGATTCTGCTGGATCTCATGCTTCCTGAAAAAGACGGCTTCCATGTCTTGAAAGAATTGCGTGAAAAAGGCGTGACAACACCTGTTTTAATCATGACAGCTAAAGAAAGTCTGGATGACAAAGGACACGGATTTGAGCTGGGGGCAGACGATTACCTCACCAAGCCTTTCTATCTTGAAGAGCTTAAGATGCGGATCCAAGCTCTCTTGAAGCGCTCAGGTAAGGTCAATGAAAACACCCTCAATTATGGCAATTTGAAGGTCAACTTATCTACCAATTCGACTTACGTGGACGATAAGGAAGTAGAACTTCTTGGGAAGGAATTTGATCTCTTGGTCTACTTCCTTCAAAACCAAAATGTCATCCTTCCAAAAACACAGATCTTTGATCGTCTCTGGGGCTTTGACAGTGACACAACTATCTCAGTGGTTGAAGTCTATGTTTCAAAAATCCGTAAGAAATTAAAAGGTACTGATTTTGTTGAGAGCTTGCAAACATTACGCAGTGTGGGGTATATCTTAAAAGATGCTAACAAGGATTAAGAAAACAGTCGGAGAAGATGACTTTTCTTACTTCATCCGATATTTTGGTCTCTTCACCTTGATATTCTCAGCCATGACCTTAATTATTATTCAGGTCATGCGCTCGAGTCTCTATACAACGGTCGATGAGAACCTCAGGACTCTCAGTCAGGATCCATACTCACTTGTAGCTATTGCTTATCGAGATCAGCGACAATCAACTAATAAAGATGATGATAACGATCATGGGATGATGTTACCTGACCATGACAAATCAGAACCTAAAGGAGATGTCACATCGAATACCACTGTTGTTTTGCTCAATAAAAAATATGAAAACTTGACAACTGGTAACGGGTTTCTAAACTTTAAAACAGTGACGTTTGGCCGAAAACTTCTCAATAAGGTTTCTCAGCTTCAAATTACCAATAGCTATGGGAAAAAAGAAAGTTATCGGGCCTATATGGCAGAGTTGAGTCTATCTGATGATGAAGATGAAAGTAATATCAAGTATGCGGTCATCATGACCAATATTAGTCAGCTAGAGCAGACCAGTGAGGAACATGAAAGCCAGATCGCTCTTGTCATGATTTGCTTCTGGGGAATCTCCTTGTTTGCGAGTCTCTTCCTTGCCCGTCTTAGCGTTAAGCCGCTGCTTGAGAGTATGCAAAAGCAAAAGTCTTTTGTAGAAAATGCTTCTCATGAGTTGCGGACGCCTCTAGCAGTCTTACAAAATCGCCTTGAAACGCTTTTTAGAAAGCCTGAAGCGACCATTATGGAATCGAGCGAGAGCATTGCATCTAGCTTAGATGAAGTTCGAAATATGAAGCTCTTGACCACCAACCTTCTCAATATCGCCCGAAGAGATGATGGCTTGAAGCCAGAGATGGAAGACATCGAACCAAGCTTTTTCGATCAGACCTTCTCGAATTTTGAGATCATTGCGGAAGAAAATGACAAAATCTTCCGAGGAGACAATCAGGTGGACAAAGTCATTTGTTCTGATAGAACGCTCCTCAAGCAATTGATGACCATTCTCTATGATAATGCCTTGAAATATACCGATGAAGATGGCGAGATCCAGTTTGAAGTTCAATTGAAGGACAAAAATCTACTTTTGAGGGTGCTGGATAATGGTCCAGGGATTCGTGATGAGGATAAGAAACGGATCTTTGATCGTTTTTACCGGGTCGACAAGGCCAGAACCCGTCAAAAAGGTGGATTTGGTTTGGGGTTATCCCTCGCTAAGCAGATTGTAGAAGCCTTCAAAGGGACCGTTCAAGTCAAAGATAATAAACCAAAAGGGACCATCTTTGAAGTGAAATTATCCGTCAAGACGGAAAGTCGTAAAAAGAATCGTTCATAATTTTTTAAAAATAGAAAAGAGGAATACCTATGAGTTCAAAAATGTTGCACACTTGCCTTCGTGTGGAAAACTTAGAAAAATCAATCGCTTTTTACCAAGATGCATTTGGTTTTGAAGAAAAACGTCGGAAAGATTTCCCAGACTACAAGTTTACTATCGTGTACTTAGGCCTGCCTGGAGATGACTATGAGTTAGAATTGACTTACAATTACGATCATGGTCCATATGTGATCGGAGACGGCTATGCTCACGTCGCATTGAGTACTCCTGATTTGGAAGGTTTGAATGCTGAACACAAGGCTAAAGGCTATGAAGTGACGGAACCAAAAGGTCTTCCAGGGACGCAACCGAATTACTATTTTGTTGTAGATCCAGATGGTTATAAGGTAGAAGTCATTCGCGAAAAATAAGAGGGACTAAAAATAAGGGGGCTGGGACAAAAGTCCTAGCCTCTCAATTATTTTTTTGATTGTCGAACAAGACGCAGTGGTTGAGTGGGCTCTACTACGCTGATTTCATCAGCTTTTACAGCCCTACTCAACTGTGCGGAGGTGGGACGACGAAATCGAATTCTAA
>JAGZVW010000034.1:0-18901 GCA_018379295.1 Streptococcus parasanguinis | reverse complement strand
GGGCTCTACTACGCTGATTTCATCAGCTTTTACAGCCCTACTCAACTGTGCGGAGGTGGGACGACGAAATCGAATTCTAACGAATTACCGATTTCTGTCTCACTCTCTTTTGAATGATTAGTGTGAGACACGGCGACGTGCTGCTTTTTTGCGGTTTTCTTCGATGAAAGCTGCTTTTTGTTCTTCTGGTTCGATTACTTTTTTCTTGAATGTGTAAACTGCACCTGCGACAGCAGCAACTGTACCAGCAACACCAGTAACAAAACCTTTACCAAATCCTTTAGCCATGAGAATTTCTCCTTTTCTGAACTTTAAATATTTATGTTATAATATATGGTAACGAAAAAACGTGAATTTTGCAAGGAAAAACGATGAAAACCAAGATAATTGTGATTGTGGGACCGACTGCTGTTGGAAAGACAGCTCTTGCGATCGATTTGGCGCAAGCCTTCAATGGTGAAATTATCAGTGGCGATAGTCAACAAGTCTATCGCAAGCTGGATATTGGAACAGCCAAGGCGACACCAGAAGAGCAAGCAGCAGCTCCCCATCATTTGATCGATGTGCGGGAGGTGACCGAGTCTTACTCGGCTTTTGATTTTGTAAGAGAAGCCAAGACTGCGATTGAAGAGATCACAGCCCGAGGCAAGCTTCCTATCATTGCAGGTGGGACAGGCCTTTACATCCAAAGTCTGCTCGAAGGTTATCATCTAGGTGGTGAAGTTCCTCATGAAGAGATTCTGGCCTATCGTGCTCAATTGGACGTGCTGTCGGACGAAGACTTGTACCAAAGGGTAGCGGAGCAAGGACTTGTGATTCCTCAGATCAATCGCCGTCGGTCCATGCGAGCTCTTGAAATTGCGCATTTTGGGCAGGACCTCGCAAACGAAGAAACCGATTATGAACCCTATCTCATCTGTCTAGATGATGACCGGTCCTTGATCTATGATCGCATCAATCGCCGAGTAGATCGCATGCTAGAGGAGGGCTTGCTGAATGAAGCCCGGTGGCTCTATGATGACCATCCGGAGGTTCAGGCAGCTAAAGGCATTGGTTACAAGGAACTCTTTCCTTACTTTAAGGGAGAGCAGAGCCTTGAGGAATCCAGTGAGATCCTCAAGCGCAATACGCGGCGCTTTGCCAAACGCCAGCTGACCTGGTTTCGAAATCGAATGGAAGTGACCTTTTACGCCATTTCTGCCCCCCACTTCAAGGAGCAGGTTCTTGCAGATGTTAAGGAGTTTTTACAGCATGATTGAAACAGAAAAGAAACAAGAACGCATCCTTTTGGTCGGTGTGGAACTTCAAGGCATGGACAATTTTGACATGTCAATGGAGGAGTTGGCGAGCCTGGCTAAAACAGCTGGTGGAGATGTCCGGGGCTCCTATACACAAAAGCGGGAGAAATACGACACCAAGACCTTTGTCGGCTCAGGAAAACTAGAAGAAATCGCTCAAATGGTCGAAGCAGATGAGATTACGACCGTGGTGGTCAATAACCGCCTAACCCCCCGTCAAAATGTCAACTTAGAAGAAATCCTTGGGGTTAAGGTCATTGACCGGATGCAGTTGATTTTAGATATCTTTGCCATGCGGGCTAGGAGTCATGAAGGGAAGTTGCAGGTGCACTTGACCCAACTCAAATACCTTTTGCCACGTCTTGTCGGTCAAGGGATCATGCTCAGCCGTCAAGCTGGGGGAATTGGTTCTCGTGGTCCAGGGGAAAGTCAGTTGGAGTTGAACCGCCGGAGCGTTCGTAATCAAATCACCGATATCGAGCGTCAGCTCAAGGCAGTTGAAAAGAACCGGGAAACCCTTCGTGAAAAACGCTTGGAATCACCTGTCTTTAAGATTGGTTTGATCGGCTATACCAATGCAGGAAAGTCGACTATTATGAATCAGTTGACCAGTAAGAGCCAGTATGAAGCCGATGAACTCTTTGCGACCTTGGATGCCACAACCAAGAGCATCCATCTAACAGGAAATCTGCAAGTGACGCTGACCGATACGGTTGGCTTTATCCAAGATCTACCAACAGAGTTGGTTTCGAGCTTTAAGTCGACCTTGGAAGAAAGTAAGAATGTAGACCTCCTGGTCCATGTCATCGATGCGTCTGATCCCAATCATGAAGAGCATGAAAAGACGGTACTTTCGATCATGAAGGACCTGGATATGCTGGAGATCCCTCGCTTGACGCTTTACAACAAAGCAGATAAAGTAGCAGACTTTACACCAACCCAGACACCTTTTAGCTTGATTTCAGCACGCTCTGAGACAGCTCGAGAGGACCTTCAGGCGTTGCTCCTAGAAAAACTGAGAGAACTCTTTGTTCCCTTCACCATTCGCGTTCCCTTTTCAAAATCTTATCGGACACATGACTTAGAGATGGTCGCGATCATTGACCAGCGCGAATTTGAAGAAGATGTCGAGGTCATTCAAGGCTATATTGCAGAGAAAAATAAGTGGAAGTTGGAAGAATTTTATGACGGATTACGTTGATTTAGCAATAAAATATGGAGGCTATACCAGCCTCGATCGGGTCTATCTGACCAATCTTTTACGCACGATCCCTGAGGAATTGCGTCTCCGTGTGATTACGCCTCCCCCAAGTGTGATCAACGCTTATTTTGCTGAGCTCTATCAGAAGAAGAGCCCCAAGGAGGCCATGGATTATTTCTTGGACTTGAGCCGGGCATTTGACTTATTCACAGTTCAGCAAAGCTTTGATGAACGAAAGCCCTTTATCCGCCTCAACTTATCAGGTAAGTCTTATGGCTTGGCTTACGTTAATGAAGAGTTAGCCTGTGTCTTTGCTGAAGATCCAGCAGAGGATATCACCCCTGCCATTTTATTCGAAATTGCAGAGATCTTTCCACATTGTTTGGTCTTTGAAAAAGATGGTAAGATCTGCTTGCAAGAGGCTGAACCAGAAGGGGTCACTAAAACAGAAGCCCTCTCTGCCCTGACTGACTTGATGACCTTGGAAGATGGACGCTTGAAACTGTCAGGATATAACCAAGAGGAGCTCCTTGAGCTAGCGCAAGCCTACCCAGGCAACCTTTCTTTCCGTTCAGAGAACCGGACGGCCATGATTTATATAGATAGAAAGTAGACAATGGACATTCAATTTTTAGGAACGGGAGCTGGGCAACCCTCAAAAGCCCGTAATGTATCGAGCCTAGCGCTCAAATTGCTGGACGAGATCAATGAAGTCTGGCTCTTTGATTGTGGCGAAGCGACACAGAATCAAATTTTAGAAACGACCATTCGTCCGCGAAAGGTTAGCAAGATCTTTATCACTCACCTACACGGAGACCATATTTTTGGTTTGCCAGGTTTCCTCTCTAGTCGGGCCTTTCAGGCCAATGAAGAGCAGACGGATCTGGATATCTATGGACCAGTAGGGATCAAATCCTTTGTGATGACTAGTCTTCGTGTATCAGGCTCTCGCCTGCCTTACCGCATCCATTTTCATGAATTCGATGAACATTCTCTAGGTAAGATTTTAGAAACCGATAAATTCACGGTTTATGCGGAAGCCTTGGACCACACCATTTTCTGCGTGGGTTACCGAATCATGCAAAAAGACCTCGAAGGGACGCTGGACGCAGACAAGCTCAAGGCGGCAGGGGTTCCTTTTGGTCCACTCTTTGGTCAGGTCAAAAATGGCCAAGATGTCACCCTGGAAGATGGGACTAAGATCATTGCAGCGGATTATATTTCAGCCCCTCGGCCTGGTAAGATTATCACGATCCTTGGAGATACCAGAAAGACTGATGCCAGCGTCCGCCTTGGAGTCAATGCGGATGTCCTCGTCCATGAGTCCACCTATGGCAAGGGCGATGAGAAGATTGCTAAGAAACACGGCCACTCGACCAATATGCAGGCGGCAGAAGTAGCGCGTGAAGCAGGGGCCAAGCGCCTTCTTCTCAACCACATCAGTGCTCGCTTCTTATCAAAAGACATCAGCCAATTGCGCAAGGATGCGTCCAGTATTTTTGAAAATGTCTATGTCGTCAAAGATTTGGAAGAAGTGGAGATCTAAGATGCGCACCATTCTCATAACAGGAGCAAGTGGAGGCTTGGCCCAAGAAATGGTCAAGCTCCTCCCTGAAGATCGGCTCATTCTTCTAGGTAGAAATCAAGAAAAACTGGAACAGCTCTATGCCAGTCATCCTCAAGCTGAATGCATCGGGATCGATATCACTGATTCCTCAGCCGTCCAAGATTTGGTAGAAGAGCTCTATCAGCGCTACGGGCAGATCGATATCTTGGTCAACAACGCAGGCTATGGGATTTTTGAGGCTTTTGATCGCATTTCTGACCAGCAGGTGCAGGAGATGTTTGAGGTCAATACCTTTGCCCTCATGCAGTTTTCACGCTTGATGGGTGCGCACATGAAGGAAGCAGGCAAGGGGCACATTGTCAATATAGTCAGCATGGCGGGTCTCGTTGCAACAGCCAAATCCAGCCTTTATTCGGCCACCAAGTTTGCGGCCATTGGCTTCTCGAATGCCCTCCGGTTGGAACTCATGCCCTTTGGTGTCCATGTGACAACGGTCAATCCAGGCCCCATCCGGACCACTTTCTTTGATCAGGCAGACCCAGACGGAAGCTATGTCAAAGCTGTAGACCGTTATATTTTGGAACCGGACTTTGTGGCCAAGAAGATTATCAAAAACTTTGGAAAACCAAAACGTGAGCTCAATCTGCCTTGGCTTTTGAACCTGACCCACAAGCTCTATACCCTTTTCCCACGCATCTCAGACAAGCTAGCCAGTAAGATGTTCAATTTCAAATAGGAGGAACCAGATGGCCGCAAATATTCAAGCCTATTTAGAAAACCTCCGGCAACCCTGGGGACAGATCTATTATGATATCCTTTTTGAACAATTACAGGACATCAAGGGAAAACGGGTGCTTGATTTCGGCAGTGGCTTCGGTCTCGTGGCCAACCACCTGGCACAAGACAATGAGGTCCTTGCTGTGGAACCTAATGAGGAAATGGTAGCCTTGCGGGCCCAGGACCATCCCTACCAGCAACTCGTTGGGAGTCTGGACCAAATAGAGAGCTTTGAAGATGCCAGTTTTGATGTCATCCTCTGCCACAATGTCTTGGAGTATGTAGAGGATCGCAAGGTGGTTCTCAAGGCATTCACCCGTCTCTTGAAACCAGGAGGCCTGCTCTCTATCGTCAAGCACAATGAGGTTGGCCGCGTCCTGCAGACCGTCGTCTTTGAAAATGATACTCAGAAGGCGCTTGATCTCTTAGGCGGTCAAGACCTGGAAACCCACTCCATGGGCTTGGCACAGGCCTATGATCTAGATAGAGCAGTAGACGATCTAGCCCTCGAAGTTCAGGACTACCAAGGGATCCGTGTCTTTTATGCCTTGCAGGACAATCGCTTCAAGGGCCAAGAAGGCTGGCGAGAGTCTATGCTCAAGATGGAGCTAGCTGTTTGCCAAGAGTCCCCTTACCGAGATATCGCCTTCTTCCAGCACTATCGATTAAAAAGGAGTTAAGATGTTCCATTATAAAAAAGAAATTCCAGCGATGACAGACCTACTCGCATTGTACAGTTCGGTCGGCTGGACCAATTATACCAACAACCCAGCCATGCTAGAAGAAGCTGTCAAAGCCAGTGTCTGGCAGTTAGCCGTCTATGATGAGAAAGAGCTCGTCGCCTACATTCGCTTGGTAGGAGATGGCCACTCTGTCCTTTTAGTCCAGGATCTTTTGGTAAGACCAGATCGCCAGCGCCAAGGCATCGGAAAGAAACTCTTAACAGAGGCTTTAGCGACCTTCCCAAATGTCTATCAACGGCTCCTCGTCACTGAACGTAGCGAGAAGAATCTAGCCTTTTACCAGTCTCTGGGCTTTGTCGAACTTTCAGAGCAAGCATGTACAGGGATGATTTATATGAAATAGAGAGTGGGACAGAAATCGGTAATTCGTTAGAATTCGATTTCGTCGTCCCACCTCCGCACAGTTGAGTAGGGCTGTAAAAGCTGATGAAACCAGCGTAGTAGAGGCCACTCAACCACTGCGTCTTGCTCGACATTCCAAAAACAATTGAGAGGCTAGGACTTTTGTCCCAGCCTTATCTATTTGACTGACAAAAGGGGGGATTGATGGTAAAATGAGGAAGAGATTAGGAGGAGATGAAATGAAGAAGAAAATAAAATGGGGCCTTGTCTTATGTTCGGTACTTATACCAGTATGTTTGAGTGCCTGCAAACAAGGAACTATAGAAAAACAAGGTTCTTCGAATAAAGAAGTACAGAAGAAAATCGATCGAAAAAACATTCATTTTGACAAGACAGGACCTGCAGCAACATTTGATTGGGATGCAAAGAACAGTATCAGATACATAACGTTCGAAAAACTTCCACAATATATGAGGTCAGATGATAGCGATGGTATTTCAATATATGGACAGCAACCGAATGAAGCCCCTCTATCTGAGGAAGGAAGGGTTCAAAAAGCTTTGCAGGTCGTTGAAGGAGTCTATGTAGATCAAAGTAGAATAGACACAGTAATCAAGGCCAATGGGGCAAAAAATCAAGAGGATATGTATACTCGACTCTGGAACGATTATATTATCCCTAAAATTGAAAAAAACAGTAGTACTTTTGATCCAAATACTTATGTGGAATATCTTGGTGAGAAGTACCCCCTCAAAATATATGGTCCCATGTATTTGAAGCTCATGACGAATGCATTGAGTTTTGGAAAAAAATATGAGTTAAAGGGCTATGCAGTTAAGGGAAACAAAGTATTCATTCGCATTCAGGTACCAAATTACTTCCCAGAGCTTTTATCGAGAGGGAATAAATATTATAAAAATCCTAATGAGTCAGATTTCAATCAAGCCTTCTATGATTGGCTCGATGAATTCCATCAAAGGTATGCTGAAAAAGAAATAAATCGAGATGATCATATTTCCTATATCATGCTTTCAACAGTTTTACAACAGTTAGTTAACAAAAATTTCGAGGCAACCTCATTATCCGGTTATGCTTATAGTAAAACTTCGCCTACGGAATTCACGGTTGAAATGGAAGTGACAAATCAAGGTGATGTTCGAATTGATTTAAAAAACTTGGCTATTCTCTTACAAATCCCTCAACAAATGAAGGGGGATAATCAGTATGGTAAGCAAGATGAGAATAATATCTTTTGGACCATCCCATCTGGAAATAATAGTGACGGACAAAAGATAAAAGAAAAATTAAAGAATTTTAATCCCAAAAATCCTGTTAAAAGTTATGTAATTGGAGAGCCAGTTGTATTTGCTAATGGCTTAGAAGTTACACTGAATAGTGTAACAGACGATCCAAATTTGGATGTTCAGGATGATCAAGACCGTATCGATACAAGGAAAAAACAACATCGATTGATCGTCGAATTCACCATATCGAATACAACACCTCTCAGTATTGAAAATACTCCAGATTATACAAATGTAGATCTCTATGATGGCCATGGCAAATCTGCTTATATGTTGAATAATACTTTAAATTACAAACAGCCAACAGTCCTTGAGGCAGGAGAGTCGGGTAAATATAAAATTAATTATTTAACAGATGGGGATGGACCATTTACGATCGTTTATGGTGATGCAAAATGGGTCATTCAAAAATAGTCATGTCATATAATAGGAACTTCTCAATTATCATTAGAATTTTCAATCGGTTCATAGGTTGTTCAGATATGACTGCTGTAAAAAATTAATCGATTAGGTCGAATTTAGCAAGGAGGTCAGGCTATGAAGCCCAACTATTTCAAACTATTCGCAGGAATCCCACTTATTCTATGTTGCCTGTTTCTTTCCAGTTGTAAGATCATGAAACCGAGTGATTATAAAAAGGCTAAGGAAGTTGTCAGCAGTGAGCTTGCTAAGGTTGGTTTGCATGGAACTGTTACCATAAACAAACTGGACTGGACTGCTTTGGAAATCCCAACCTATCATGTGTCTTATACCTACTCTGAGAAAACCTATGATGGACAATCAGTGACATTAGAAACTGATACGGTGTTTCATAATGATTGGACAGATACAACTAGTGACCATCTTCCAGAGTATAAGGAAGCGTACTTGAAGCAACAATCTGTCCAAAAGAAGGAGAAGGAAATTGAGGGACAATTAAAGAAGCAATCTCTAGGTCTTCCTATTAGTTTCTTTGGTTTTTTATCTAACTCCAACCGTGATGAGAAGGAGCAAATTCTAGATAGTATCGCAAGTCAAAATCTCAAAGAAGGGAAAAAGGACTTTGCCGGTTACTATCAAATCCCTTTTCAGACCTTAATCGATCAAGAGTTAATCCGTATGACTATTTATATAGAGGATAGTGTATCCGTTAAGGAGCAAGACTTAAAAGCAGCAGCCAAAAAATTAGACGCTAGCAAACTACCGGATGGTGCCTATGATTTCTACTATTCCAAAGGTAGTTATGCTGATTCCATCAGTTACTCATTCAAAGTTAAAGATGGGAAAGTTATTTTTTATGAAGATCAAAACAAACCAGAATAAGAGAAGCAGATACAAAAAAAGATCTAGTCGTGTTTGACTAGATCTTTCATGTTGCTTAGAAGTCTTCCTTCTTCTTAAGTGTCAGAGAAGCAATAGCTGTAGCGACGAATGTCAAACCAGTTACAAGAAGTCCTAAATGATCTGCAGTTCCTGTTGAAGGAAGAGATCGTTTACCTTCTTTAGGCTTGTCACTAGATTTAGGAGTTTCACTAGATTTAGGTTTGTCACTAGGCTTAGGCTTATCTCCATTTGGTGATGGAGTTTTAGGTTTGCTATTACTTGGTGTTGGTATATTTGGAATATCTGTTGATGGTGGAGGTGGAAGAAGTTTGTTTACCACGTTTCCTTTATCAACAACAAGGTTTGTTGCAGAAGCAAAGTCGCTTGCAGAAACCTTGATGGCTGTATCTGAAAGTTGGTAACCACTAGGAGCAGAGAGCTCTTTGATGATATACTCTTTAGCTTCAAATCCAACGAAGCTTGCAAGTCCGTCTTGACCAGAAATTGCTTGCGCTTGGCCTTGTCCATAGGGATTTGCAACAGGTGTCACACCATCTGCTTCAAAGAGTCCAAATACTGCACCAGCTAGGTAATTACCCTTTTCATCCACTTTACGAACCTTAAGGGTGTAGAGTTTCAGTTCAGGAATATCAATAGTTGGTGGAGTTGGTGGGATCACCTTGTTGATAAAGGTTTTCTTGTCACCATAAGAAACCACTGCTTGGATAGCATTTGATGCTTCATCTTTTGTGACGGTAACTGTGACATCCACTTGACCTTCATCATATTGGATGTTTGCCTGGTCAGCCGGTACGACTTCTTTAACGGTATATTTATGAGTACCAATCATCGCTTCCGTGTAGGCGATCGCATCAAACGTCACTGTACCATCTGCAGCATTTTGTTTTGTCTGAAGAACAGTTCCATTTTCATCCAAAAGGTTAAAGCTAAATTCGCCACCTTGAAGGTCACGACCTTCTAAAATCTTACTTGTGGTAATTTGTTTTTCACTTGGAGTTGGAGGTGTCGGAGGTGTATACGTGTTGGTAAAAGTAGGGATATCCTTTTTACCGTCGTATTGCACATCCGCATTCAATTGTCCATTTGCATCCTTAGTGACAGTCACTGTTACAGTATGAACAGATTCATCATAAGTGATTGCTGATTCTGGTGTAGCTGGTTTTTGTTCAACAATTGTGTAGGTGAACGTACCAGCTTCATTAAATCTTACTGGATTGAAGAGAATATCCCCATTCTCACCATTTGTCTTGGTATCAACGAGCGTACCATTTTGATCCTTGAGAAGGAAAGTAAACTCATTTGCTTTCAGTGTACGATCGCTCGAACCATTGATCGCCAATACTTTTTTAGCCTTGAATTTAGCTGTCGTTGGTTTCACTGTTGGAGGAACAGGTGTCGGAGGTGTTTTCGTATTTGTAAACGTATCTCCTTTTTCAGCATCCCCACCTGAGTAAGTCACAGTAGCAACGAGTTTGTCGTTTACTTTCTTCACCTCAACAGTAGCAGTGATGGTTTGTGTGCTATAGTTGATAGAAGCATCAGTACCTTTATTTTCGGTAATGGTGTATGTGTGTGTTCCTTCTGCAGTATAAGAAAGTTCCTTAAAGGTTACAGTACCATTTGCCTTGTTCTTGGCAGTTTCAAGGGTATTATTTCCTTCTTTCAAGACAAATTCAAATTGATCATCTGTCAACGGTAAGTTTGTTTCACCTTCTTTAAGGAGCTTGTTCACTTGAAGTGTAGCTGTTACACTTTCTGTTTTAGGAGCTTCTTTTTTGTTGGTGAACGTATCTGTGTCAGTTTGACCATCAGAGTAGCTGATTTGTTCTACAACCAAGGCGTTGTCTTTTTCAACCACTACAACCGTGGCCGTGATGGTTTTATCGCTGTAGGTAATGGTTTTGTCCGTACCTTTTGTTTCAGTGATGGTATATTTGAATGTCCCTGCTTTGTCTACAGTGATGTTATCAAAAGTAATCGAACCATTTTTTTGGTTCTTGGCTGTAGCAACAACTTTATCGTTTGAATCTTTTGCAACAAACTCAAAGTCATCGCCCTTCAGTTCACCACCTTCAAATTCTTTTTTAAGGTTTAAGGTTACCTTAGCATTTGAAACTTTTGGTTTATTTTGAGTATTGGTGATCGTATTTTTTTGTTCACCATCTCCACCTGAGTAAGTGACAGTAGCGACGAGTTTGTCGTTATCTTTCTTCACATCGACAGTAGCCTTGATGCTTTGTGTGCTATAGTTGACACTAGCATCTGTACCCTTATTTTCAGTGATGGTATAAGTATGAGTACCTTCTTTATTGAAAGTCAGAGACTTAAAGTTAACAGAGCCATCTGCTTTGTTCTTGGCAGTTTCGACTACTTTGTTGTTTTCGTCTTTCAAGGCAAATTCGAATTGACCTTCTGTGATCGGAAGTTGTGTATGTTTCTGATCGCCGGCTACTTCGAAAGCTTTTTTAACAACAAGATTTGCTGAAACCGGGCTAATAGTTGGTTCGCTATTGAAAACTTTAGCATCGGCTGAGGCAGCTTTATTCACCCAAGTGTTTTCTTTTGAAACACTTTCTGGGTGTTGATCACTTTTTAGGCTAGCTACATTAGTAACACTCTTAATTTGATCAGCATGTTGCAACAGTGTTTGGTAAGAAAGAGTAATTTCATCTGTTGATGCATTTTTAAATTGGTCACTAATCTTAGTTAGATCAAGTTTAAATCCGTGTTCAGTCCACTCAATATATGGTTCTAACCCAAGGCCAGCCATTGGGACTCCATTGGCAACAAAAGTTTTTCCATTAACCCTCAAGTCAAATGAAGCAGGAAGATAAGTTCCTCCCTTAAAGTATTGAGCAACATCTTGTCCTTTAGCAGATTTAATACGGCTCAAATCAAGTGCTGGAAGGTTAGGCATTTGGTCAGTAAAGACAATGCTTGATGCAGGTGCTTGTTTATCGACAGCATTATTTACTGAGATATGCCAAGTTAAAAACCCATCTGCTTGTTCATCAGTTACTGTTAAAGTATCTCTCCAGTCAGGAATTCCTGTTGGTCCCCAAATTTTCTGAGCATGTTGTAAATTAGTATTATCAGTAGCACCAGAATTGTACTTTTTAATTGGGAGTAATAATGGAACTGGACCTTGTCCAGAACGTTTAACGATAACAGATTCGGTACCGATTTTAATCGTTCGTTCTTGATCTTTTCCGGTCGTATTGTCTTTATCCCATTTGTAATAGAAGGAGACATTTCCTTCAGCCCCTTTATTTCCACCTTTAACAAAGGTGATGGTTAGGGTCTTTCCGTCGTCTGAGACTTTACCAGTTGCGATCTCTTCTCCCTTTTCATTCTTCATTGAATTGAAGGCAGAAGAAGCGAATTTGACGTCTTCTGGCATAGAAATTTTAAAGGTATCACCTATTTCTACGCCAGTTCCGATTTCCCAGTGGTAAGAGATTTGATCTCCGTCCAATTTTGCTTGGGTTATCTTTACTTGGGTTGTTAATTCTTTTGCTTGTGTTACTTTACTTCCTGCTACAAACAGAAAAAGCAAAGCGGCTAGCAATGAAAAAACAACTAAAATTGGTTTTTTCATAATTCCTCCTAATTTTTAGTATTACCAAACAAGTCCATTGTACTAATATATAGTAATAAAGTCAAAGAATAAGTACTATTTTATTATGCTGTTTTGTCATAATGATTTTATACCAAAAAAATCGTTTATTTCCCGCCATTTTAGCCTTTCATGTTATAATATTCAGATAAGAAAAAGAGGAGACCAAAAGCTAGATGATCACTTCAAAATACGATTGGCAGTTAGCTTCGCCAAGTGCAGATGAGGCCTTTTTAGCCCTTGCCAAAAAAGCAGGCCTGGAAGCGTCCGTAGTAACCTTGCTGTATGAGCGTGGCATTCAGACCAAAGAGGATTTAGAAGACTTTTTAGAACCCAAACTAGAGAAGCTACACGACCCTTATTTGCTCCATGATATGGACAAGGCAGTGGAGCGCATCCGACGGGCCATCGAAGATTATGAGCAGATCCTCATCTACGGAGACTATGATGCGGACGGGATGACCTCGGCCTCTATTATGAAAGAAACCTTGGAGCAGATGGGAGCAGAGGTGCAAGTCTACCTACCCAACCGCTTCACAGACGGCTACGGTCCCAATGAGAGTGTCTACAAATACTTTATCGAGCAGCAAGGCATTTCCCTGATTGTCACGGTGGACAATGGGGTCGCGGGCAATCAAGCCATTGCCATGGCCCAAGCAATGGGGGTTGATGTCATCGTGACCGACCACCACTCTATGCCAGAGGTTTTACCGGATGCATATGCGATCATTCATCCGGAGCATCCTGATGCGGATTATCCTTTCCATTATCTAGCAGGATGTGGTGTGGCCTTTAAGTTGGCCTGTGCCCTCCTAGAGGAAGTACCAGTTGATCTTTTAGATTTGGTCGCGATCGGGACCATCGCTGACATGGTGAGTCTGACAGATGAAAATCGAATTCTGGTCAAATACGGCCTGGGGGTTCTCCAACATACCCAGCGCATGGGCTTGCAAGAGCTCTTGGAGATTGCAGGGATCCGTCCGGAGGATGTCAATGAAGAAACGGTTGGTTTTCAGATTGCTCCTCGTCTCAATGCCCTTGGCCGCCTCGATGACCCAAATCCAGCCATCGAACTACTGACTGGTTTTGACGATGAAGAAGCGCACGAGATTGCCCTCATGATCCATCAGAAGAATGAAGAACGCAAAGAAATTGTCCAAAGCATCTATGACGAAGCTAAAGCCATGGTAGATCCGAGCTTGTCCGCCCAGGTCTTGGCCAAGGAAGGTTGGAATCCAGGGGTTCTTGGTATTGTCGCCGGCCGTCTATTAGAAGAGCTTCATCAGCCGGTCGTTGTTTTAAGCATTGAAGATGGACGGGCTAAAGGAAGCGCTCGGAGTCCTGAGTCGGTCAATATCTTTGAGGCCCTCGATCCTCACCGGTCGCTCTTTGTCGCCTTTGGCGGACATGCCGGTGCTGCAGGAATGACGCTCGAGGTGGACCAACTCCCTGCCTTGTCTCAGGCCCTTTCGGATTATATTAGAGAACAAGAGATTGATCTCAGCAGCAAGTCCAGCTTAGCCATCGACGAGGAACTGCATCTAACAGAACTAACGCTTGAGACCTTGAAAAGCTTTGATCGCTTGAGTCCTTTTGGCATGGACAATAAAAAGCCCGTCTTTCTGGTCCGTAACTTCAAGGTAGAAGGGGCGCGCTCAATGGGAGCTGGCAATATCCACTTGAAACTCAAAATTTCTCAAGAAGATGCGACCTTTGAGGTGGTTGCCTTTGGCTTGGGAAGCTTAGAGGCAGAGTTTGCACAGGCGCAAGACCTAGAGCTAGCTGTGCAGTTGTCGGTCAACCAATGGAATGGCCAAACAACCCTTCAGCTCATGCTGGTTGACGCGCGTGTGGACGGCGTGCAGCTCTTTAATATCCGCTCTAAAAATGCCAGCCTCCCCGCAGGTGTTCCCATTCTTGATTTTACTAAAGAACTGCCAGATTTGACAGGGACATCCGCGGTTGTAGTTGGAAATATCCCTGAGGATTTAGAACAACTACGGCAAATCTTCCAAGAGCATGATTTCCAGGCTGTCTATTTCAAAAATGAGATCGCCAAAGCCTACTATCTGACAGGATATGGTAGCAGGGACCAATATGCCAAGCTCTATAAGACCATCTACCAGTACCCAGAGTTCGATGTCCGCTACAAACTCAAAGACCTAGCGGCCTATCTCAAGATCCAGCAGATCCTCTTGGTCAAAATGATTCAGATCTTTCAAGAGTTGGGCTTCGTGACCATTGAAAATGGCATCATGAAGGTCAATAAAGAAGCAGAAAAACGCGAAATCGCAGAAAGTAGCATCTACCAAAATCTCAAACAAACCGTTAAAGAACAGGAATTGATGGCCCTTGGAACGGTTCGCGAAATCTACGACTACCTGACAGGACAGGACTCATGAAAAAACACCTAAAAAAATTCCTCTGGCTCAGTCCCTTCCTGCTTTTTGGACTTTATTGGGTAGGAATCTACCTGAGCCTCAAAAACCCTATGGAGGAGATTAACTACTCTGAAAATGGTGGATTGATGCGCTATGTGATGTTTAAGCCATTTACAGAAACGATCGGAAGTGATCGCATCTGGAAGGAAGATGAAGGATTTCAAATGTATCCCTATTCAGATAAAATCGTTGGGGGACAAGAAGACCTGTCCGTCATGATGTTTCGAAACAGTTCGGAATGGGTTTATAGGTATAAATATCAGTTAAAAGAAAATGTATCGGTTCGTATGATGTTCAAATACAATTCTAAAAAAAGAGCATTGATTCAAGAAGAAGTCTATCTTTATGCGGATGATCAAGAAGTAGAGGGTAGTGATTTTCTAAAGAAACTTGCCGCCTATGGCAAAGACCGTGCTTGGTTGAAAAAGCAAAGTAAGAAGGTAGCTGAACAATATATTCTTGGTACTTGGTTCAAGAATGGAAGCTCCCGTTACTCTTGGAAAAACTTAGGGGATATGAAAATCAAGTACAATAAAGTATTAGATGAATAGTAAGCATGTTTCCAATCCCACATCATTTTTCGGATGTGGGATTTTTGCTTTTGACGCGGGAGCTTGGGAAAATGATTTGGCAAAAAATGATGCAAGTTAGTGGAATTCATGATATAATGGAATGTAAAAAATTTTTTATGAAAGAAAGTTAACCATGAATTTAAAAGATTACATTGCAAGCATTGAAAACTATCCACAAGAAGGTATTACCTTCCGTGATATCAGCCCTTTGATGGCAGATGGCAATGCTTATAGTTATGCGATTCGTGAAATCGTTCAATACGCAACGGATAAGAAAATTGACATGATCGTTGGTCCTGAAGCGCGTGGGTTCATCGTTGGATGTCCAGTCGCTTTTGAATTGGGAATTGGATTTGCACCTGTTCGTAAGCCTGGTAAGTTGCCACGTGAAGTCATCTCTGCTGACTACGAAAAAGAATACGGTGTCGATACCCTCTGCATGCACGCAGATGCTATCAAACCAGGTCAACGTGTTCTCATCGTTGATGACCTCTTGGCGACTGGTGGTACGGTGAAAGCAACCATCGAAATGATCGAAAAACTCGGTGGGGTCGTTGCAGGGTGTGCCTTCTTGATCGAGTTGGACGACTTGAAAGGTCGCGAAGCGATCGGCGATTACGACTACAAAGTTTTGATGCATTACTAATATAGTCTAATGCTATAACTGGCTACAGAAAAACCATAATTGAAAACTATAGGCTCCTATCATATAATGTTAGTTAAGAACTTGTAAGATGGGAGCTTTTTATGCCAATTACTCTAGATAAAAAATTACCAGCAGTTGATATCCTTCGTTCAGAAAATATTTTTGTCATGGATGATGTTCGGGCGACTCACCAGGATATTCGGCCCATGAATGTTCTCATTCTTAATCTGATGCCGACCAAGATTGCGACAGAAACCCAGCTCTTACGCCTCTTGGCTAACACGCCCTTGCAGATCAATGTTGATTTCCTCTACATGGCGAGCCATGAATCCAAGAATACAGCGGCTGAGCATTTGGAGAGCTTCTACAAGACCTTTGAGGATATCAAGGAGAATTACTATGACGGCTTGATTGTGACAGGAGCGCCTGTCGAAAAGATGGACTTTGAGGAAGTAGACTACTGGGAAGAATTGACCCAGGTCTTTGAATGGTCTAAGCGTCATGTCTTTTCGACCTTGCACCTTTGTTGGGGAGCGCAGGCTGGATTGTACCACCGTTACGGGATTCAAAAAGTAGAGCTCTGTGACAAGCTATCCGGTATCTATGATCAAGCAGTGGTACGTCCCGATAGTCTGCTTATGAGAGGCTTTGACGATCGCTTCCTTGCCCCTCATTCTCGCTATACAGATATTCCTTTGAAAGAAGTCCTTGAAAAGAGCAATCTTCAAGTGATCGCTCAAGGAAATGAAGTTGGGCTTTCCATCATTGCCAGTCCAGATATGCGTGAGGTCTATAGCTTTGGCCATCTGGAGTATGATCGCGACACGCTGGCAAAAGAATACCACCGAGATGTCAAGGCAGGCTTGGATCCAGACGTCCCTAAGAATTATTTTGATGGGGATGACGCTAATACAGAGCCTCGCATTCGTTGGAATCTAGCTGCGACAACCTTCTTTAGTAATTGGATCAACTATGCGGTTTATCAAGAAACACCTTACCGCTTGGAAGAATTGGAAAAAGATATTTCATTTTATGGTTACCTATAAAGGGGGAATTATGACATATTCACAAGCATTTAAATATGGCAACTTGGTTCTTCCAAGTGCCTTGCTTTTTCATTATCATGAATTGTTTGACCAAGCAGATGACTACTTGGTTTGGCAGTTTTTCTTCCTTCAAAATACGACCGGCCAAGAGGCCTTAACTCCCAATCAGATTGCTAGTCATCTAGGAAAAACGGTGACAGAAGTCAATCGGATTATGTCCAATTTGACCACCAAGGGACTTCTTCAGTACCGGACCATTGAGCTCAATGGCGAGATTGAAGCCATCTTTGATGCGACCATTGCCCTGGAGCGCTTGGATGAGATTTTAGAATCCCAATTACAAGGGAAGGCACAAAGCGCGCCTGCTAAGGGAAATGTCATCAAGGACTTGGTGGAAACCTTCCAACAAGAACTGGGACGACTCTTGACGCCTTTTGAGATTGAAGACCTGACCAAGACCGTGCGCGAGGATCAGACAGATCCAGATGTGATCAAGGCAGCATTACGAGAAGCTGTCTTTAACGGCAAGCCTCACTGGAAATATATCCAAGCCATTTTACGCAACTGGCGCAGTGAAGGCATCAACAGCCTGGCCCAAGTAGAAGCGAAACTACAAGAACGCGAGCAAGCCAACCCACGCAATGTAACGGTTTCAGACGATTTCTTGAAGGCCATGGATTTGTGGAAGGATTAGGAGGAGATGTCTTAAAGGATGAAACGGGGAGATAAAAAAAGAAAATATAGATGGTTATATCCTACGATACTTGTAGTTGGGCTGATTTTACTATTTAGTGTCGTCAGCTATTATTTTGCGCGTACAAGTATATTGTCATCAGGTCTGTATCCGGTTGAAGATAGCCTAGTACAGGCAGGCTATTCAAAAACAAAAGATGGCTATACAAAAAAAGAAGCTGACGTGACGATCCAGATAAAATGGAATAAAAAAACAAAAGAATTTGATAAGAATCACTATCATTTTAAAGTAGACAAGGATACGACTTTCTTATCGAAAGATTATGTTGATAAGGAAGTACTTGAAACACTAACAAATGGTCAATTATCGAATCAATTTGGCTTTGTTCATTACACAAAATCTAAAAAGAAGGAGTGGCTAAAGGATTCTCCTAGATTGGTAGCCCATGCGGGTGGTGCGATTCGAGAAAAAGAATACAACACCTTTTATACTAATTCCTTAGAAGCTTTGCAACAGAATTATAGTTTAGGTCATCGCTTGTTCGAAATGGATTTTTATCTGACAAGTGATAAAAAATTGGCTGCTGTTCATGATTGGAATCAGTTTGGAAACAAAGATGATGTTGCTCTTTCTTCTGATGAATGGAAAAAATTTAAGGCTTATGGTTCTCCAGAAACACCAAGTCGTTTCACGACGATGTTGGTGGGAGATGTCTTGGATCAAATGGTGATCAATAAAGATATGGTTTTGATCACAGATACTAAATCTATGGAAATTCCCAAAGAAGATATGATCATTCAATTTCAAGACATTGTTTCAGAAGCGAAAAAGCGAGACAAGGAACTATTGGATCGTGTGATTCCACAAGTCTATAATCAAGATATGTTTGGAGAAATTGAAGCTATTTATCCTTTCCAGCATGTTATCTATACCTTGTATGCTTCACCAGATAGTGCAGAAGAGGTTATCGATTTCATTTCAAAACATGATGAAATCGAGGCAGTAACGATTTCATTTGCTGATCCTCGCTTTAATCCAGACTTTATAAATGCAGTTCATCGACTTGGAAAACGTATTTACATTCATACTATCCATACTTATGATGATTTAACTAAGTATGCGAATGTAAATGTTGACGGTTTTTATACTGGCTTGTTGACTCCTGGAGATGTAGCCTTGTATGAATCAGTTTCTAAATAGAAAAAGAGAGTGGGACAGAAATCGGTAATTCATTAGAATTCGATTTCGTCGTCCCACCTCCGCACAGTTGAGTAGGGCTGTAAAAGCTGATGAAATCAGCGTAGTAGAGCCCACTCAACCACTGCGTCTTG
>JAGZVW010000033.1:0-19040 GCA_018379295.1 Streptococcus parasanguinis | reverse complement strand
TGGGACAGAAATCGGTAATTCGTTAGAATTCGATTTCGTCGTCCCACCTCCGCACAGTTGAGTAGGGCTGTAAAAGCTGATGAAATCAGCGTAGTAGAGGCCACTCAACCACTGCGTCTTGCTCGACAATCCAAAAATAATTGAGAGGCTAGGACTTTTGTCCCAGCCTCTTATTTGTTGCGACTGAATAGAAGAGGAGTCACATTTTATATGACTCCTCTTCTATGGCTTATTTTAATTTTTCTGTGATTTCTTTAGCAAGTAGGAGCCCCAATCGATAGTCTTTGTTGATGGCATGGATGACATCGTTGATATTGTCGGTCTCTTGGATTTTTTCCTTGATGCTATCTTTGAAAGCTTGATCTTTCAAGAGTTGCTCTTGTAAGAGCCGTTGTAGTTTTTCTCTCTCGTACTTGTTAAATAAAAAGAGGACCACTAAACTGATGAAAATTAAGATGTAAACGGTTTGATTCATAGATTTCTCCTGTATATAAAGGATCTGAAAATGTAGAGAATGAAAGGCATTGGACATGAGAAAAGGAGTGAGAAAGAACTAAATTGAATCGCATTTAGTTTCTCCTCTCACTCCCATAAGAGATGTTCTACGTATCCATCATAGATAAGAAATTACATTTTCTCAGGTGCATCGACACCAAGTAAGCGAAGGGCTTCTTTTAAGACTACTGCTGTTGAGTAGCTAAGAGCAAGACGGCTTTCGCGTTCTGGACTTTCATCCAAGATACGAGTGTGCGCATAGTATTTGTTGAAGGCTTGAGCCAAGTTGATAGCATATTTTGCGATCAAGGATGGATCATAGTTTTCAGCAGCACGTTTCACCACACGAGAGAAGTCTTGGAGAAGCTTGATGATTTCCCAGCTTTCAGGATCGCTCAAGCTGTATGTCGCATCTGTAGATGGTGTGAAGTTGGCTTTGCGAAGGATGGATTGGATACGAGCGTAAGCGTATTGAACGTAAGGTCCAGTTTCTCCTTCAAAGGATACCATGGCTTCGAGGTCGAAGTCATACCCATTGCGGCGGTCTGTCTTCAAGTCGTAGAATTTAACCGCACCAACACCGACTGCATGTGCCACTTCTTCCTTGTTTTCCAATTCAGGGTTCTTTTCTTCGATCTGCGCTTTGGCACGAGAGATGGCTTCTTGAAGAGTTGGTTCGAGAAGGATGATATTTCCTTTACGAGTTGACAATTTTTGGCGGTTTTTTGTCACCAAACCAAAGTCAACGTGAACCATATCGTCGCTCCAGTCAAATCCCATTTTCTTCAAAACAGCTTTCAACTGACGGAAGTGGTTAGATTGTTCTTGACCTACAGCATAGATGTTTTTCACAAAGTTGTAAGTCCGTGCACGGTAGATAGCGGTTGCGATATCACGCGTGATGTAAAGAGTGGCACCGTCTGATTTCTTAATCATAGCTGGTGGAAGGTTGACATCATCGAGCTCAACGATGCTAGCACCCTTAGACTCTTTCAACAAGCCTTTTTCTTCAAGAATTTGGACAGCTTCATCCATCTTGTCATTGTAGAAAGCTTCTCCGTTTAAGCTGTCAAATTCAACACCGAGGAGTTTGTAGATACGGTTGAATTCTACCAAGCTTTCGTCACGGAACCATTGCCACAACTCAGTCGCTTCTGGATCTCCATCTTCCAATTTCTTGAACCAGAGACGTCCTTCATCATCAAGCTCAGGATCGTTTTCGATTTCAGCGTTGATCCGAACGTAAAGTTTTAGCAATTCATCGATTGGGTTGGCTTCGACAGCTTCCTTGCTACCCCATTTTTTGTAAGCCACCATCAAGAGACCGAACTGTTTACCCCAGTCACCCAAGTGGTTGATTTTAATCGTGTTGTAGCCCATTTTGCGGAAGATGTTTGAAAGAGCATCCCCGATAACGGTTGAGCGCAAGTGACCAACTGAGAATGGTTTTGCGATATTTGGACTTGAAAGGTCGATGGTAATGTTTTGGCCATGACCTTCGTCTTGTTGACCATAGTCTGCACCTGCTTCGATGACGGATTTGATTACTTGATCAGAGATCTTAGATTTGTCTAAGAAGAAGTTCACGTAAGGTCCAGTTGCAACGACTTTTTCGAAGGCGCTTTGGTCGATCTTTTCAGCAATATCTGCAGCGATTGCTTGAGGAGCCTTGCGTTCCACTTTTGCAAGTGAGAAGGCTGGAAAAGCAATGTCACCAAGATCAGATGATTTTGGTTGTTCAAGCAAGTTTAAAATAGCATCTTGGTCAAGAGAGTCAATCACTTTGGCCAATTCACTAGCAATGAGTTCTTTATTGTTCATATTAGCTCCTTAGTCCTTTTAACTATTATTTTAACACAATTCTGAGCGAATTTTCAATTTTTTTGGTATAATTTAAAGTATATTTATTCAAAAGTGGAGGTCCAATGAAAAAGACAGAACGTCACCTTTTGATTCAACAAATGATTCGAAATGAAAAATTGTCGACTCAAAAAGAGATTCAGGATCGATTAGAAGCAAAAGGAATTGCTGTAACGCAAACAACTCTGTCACGAGATTTGCGCGATCTGGGTCTAGTCAAGGTGAAACGAAAAGACCAGTTGTATTATATTTTGCCAAATGAGCCTGAGGTGGCAGAGATTTATATTATGTTGTCCAGCCACGCCAAGTCTGTCTCACGAGCAGAATTCACTTTGGTTTTGCGGACAGAGCTAGGAGAAGCAGCTCTCTTGGCCAATGGTGTAGATGAAATGTCAGATGAGCGTATTTTGGGAACAGTAGCAGGGGCCAATACCCTCTTGATTGTTTGTCGAGACCAAGAGGCAGCCATTGAAATTCAAAATGAAATTTTAGGGATGATGCAGTAATCAAGCCCTGTTAAGATGTCAAAAGGAGGAAGATAGTGAGCTATCTACTCCTGTTTTCATCTATGGAGCTTGTGTCAGAAAATGATGCAACAGTAAGGAATAAAGAAGTATGGCAGTAGAGAAAATATCCCCTGGAATGCAGCAGTATCTAGATATCAAAAAAGACTATCCGGATGCCTTTTTGCTGTTTCGAATGGGAGATTTTTACGAATTATTTTATGAAGATGCAGTGAATGCAGCTCAAATTTTAGAGATTTCCTTAACCTCACGGAATAAAAATGCAGAGAATCCGATCCCCATGGCGGGTGTTCCCTACCACTCGGCTCAGCAGTATATTGATGTTCTCATTGAACAGGGATTTAAGGTCGCGATTGCAGAACAAATGGAAGACCCTAAAGAAGCCAAGGGGGTCGTTAAGCGTGAAGTCGTACAGGTGATTACGCCGGGTACAGTGGTGGATTCGACCAAGCCAGATAGTGAGAACAACTTCCTGGTTGCTTTGGATCGTTCAGGAAATGAGTATGGGCTAGCCTATATGGATCTGGTGACAGGGGAGTTTCAGGTGACGACCCTCAATGACTTTAGCATGGTTTGTGGAGAAATCCGCAATTTACGTGCGCGTGAGGTGGTCCTGGGTTATGAGTTGCCAGAACAGGAAGAGCGTGTGTTTGTTAGCCAGATGAATCTCTTGCTGTCACATGTAGAGACGGCGCTCGACGATGTTCAACTCTTAGGGGATCAGTTGAGTGAGCTAGAAAAGAAAACGGCTGGAAAACTTCTCCAGTATGTCTACCAGACACAAATGCGGGAATTGAGCCACCTCAAAAAAGCCCATCATTATGAGATTTGCGATTTCTTGCAGATGGACTTTGCGACCAAGGCTAGTCTTGATTTGACAGAGAATGCGCGGACTGGGAAGAAACATGGTAGCTTGTATTGGTATTTGGATGAAACCAAGACGGCCATGGGCGGTCGTTTGTTGCGGTCCTGGATTCAGAAACCCTTAGTCGATTTGAAACGGATTCGAGAGCGCCAGGACATCATTCAGGTCTTTATGGATCATTTCTTTGAACGGAGCGATTTGACCGACAGTCTCAAAGGGGTCTATGACATTGAACGCTTAGCGAGTCGTGTTTCCTTTGGCAAGATCAATCCTAAGGATCTCTTGCAGCTAGGAGATACTCTGGGGCATGTGCCGACGATCAAGTCGATTCTACTGGGGATTGGTGATCCAGTCTTAGATGTCTTAATTGCACGCTTGGATGAACTTCCTGAATTGCACCGCTTGATTACCTCAGCTATTGCTCCGGAAGCGTCTGCTGTTATTACGGAGGGAAATATCATCCGAACTGGGTTTGACGAGCAATTGGATCAGTATCGTGTCGTTCTTCGGGATGGTACTGGTTGGATTGCTGAGATTGAGGCCAAAGAGCGCGAAGCCAGTGGCATTACAGGTCTAAAAATCGATTACAACAAGAAGGATGGCTATTATTTCCATGTCACCAATTCTCAATTGAGTCACGTTCCTGCTCACTTTTTCCGCAAGGCGACCTTGAAAAATTCAGAACGCTTTGGTACGGAGGAATTGGCACGCATCGAAGGAGATATGCTAGAGGCGCGTGAGAAGTCTGCTAATCTGGAATATACGATTTTTATGCGGATTCGGGAAGAAGTTGGCAAGTATATCCAACGTCTGCAACAGTTAGCTCAGGCGATTGCGACGGTTGATGTTTTACAAAGTTTAGCCAGTGTCGCTGAGTCGCAACAGTTGAATCGTCCCTTCTTTCATGAAGAACGACGAATCGCGATCGACAAAGGTCGTCATCCGGTTGTTGAGAAAGTGATGGGAGCCCAGTCCTATATTCCTAATAGCATCTTTATGGATGAAGAACGGGATATTCAGCTGATTACGGGGCCAAATATGAGCGGGAAGTCTACCTATATGCGCCAATTGGCGATCATTGTGATTCTTGCCCAAATTGGCTCTTATGTTCCAGCGCAAAGGGCTGAATTGCCAATCTTTGATGCGATTTATACCCGGATCGGAGCTGCTGATGACCTGGTATCGGGTCAGTCTACCTTTATGGTGGAAATGATGGAGGCCAATCATGCCATTCGCAAGGCAACGCCTCAGTCCTTGATTTTATTTGATGAGTTGGGACGGGGAACGGCGACCTATGATGGGATGGCCCTCGCCCAGTCCATCATCGAATACATTCACGATCGAACCGGTGCCAAAACCTTGTTTGCAACCCACTACCATGAGTTGACGGCACTCTCAGAGACCTTGTCCCGTTTGGAAAATGTTCATGTTGCGACCTTGGAGCGAGATGGTCAGGTTACCTTCTTGCACAAGATTGAACCCGGACCAGCTGATAAATCTTATGGGATTCACGTGGCCAAGATCGCTGGTTTGCCAGAAGAATTATTGAAGCGGGCGGATGCGATTTTGACCAAGCTCGAAGGACAAGCCCAGCAAGTACCGCTTGCGGATGCAACTCCTAAAAAGGAAGTGTCTTCGCAGGTTGCTGAACAAATGTCCCTCTTTGAGGAAGAAACAGAAAATACAGTGATCACAGAATTGAAGAATCTGGATCTCTACAATATGACTCCCATGGAAGTCATGATGGCAGTCGCCGAATTGAAAAAGAAATTATAAAAGAAGATCCTCGTGACAGCGAGGATCTTTTATTGAAGACAAAGTCATCTTAGAAACTTTCCTTAAGTGAGTACGGACGTCAGCGAACTTCTTCGAAGTTCCAAGACTAATTATTGAGCCTAAGGTCTCAATAATTCCGAGTGCCTGAAACAATTGTGTTTCAGGCACTTTTCTCACAGCGGAAAGTTTCAGTAGATGATTGAACAACTATAACGAGTATATTTTTTATAGAATTTATTAGATTTGTATAAAGGAACAGTTTATCTCTACTTTCAGATCCTCGTAGCACTGAGGATCTTTTTGCTTAGTGGTTAGCAATGCTTTGATTGATTTCTTGAACTTGTTTTTTATAAAAATGATGGGAGACCAACCAGATGATCACGTAAACGAGGGTGAATTCGACAACGAGTGAGAGGTAAAATCCGAGTCGTGCTGGAAACCAGCCGGCTAAGGTAGCTAGAGGAATAAAGCCAAGCAACATGAGTAGGTAATGGCTCAGAGTAGCCCGTAAGAGGCTCCAGTCTTTTTGAAAGAGGAGACTTCCGAAGCTAAAGAGGACCCCAATCGCACCCCAAACGAGGGCACAATAGAGCATGACCAGTGAGCCGTGAACATGATGCAAGAACATCCAGCGACCGACTGCAGAGTTGGGACTTAAGGGAAGGTACAACTCAGGTGAGAAGAGGTAGGAAAAGAAAATGGATAGGATGAGCCCGATGAGAATGCCTTTCAGGGCGTCAGAAAAAGATTGTTTTAGCATGATAATTTCTCCTTAATGGCTTTCAAGTAACGACGGGAGGAGTAGGTCAGACTCCCGTTTTTAAGATAGATTTGCACCGATCCTCCACTGGTAAAGTGCAGGTGATCGATTTCTTTTGTGTTGATAATTTCAGATTGGGAAATTTTGAGAAAGCAGGTCGGCAAGTCTTCAGATAGCTGATAGAGTGGTCCAGTCAGAATAAATTGATCTGTCATGGTCTCGCCAATTACTTGCCGATTTTCAATGTAAAAACGTTGGAATAGTTGGCTTTCGATCAGGTAAGCTTCCCCATCCTTTTTGGCACGTAAGCGCCCTTTTTGATCCAATTCTTCCACAAAGTCACGGATTTTCTCTACACGCGCAGATAGTGCAGGTGCTGTGATCATCACCGTTTCTTCTTGGAAGTGGGAATCAATGTGTACTTCAACTTTCATAAGATATTTTCTCCCTCCTTTGGGTAAAGTCGGTTGGCCTGCTAGCCCGGCTCCTTCTTTACACTACTATTAAACACTTTTTCCAAAGGGAAGACAAGGGGATTTGTCTATGTGGTCGTTTTCTTTGCCTATGCGGTTTTTAAGGAAGAAGATGGGGACAGCCTCTATTTTTTAAGAAAGGGAGTCTTGTAGATCTGTGGTATAATAGAGCTACATGTATCGGTGAAAAAATAGGTAAAGGAGCAGACATGTCACAGATTATTGAATTGCCAGAAGTCCTAGCCAATCAGATTGCGGCAGGTGAAGTGATTGAACGACCTGCTAGCGTGGTCAAGGAGTTGGTTGAAAACTCGATCGATGCTGGGGCTAGCCAGATCGTTGTTGAAATCGAAGAAGCAGGATTGAAGTCGATTCGGATTACAGACAATGGGGAAGGAATTGCGCACGATGAGGTCGCTTTGGCCCTCCGTCGACATGCGACCAGTAAGATCAAAAGTCAAGCGGATCTCTTTCGTATTCGAACGCTTGGTTTTCGGGGTGAGGCCATGCCTTCCATTGCTTCTGTCAGTATTCTAACCCTTCTAACGGCGCAAGAAGGAGCTGCCCACGGGACCAAATTGGTCGCAAAGGGTGGCGAAATTGAGGAATTGGAGCCAGCGACAAGCCCTGTCGGGACCAAGATCACAGTGGAAGATCTCTTTTTTAATACACCTGCTCGTCTCAAGTATTTAAAGAGCCAGCAGGCAGAACTATCCCATATCGTGGATATTCTAAACCGCTTGAGCTTGGCCCATCCTGAGATTGCCTTTACCTTGATCAATGATGGAAAAGAAATGACCAAAACAGCGGGGACGGGCAATCTCCGGCAAGCGATTGCGGGCGTCTATGGCTTGGCGTCTGCCAAGAAGATGGTGGCCATTGAAAATCGCGACCTAGATTTTGAAGTGACGGGCTTTGTGTCTTTGCCTGAATTGACTCGTGCCAATCGCAACTACATCAGTCTCTTTATCAACGGCCGCTACATCAAGAATTTCTTGCTCAATCGGGCTATTTTAGACGGCTACGGTAGTAAACTCATGGTGGGTCGCTTCCCGCTCGCGGTCATTCATATCCAGATCGACCCTTACTTAGCGGATGTCAATGTTCACCCGACCAAGCAAGAAGTGCGTATATCCAAAGAACGAGAACTGATGGCCTTGATTTCCCAAGCCATTGCGAATGCTCTGAAAGAGCAGGACCTAATTCCGGATGCTCTAGAAAATCTAGCCAAATCGACCATTCGCCGAACAGAAAAGCCAGTACAGACAACCTTGCCTTTAAAAGAAAACCGCCTCTATTATGACCGCGAAAGTCAAGACTTCAAGCTTCGACCAGAGGTGGCAGAACCTCAACGGCCTCTGACAGATGAAGCTACTGCTGATTCGATAAGCCAAGAAAATCCAGTAGAAAAACCGACAAGCGCGATCAAGTTTGCGGAAAGAAAGGTTGCGGTATACAATAAACTGGATCACCCAGAGTTGGATCTGGCTAGTCTAGACAAGGCCTATGACAAGCTGGAGGGAGAGGAAGCATCGACCTTCCCAGAGTTGGAATATTTTGGACAGATGCATGGGACCTATCTTTTTGCTCAAGGCAATGGAGGCCTCTACATCATTGACCAGCACGCGGCCCAAGAGCGGGTCAAATACGAAGAATACCGGGAGAGCATCGGGGATGTGGACGGTAGTCAGCAACAACTGCTGGTGCCTTATATCTTTGAATTCCCTGCAGATGATTTGATTCGCCTGCAACAGCGCAAGCACCTCCTAGAGGAAGTGGGCGTCTATCTAGAAGAGTACGGAGTCAACCAGTTGATCTTGCGGGAGCACCCTATCTGGATGAAGGAAGAAGAGATCGAGTCGGGTATCTATGAGATGTGTGACATGCTCCTCTTGACTAAGGAAGTGTCCATCAAGAAGTACCGGGCTGAATTGGCCATCATGATGTCCTGCAAACGCTCCATCAAGGCCAATCACACCCTGGATGATTACTCCGCACGGGATCTCATCTATCAACTGTCCCAATGCGACAACCCTTATAACTGCCCTCATGGCCGTCCGGTCTTGGTCAACTTCACCAAGTCCGACATGGAAAAGATGTTCCGACGCATTCAGGAAAATCACACCAGTCTGCGGGAATTGGGCAAGTATTAAATAAAGAATAAAGGAATCTTATGTACGAATACATTAAAGGAATCTTAACGAAAATCACCGCTAAATATATCGTGTTGGAGACAGCTGGGATCGGTTATCTCTTGCATGTGGCCAATCCCTATGCTTACTCTGGTAAAATGAATCAAGAGGTGCAAGTCTATCTGCACCAAGTAGTCCGTGAAGACGCCCACCTGCTCTATGGCTTTGCGACCGAAGAAGAGAAAAAGCTCTTTTTGAACTTGATCTCAGTCTCTGGAATTGGCCCAGTCTCAGCTCTGGCTATCATTGCTGCGGATGACAATGCTGGGCTTGTCCAAGCTATCGAAAGCAAGAACATCACCTACTTGACCAAGTTTCCGAAGATCGGCAAGAAAACAGCCCAACAGATGGTCTTGGATCTAGAAGGTAAGATCAATCTTGACCTAGAAGATGCACCGGCTCAGACCAATGCCAAAGTTTCAGAAGAAAACCAAGCCCTTGAAGAAGCTATGGAAGCCATGTTGGCTTTGGGCTACAAGGCAACCGAGCTTAAGAAAATTAAGAAATTCTTTGAAGGAACGACGGATACTGCTGAGAACTATATCAAGTCTGCCCTTAAGATGTTGGTGAAATAATGAGCATTGCTCGAATTAAACTAGATGAAGCAAGAAGCAGTAACAACCATATCAAGATAATGTTTAAGAATGGGAAGATTAAAACAATATGGATACACTGTAAAGTTTTCCCTTTATTTTGTAAAAATTGTCAACAGAGTCAGACAGAATTATTTTTGCATAATGGATCTCGCTATGGTCAAGTTGGCTCAATTCCTTGTGAATTTTGTGGTGTGAATATTGCCATAGTGGATAATGACAATATAGTAGATAGTATAAAGGTGAATGATGAATCTTGTTCTTTCGAAAAACTCTATCTGTTAAGTGCAGACTACATTGAATGGTTTCAAGAACGGTATGGAATAACATTGGCTCGCGAAAGCTTTTTTGAAGGTTGGACTGATTGGATAACTGTAGACCAACTTCGAGAACAGATTGAAACATTAACTGGTATAGAAACAGATGGTCAAGCAAGGTATCAAACAGATGAAAAATTTAACCCTCTACCACCAGATATTAATCGTTGGATTAATCTATTGGAGAAGTCTACTGTTCCCTTGCCTGATTATGTTTCAAAGATAGGAGAATAAGATGCCAAAACGTTGTAGCTGGGTCAAAATGGACAACCCGCTATATGTAGCCTACCATGATGAGGAGTGGGGACGTCCCCTCCATGATGACCAGGCGCTCTTTGAGTTGCTTTGCTTAGAGACCTATCAGGCTGGCCTGTCTTGGGAGACGGTGCTCAATAAACGCCAGGCCTTTCGAGAGGCTTTTCATGGCTATCACCTTCAAGGTGTTGCAGACATGACGGATGAAGAGCTGGAAGCTTTGTTAGACAATCCAGCCATCATCCGCAATCGTGCCAAGGTCTTTGCGACACGAGCCAATGCCCAGGCCTTTTTACAAGTTCAGGCGGAATTCGGCTCTTTTGATGCCTATCTCTGGTCTTTTGTAGATGGGAAAACCATCAACAATGATGTCCCGGATTACAGTCAAGCACCAGCTAAGACGACTTTATCTGAGACATTATCTAAGGATCTCAAAAAGCGTGGTTTTAAGTTTACAGGCCCCGTTGCGGTCCTATCCTATCTACAAGCAGCAGGCCTGGTCAATGATCACGAAAATGATTGTGAATGGAAAAGTAGAAATGAGTGACATTAGATGCCTAGAACATCGGAGAATACAGAAAAAGCTGAGAGTCTTATCTCAGCTTTCTTTGTTATAGTCAAAGTGGATGACTTGCTCCGTTGCATCTACATACGCGTGGACTCCAAAGGGAACAATCGCTCTTGGTGTAGCATGGCCAACGTTTAGATTATAGACAATCGGGATATTGCTATCAATGATCTCCAATAGTGCTTCTTTATAGTCGTCATAGAAAGTTTCATCCATAGGTTTTCCGACCAAGAGTCCACTGAGGACCTCGAATATACCAGTTTCCTTTAAAGTCCTCAACATCTTTTTGAAGTCTTCAGGATTGGGCTTTTCTTGGCTGGTTTCTAGCAAGAGGATTTTTCCTTCCCAGTCTGACAAGTCAGGGAAAAGTTTGTATTTTTGGCAGAGGTCTATGCTATCTGCGTGTAGAGAGTTGTCAAAAATATCATAGAGAGACTCAAGACAACCACCGAGGATTTCTCCCTCAAACTGAGCATTGCCTTGTAACAAGTCAAAACCTGTATTTTCATGGCTGACACGAGGTGTTCCCAGAGCCTCGGGACTAAAATCAGTCCGTTCCTCATACCAAACGTTACTAGGGCGAATTTCTGAGATTCTACCAGTCTCAATCAATTCTTTAAAGTAGTGGCGGCTATATGGCAGCATTTCTTTGTCTAACTCACAAATGTCTGCTAAAAAGGATTGCCCGTAAAAGGTCTTGATTCCTAGTTTATGCAACATGAGATGGTTCATGGTCGTATCCGAGAAGCCAAGAAAAATCTTTTGTTTGATAACCTTTTGTAGTTGGTCATTTTCAAAAAGATGGGGCAATAAACGATAGGTATCGTTTCCACCGATGGCACATAAGATCATGTCGATGCTATCATCAGAAAAGGCCTGAATCAAATCCTCCGCACGAGCTTCAGGATGTTCTTTGATAAAGTCTAAGCCTTTTAGTGAATGAGGTAAAAAGATAGGATTGAGTCCCAGGTCTTTGAGTCGTTGGACCCCCAAGTCCACTTCGTGCTTGACAAAGTCCTCTCCGATAATCCCACTAGATAAACTTATAATACCAATAGTAGAAACCATATCTCATCCTCCTAGAAAAAATTGATGCTATTGTATCACAAAAAATGAGGGGAAACAACAAGAATTAGAGCCAGAAGAAGGCTTTTAGATCAAGAAAGAAGTAAAAAAGCAACCGCTCGGTATGGTTGCTTCAGAATAGAGATAAGCTCTATCCACAATAGAAAATAGCCCTTTAGAAGTTGATTGCCACATAGTTAAATCTCTTAGGGATGCTGATGAAATAGTATTTCTAAGAGTTTTTTACTTTATACTCTAAAAGAAAAAGATTGAAGAAAGTTGTCCAAAATGTACTTTATCTTCAATCTGTTTTTTAAATAATTTAGGAAATTGTGTTAAAATGAAATGAAAATTACGAATAGTATAAGTAGGAGGCACCATGAAGGCGGAAATTATTGCAGTTGGAACAGAAATTCTAACAGGACAAATTGTCAACACCAATGCTCAATTCTTGTCTGAAAAATTGGCTAGTTTAGGGATTGATGTCTATTATCATGTGGCGGTAGGAGACAATGAAGGTCGTCTCTTATCGACCATTGAGACAGCTTCAAAACGCAGTGATTTGGTGATTTTATGTGGTGGACTTGGGCCCACAGAGGATGATTTGACCAAGCAAACCCTTGCTAAGTTTTTAGGGAAAGAACTGGTTTTTGATCCAACAGCGCTTGCTAAACTCGACACCTTCTTTGCCAGTCGCCCTGATTATGTCCGGACGCCCAATAATGAGCGACAAGCACAATTGATTGCCGGTTCAATCCCCCTTCAAAACCGTACAGGTCTCGCGGTTGGAGGTTTGATTGAAGTCGATGGTGTGACCTATGTCGTTCTACCTGGTCCACCAAGTGAGTTAAAACCCATGGTCAATGAACAATTGGTGCCTCATTTGACGACAGGGGAAGAGCTCTTTTCAAGAGTCTTGCGCTTCTTTGGGATTGGGGAAAGCCAGCTGGTTACGATCCTAGCAGATATCATTGAAGAGCAGACTGATCCGACGGTTGCCCCTTATGCCAAGACGGGAGAAGTAACTTTGCGTTTGTCTACAAAGGCGAAGGATCAAGCCTCAGCGGATGCGAAGCTCGATGTCTTAGAAAAGGAAATCTTATCCCGTCATACGCTGGATCATCAACCCTTGCATGAACTGTTTTACGGTTATGGGGATGATAATTCGATGGCCAAGGTGGCCTTTGATCTCTTGAAACGGACTGGTAAGACCATTACAGCTGCAGAAAGCCTGACGGCCGGCCTTTTCCAAGCGACTTTGGCAGATTTTTCAGGGGCGTCCAGCATCTTCGCGGGTGGTTTTGTCACCTATAGTCTGGAAGAAAAAAGCAAGATGTTGTCTATTCCAGCTCAAGAGTTAGAGCAACATGGAGTGGTGTCTCATTTTACAGCACAAGCCATGGCTTCACAGGCCCGTAAGTTAACAGGATCCGATTATGGTGTTAGCCTGACCGGAGTTGCGGGGCCAGATAGTCTAGAAGGGCACCCAGCAGGGACCGTCTTTATCGGACTTGCGACTCCAAATGGAGTGGATAGTGTCCAAGTCAATATCGCCGGACGTAGCCGGGCGGATGTCCGCGAAATTGCAGTTCTTCATGCCTTTAATTTGGTACGCTTGGCTGTATTAAATGGTGAAAATTTGGTATAATGAAGTTTGTGCCAAATGAAGAATAATTCTAAAAATGGATAGGAAATGTGCCTTTCAAAGACCGGAAAACGTCAGTGAGTTGCATGCATTTCCTGTATAGTAAAAAATAGGAGAAAAGAATGGCGAAAAAACAGAAAAAATTAGATGATATCTCTAAGAAATTTGGAGATGAGCGTGAAAAAGCGCTCAATGATGCCCTGAAGTTGATCGAAAAGGATTTTGGTAAGGGATCGATCATGCGTCTGGGCGAACGTGCAGAGCAAAAAGTACAAGTCATGAGCTCTGGTTCCTTGGCGCTTGATATTGCCTTGGGTGCTGGTGGTTATCCAAAAGGTCGGATCATCGAAATCTATGGTCCAGAATCATCTGGTAAAACAACCGTTGCCCTCCATGCAGTAGCGCAAGCACAGAAAGAAGGAGGCATTGCTGCCTTTATCGATGCGGAGCATGCCTTGGATCCATCTTATGCAGCAGCTCTCGGAGTCAATATCGACGAACTTCTCTTGTCTCAACCAGACTCAGGGGAACAAGGACTTGAAATTGCTGGTAAATTGATCGACTCTGGTGCGGTTGATTTGGTGGTTGTCGACTCTGTTGCGGCTTTGGTCCCACGTGCGGAAATCGATGGAGATATCGGGGATAGCCACGTTGGATTGCAAGCGCGAATGATGAGCCAAGCGATGCGTAAGCTTGGAGCTTCGATCAATAAGACCAAGACCATTGCCATCTTTATCAACCAATTGCGTGAAAAAGTTGGGGTCATGTTTGGGAACCCTGAAACGACACCTGGTGGTCGTGCCCTTAAATTCTACGCTTCTGTCCGTCTAGATGTTCGTGGAAATACTCAAATCAAGGGGACTGGGGACCAAAAAGATACCAACGTTGGTAAGGAAACCAAGATCAAGGTTGTAAAGAACAAGGTAGCTCCACCGTTCAAAGAAGCCATGGTCGAAATCATGTACGGGGAAGGAATTTCACGTACAGGTGAATTGGTGAAGATTGCAACAGATTTGGATATCATCCAAAAAGCGGGTGCGTGGTACTCCTATAATGGCGAAAAAATTGGTCAAGGATCTGAAAATGCTAAGAAATTCTTGGCTGACCACCCAGAAATTTTTGACGAAATTGACCACAAGGTTCGGGTTCATTTTGGTTTGATCGAAGAAGACGAAGCAGTGAAAACCCTTGATAAAACTGAAGAAGCAGCTCCTGTCGTAGAAGAAGTAACTCTAGATTTAGATGATGCGATTGAAATTGAAGATTAATTTTTTTCAAAATAGGTCGCTAGACTGATGGTTTTTGTGTTATAATTTAATACGATAGTATTATCGTGTAGCGAAAGGAGTGCATGCATGATTAAAATTTATACAGTGTCAAGTTGCACCAGCTGTAAAAAAGCAAAGACTTGGCTCAACGCTCACCAGCTAACTTATAAAGAACAAAACCTCGGTAAGGAAGGGATCACCAAAGAAGAATTATTGGATATCCTTACAAAGACTGAAAATGGAGTGGCAAGTATTGTCTCTTCAAAAAATCGATACGCTAAAAATCTAGGAGTGGACATCGAAGACTTGAGTGTCAATGAAGTCATTGACATCATCATGGAAACACCTCGTATTCTTAAAAGTCCGATCTTGGTAGATGACAAACGTCTCCAAGTGGGCTACAAAGAAGACGATATTCGTGCCTTCTTGCCACGATCAGTTCGAAATGTAGAAAATGCAGAAGCGCGGATGCGTGCAGCTCTTTAAAGCGAATGAAAATCAGAAACAATTGTTTCTGATTTTTTCTTGTTAAAAAACGGAATGAAAAGAAGTTTACTGCGCCATTTTACGAAATCTATGATACAATATTTTAGAAAACAATAACTAGTAAGGAATGGAAAATGAAAAGGAAAATCTTCTTATTGGGTGCGCTTGTATTGTGTTTGACTGGATGCGGTCAAAAAAAACAAGCGAAAACGCCAAATTCAAGTGAGCAAAAGGCAATCCAAGCAAAAGCAGAGCAGCTACAAAAGGATAATAAGAGTATTCTGCAAAAAGCTGAAGAAAATAAGGTCATCACTAGAACCTTTGTCTTTCCAAAAGATGATAAGGGGACACAACAGACGCAAATTGTCACCTATGTGGGGAACACCTTTAAAAAATTGGAGACCATCAATGTGACGGCAACCGATGAGGAGTTGAAAAAAGGGATCCAACAGGTTGGAATAGAGGAAGCGCAAAAGCAATTGAGAGAATCCTTTAACAAGGACGATGCCTTTAAGGAAGCTTTGACAGTGCCAGGTTTCACAGCTGATTTAACCTTGGAAAATGAGAATGAATACAAGGTAACCATCACCTATGACTTTGAAGCGATGGATGTGAAGAAAGCCGAAGGCATGACTTACTTCAAAAACAATCACTTACCGGAGTTGTTGAAGCTGACACCGAGTCAATTTGCGGACAACCTCATCAATGCTGGAGCGAGTGAGCAAAAATAAAAAAACAGTTTAGCTAAAATAGCTCAAAAATGCTTGAAAAAGCCGTAAAATCAAGGGCTTGGCCGTTGTGGAAAACTCTTAATTATGGTATAATAGTAATATTCTAAGGAAAGAGGGTGTTCTTGTGGGATTTACAGATGAAACAGTACGTTTTAATCTTGATGATTCAAATCGTAAGGAAATTAGCGAGACCTTGAAAGATGTTTACTTGTCGCTGGATGAAAAAGGCTACAATCCAATTAATCAAATCGTAGGATACGTACTCAGTGGTGATCCTGCCTATGTACCTCGTTATAATAATGCACGGAACCAAATTCGTAAATATGAACGAGATGAGATCGTGGAAGAATTGGTACGTTATTATTTGAAAGGGCAAGGAATAGACCTCTAATGAGAATTATGGGATTGGATGTTGGTTCAAAGACCGTCGGGGTTGCTGTGAGTGATCCTCTCGGTTTTACAGCTCAGGGTCTTGAAATCATCCAAATCGATGAAGACAAAAAAGAATTCGGTTTGGAGCGCTTGGCCGAATTAGTGGCTCAATACAAGGTAGACCGTTTTGTTGTGGGCTTGCCGAAAAACATGAACAACACAAGCGGACCGCGTGTGGAAGCCAGTCAGGCTTATGGCGCAATGATTGCTGAAAAGTTTGGGTTGCCAGTCGACTACCAAGATGAACGGTTGACAACAGTTGCTGCAGAGCGGATGTTGATTGAGCAAGCAGATATTAGCCGTAGCAAACGCAAAAAAGTTATTGATAAGCTAGCGGCGCAGCTCATTTTACAAAATTATTTAGATCGTAATTTTTAGAAAGAAAACGAGGAAGAATAGTATGGCACATGATCATAACCACGACCATGAAGAACGTGAATTAATCACATTGGTGGATGAACAAGGAAATGAAACCTTGTTTGAAATTCTTTTGACCATCGATGGCAAAGAAGAGTTTGGAAAGAACTATGTCCTTTTGATCCCTGCAAATGCAGAAGAAGATGAAAATGGCGAAGTTGAAATTCAAGCTTATTCATTTACAGAAAACGAAGACGGAACAGAAGGCGACCTTCAACCAATCCCAGAAGACTCAGATGCAGAATGGGATATGATCGAAGAAGTCTTCAACAGCTTTATGGAGGAGTAAAAACGTCCGGGGGACGTTTTTACCCTTGCGCTAGAAATGAAGACCGCAAGTAAGTCCAGTGAACATTTTTAGCCTTGTGCTAGAAACAAAGACCACAAGTAAGTCCGATGGACTTGCTGTAAAAATGAGAAAGAAATAACTACAAAAGAAAGGAGCGCAAACGTCAGAAGAGGCTTTGTCGCTTTTTTCTTTTAGGAGGAAGATGTGAATAAGATTGAGCAATGGATGAATAGTCGGATCGGTCTGAATTTTCGATCGGGTCTGGATCGTATGGAGCAGGCAGTGAGCCTTTTAGGGAGGCCAGATAAGGCTTATCCGATTCTTCATGTGACAGGAACCAATGGGAAGGGATCCACAATCGCCTTTCTGCGTCAATTATTGATGGCTCACGGAAAGAAGGTTGGGACCTTTACCTCTCCTCATATGATCAGTATCCATGATCGGATTTGTATTGGGGATCAGCCGATTTCAGATGAAGATTTTACTCGGATTGGTCAAGAAGTCCAACAAATGGAGCAGACCTTGCTTCAAACCCAGGACCAACTCTCTTATTTTGAGATTATCTGCCTCATGGCCCTCTTGTATTTTAAGGAACAAGCTGTGGATGTAGTCTTGTTGGAAGTTGGCATCGGTGGGCTTCTAGATACGACCAATGTAGTGACAGGAGAGATCGCAGTGATCACTTCGGTTGGCCTGGATCACCAGGAAACACTGGGAGGGACGATTGCAGAAATCGCCCAGCAAAAGGCAGGAATCTTTAAGAAGGGCAAGAAGGCTGTTGTGGGCCCTTTGCCTGCTGAGGCTACAGCTGTTTGTCAAGACAGAGCCGAGCAATTGGATGTGGATCTCTACGCCTTCCAGAACGATTTTGGCTTAGAGCAGGATCGTTTTTGGAATGAAAACGTGGAACTTGTCTTGCCGTCTCTGGGTTTGAAGGGTGATTACCAACGGGAAAATGCTGCAGTAGCTTTGGAGGCCTTTTTCCTCTATATGGAGGGCCTAGATCAAGAAGTGGATATGGAGCAGGTCAAACACGCCTTGCAAGAGACAAGGTGGCCGGGCCGTCTAGAGTTATTTGGCGACCAGGTGTATCTGGATGGCGCTCATAATCCTCATGCTATGTTGCGCTTGATCGAGTTTGCCAATAGCTTAGCAGGAAAGCGCGTGAAGATTTTATTTGGAGCCCTCAAGCGAAAAGATTATAGCGGGATGCTCCAAACGCTTCAAGCGGGATTGCCAGAAGCTGAATTGATTTTGACAACCTTCCATTACGGAGAAGTGGTGGCACAAGGTGACCGACAAGACTTGCCCTATGTAGCTGACTACAAGGCCTATATCAAAGAATTTATGGATCAGAGTCGTCCAGATGAAGTCTTATTTGTGACAGGATCCTTGTATTTTATTGCGGAAGTAAGGGCATTTTTATTAGAGGGGTAAACAATTGACCTAAAGACTTTCTTGGCGTATACTGGTGGTAGATGGTATACGGTTATGGCGAAAGGAGTCGATCTTAATGAAAAAAATCATGTCTATACTGACCTTGGCAGTAGCCCTTTTCCTGACTGCTTGTAGCCAGCAAGAAAAAGTGACACAGACTTCGAGCAAACAGACGTCTGCTTCATCACAGACTGTGACGTCAGCGAGTGAAGAACAGAAAGAAGGGGTGTCCATAGATGGCAGTTATCGTGGACAGGACGAGGAAAATACGATCCTCTTGGTGGTGACGGGTCGAAAAGGCACGTTTACGGTGCAAGATGCTGATGGAGAAGAAGAGGCCAAAGAGGTTAGTATTGATCCGGTCAATCAATCCATGCGTATCGGAGATGAGCCTTATCGCTATCGGATCGAAGGAAATCAGTTGTCGCTAGAAGATCTGGAGCAAGCAGAGGATGATCAAGGGATTATTGTCCTGACCAAGCAATAAGGGACGAAACAAAAGAGAGTGGGACAGAAATCGGTAATTCGTTAGAATTCGATTTCGTCGTCCCACCTCCGCACAGTTGAGTAGGGCTGTAAAAGCTGATGAAAT
>JAGZVW010000032.1:0-19203 GCA_018379295.1 Streptococcus parasanguinis | reverse complement strand
AACGGTAAAGAATACACACCACAAGAAATTTCAGCTATGATTCTTCAATACTTGAAAGGTTATGCTGAAGATTACCTTGGTGAAAAAGTAACGAAAGCTGTTATCACAGTTCCTGCTTACTTCAACGATGCACAACGTCAAGCAACTAAAGACGCTGGTAAAATCGCTGGTCTTGAAGTAGAACGTATTGTCAACGAACCAACTGCAGCAGCCCTTGCTTATGGTTTGGATAAGACTGATAAAGAAGAAAAAATCTTGGTATTCGACCTTGGTGGTGGTACATTCGACGTATCTATCCTCGAACTCGGTGATGGTGTCTTCGATGTATTGTCAACTGCAGGGGATAACAAACTCGGTGGTGACGACTTTGACCAAAAAATCATCGACCACATGGTTGAAGAATTCAAGAAAGAAAATGGTATCGACTTGTCAACAGACAAGATGGCCCTTCAACGTTTGAAAGATGCAGCTGAAAAAGCGAAGAAAGACCTTTCTGGTGTCACTTCAACTCAAATCAGCTTGCCATTCATTACTGCAGGAGCTGCTGGACCTCTTCACTTGGAAATGACCTTGACTCGTGCTAAATTCGACGATTTGACTCGTGACCTTGTAGAACGTACAAAAACTCCAGTTCGCCAAGCCCTTTCAGATGCAGGTTTGAGCTTGTCAGAAATCGACGAAGTCATCCTTGTTGGTGGTTCAACTCGTATCCCTGCCGTTGTAGAAGCAGTTAAGGCTGAAACTGGTAAAGAACCAAATAAATCAGTAAACCCTGATGAAGTTGTGGCTATGGGTGCTGCCATCCAAGGTGGTGTGATCACTGGTGATGTCAAAGATGTTGTCCTTCTTGACGTAACACCATTGTCACTTGGTATCGAAACAATGGGTGGAGTCTTCACAAAACTCATCGACCGTAACACAACAATTCCAACATCTAAATCACAAGTCTTCTCAACTGCAGCAGACAACCAACCAGCCGTTGATATCCACGTTCTTCAAGGAGAACGCCCAATGGCAGCAGATAACAAGACTCTTGGACGCTTCCAATTGACAGATATCCCAGCTGCACCTCGTGGTATCCCACAAATCGAAGTTACATTTGACATCGATAAGAACGGTATCGTATCTGTTAAGGCGAAAGATCTTGGAACTCAAAAAGAACAAACAATTGTTATCCAATCAAACTCAGGTTTGACAGACGAAGAAATCGATCGCATGATGAAAGATGCAGAAGCAAACGCTGAAGCAGATAAGAAACGTAAAGAAGAAGTTGACCTTCGTAACGAAGTAGACCAAGCTATCTTTGCGACTGAAAAGACAATCAAAGAAACTGAAGGCAAAGGCTTTGATGCAGAACGTGACGCAGCTCAAGCAGGACTTGATGATCTTAAGAAAGCTCAAGAATCAGGTAACCTTGAAGAAATGAAAGCAAAACTTGAAGCCTTGAACGAAAAAGCACAAGCATTGGCTGTTAAACTCTACGAACAAGCCGCAGCAGCGCAACAAGCCCAAGCAGGAGCAGAAGGCGCACAAGCGGCAGGAAACGCAGGCGATGACGTTGTAGACGGAGAGTTTACAGAAAAATAAGATGCAAAGCCCGTTAAAACCTCACAGTGAAAATAGGAAATCTGACGCAGAAACTTTAGTTTCTAGAAAGATTTATCTTTTTCACCAAGAGGTTAGGGCGTGCTCAATTCAGCATTACTAGTTTGATTTTTAAAACTTAAACTAGTAAGTATAAGAAGAAATCCAGAGGTTGCAACCCAGCCTCTGTTTTTCGGTAAAATAGAGGATGTTGCCTATGAAAAAAGTACTTTGCTTGATTTATCCTAATTTTTCTCTTTATGAGATAACTGCTTTAACGAGTACTTTAGCTCTGTCTTTTGATAGTACGATTGATTATGCCGCTTCAGATCATTCGATGGTGGTCTCTGAGGATGGCTTGCCCTGTCAACCGACCAAAACACTAGATCAAATCTGTATAGAAGAGTATTCTTGTGTGATTTTGCCAGGAATGGTCAACATAGGACCTGCCCTACAGGATGAGAAATTGATTTCGTTCTTGAGGGATCTTGGTGAGCAAGATATCCTCATTGCAGCCATTTCTTCAGCGCCTCTTTTATTAGCGAAAGCAGGTCTGTTGAAGGACACGAAATTTACAGGTGGAATTTGGCAAAACTTCTTTGACTATTTTGAATTTCTTCCACGTGAAAATTTCCAACCCAAACTGGTTGTGCAAGATAAACAGATCATTACGGCTATCGGTTTTGCCCATCAAGAGTTTGCAAGAAAAGTGATTCTAAGTTTAGGCTTGGCAGCTAATACGGACAACTATTTTAAAGAACGAAACGACTACTCAGAAGAGGATTTGATATTTACTCTATCGGACCAAGACTTTGATCAAGTGAAGCGAAGTATAGAAAACAGCCTCTAAAGATTTACATGAAAATTATAGAAAGGAACAAAGAGTGTTCGTAACTGAACACGGGTTCCAAAGTTTCTAATTCAATATAAAAGAAAGGAACTGAACCCGACCTAAATCGTGGTTTGATTCACAACATCAATAGAAAGGAACAAAGAGCGTTCGGGGAATTGAACTCGAGCGGAAAGCTTGGAAATTAGATAAACCGCCTAAGAAATCAGGATTTCTTGTCGGTTTCCTAAATTTCAGTCGCTTTCTGTTCGCTCTTAGTATCTTGTATGAATAATACTGAATTTTATGACCGTTTGGGCGTTTCAAAGAATGCATCTCAGGATGAGATCAAGAAAGCCTATCGGAAATTATCTAAAAAATATCACCCAGATATCAACAAGGAGCCTGGTGCTGAGGAAAAGTACAAGGAAGTTCAAGAAGCTTATGAGACTTTGAGTGACGAGCAAAAACGGGCTGCTTATGACCAATATGGTGCTGCGGGTGCCAATGGTGGCTTCGGTGGCGGAGCAGGTGGTTTTGGTGGCTTTGATGGTGCTGGTTTTGGTGGTTTTGAAGACATCTTCTCTAGCTTCTTTGGTGGTGGTGCAAGCCGTAATCCGAATGCTCCTCGTCAAGGGGATGACCTCCAATACCGCGTCAATCTCAAGTTTGAAGAAGCGATTTTTGGTGCGGAAAAAGAAGTCAAGTACCATCGGGAAGCTAGCTGTCATACCTGTCATGGTTCTGGAGCTAAGCCAGGCACTAGTCCGGTGACCTGTGGACGCTGTCATGGTTCTGGAGTCATCAATGTGGATACGCAAACCCCTCTTGGGATGATGCGCCGTCAAGTGACCTGTGATGTCTGTCATGGTCGTGGTCAAGAAATCAAGGATCCATGTACGACTTGTCGTGGAACAGGTCATGAAAAACAAGCTCATAGCGTGAATGTCAAGATTCCTGCAGGAGTTGAAACAGGTCAACAAATCCGCTTAGCTGGTCAAGGAGAAGCTGGCTTTAACGGTGGACCTTATGGTGACTTGTATGTTGTTGTCAATGTTGAGCCGAGCGATCGCTTCGAACGAGATGGCTCAACCATCTACTACAAGTTAGACTTGAACTTTGTCCAAGCAGCTCTTGGAGATACGGTCCATGTGCCAACCGTTCATGGAGATGTCGATTTGGTCATTCCTGAAGGAACCCAAACTGGTAAGAAATTCCGCCTCCGTGGAAAAGGGGCTCCAAGCTTACGTGGTGGTGCCATGGGGGATCAATATGTATCTGTCAATGTCGTCACCCCAACTGGATTAAATGATAAGCAAAAAGAAGCCCTTCAAGCCTTTGCGGAAGCAAGTGATTTGAAGGTCAACCCAAAGAAAAAAGGGTTCTTTGATAAGGTCAAAGATGCCTTGGATGATTTATAAGAAAAAACGAGTTTCCTTTTGAGTAAGGGGCTCGTTTTATTTTGGATCGAATCCAAGAACTTCCTCTCCTAATTAAAGAATAATGAGAATCCTCATTGAATTTATTAAGATATCGTGGTAAATTTAAGAAAGCGATTACAAAGACAATTTAGGAGGTCCTGATGAAATCACATCAACCACGTTATGCGATTCGCAAGTATGCAGTAGGAGCTGCTTCGGTGCTCATAGGATTTTTTGCTGGTGCTCATGTTGTAGCTGCAGATACGCCGAGCGTTACAGACAGTCCTTCAACGACAGCTCCAACTCAGCCAAGCGAGGGTGAGTCAACGATTTCTCTTCATGAGGAAGCTTCTCAGCCAACAGTAGAAAAACCAACGGCTCCTGCCCCAATCGTCGATCAAAGTCAACCGACACTGCCTGATCGTGAATTGCGGGTATCAGATCTTGACCGTTTGATTCGCGAAGAAGCAAGTTCTGTTGCAGAGTCGGATGTGGCAGCTCAACCAGCGACAGCAGCGACGGAAACGCCTGCTAAAGATCCTGACCAAGAAGAAAAATTAGCTAAGAAAAAGATTGTTTCGATCGATGCTGGTCGCAAGTACTTCTCACCAGACCAAATCAAGGAAATCATTGATGAAGCAAGTAAAACTGGCTATACAGACTTGCATCTTCTAGTCGGAAATGACGGTTTGCGCTTTGTGTTGGATGATATGTCTTTGAAAGTGGGAGATACTTCTTATTCTAGCCAAGCCGTGACGGATGCGATTGAAAAAGGGACAAAAGCTTATTACGATGATCCGAACGGGACAGCCTTGACCCAGGCTCAAATGGATGATATTTTGGCTTACGCCAAATCGAAGAAAGTAGGTGTCATCCCAACCATTAATAGTCCAGGTCACATGGATGCGATTCTGACGGCCATGGAACAATTGGGTATCGAAAACCCTCACTTTAATTATTTTGGTACAAAGAAATCAGCTCGGACAGTTGATTTGGACAACCAAAAAGCCATAGACTTTACTAAGGCTTTGGTAGACAAGTATGCGGCTTATTTCAGCGGCAAGGCAGACATTTTTAACATCGGTTTGGATGAATATGCCAACGATGCCACAGATGCCCATGGTTGGCAGGTTCTCCAAGCCAGCAAGCATTGGCCAGGTGAAGGCTATCCAGAAAAAGGCTATGAAAAATTCATCCAATATGCTAATGATCTAGCAGCTATTGTGAAAAAACACAAGATGAAACCAATGGCCTTTAATGACGGAATCTACTACAATGGCGATACTTCCTATGGTACTTTTGACAAGGATATCATTGTGTCCTACTGGACAGGTGGCTGGAACGGCTATGATGTCGCTTCTTCAAAACTCTTGTCTGAACTAGGTCATCAGATTCTTAATACCAATGATGCTTGGTATTATGTGCTTGGACGGGACAAGGCTGGATCTGGTTGGTACAACCTTGATCAAGGTCTCGAAGGAATCTCCAAGTCAGCGATTGATGTGGTTCAAAAAAATGATGGGGCTAAGGTGCCATTCATCGGTGGCATGGTAGCTGCCTGGGCAGATACGCCATCCGCAACCTACAAAAAAGACCTTCTCTTTAAGCTGATGCATGCCTTCGCAGACAAGAATGCGGACTACTTTGTAGCAGATCCTGAAGTGGTCGAAAAAGCTCTTTCAGAAGCTCCAACTGATTTGGATCACTATACACCGGAATCTCTAGTAGCCTTTACGGCAGCTAAAAAAGCATTAGAAGGGGCAGGAGCAGACACGACTCGAGCAAAGGCCAAAACCTTGATCGACCATCTCAAAGCAGCTCAGGATGCTTTGGTGTATACAGAAAGCTACGCGAAAGAAGTTGCTGCAAAAGAAGCAGCAGAAAAAATCGCCATGAAGAAGGTCATCTCGATCGATGCGGGCCGCAAATACTTCTCACTGGATCAGTTGAAACGGATCGTCGACAAGGCCAGTGAACTGGGTTATTCTGACTTGCATCTCCTTGTCGGAAACGATGGCATGCGCTTCGTGCTCGATGATATGACGGTGGAAGCCAATGGAAAAACCTATGCTAGTGATGATGTGAAAAAGGCCATTTTAGAAGGCACCAAGGCCTATTACGATGATCCAAATGGTCAAGCATTGACCCAAGCGGAAATGGATGAACTCCACGCTTATGCGACTGCGAAAGGAATCGGCTTGATTGCGGCAGTCAATAGTCCTGGACACATGGATGCTTTGTTGGTGGCCATGGAAAAATTGGGCATTGAAAATCCACAAGCCAGCTTTGATACGGTTTCAAAAACAACCATGGATTTGACCAATGAAGCAGCAGTCAACTTTACTAAAGCCTTGATTGGCAAGTACATGGACTACTTCAAAGACAAGTCTAAGATCTTTAACTACGGAACAGATGAATATGCCAATGACGCTACCAGTGCGCAAGGTTGGTACTACCTCAAGTGGTATGATCTCTATGGTAAATTTGCGGAGTATTCCAATAGTCTTGCAGCTATGGCGCGTGAAAGAGGCTTGCAGCCAATGGCCTTTAACGATGGCTTCTATTATGGAGATGAAGATGATGTTGCTTTTGACAAGGACGTCTTGATTTCATATTGGTCTAAGGGATGGTGGGGCTATAACCTCGCATCTCCACAGTATTTGGCAGATAAGGGGTATAAATTCCTTAACACCAACGGAGACTGGTACTATGTTTTGGGAAGAACACCTGAAACAGGTGGTGGTTATATTGAAAAAGCGATTGCCAATGCAGCTGCTACTCCATTTAGACAACTCCCAAGTACAACATATCCAGAAACATCTTTGCCGATGGTCGGTAGCATGGTAGCTGTTTGGTGTGATACCCCAAGTGAAGAATACATCGAAAAAAATGTCTTTGATCTCATGGAAGCTTTTGCCAACCATAACAAGGACTATTTCAAAGCAGACTTCACTGCTCTTAGAAAAGCAGTTGCTACGGTGCCAACAGATCTAGACATATACACACCAGAATCTCGCGCAGCACTTGAGAAAGTCTTAGATAGCTTGAATTGGAATGTGAGCCGTGCTCATCAAGATCAGGTGGATCAAGAAGTGGCTGCTCTGACCCAAGCCCTTGCGGGGCTTAAGCCAATTACGCAAGTAGGTAGCTTGGCTGAAAATGACGTCAAAGCCCTAGTGGAAGACAAACCAAGTCTTGAAATCGTAGAAAAAGAACTTGGTTTTGACCTTGTGGAACGGACCAATCCAGATCTCGCTAAAGGAGAACGCAGAGTGATCCAGGCTGGGGTTAAAGGGCAAGGTCTTGAGTATGTAGAGGTTTCGGCATTTGATCAAAGTCGAAAAGTGATCGCTACAGAAGTTGCCACAGAGCCGGTTGCAGAAATTGTTGAAGTCGGTACCAAAGAAATTGTGATCCCAACAAGCCCTTCAGTAGAAGCACCAGTGAAATCAGACGTGCTCGTAAACAAAGTGGTTCCAGATCCTTCAACACCTCAAGTGATCGCGAAGGATCAACCAGTAGCACCAGTAAATACCCCATCGCCAATTCCAGCAGCTGTGGAAAAAGAGGTTCGTTCAGAAGCAGTATCTTCTAACAAGCAACTCCCGGAAACAGGAGTGGAATCTGCTCTGGGACTCGCTTTACTAGGGGCGATCTTAGGAGCAGCAGGAATAGACTTGAAAAATAAAAAAAGAGACTGAGACCTAGTTGACTTGTAACAGGTCGAAGTTAGGAGAGTGGGACAGAAATCGGTAATTCGTTAGAATTCGATTTCGTCGTCCCACCTCCGCACAGTTGAGTAGGGCTGTAAAAGCTGAGGAAATCAGCGTAGTAGAGCCCACTCAATCACTGCGTCTTGCTCGACAATCCAAAAATAATTGAGAGGCTAGGACTTTTGTCCCAGCCTCTTTTTGTGCTTGCAAAACTGTACCCGGACAGTTTGGTTTTTTCACTCTTGTAACCCCTTCTATATCTTGCTAAAATAGAACCATGACACGATACAAAGCAACCATTTCATATGATGGGACCTTGTTTGCAGGGTTTCAACGCCAACCGCATGCCCGTAGTGTGCAAGAGGAAATCGAGAAGACCTTGACGCGCCTCAATCAAGGAACCCCTGTTACCGTTCATGGAGCGGGGCGAACGGATTCCGGTGTCCATGCTCTTGGCCAGGTGATTCATTTTGATCTCCCCCAAGCGCGGGACGAGGAGAAGCTTCGCTTTGCCCTCGATACCCAAACCCCAGAGGATATTGATTTCGTCCGGGTGGAGCAAGTAGCAGATGACTTTCACTCACGCTATAAGAAGCACAGCAAGACCTATGAATTTATCGTGGATTATGGTCGTCCCAAGAACCCCATGATGCGCCACTATGCGACCCACTACCCTTATCCTTTGGATGTGGAAAAGATGCAAGCAGCCATCCAAAAGTTGGAGGGAACCCATGATTTTAGCGGTTTCACAGCTTCAGGAACCAGTGTGGAAGACAAGGTTCGTACGATTACAGAGGCTCGCTTGATCGAGGATGCAGAACATCATCGCCTTGTCTTTACCTTTTCGGGCAATGGTTTTCTCTACAAGCAAATCCGCAATATGGTGGGAACTTTGTTGAAGATCGGAAATGATCGGATGCCGATCGAGCAGATCGATCTAATTTTAGAAAAGAAGGACCGCAATCTAGCAGGTCCTACAGCAGCGCCAAATGGTTTATATTTAAAGGAGATCCGTTATGAGTAATGAATTGATTCTAGCTATTTCAGGAAATGATATTTTTAGTGGGGGAGGTCTTCACGCAGACCTTGCAACCTATACGACTAATAAACAGCATGGTTTTGTAGCGGTAACTTGTTTGACCGCTATGACGGAGCACGGTTTTGAAGTGATTCCGGTGGATCCAACGACCTTTGCGCAACAGCTCAACTCTCTCAAGGATGTTCCTTTTTCTGCTATTAAACTCGGTCTTTTGCCAAATGTCGAAGTGGCAGACTTAGCCTTGGACTATGTCAAAGCTCATGCGGAGATCCCAGTAGTGCTCGATCCTGTCTTGGTCTGCAAGGAAAGCCATGATGTAGAAGTTTCAGCTCTTCGAGACGAATTGATCAAGTTCTTCCCTTATGTGACCATCATCACGCCAAACTTACCAGAAGCTGAGATCTTGACCCAAAGCAAGATTCAATCGCTCGACGATATGAAGGAGGCAGCGCGCAAGCTCCACGAATTAGGAGCAGCGAATGTCGTGGTCAAAGGAGGCAATCGTCTCAATAAAGAAAAGGCCATCGATGTCTTTTATGATGGGACGGACTTCACCATCATTGAAGAGCAGGTCTTAGAAAAGAACAATACAGGAGCAGGTTGTACCTTTGCGTCTAGCATTTCCAGCCAGTTGGTAAAAGGAAAATCTCCACTTGAAGCTGTTAAAGCCTCTAAAGACTTTGTTTTCCAAGCGATTCAACATTCAGACCAGTATGGAGTAGTACAATATGACATCTAATCGAACTCAACTCATTGCCCGCCTCTCTATTTTGACAGCCTTGACAGTTGTACTTGGCTACTATACCAAACTTCCAACTCCGACAGGGATCGTCACCCTGCTAGATCTTGGCGTTTATTTCACAGCCTTCTATTTTGGGCGTAAGGAAGGTGCTATTGTAGGTGGTGTCGGAGCCTTCCTACTCGATCTGATTTCAGGCTATCCTCAGTGGATGTTCTTTAGCCTTCTCTTTCACGGAGGCCAAGGCTACTTCGCTGGCTTCAAGGGCAAAGCTCGTTACCTAGGCTTGCTCCTTGCGACAGTCGTCATGGTAGGTGGTTACGCACTAGCTTCTGCTCTCTTTTTAGGCAATGGCTGGGGTGCTGCTATCTCGGACATTCCGAATAACCTTGCTCAGAATTTTGTTGGGATGGCTTTAGGCTATGTGGTCTATTATGCATTTCAAAAGAAAGGAAGCTAATTCATGGATCTGGAGCAACTGAAGAAGGATACGAAAGAAATCCTGGTAGATGTCTTGGAAAAAAGCCGTCTCCGCCAAGGACAGATTCTAGTCCTCGGGATGTCTTCAAGTGAAGTTGCAGGAGGACAAATTGGAAAGGCCTCCAACATCGATATTGCTGAAGCTATTGTCCAGACCTTGCTAGATGAGTTGAATCCAAGAGGGATTTATCTGGCGGTACAAGGATGTGAGCATCTCAATCGCGCCTTGGTGGTTGAAAGAGAATTGGCGGACAAGAAGGAGTTAGAAATCGTCAATGTCCTTCCGAGTCTCCATGCAGGAGGTGCTGGACAACTCGCAGCTTTCAAGTATTTTAAGGATCCTGTTGAAGTAGAATTCATCACAGGTCAAGCGGGGTTAGACATCGGAGATACCTCAGTAGGGATGCATGTCAAACACGTGCAAGTTCCGATTCGCCCTATCATGCGTGAGCTAGGTGGAGCCCATGTCACAGCCCTTGCCAGTCGGCCAAAATTGATCGGCGGTGCCCGTGCTCTCTACCTCGATGATCCCATCCGAAAATCATAATCAGAACTAGCTTTTAAGGGCTAGTTTTTTTGGATGAAAAGAGAGGCAAAAACGTTTTAAAACTTGCAATTTCAAAGTTTTGTGGTAAAATTATAAGGAATGACTATATTATTTTAAGGAGAGACAGAATGTCTGTATCATTTGAAAACAAAGAAACTAACCACGGTGTATTGATTTTCACAATCAGCCAAGAGCAAATCGAACCTGCTTTGGACCGTGTGTTTGAGTCAGTTAAGAAAACTTTGAACGTACCTGGATTCCGTAAAGGTCATATTCCACGTCCAATCTTCAACCAACGTTTTGGTGAAGAAGCTCTTTACCAAGATGCTTTGAACGATCTTCTTCCAGCAGCATACGAAGCAGCTGTTAAAGAAGCTGGAATCGAAGTTGTAGCACAACCAACTTTCGATGTTGTATCTATGGAAAAAGGTCAAGACTGGACATTGACAGCAGCTGTTGTCACAAAACCTGAAGTAAAATTGGGTGCATACAAAGACCTTGAAGTATCAGTAGAAGTTTCTAAAGAAGTAACAGACGCTGATGTGGATGCTCGTATCGAACGCGAACGCAACAACTTGGCTGAATTGGTTGTTAAAGAAGGTGCTGCAGCAGAAGGTGACACAGTTGTGATCGACTTCGTAGGTTCTATCGACGGTGTTGAATTCGACGGTGGTAAAGGTGACAACTTCTCACTTGGACTTGGTTCAGGTCAATTCATCCCAGGTTTCGAAGACCAATTGGTTGGACACTCTGCTGGTGAAACAGTTGATGTGATCGTAACATTCCCAGAAGACTACCAAGCAGCTGACCTTGCAGGTAAAGAAGCGAAATTCGTGACAACTATCCACGAAGTAAAAGCAAAAGAAGTACCAGCTCTTGACGATGAATTGGCAAAAGACATCGACGAAGAAGTTGAAACTCTTGACGAATTGAAAGAAAAATACCGCAAAGAATTGGCAGCAGCTAAAGAAGAAGCATACAACGATGCAGTAGAAGCAGCAGCAATCGATCTTGCAGTTGAAAATGCTGAAATCGTTGACCTTCCAGAAGAAATGATCCACGAAGAAGTACACCGTTCAATCAACGAGTTCCTTGGAAACATGCAACGTCAAGGTATCTCACCTGAAATGTACTTCCAAATCACTGGAACAACTCAAGAAGATCTTCACAAACAATACGAAGCAGAAGCTGAAAGCCGTACGAAGACTAACCTTGTGGTTGAAGCAGTAGCGAAAGCAGAAGGCTTCGAAGCAACTGAAGAAGAAATCAACGCTGAAATCGAACAATTGGCAGCAGATTACAACATGCCAGTTGAACAAGTTCGCAACCTTCTTTCACCAGAAATGTTGAAACATGACATCACAGTGAAGAAAGCAGTGAACGTGATCACAAGCACAGCAAAAGTAAAATAATTGAGATAAAAAAGAAGAGCCGTGAGGCTCTTCTTTTTTATGATTTCATGGAGAATCCTGGAATTTTCCTTTGACGAAAGGGGAAATTTATCGTACAATAGAGTGTAACGATAAAATGCGTGATAGATTTAGTGACGAGAAGTTTTCAATCTATCATTGAGGATAGGATGAGGTTTAAGACCGGATCCTTCTCCATTTAGGAAATGAAACATAAGGAGATTTACCCTTGGAATTAGAAGTATTTGCTGGACAAGAAAAAAGTGAACTTTCTATGATTGAAGTGGCGCGTGCGATTTTGGAATTACGCGGACGTGACCATGAAATGTACTTTAGCGATCTTGTAAATGAAATTCAAAATTACCTTGAAAAATCAAACAGCGAGATCCGTGAAGCTCTTCCATTGTTCTACACAGAATTGAATGTAGATGGAAGCTTTATCCCACTTGGAGATAACAAATGGGGACTTCGTTCATGGTATGCCATCGATGAAGTTGACGAAGAAATCATCGCTCTTGAAGAAACAGATGAAGATGAAACTCCTAAGAAACGGAAGAAAAAACGTGTCAATGCCTTCATGGATGGAGACGAAGATGCGATCGACTACAACGACGACGATCCAGAAGACGAAGAAGTTTACGAAGCAGATCCAGCTCTTTCATATGATGAAGAAAATCCAGACGATGAAAAGAGTGAAGTCGAAGCTTACGATGCTGAAATAAATGAAATCGTACCGGATGATTTGGGTGAGGAAGTTGAATTAAGCGAAGAAGACGACGAAGAAGAGGATTCTGAAGACGAGGAAGAAGAATAAAACATAAGAAGAGGCTGGGACAAAAGTCCTAGCCTCTCAATTATTTTTGGATTGTCGAGCAAGACGCAGTGGTTGAGTGGGCTCTACTACGCTGATTCTATCAGCTTTTACAGCCCTACTCAACTGTGCGGAGGTGGGACGACGAAATCAAATTCTAACGAATTACCGATTTCTGTCCCACTCTCTTTTTGTTTGCATTGAAAAAAGTGATGAAATGTCGTATGATAAACGTGTAAGGTTTCCCAATAGGAGGTGTTCCAGATGGACTTTCGTTTAGATCAAAGTTTAGTAGCTCTTGGTATTGATACAGTTGTGGTCGGAATTGCTAGAAATGTGGATCCTCAAGCAGTTTTGCTCCCTTCTTTTCTTGAAAAGAAGAAAGAGCTTGAACAATGGGCGCTCCAGTGTCAGACAGAAGAAGTAGTGGCATCTCCTGTCATTAAAGGGTATACAGACCTTTTGCAAAAAGTAGGGCGTAGCATCAAGAAAAATCCACCAACAGTCCTAGCTCTTATCCGAAACATCCAGCATCGAGGAGCTCTTCCTCAGATCAATAGCATCATCGATATCTATAATGTCGAATCGCTGAAGTCTTTTCTCGCGATCGGAGGACATGACCTAGATAAGATTGAGGGACCGATTGAATTTACACTGAGTCAAAGAGACGATCTCTTTCTCCCTATCCTTTCTAGTGAAAAACATGTCGCACCGACAGATCCTGTCTACCGGGATCAAAAAGGAGTTCTGGCTTGGTTGGATGTACGCGATAGTGACCATTACAAATTTGAGGAGACTACGCAAAACGCCCTCTTTGTCATCCAAGGAAATACCGAGACGTCAGTCGAGATGCGTTTAGAAGCGCTAGAAAGAATCCACAAGGACCTTGCTCTTTGCATGCCTCAGCTTCAATTTGAGAAATTTCTCGTCACACAAAATGGAGTGGAAAAGGTCGTGTAAACAGAGAAAATAATTTTCATGAAATTTTCAATTTGACAAAGTAGACCATTTGCGGTAAGATATTGTTCGGGCACCTCATTTTGAGGTCGGAGCTCCCTAAGGATTAGGGAGCTATTTTTGTTTTTTCTGCAAAGAGGAATGGCCTCTACAACATTAGAAGAAGAGGAAAGCACATGTCAACAAAATATATTTTTGTCACGGGTGGTGTCGTATCATCCATCGGGAAAGGGATTGTCGCAGCAAGTCTTGGTCGCTTGCTCAAAAATCGTGGATTGAAAGTGACCATCCAAAAATTTGACCCTTATATCAATATTGACCCAGGGACGATGAGCCCTTACCAACACGGGGAAGTATTTGTCACAGATGATGGCGCAGAGACAGACTTGGACCTTGGTCACTATGAACGCTTCATTGATATCAATCTGAATAAGTACTCAAATGTGACGACAGGGAAAATTTATAGCGAAGTCCTTCGCAAGGAACGTCGCGGAGAATACTTGGGCGCGACTGTACAGGTTATTCCTCATATTACAGATGCCTTGAAAGAAAAGATCAAACGAGCAGCGACGACGACGGATTCAGATGTCATCATCACAGAAGTCGGAGGAACAGTTGGAGATATTGAGTCCCTTCCATTCCTTGAAGCTCTTCGTCAAATGAAGGCAGATGTCGGTGCTGAAAATGTTATGTATATCCACACCACCCTTCTTCCTTACTTGAAAGCTGCGGGAGAAATGAAAACCAAGCCGACGCAACACTCTGTGAAAGAACTTCGTGGTCTTGGGATTCAACCAAATATGTTGGTCATCCGTACAGAAAAGCCAGCTGGTCAAGGAATTAAGAACAAGTTGGCTCAATTCTGTGATGTGGCACCAGAAGCTGTCATCGAGTCACTTGATGTGGAGCACTTGTACCAAATCCCATTGAACTTGCAAGCACAAAATATGGACCAAATCGTTTGTGACCATTTGAAATTGGATGTTCCTGCAGCAGATATGACAGAATGGTCTGCGATGGTCGACAAGGTCATGAACCTCAAGAAACAGGTCAAGATTTCCTTGGTTGGAAAATACGTAGAATTGCAAGATGCCTACATTTCTGTCGTTGAGGCCTTGAAGCACTCAGGGTATGCCAACGATGCAGAGGTCAAGATTAATTGGGTCAATGCCAATGATGTGACTGCTGATAACGTGGCAGAACTCCTTGGAGATGCGGATGGAATCATCGTCCCAGGTGGTTTTGGTCAACGGGGAACAGAAGGAAAAATTCAAGCCATCAAGTATGCGCGTGAACAGGACGTCCCAATGTTGGGTGTCTGCTTGGGTATGCAGTTAACCTGTATCGAATTTGCCCGTCACGTTTTAGGCTTGGAAGGGGCCAATTCATCCGAATTGGATCCAGAAACCAAGTATCCAATTATCGATATCATGCGAGACCAAATCGATGTGGAAGACATGGGAGGAACGCTCCGTCTCGGTCTTTACCCATCTAAACTCAAACGAGGATCAAAAGCAGCCGCTGCCTATGACAATCAAGAAGTGGTACAACGTCGCCACCGTCACCGTTATGAGTTTAACAATGCTTTCCGTGAACAGTTCGAAGAAGCAGGATTTGTCTTCTCAGGCGTTTCACCAGACAACCGTTTGGTCGAAATCGTTGAAATCCCAGAAAACAAATTCTTTGTTGCTTGCCAATACCACCCAGAATTGTCAAGCCGTCCAAACCGCCCAGAAGGACTTTACACAGCCTTTATCACAGCGGCAGTTGAAAACCACGATAGCAAATAAAAATCAAGGGAGCAGGTTGAAGTACCTGCTCCCTTTTTGTGAAAAAATGACAAACTCTGAAAAAAGTTTGAAAAAAATCTTGACAAAAAAGTCGTTGATTGATATACTAGTAAAGTACTCAATCGCGGGGATGGCGGAATTGGCAGACGCGCAGGACTAAGGATCCTGTGACCGCTTTAGGTCGTGAGGGTTCAAGTCCCTCTCTCCGCATCGGATCAAGATAGCTTCGGCTATCTTTTTTTGTTTTCAAATCTCTTTGTGGTAGAATAGGTGTGAGATGAGGTGAGAACATGAAGAAGAAGTATCTGGTTTTGGTCGATGGTCTCTTTGCACTATTGGGAAGTGCCATTAATTTTTTCGGTCCTATCCTGATTTTAGCGATGGGGATAGGCGCATACAAGGATACTTTTAGATATTTTATTGCCTTAAACATATGGAATGTTTTCATTTTTTTAGTGGCGATTGCTTCTAAGTATCTGCTCAGAGATGAAAAAAGAATCAAAAAATGGATTCTTCATCTTTTTCTGATAGCAGGCAGTATACTCTTTCTTGCGTCAATCCTTGCAGTGTGTGAGAATATTCCCTTTCTTGAGGGAGTGCTAAACGGACTTCTTGGAAAAATATTTACCGACAGTCAGTTATTTGCCGCTTATTTCTATTCTCAATGGGTCGCAGGTGGACTCCTTGTGATTTGCGGGATTGGCTTTCTCCTTTCACTAAAAAATTTTAAAGAAGAGAATTGAGAGTGGGACAGAAATCGGTAATTCGTTAGAATTCGATTTCGTCGTCCCACCTCCGCACAGTTGAGTAGGGCTGTAAAAGCTGATGAAATCAGCGTATTAGAGCCCACTCAACCACTGCGTCTTGCTCGACAATCCAAAAATAATTGAGAGGCTAGGACTTTTGTCCCAGCCTCTTTTACTTGTTTGCTAGGATGAGAGTCTTAGGAGATAGGAGATTCCGTCCTATTTATCGGAAGAAATCGCTTAAAGCTACAGGAAAAACTAGCAATTTCATCTAAAAAGTGATAAAATAAACAATGTAAGTGGGATTAACCCCACAAAAATTTATAGGAGGCCTATAACAAATGGCAATCGTTTCAGCAGAAAAATTTGTCCAAGCAGCTCGTGACAATGGTTATGCAGTTGGTGGATTTAACACAAACAACCTTGAGTGGACTCAAGCTATCTTGCGTGCAGCAGAAGCTAAGAAAGCTCCAGTACTTATCCAAACTTCTATGGGTGCTGCTAAATACATGGGTGGTTACAAAGTATGTAAAGCCCTTATTGAAAACCTTGTAGAATCAATGGGTATTACTGTACCAGTTGCTATTCACCTTGACCATGGTCACTACGACGATGCTCTTGAATGTATCGAAGCTGGTTACACTTCAATCATGTTTGACGGTTCACACCTTCCAGTTGAAGAAAACCTTAAATTGGCGAAAGATGTCGTTGAAAAAGCTCATGCTAAAGGTATCTCAGTAGAAGCTGAAGTTGGTACTATCGGTGGTGAAGAAGACGGTATCATCGGTGACGGTGAATTGGCACCAATCGAAGACGCTAAAGCAATGGTTGCTACAGGAATCGACTTCTTGGCTGCAGGTATCGGTAACATCCACGGTCCTTACCCAGCAAACTGGAAAGGTCTTCACCTTGACCACTTGCAAAAATTGACTGAAGCTGTTCCAGGATTCCCAATCGTATTGCACGGTGGATCAGGTATCCCTGACGATCAAATCCAAGCAGCTATCAAACTTGGTGTTGCAAAAGTTAACGTTAACACTGAATGCCAAATCGCATTTGCAAATGCTACTCGTCAATTCGTACGTGAATACGATGCAAACGAAGCAGAATACGACAAGAAGAAACTCTTCGACCCACGTAAATTCTTGAAACCAGGTTTCGAAGCAATTACTGCAGCTGTTGAAGAACGTATCGACGTATTCGGTTCAGAAGGCAAAGCTTAATTAAAAACAGGAAAGCAAGGTCCCATGTGGATCTTGTTTTTTTGTATGGAAAAGGTTGCTTCCAGGATTTAATTTTTGTACAATATGCCTATGAAAAAATTCAAACTGTGGAGCTGGATCATTTTTGTTGTTCTTATCCTTTTTCTAGGAGGTACATTTGGTTTTCACCAACTTAGTTTGCAAAAAGAAAGTAAGCTTCTCACTCCTATCGGTAAAGAGGTCACGGTCAACGGACATCGAATGAATGTCTCTGTTAAAGGAGAAGGACCTCAAACAATCGTTTTTCTTTCCGGTGCAGGTATCGCCTCTCCTATTTTAGACTTTAAGAATTTATCAGATTCCCTATCCCAAAAATACAAAGTTGTTGTCGTGGAGCGAGCAGGATATGGTTTTAGCCAAGATAGTGATCGTTCAAGAGATGTGATGGAGGTCCTTTCTGAGACCCGTCAAGCTTTGGCGCAAGCTCATGTTTCAGGTCCTTATGTGATTATTTCGCATTCTATGGCTAGTTTAGAGAGTCTTGCTTGGCAAGAGAAATATCCGAATGAAGTGAAGGCTTTGATTGGCCTGGATTGGGCCTTGCCAGCGAGTTATGAAGATTTAAAAGAACACCCAACTCTCATAACCTTAGCCTATTGGACGAGTAAGATTGGCCTGCTCCGTTATTTCCCTGAGTCCTTTTATATAAAAAATCCAACTCTGACTGAAACTGAACGACAACAATATAAATTACTAGCATATAAGCAGTTGATGTCACAAGCCATGCTTCATGAATCCCGTTTGGCAAAGGAAAATGCCAAGAAAGTTCCATCTAGCATTAATCCGAAAATTCCAGCCTTACTCCTGGTTTCTAACGGTGAAGGCACGACCTTTAGCCAATCAGAGTGGCAACGTTATGCAGAGAGATTTGCAAGCGACCAGTCTAATGTTCAAGTCGACTATATGGATGCGCCTCACGACCTCTATCATTATCAAAGCGATGCTATTGTTTCTCGTATTAAAGAATTTTTAGAGAATAATTGAGGGCTTAAAAATCCATTGAGACTGATGATAATAATTAAATGCTGAAGGATTAACAGTAGAATCGTTAATTTTCTCGATTAAAAAAATTCTTTTTCTTAACAATAAGCCTGCCCCTAAGGGCAGGTTTTTTGGTGTTTTAAGGAAACTATTAAACCAGAATTTCTGACTCAAAAGCATTATTTCAAGAGAGAAATTTCTAATTTCATAATCTATAAGCAAACGCTTGCATTCCTTTTTTTATTGGATTATAATAGGTTGGTATAAAGCCTTCTGTAATAATATTGAGTAAGTGTAGAAAGTAAGGATTTAGAATATTTGTAGTCAAAAATACAATGTTGCTTCTTACGATAGGGAGATAGATATGGCAATGATAGAAGTGCAACATCTTCGGAAAAATTTTGTGAAGACAGTTAAGGAGCCGGGGTTAAAGGGAGCCTTGCGCTCCTTTATTCATCCTGAAAAGCAGACCTTTGAAGCCGTCAAGGATTTAACTTTTGAAGTTCCAAAAGGGCAGATTCTAGGATTTATCGGGGCAAATGGTGCTGGGAAGTCAACCACCATCAAAATGCTGACAGGAATTTTGAAGCCCACATCTGGCTTTTGTCGGATTAACGGCAAGATTCCCCAGGATAATCGCCAAGATTATGTCAAGGATATTGGAGTCGTTTTCGGACAACGCACCCAGCTATGGTGGGATTTGGCTTTGCAAGAGACCTACACGGTTTTGAAAGAGATCTATGATGTACCGGACTTGCTTTTCCATAAGCGCATGGACTTTTTGAATGAAGTTTTGGATTTGAAGGAATTTATCAAGGATCCTGTGCGGACTCTTTCACTAGGTCAACGGATGCGGGCGGATATTGCGGCTTCCTTGCTTCACAATCCCAAAGTT
>JAGZVW010000031.1:0-20383 GCA_018379295.1 Streptococcus parasanguinis | reverse complement strand
ACTACTCCTTAACAGCTCTTACTTGATTTTTCTCACCGGCCCTTCGATCGTCTTTTGCATCCAGACGATATCATGCCATTTGTTAAACTTATAGCCAATTTTTGGAAAATGAGCCACTTGGACATACCCTCGCTTTTCATGCATGGAAATGCTCGCTTCGTTCGGAACTGAGATACAAGCCAGAAAGCGTAAGTAGCCTCGTGCTTGTAACTCTTCTTCTAAGGCAGTATAAAGGGCTGATCCAATCCCTTGTCCACGCGCTTCTTTTGCTACATAAATAGACAATTCAGTGGTCCAATCATAGGCAGCGCGTGCATAATAGGTCGAGGCATAGGCATACCCCACAACTTTCCCATCCACTTCTGCGACCAAATAAGGAAATTGGGTCAGCGTTTTTGCGATTCGTCTTTCAAATTCCTGGACAGTCGGCACATCAACCTCAAAGGTAATGGCTGTCTCTGTTACATAAGGTTGGTAAATCGCTCGGATAGCTGCTGCATCGCTGAGCTGAACGGGTCGAATCATCATGGAGGCCTCCTCATTAGATTATACCTAGTATACCGATATGCCTCCTCACTGTCAATGAAAGTCTAGCAGCAAGCAAAAAATCCTGGAATTATATCCAGGATTTCCATCCTTCTTAAACTGTTTGACTTAACCCCATCATCCGATAAAGGAATAAAGCACTCGGAGCTTTCAAAAAGCTCTTTTGCTTGGAATTTGTTGCTTTTAAGACATAGTTAGGTTTGACTGTTTTAGTGACTGTCTTTGCTTGTTTAAGATTCAGACCGGTTTGTTTTTTAGACGGTTGAACTTTCGATGGTTGATGGGGGACTTTCACGGCACTTACTTGAAGTGGTTCTTCTTTCACTTTCAAGGCTTGTCCAACTGATTTTGAAGCAGGAGCAGATAATCCTGCTTGAGCTGGACGAGAGAGTTGACTCATGGTTTGATTGTTCCTGACTTCGACATGGTTTAGGATGCCACCGTTTGGATTGAGGTGATCGGTCACACCTGTATCAAATGGCGCTACAAATACATTGTCCTCAATGGTGACATTTTTAATATCTCCATAGCGCGTTTCAACATCAATCGATCCACGATGCTTGTTGTAGATATCACTCTTCGTCCCTGTACGCTCCAAGAGATTGTGGTGAACCCGAATTCCTTCTTCATTTAGATCAAAGTTATGGCCCTTAAAGACAGTCGTCAAGCGAATTCCGGCATCACCGATATTGTCTTCAATCCGATTGTAGGCAATTTCATGGCCTTTTCCACCAAAGATCCCAACACCACCAGCACGCCAACCGAGTTCAATCGTATTGTGCAAGAATTTATTATTTTCTGCTACTGCTGATTCTGTTCCATCCGCAATACTTGACCAGCTGGCAAGTCCATCATCTCCATTCCCACGGATACTAGAATTGCGGACAATCGAATTCTTAGTTCCTTGGGCAAAGTTGACTCCGTCAGCCAGGTTGTTTCGCAAACGAACATTTTCTACTACTAGACCATCTGTGTACTTCATATCATTTTTTCCAGCATAATCGCCAATCCACATGCCGACTTCAAAATGTTCGGCCCAAATATCGTGAATATGAGAGTTTTTCCCTGGCGTTCCAGAAATGGCCTTGTACTGAGCGTTTTCACCATAGCGTGAACGAAGGTTGGAGGACAGATAGACATCACTAAATTCAACATGGTTGTCTTGGTGAAGGAAGTCAAAACCACCGCCACCAGCTTGGTCGCTAGTGAAATGCAGTTGGGTATGCCAGATACCAGCCCCTGAAATCTTCATATCAGAAGCATCGATACCGACTTTTCGATTGAGATTAAATCGCCCAGCTGGGATATAGACATTCTTTCCGGTTTGTTTAGCTTCATAAATCGCATCATAGAGGGCCTGGCTGTCATCAGTATCGTCGTTTGGCGTAGCTCCTTTAGAAACAATATTGATAGCATTATCCCCTTGATCAATCGGGTCTGGAGCTTGCTCAAATTCCACAAAGTCAAGACCATAATGGACGTCATCTGACTTGTTTTTCACCAGTGAAACCACATCTCCTTTTTGAAGCTGAAGTCCTGGAAGGAGGCTATGTACTTCATCAAATTGGAACCGAGCGCGTGTATCTGCCTGGGCACTATCATAAACACCTTTGTCATTCAAGTACTGCCAGTTAGACGAGGACGAAAGATCCAATTGTTTTACACTGTGACCATTCACCTGTACATCAAGTTGTCCACTGGCACCATCTGGTACTGTATAGCGTACAGTTAAGGCATTGGCTGGTTCATTGACCTTAAAGGAAACACCATCTCCTTTTTCTTTTAAAGCGACATAAGTCTGATCAGAAGCTTCAATAGCTGTTGAGTGACTATCTTGAGACTGCTCTACCTCTGCCTTTCCAAGGAGGTTCCCTTTGTCTGCCTCATAACGGATGTAAGGCATAGATGCTCCATATTGGCTGGTATCTACTTGAGAGCTTGCGGGATCAGAGGTTGTCGCTTCTTGCCCTTGTGTTTGGACTTGGGCCTGCTCTCCAGCTTGATCAGCTGCCACAGATTGTCCAGTTAAAAAACAAGCCCCCATGATCGCAATCACGACAGAAAAGACTCCAAGCTTAGACTTACGAATGCCAAAAATGATATCTTTGTTTAAATGATTCATCACTCATTTCTCCTTTTATTTTTTACAACGATTCTATCCTAATAAAAATTATCATGACAAACAAGGTGAATTGTGTGAATATTCTGTATCAATTTGTTGCAGAAATGTTAACCTTTTTATGTAGTAATAAAAGTGAGTAAGAAAAAAGAGGCTGAGAATGCTTTCTCAAACCTCATTTGATGACACGAGCTTATTCCGCTTTTTTATTTGAAAATTGGCTATTGTAGAGCTCATAGTAGAATCCTTTATCTGCTAACAAGGATTGGTGATTTCCTTGCTCGATGATTTGGCCATCTTTGAGGACAAGGATTTTATCTGCTTCTTGAATGGTAGACAGGCGGTGAGCAATGACAAAGCTAGTCCGCCCTTTCATCAAATTCTTCATGGCTTTTTGAATCAAGAGTTCTAAACGCGTATCGACAGAAGACGTCGCTTCATCCAAAATCAAGATTTTAGGATCCGCTAGGAGCGCACGCGCAATAGTTAGAAGTTGCTTTTGCCCTAGAGAAATATTGCTAGACTCCTGGTTCATTTCCATATTGTAACCACCAGGAAGCGTCCGGATAAAGTGATCGACATTGGCTGCCTTTGCAGCTTCCACAATTTCTTCATCCGTTGCCTCGAGATTACCAAAGCGAAGGTTTTCTTTGATGGTTCCTTCATATAACCAAGCATCCTGCAATACCATTCCAAATTGCTTGCGGTAATCTTGGCGAGATAGATGACGAATATCATGACCATCCACCGTAATCGATCCTGCAGTCACATCGTAAAAGCGCATCAGCAAATTAATCAAGGTTGTTTTTCCTGCTCCAGTTGGTCCGACAATGGCCACCATTTCACCTGGTTTAACTTCTAGGTTGAAATCACGAATCAAGGGTTTGTCCGCTACATATTGGAAATCAACGTGTTTAAAGCTGACCTGACCTGTCAAATCTCCAGAAAGGGGTTCTGTCACATCTGCTACTTCATCTGGTTCATCCATGACTTGGAAAATCCGATCTAGAGACGACTTAGCACTTTGTAGCTGTCCTGCCAATTGGGTCAAGTTTTGAATCGGTTGGTTGATTTGCCAAACATATTGAACGAAGGCCTGCATGTTCCCGACAGTCAAACGACCTGCTATCACTTGCAAGCCACCAAACAAAGCGATAATGAGATAAGTCAAATCTGAAATCCCATTTAAAATCGGCATCATTAAGCCGGAAATGAAATTAGCCTTGAATCCTACCTTTTGAAGGTGATGGGTAATATCATGAAACTCTTCCTGAGAAGATTTTTCCCGGACGTAGAGCTTAAGGACATTAAAACCTGTTAAATTTTCTTGCACAAAGCCGTTCATTGCCCCCAAAACATCTGCCTGCTCTTTAAAGTAAGGTTGAGATTTTTTCATGATAAATCGAGCACTGAAATAAGTGATCGGAATGGACAAGATGACCACTAGCCCCAGCTGGATGTTTAAGTATAAGACCATGCTGATGACAAAGAGCAAGGTAAAGATAGCATTAACGATTTGTAAGAAGGACTGTTGCAAGGCATTCGAGACAGTTTCGACATCGCTAGTAAAACGTCCTAGCAAATCTCCGAACTGATGCCGGTCAAAATAGGAAACCGGAATGTGGTTGATTTTATGAGACAAATCATTTCGCATGTCCTGAACGGTCTTTTGAACAGCATTGGTCATAAAATAGTTGGAATAATAAGATCCCAACTCATAGAGGACCCCACGGAATAGATAGAGCGTCATAATGATCGCGATATAGGAGGTGTTAAGACCAGCACCTGGAAGGCCTTTTGCCATATCCATGAGATTTTTTGTCAACTCAGTAATCGCAAGCCCCAAAACAAAGGGTTCGACAACACTCATGACGACACTCAAGATTTTTAAGAAAATGGACAAGCAAACTTCCAAGCGATAGGCTCTCAAGTAAGTCCATAGTCTACTAAAACTATTTTGTTCTTGTTTCATCTGCTTCTCCTTTCTATTCCTCTGTTAATGATGGACTATCGAGCTGCGAATTGGCAATTTCACGATAGATCTCATTGCTTTCCATCAATTCATCGTGGGTTCCTCGACCAACGATCTCCCCTTGGTCCAAGACAATAATTTGATCCGCATCCATAATGGTTCCCACGCGTTGCGCTACGATCAAGACGGTCGCATCTCCTGTGACTTCTTTGAGACGCTTCCGCAAAGTGGCATCCGTCTTGTAGTCCAAGGCAGAGAAGGAATCATCAAAAATAAAGATATCGGGATCTTTGACGACCGCACGAGCGATAGACAAGCGCTGTTTTTGACCACCTGAAAGGTTGCTACCACCTTCTGCCAAATGCGTATCAAAGCGTTCCTCACGACTGTCGATAAATTCCTTGGCTTGGGAAATTTCAGCCGCTTGTTCTAGTTCTTGTACAGAGGCATCTTCTTTCCCATAACGAAGGTTCTCAGCAATAGTTCCTGTAAAGAGCAAGGCCTTTTGCGGAATAAAACCAATCTTTTGGCGAAGGGCTTTCAGATTGTAGTCACGGACATCTACACCATCCACCAAAATTTTTCCTAAAGTGACATCATAGAATCGAGGAATCAACTGCACAAGTGAAGATTTCCCAGAACCGGTCGAGCCGATAAAGGCAATGGTTTCGCCAGGTTTGGCTTGAAAGGAAATATTATGGAGAACTGGACTCTCCGTCTCACCTGGATAAGCAAAGGTGACATTGTCAAATTCCAAATAGCCACGAGATGCTGTCTCTGTTACACCATTCTCATTTGGATCAATCGAAATGGGCATGTCCATGATTTCCTTGAGCCGACGGCTAGAAACCGCAGTCCGAGGATACATGGTAAATAGATTGGCTAAAAAGAGGAAAGATAAAAGCGCGTGGAAGCTATACTCAATAAAGGCAACCAAGTCCCCAATTTTCAAACTACCGTCATGAAGAGGATCCAAAGCAAACCAGACAATCGCCACAATCATAGCAATGATGATCTGCACAAATAGGGGTTCTGTCAAACCAGTTAGTTTGAACAATTTATTCGAGTTCTCTGCGTAGACTTCATTTTCAGCCGCAAATTTCTCTTCCTGGAATTCTTCACGGGCAAAGGCACGAATCACACGAAGTCCTGTCAAATTTTCACGGGCAAACTGGTTGAGATGGTCGAGGGTCTTTTGTTGCTTCTCGGAAAGTGGACGTGTCTTAACTGCTACATACCAGACGACGACAGCAAGAAATGGTACAGAAACCGCTACAATCCACGCTAAAGAAGGACTGGTCGTCAGAATCAAGAGAACACTGGAAACCATCATCAAGGGTGTGATGACCCCCATCTTCAACATAGAATCCGCAAACTGCATCAAAACAAAGGCATCTGAAGTCAAGCGAGTGACCAATGACGATACCCCAATTTGCTCATACTCGCGATGCGAGTACTCCTGTAACTTAGCATAGAGGTCATTGCGCATATCGCGTACCATGGTGGTCGTTAGTTGACCAACCGCGTAAGACAAGATAATCCGCCCCACAATCCCAAGCAAAATAATCGCAAACATGACCCAGCCCCAGAAATACAGCCGATCCACGTCACGTGGGTTAATCCCCTCATCAATCATGCGAGCAAGAATCGTTGGCAAGCCCAAATTGACAATAACAAACAGGACCGCTGAAAATAGATTCAGGGCTAGCCACTTGGGATACTTTTTCAAGTAAGACCAAATATATAGCATAGATGATTCTCCTTTTTCATAAATAATAACCTTGATCACACAGAAAAGAGGGAGCGAGACGAAATCATTTTCAAAGAAAATCATTCCTGCCCCAGTCCCATCTGTAGTCTCATTTATTATATCAAACCAGTCATAAAAGTAAAGCAAAAAAGCAGGTTTCCCCGCTCTTCAGTCGCTTTATTTTGTACGTTTGAGTTTAGCGTTTTTAAGAATCATAAGATCCCCTTGGTTGCTATTACTTAACTTAGAAAGATCAAATGTCAAATAGTCACCATCGACCTTGTATGTAATCTTTTCTCCTCTACCATTTTTTGACGCGATTGTTTTCTCTTTTTGATCGATTTTGACATCATAAGATCGTTCATTCTTTTGACCAGCGACTTCACCTGCGATGCTGAGGGTTCCATTTGAATCTTTGATCTTAATAGAAACTTCAAAATTAATAACGTCTCCAATAGACTCTAATTGACTACCTGATAAGCCTTGATCTTCAAGAATTTTCTTGAGTTCAGTTTTTGTTGGTTTGTAGACATAAGTCCCGTTATCACTTTTGGCACCACATGCCACCAAGAGGACTGCTGCAAAAACTGCAACGAAAGCTAAAAGAATACGTTTAATATTTTTCATAATTCATCTCCTAATGTACTTTATAATCAGATTTTACCACTATTTTAATACCGATTCAAGATGTTTTAAAGAAGAAAAAGAGCAGATACTCTCTGCCCTTCTCTTGTATTATTTTGTACGTTTGAATTTAGCGTTTTTGAACATTTCCAAAGCAGCTTCATGACCTGAACTCTTCTCACCAGATAAATCAAAAGTGAACACATCGCCTGAAACTTTGTATTTAACCTTCTCACCTTCACCTGTTTTAGATTGAAGAGTTTTCTTTTGTTGGTCAACTTTCATATCAAATGATTGGTCAGTCTTTTGTCCCATCATTTCACCTTTAATTTTAAGGCTACCTGTTTTATCTTTAATGGTCACTGAAACTTCCAATTTAACATTGTCGATCAATGCATCTACACTTGAACTTGGAGCACCTTGTTCTTCAAGGATTTCCTTCACTTCAGTTTTTGATGGTTTGTAGACATAAGTCCCGTTATCACTTTTGGCACCACATGCCACCAAGAGGACTGCTGCAAAAACAGCTACTACAGCCAAAAGAATACGTTTAAAGTTTTTCATAACTTCTCCTTTTTAGTTAGATTAACACTATTATATCAACAATTCAGGTACACGGCAATGAAAGTTTATAAATGTCATATTCTTGTAATATTTCTTGTATCAACAAAGAAATAGAATAAGGCGGAATTTAAATCCCGCCATGATTGCTTATTTAACTTTTTTGAACTTAGCAATTTTCATGTAGTTATTAAACATGTCTGTGTCACCCATCAAAGAATTCTTCACATCCTTAATCGTTAACACATTTCCTGAAACTTGATAAGTAATTTCCGCTTTCCCATACTCATTTTCTGAGACAAGAGTTTTAGCTTTTTGGTCTACTTCCAACTCAATCACTTGATTAACATTTTGACCACCTGCATTCGTGTCTACTTTCATCTCACCTTTCTTATCCTTAATTGTAATGGAAATAGTAAATGAGTAATTATCACCTATCAAAGATTGAAATTCACTTGGCATAATTTCTTTGATTTCATCTTTAGTAGGCTCAAACACGTAAGTCCCATTATCGCTTTTAGCGCCACAGGCTACCAAAAAGATTGCTGCAAAGACAGCCACAACAGCTAATAAAAGACGTTTAAAATTTTTCATCATCTTCTCCTTTTTAGTTAGATTAAGCCTATTATAACAACAATTCAGACTCACGGCAATGAAATATTACAAATGTAATACTCTTGTAGTATATTTATCTAATCAATATAAAGTGAGGGTAGTGTAAAATAAGTTGTGTAAACACAAAAAGGAATAAATCCGTTATAGTAGAGTTGTAACAGATTACTAGAAAGAAATTTATTCCTATGACTCAGTTTACTACAGACTTGCTTAACTTCCTAGCCCAAAAGCAAGATATTGATGAATTTTTCCGTACTTCTTTTGAAACAGTTATGAATGATCTGCTTCAAGCAGAGTTATCAGCCTTACGAAAAAATAGGCTATAATTCTGGCAATAGTCGAAAAGGAACCTATTCACGGAAATTTGAAACCAAATATGGGACAGTTCATTTAACTATTCCAAGAGAATTTAATGGGAACTTTAGTCCAGTTTTGCTTCCCTCTTATGGACGTCGAGATGTCCACTTGGAAGAGATGGTGATCAAACTCTATCAAACTGGCGTAACGACTCGAGAAATTAGTGATATCATCGAGCGAATGTATGGTCAGTACTATAGTCCTGCCACAATTTCTAATATCTCAAAAGCAACTCAGGAGAATGTCGCTGCTTTTCATGAGCGAAGTTTAGAAGCCAATTACTCTGTTTTATTCCTTGACAGAACCTATCTTCCATTAAGACATGGAACCGTTAGTAAAGAATGTATTCATATCGTACTTGGCATGACACCAGAAGGACAGAAGGCTGTTCTTGGATATGGAATCGCCCCAAATGAAAACAATGCTTCTTGGTCTACCCTGTTAGACAAGCTTCAAAACCAAGGAATCGAACAGGTTTCTCTTGTAGTGACCGATGGCTTCAAGAGGCTTGAGCAGATTGTCAGTCAGGCTTACCCATCGCATTCAAAAATCATGACCACCCGTCAAACGGGTGGTTTGTACCAGGGCTATAAGCCCAGATAACTAGCCAGCGCCTAAAGCCGCTGGCTTTCACTTTGTTCAAGCCTTATTGCATTTGACTCGTCACAAGCCTCTCAAAGAGGCATATGTACTACTTGCCACTATCCCTAAAGGGATCTTCATATTCTTTTACACTCAACTTATCTAAAGCAATATCTTTTCGCTCTTGTTCCTGAATGTATTTCTTTATTGTGGCTTCATTGAGGCCAACTGTACTTACATAATATCCCTCTGCCCAAAAATGTCGATTCCCAAACTTATATTTCAGATTGGCGTGTTTATCGAACATCATTAGAGCACTTTTACCTTTTAGATAACCCATGAAACTTGCAACACTAATTCTAGGTGGAATGCTTACCAACATATGAACATGATCTGGCATTAAATGACCTTCGATAATCTCAACACCTTTATAACTACATAATTTATGGAATATTTCTCCCAAACTACTTCGATATTGATTATAGATCACTTTTCGTCTATACTTAGGGGTGAACACAATGTGATATTTACACATCCATTTTGTGTGTGATAAACTATGTGCTTTTTGAGCCATATTTTTCTCCTTTCGCTTTACAATTGGCTTGAACACCTTAATTGTATCGCGTTTGGAGTTTTTTTGGTATAACCTTCGATGCGCACCCGCATAGCGGGTGGTTTTTTTGTCTCGCACCTAACGGAGCGAGACGGACTGAAAGTCACATAATAAAAAACCGAGGCCTAAACCTCGGTTTTTATTTTGATTGGAAACTCTATTATTTAAGAGTAACTGAAGCGTCGTTGCTTTAGTTGTTCTCATACAGCTAATTTTCACTCGGTTTCTTTACTTGGCGGGATTGTGGCGGGATTTGCAGTTAATCCCAGCTCTCCTAACACCTCTGTTATTTCAGCACCGCCAGTTACAATCTGTCTATCATAGAAATGAGAATAGGTGTTTAGAGTTGTAGCTTTGTCCGTTCTTCCTGAACGAGCCGAGACATACAAAATATCTTTTTTTAGAACGTTTATCATAAATGAATCATGACTATGACGTAGACCTTTCCCAGTAATAACCGGAACCTTAGCCGCTAGTGCATGCCTTTTTAACATTCGACTTAAGGTAGATTTGTTCATTGGAGAGTTAAACCGTGCTAATACGAAATTATCTTCTCTATTATACACTTGTACAGTTCTCCAATTTTGCAACACTTTAACAGTTTCGTCATCTATTTCTAAGAAACGCATTCCTGCCCTAGTTTTTGTCTGCTCTTTTCGAACGTATTTCCCATTCCCTTGATATTCGAGGGTAGACTGAATATGAATAACCTTATTTTTAAGATCTATGTCTGACCACTTTAAACTAAGACCTTCAGAGACTCGCATCCCCGTCATAAAATAAAGCCAGATAGCCGTATAAAACTGCCTCTCTTCATAAACTGTCTGATCAAAAGTTTTTAATACCTTATCAAGTTCCTCTACAGTCCAAAATTCAGTTTTCGGTTTTTCTCCTTTAGGATTGTCTAACTTTCGACAAGGATTATTCTCGATGTATTCCAAGCGTTCTGCATAATTTAAACACTTCTTCAGTTTACACCAAAGTCCTTTTGCGTAGTTTGGAGAGTAGTCTTCCATTAAAGATAATCTAAAATCTTCGCATTCCCGAACATTGATTTCAGACAATTTCTTGTCAGCAAAAACTTCAATAAAAGTCTTATACTGAGGATAAGCAGTTTGATAGGTTACGGGCTGAACAGTTTTCTTATAATAAGGCAAATAGACATCTTCCATAAATTTTGAAAATGGAATATCTAATTGTGGTCTTTTTGTACTAGCACTAGCTATTTTAGCATTGTATTCAGTTCTTATCCTACAGACTTCATCAAAGGCTTGCTTTTCTGTTTTAAAATCAATTCCAAATTGATCTTTATAAGATTTAACCCTAAACCTCTTTCGGTCACCCGTAGACGGATCTACACTGAATTCAACCTCATAGTAAATTTTTCCTTTCTTATTTCGACTTACGCATTTATATTTTTTACTCATTTTGTTCCTTTCTTTCAGAAAGCAACTTAAAGCCGAGTAATTCTTCTACAATATACGTAGGAGCTAAATTAAGACGAGAATTATCAAATGGTGATTTACTTAATTCTACCACATTATTCGATAAAGCTCTAGATTCTTCAAATTGTCGAACAGCAATTAACTTTGCTTGTTTTATAATATCCCGTGCCGTATGTTCAGGAAAACCTAATTTCATTAATTCTGTATGATTTATTGTTTGCATTATCTCTTCCTTCTAATTCTTAATTACAGAGATTTCCATCTTTTGATAAGGCTTAGAATAGTTCAACAAATTAGATCATTAACCAAAAGCCTTAAACTACTTTTCTTTAAAATAATTGTACATCGCATAATAGTCAAATTCCATCTTAATGCCAGTTCTTCCATTACGATTTTTTAAAACCACTAACTCAATCTCTCGTGGATTTCTCGATTTAGCTTCATTAACATCAAAATTTCCTTGACCAGTCCCCTTTAGTTGAAGTCCAATCAAAACATCGCTAGAATACTCGATTGCTCCGCTCTCCTTGAAAGACTGCATACTTACAACAGATTTGTAGTTTTCTCTATTAAAAGAAGAAATAGCAATTACTGGTGTTTTAAAGTCTCGGCTAATCCTTTTCAATTCTATTACCGATCTATCTGTGTTTTGTTTTTCAGTTAATCGTTCATTCACCGGGTATAGAATCTGTAAGTAATCAATAATAACGACAGGTGCTTTTCCAGTATATTTGAGATGATTTTCAACAGTTTTCCGAATTAGCTCCACACCAATAGGTCCAGTACCTTCGACAATGTAAATATTTTTGCAGTACTGCGAGTAATTTGCTACAGCTTTTTTAATCAAATCCTTCTCTGGGTTGCTGTAACCTGAATATCTACTCCCCTCAGTAATTCCTCGTGCTGTTTTTGCATTTCTGATATCACTATTAGAGGCAATAGATTCGATAACAGTGTGACGACTAATACTTTGACTAATTATTTCCCACCTAGACATTTCAATACTAAAAATCAAAACATCTGTTCCCTGTGCTGCAATTTGATCAGCAATCTGAGTTACAAATGTTGTCTTTCCAAGGGAGGAAATTGCACCAACACAATACAAGCCTTCGTAAAGACCACCTTCTAACAGATCATCTAAACCTTCAAAATTTGTTTTAATACATGAAGTATTTGAACCATTCGTAATATCATTAAAAAACTTCGAAAGATGATTAGCTGTTGAATATTCAAGATACCGCTCTTTTTCACTTTTTGTTTGATTGATTGCATTTTCTACCATTTTGTTAAATACTCCTTTATTTTTCACTAACATATCGTTAGGATCTTTTACATCATCAATAGTTAATTTGAAAGAAATAAATTTAATTTTCTTACTTCTAAATTGCTCTGCTAATTTTAGTTCAGCCTCTCTCCCCTTTTCGTCTTGGTCCAATGAAAGAATGAATGTACGATCAATTTTTAGATCAGAAATAAGATTAATTAATTTATTTATATTTCCAATACTGCCAAGTGCTACTGCCTTTCCACCAACTTCAACGATGCTCATGGCATCTATTTCGCCTTCTACAATAAAAATGGGATCCGTAGATTTTTTGAAGAGTTCGCTTTTATTAAAAATATCGCTCCCTCCCACCTTCTGTTTCATATAGCTCAATTGAGTTCCGGGTACAATTTCCCTTGTATCACGAGCAAAATAACAACTTTCACTTAAAGGAATAATTAACCGAGGTGTTTCAGGAACATTAGGATTAGTCACTTTGGGATGCTTCCATTTTTTTACGTAACCAACTTTAAACCGTTGGACTGTTGAAAAACTCAACCCTCGTTTAAGAAAATAGTCAGTTTCACAGAGATGCTTTGTGGCCTCATTATAAAAGCTTAAATAATTATCTTTTTTCTCTTCTTCCTTTAAAGGAAAAACAGCATTGGAATTCAAATATTCACTCCTCTGGTTCTTTAATTCATCACATTCAGTTGATAGATTAAACAATTCTCTGACACGCTTCAATTGATCCTTAAATTTATCAATTCCTTCTACATAGCCGATAAGATCAAAGATATCTCCACCTCTATCGCAAGAGAAACATTTCCACTGGATTTCATCGTAAATGTGAAAAGCACCAGTTCTGTTTCTTCCTTCACCACTGTGGCAGAGGGGGCAAATATATGCTCCCTTACCACCTTTACGACTTGGTTCAGAGATTTGTTCAATGTATGCTTTCAAATAAGATTTTTCTTCTTCAAACATTTTTTTCTCCTTTTGTAGTTTCCAGTAAAAAAATAAATCCGGACTTTTTTTCTTACAGGCAAAATTATAGCATTGCCTTCAATATGAAAATTGAAGGCATATGCTGCTTATTAATATTATTAGTATTGAAAATCAGAAATACTAATAATATCAGTGATACCAAGGATCAAAATTTTTTTAGCAAATTCAACATACCCCAATTTCTAATTCAACATACCCCAATTTCTAATTCAACATACCCCATAAATCCTGATTTAATCGAAGCAAATCGATAAATCAGTGAATTTAAATCCCTGAAACCTTAAAATGAATCCTAAATTTCTGAAATTCAAAAAATGAGTTCATTCCTAACTGTTCATCTGATAAAGGTTCACAATTTGGATTACAGTATTCCCAACTAACTAGGATTTTATAATCGATTAGTTTATCAAGTGAATTAGCAAAGCTCTCTTCAATTCTTGAACGCCAACCACCTTTTTTTAATCTTACTTCTTCTATAGGAGGAATTTGGGGACATACATTTAATAAAGCTTCAACGGAAATAATTTCATTAGTCTTTTTTCTTCGATTATTTTTGTTACTTTGATGATAGACTAATTTCTTTGCAAGAGAATAAACATTTTTACTACGTTCATCAATTTTAAAAAGTTCGAGAGGAAAATTTGTCACATAAGATGTGATTAAATATCTAACGAATTTTTCAGTCAATTGAACTGTAAAAATTCCATTTTCGCATTTGAATTCCTCAATAAATTTTATATCATTGAATACAACATGATGTGCACCTCTCTTTTCTTTAGTACTGATAGAAAGATCCTTGAGCAAGCATAATGCTTCATCAATGATACAACGTACATTCTTTTTCGTTGAGATACTTGCTGGTTTAGATTTCCCTAGCAGTTCTGAATACTGTTTAATTGAAAATTCAACCAAGCAGTTAACAGCATCTTCTTCACTTAGTCTATATTTATTCTTCTTACCAATAAGAAAAATCAATAAATCCAACATCTTCAATACTCGAAGCTTGAAATAATCTTTGTTATCGTCAAAGTTTTCAATATGAATCGTACCAGTATCTAAATGAATCGATGTTCGATTAGTGATCGGATCCCTTACTTTGTTAACTGTTTTCAAATTAACAGAAGTTAGCGAATTTATAGTCGGTGCATTTAAAATCTTCTCGATTTTCTCTTTTTTATCTACAGGCATTATATAACCTCTTTTTTATTTATTTGAAAAGACTTTTGAGAGCAAAAAAAGAGTTGTAGCTGATGCTACAACTCTCTTGCACTCAATAAATTTTCTTTTCATACTTATAGTCTGCCATTTTTTGATGAAAGTAAAAAAAAGAAAAATCAAAAAAAGTCGCTTTTTCTACCAAAAATTGCTCAATTTTCTATTAAAATCTAAAAAGGACACTTTACAAAGTGCCCTTTAAAATAGCGGAAATAGCGATATTTTAAGGATTTTAATACACATTATAAGATCTTCCATATAGGATTAAAATTTTTTTGAAAAAATTTTTTAATTAATTTTATCTAATGACATTAGATAGGTTATAACCCTAAACGGTCAGAATCCCAATTTCCATAATCATCGTATCCAAAACTATCAGGATCCATTGCATCAATTCCAGCCTGCTCTAGTGAATTACTGCAGAAATTACAATAATAGAAACCAGTTTCTGGATCGCTAAATTCCCAATCAATATCATCTTCATCAAAGTCGTTTCCACATTCAGTACAAACATATTGTCCTACAAATCGATGCATCTCTCTAAATTGCTGCTTTTGTTCATACCTATTGCGTAGGCAGCAGGTACATCATTATGAATCATGCGGATTTCAATATTATCTGGCGTAAAATTTCTTAAATAAAGTGTAACGTAAGTCCTGGTTTGGAAAGTATGAATTTCAGTTGGACTAAAAACAGCGTAATATCAAGACTTTTCTCCGCTTTTATAAAAGCGTTTTTCCAATCAAATTCAACTAATTTTATCTAAATGGTGTGGATTTTACCCCCAAAATTACAGAGAATGGAGCTGATAAACACTAAACGTTCACACCATTAGTTAAATGATTTTTTTCATCATTTTTCTTAGATGATAGAACTTCTAATTTATTTCTTATTCAAGCAAAAACAACCTGCTATAAGTAAGAAAGAGGAAGATACAAGAAAAACACGGCGTAAAAACCGATTCAGTTCATTGTCCTCAATCCTTGTCTGCTTCATTTTCTTTTACGAGATCGTTTTGTGAATCTTTTTCAGAGAGTTTTTGATCAATATACTTGTCAATGTTTTCATAAAATTCCTTGGTCGCTTCACTATCTAATGTTGGCGAGTTCTGAACTTGATTCACTTTCAATTGAACAGATTGAATACCGTAAGAGGCTTGTTTTTGGTGGAGTGTTTCTAATTCTTCTTCTGAAATCGGATCTCCAACAACCGTCAAGACCAATTCATTGTTACTTGACTTGTAGACTTGATTAATAACCGTATAATTGGCGAACTCTTTTCCTACAAACTGTTTGATCCCTTCTTTGCGCGCTTGTTCTATTGTCAGAGTAACTGCCGAATAGCTAGCTGGAAGAATCAACAATACAATCAAAGAAATCAAGCCAATTCTCATTTTAATGCTCAGCTCTTTAAATGAAGTTAAAGGAGATTTTCTCATCAAAATTCTTGTTCCAACAATGTTGGCTAGCATGATAAAGACACAGTTGATCAAGAAAAGATAGAGAGCCCCCAATAAAAATCGTACATTCCCATTAGCTAAACCATAGCCAGCAGTACAGATAGGCGGCATCAAAGCTGTAGCAATGGCTACTCCTGGCACGATATTGTTTGCTTCTTTTTTCCTTGAACCGATCACACCAGCAATCCCACCAGCAATAGCAATGAGAACATCCCAAATGGTTGGAGAGGTTCGTGCGATCAACTCGCTACTTGCATAAGACAAGGGAGAAATCCAGAAATACAGAGTCGAGACAAGCAAACTGACCAACACTTGAGTCAATAAAACCTCTAGAGATTGCTTGATTAAACGCGTATCAAAAATAGCTAAACCGAATCCCAGTCCAACAATCGGTGTCATGAGAGGTGAAATTAACATGGCTCCAATAATAACAGCTGTTGAATTCATATTTAGACCGATAGAGGCAATAAAAATTGCACACATCAAAATCGCTGTATCTCTCAATCGAACATGAAGGTCATCGTATAATTTCTCACGGTATTCCCGTGTTGAATAATTGGCAGTCATTTGTCCTCTCCTCTTTCCTTATTTAAATCGGTATAATAATTAATAATAACAGCTGATAAACAGCCAAAAAATATGAGCCCATAAATCGTCAAGAAGACACTGGTAATCCTTCCAATCAAGGTCACAGCTAGGAGATCCCCGTAGCCGACAGTCGTCGAAGTCACAAAAGCATACCAAAGACCGTCTCCGTAATTTGTGATAGCAGGTTCAACTAGGAAAAGCACGCCTCCTGACCCAAAAACAAAGGTCACAAAACTCAGAGCAAACCGAGTAAAACCCGTAACCTGTATAATATGCCATAACATTTTTAAACGTCTCATTTGTTCTCCTTATTCATACTAGCTCCTGACCGAGCCGTTTTTTCCAATAATCAAAGTGAAGATAGGACATGATCTCCATCAGAGAAAGATAGACAAACTGATAGATCTGATTTAAGCTGATTATCAACTGATATTGTTTGAAAAATGACTGGAAGAAAGACCAGATATGACTGTCTTGAATCAGTCCCTTCTTAACATCAGACAGGATATTAGCTAAAGCTCCCAAGGACTGAAACGGTAAATCCTTGACATTTATATAGATCCGGTCCACCACATCATTCAGACTGGTATCTTGGATGGCATGAAATTCTCCAAAGAGAACTCCTGCCGCTCCAAGAGTAGAAACAAATTCCACCAAATAATTTCTGAGGAAATTTTCTCAACCTTTTCCCATAATGTGTTTAGTGCCATCCATAACGATCCCAACCAGAAAAAGGAAAGAAAACAAGCAAAGAAATTTTGCCGTAAATCCCAAAAAGCTTCAAGACTTGGTGTTGTTGGTTTTTCTAACTCTAAAATCAAGATGGTCATAATAATTGCTAGAACAGCATCTGTCAATACAATTAATCTGTCTTTCTTCATCGGATTGCATCCCCTTTCTTTTTTGTAACATTCTATCTTATCGCATAATATTGGATATTCTTTCATAATCCGACTACAAACAAAAATAAACCAAAAAGTCTGTCCCTATTATGCTATATTTAACTCTAGAAGTATTCATCCATCTAATTAATAAATATATCATATTTCACAATAAATGAATACTATCAAAGATTCATCCCCTTTCACTTCATCATTTAGTGTTGCTTAGATTTATCAAAAACAACCAAATTTGTATTAATTTCAAGTATCACCTAGTTACAAAAATTTGGGGTGAACAGAAAAAGCATCCCGTATTTTTGATACGAAATGCTTTCAATAAGTTTAAATAAGTTTTAACGTTTACTAAATTGTGATGCTTTACGAGCTTTTTTCAAGCCTGGTTGGAAACACTTCTATTTGAATAAGTTTCAAGATATGCTTAAAATCAATATTTTCCAACATTTTCAGAAAACAGAATTTCATCTAATTTGAATAACTTTCATTTTAATGGTGTGAATTTTACCCTAAAAATACACGAATTGAGCTAGACTTTACCAAAAAGTTCACACCATTTAACAATTTTACGTCCAAATTAATTTTATTACCTTAAAATTATTTTCGGACAAACAATGGAGAATCCCTTCGAAATTAAGAGGGGATTTTTTAGATTTTAAGACACCTCTCAATGATCTATTTGGTGTTAAAACTCTAGATATTGTTTTAACAACCATATTTATATTTTTCTGTTCCCCATTTGATAAAACTTTAAATGCTTCTCCATTTCGAGTATATATCATTTGCTCATCATGAATTAAAACATCGAAGTCATCAAAATCATTATCGCATACAAAAGCAAAATCAACACTTTGGACACTAAACATTGTTGCCCGTAACTCGAATTCAATTTCAAAGTCTGTTTTTTTATGTAAAGTAGCAACAAGATTTTCTTTATCCTCTAAGGGTTTGTAATTATTTTCTCTACTTACGACAGCTCGCATTTGCGAAATAGCTTCATCAATACCAGAACCATATAAATCAATATAGAGCAAATCTTTCATAATAGCTGGAGGATTGCAATCATCAAGACGGATGGGTACAAATTTTAGATTATTACTAATTGCACTCATTAATGCACTCTGCCATTCCCTTGTAACCATATTACTTTTAAGAGAATTATTAGATAAAAAATAGAAAAAAGTAGTATACTGCTCTAGTCCTTCATTCATCTTACCTACAATACTGTCACCTGGTTGCATTGACCACTTATCGTAAAAAATATTATTTCTACCAAATGATACCTCTAACTGTCTAGCAACCATATCAACTAACTGTTGATCATTGTGATTATAACTAATAAAAATCATTTCTTCCCTCACTAAATATTTTTAATTCTAATTATAGATCCGAGGATAGGTATAGCGAGCTAATACCCCTAACGTAGTTATTCTATCAAGCAAATATTCTAAAAGAATTATATCACATTTCTCCCTATCAAGTCATACTTATATAAAAAACTAAAACTGTAGTTCAAATAAATTTTAGACAAAATAATTCTCAATAACGTACTTTGTTTAAGTGAACACCAAATATAACCAAAAAATGTTTTGAGCTAATCATTGTCAATTATGTACTTTATTTAAGGGAAAACTAAAAATTTTTCAATTGTACATCCATACAAAAACACGGCTCATGAATCATGGCCGTGTTATGTTTTACTTAAGCTATTTAACTAATTCTCTTAGTTAATATTTACTTACCTTTTATTTGCTTTAATTCCTTTATCTCTTTTAGAATACTAAAAATATATAAACTAAATAGAACTACACCTAAAAAAGATAAAACAAAGAAACCAAACGTAAGTTTTTCTCCCATACCAGCTACTACTCCAAGGGATAAAATACCGATAGCCATTATGGAAATTATGAGGATAAACCACAAGTAAATCATGTAAAACTTATAAAGATAGCAAAAGGACTTATTTTCTTGTTTAGGCTTATACTTCCATATAAAATAAAATAAATAAGGTATAAAAATAATTAAAATAAATAGAAATTTCATCTCTAGCACAACTTATTACTTTCTATTTTGGATTTCCCGCAAGATCTCCTAACTTCCAAATACCAAGCCAAAAAGAAACTGTTAGCATGATAAAGAATGTAAGGAACATATTATCGACTAGATTTTTACTCATCAAGCATAGTTCTCTAGCTATGTAAGGAGACACGGGGAACAAAATGCACTGTATTATAGTAATTATTTTTTTCATGATTCATTAATAATACTGTCACATATGAAACAGTATACTCCTTCCTAGGAAGATTTCTTTTTATCCCTATCTTTATTATAGGCCTACAGCAATTTATATTCAATTATTTATATGTGGAACTAGTTTCAGAATTCGAACTTTAATTTTTTTATTATACATTGATTATCATTGAAAAAATGTACAAATCAATTTCTTAGATTTGATAATATGATGTACTAGAAAACATACAAAATACCACTCCAGAATAATGTACAAAACAAAAATAAAGTACACTTTTTAAAGAAAGTAATTTATGCTTCTATTGCAGTTGTATCAATGGTTTAGTTCATGTTAAGTCAATTGTACATAAACTTTTAGTTTTGATGTATATGCAAGACTTAATTTAAGATTCTTAAAGTCTTGTTATTTATCAAAATACTGATTTTAAGCGATTTTGCATTCGATAAAATCAACAATTTATAGATGTATTACATTATATTGGACAGTAAATGGACAGTGACAGAGTATTTGAAGGAGAG
>JAGZVW010000030.1:0-20424 GCA_018379295.1 Streptococcus parasanguinis | reverse complement strand
TCATCAGCTTTTACAGCCCTACTCAACTGTGCGGAGGTGGGACGACGAAATCGAATTCTAACGAATTACCGATTTCTGTCCCACTCTCTTTTTTACTTGATGTCATCTGTCGCTACATCCGTCCCAAACCACTTCTTAGAGATCTTTTGGAACTGGCCCTTTTGATAGAGTTTTACGAAGGCTTCATCAATTTTTTTCTTCAAGGTTTTATCCGCCTTGCGCACCCCTACCGCAAAGGATTCTGTCTCAAAACCGACAGGAAAGACATTATAGTCTTTTAAAATTCCTTCCGTTTGCAGATAATAGTTGGCATAGACACGGTCGATTAAGAGGCCATCGATCCGATCATTCTGAAGATCGATCAGCGCCTCGTTGAAACTCTGGTATTGGGTAGCCTTTTGATTTTTGATCTTATTTTTCAAGATTTTAGGATTGGCTTCAAAATCCATATAGCCAGACGATCCGGTCTGGGCATCTAATCGTTTCTCTTTGATATTTATAAAAAAAATAGCCTTTCGGCTATTCTTCTACTTTTATAAATCCAAATTTATTGAGAGGATAGAGACGCAGATTCACGACTCCTTCGATCTGATTTTTATGGATATAACCAAACTCACGGCTATCTTCTGTATCCCCACGGTTATCATTTAAGACTAGGTAAGTATCGGATGGTACACGACCAGCCTTGGTCCCTTTTAACTCTGATAAGAAAAAATCATCCGTATAATACCCATTACTCGTTGGAGCAGCTAAGTGTTTGTTGAGCATTTTGTTCAGATAAGGTTCTGGTGTTGCCTGTCCATTCAAATAGAGGACGTCATCTACGTAGCTGACTTCGTCGTTTTCTTTGGCAATGACACGTCCAAGGTATTCTTTTCCACCGACCCTGTATAAGACCAAATCACTGCGATCTACCTGAGCATTTCTAGTCGCTACCACAAGATCTCCAGTTTTCACAGAAGCATTGGCCATTTTATCATTGATACTAAATGGATGAAATACAAAGATTCGAAGCAAAATCAGTGCCAAAACCAGTACACCGACAATGATGACATTTCTAATTAAATCTCTCCTTGGCATGAATGTCTCCCTTCCTTTTTATTTATTATACCATGTTTTTGATCTTTAAAAAAGAGAAAGTAAGCATTAGTGAGAATTCTTGTCATACTAAACAGGAAAAAGAAAAACCTCGCGGTCAATCCTTTCGGACCAACCAGCAAGGCTTTAAGATATAATTGTCTATTAACGTACTGTACGGATACGCATTGTGTTTGTACGAACAGCTTCTCCAACTGGTACACCAGCAACGATAACGATATCATCACCAGATTTAACAAGACCAGCTTCAACTGCTTTACGTTCAGCAATTTCGAACATATCATCAGTTGATGAAGGAGCATCTGTCAACATTGGGATAACACCCCAGTTCAACATCAATCCACGTTCAGTCAATTCGTCAAATGTCAATGCCAAGATATCAGCATCTGGACGGTATTTAGAGATCAAACGTGCAGTGTGACCTGTCTTAGTTAATGTTACAACCAATTTGATATCCATTGAGTTTGTAGCATCTTTAACAGCTGAAGCCATAACTTCTGTCTTAGAGTTACGTTCGAATGAAGCTGGGTTCAAACGACCATATTCTTTCAAAAGTGTTTGAGCGTTCATGTCGATTTTCGCCATTGTAGCTACAGATTCAAGTGGGTATTTACCGTTTGCAGATTCACCTGAAAGCATTGTAGCATCAGTACCATCGATAACAGCGTTGAAGACGTCAGATACTTCAGAACGAGTAGCACGTGGTTTTTCAGTCATTGTTTCAAGCATGTTTGTTGCAGTGATAACAACTTTACCAGCAGCATTTACTTTAGAAGTAATCATTTTTTGGTAAACTGGAACCATTTCGAATGGTACTTCGATACCCATGTCACCACGAGCGATCATGATACCATCAGTTACTTCGATGATTTCATCCAAGTTTTCGATACCTTGTTGGTTTTCGATTTTCGCAAACAATTGAACGTGGCTGTTACCAGTTTCTTCACAGATAGCACGAACTTCTTGAACGTCTTTTGCAGTACGTACGAATGAGATCGCGATGAAGTTGATACCTTGTTCCAAACCGAAGCGGATATCGTCGTTATCGCGTTCAGCAAGTGCGGGGAAAGGAATCTTAGTGTTAGGGATGTTTACACCTTTTTGTTTAGCGATGATACCATCGTTTTCAACTTCAACAACAAATTCACGTTTTGCAGCGTCTTTTTCTACAACGCGAAGACCCAATTTACCATCATCAACCAATACTTGGTGACCAACTTCAACATCATCAAAGATGTCAAGCGCACCAGCAACGTTCAATGCGATAACATCACGAGTTGATTTGATGCCTTGTTTTGTAGCAACGCGGATACGTTCACCAGTCTTGTATGAATATTCTTTAGCTTCGCCTTCGAACAATTCAGTACGGATTTCAGGACCTTTTGTATCAAGAAGGTAACCAACTTTTTTATCAGCGATTTCTTCTGCACGTTTAACAGTCGCCATACGTTCACCTTGTTCTTGGTGGTCACCGTGTGAGAAGTTGAAACGGAAAGTGTTCGCACCAGCTTCGATCAATTTAGCAATGTTTTGTGCTGAAGCTTCAACGTCAAGTTTTTCAGCCCAGTATCCATCTTCACCGAATTTTTTACCGCCACGGATTTCTACCGCAGGACCTAAAGTTGCAACGATTTTTACACGTTTGTTCATGATATATATGACTCCTTTTTAAATATATCTGTCTTTTTAAGACAAGGTTAACGAATTTATGAAATAAAATTAGATTGAAGACAAGCTACGGTTCAACTCGGCAAGACCAAGATCAGCTTTATGTGGATTGTTTACCACAATCTTACCATCTTCTGTCAAGCTAAAGAGGGCTTCTTCTGCTTTACCAAGGATTGGGTTTTCAACCATTTTTTCATTACGGATACCAACGGCTACACCACCGATTCCTTGTTTCAACAATTTAACTGCATGTGCTCCCATACGTGAAGCAAGAACACGGTCACGCGCAGTAGGTGAACCACCACGTTGGATGTGGCCAAGCTCAGTCACACGAAGGTCACTTTCATCACCAGCTTCTTTCAAAGCTTTACCAAATTCATCTGCAGACATCACGCCTTCAGCCAAGATGATGATGTTGTGGGTACGACCTTTTGCGTAACCTTCTTTGATGCTCTCAACAACATCTTCGATCTTGAATCCTTCTTCAGGGATGATGATTTCATCTGCACCAGATGCAATCCCTGCCCAAAGAGCGATATCTCCAGCGTTACGTCCCATCACTTCGATAACGAAAGTACGGTGGTGACTAGATGAAGTATCACGGATCTTATCGATCGCGTCCATTGCAGTTGTGACTGCCGTATCAAAACCAATTGTAAAGTCAGTTCCGACGATATCGTTGTCAATCGTACCAGGAAGACCAACAGCTGGGAATCCAAGCTCAGTCAAGCGCATCGCACCATGGTAAGAACCATCTCCACCAATAACGACAACACCTTCGATCCCGTGTTTCTTCAATTGCTCGATCCCTTTTAATTGACCTTCGCGTTGAGCGAATTCAGGGTAACGAGCTGAATGAAGGAAGGTACCACCACGGGAAATAATATCTCCAACAGATGAGGCGTCAAGGGGCTGAATTTTACCAGCAACCATTCCCGCATATCCATCATAGATACCGAAAACTTCCATTCCTTCTGAAATTGCTTGACGAACAACTGCACGGATGGCAGCGTTCATTCCAGGGGCATCTCCACCACTAGTTAAAACAGCAATACGTTTCATTTCGTTGTTTGCTCCTTTTTTTCTTTTACATTCTACGTAATTATAACACAAAGAAGACTAAAATTCTCGTATTTTTCGCAGTTTTTACCGATAAATCGTTTTCATAACGAGATTCTTTAGTTCATCTTCCAATTCTTTGTTTTTCTGGACTGTATAGCCCTTCAATTGAAGAGTTTTTTTCTCGTCTTCATAGCGTAATATCACAGGATATGGGCCCGGATATTTTTTCAAGATAGAAAGAATCGTTTTATCCTGACGATGATCGAGCAACTGGATCCAGAACTTTTCATTGGTTGCCAGTTGCGCCTCTGCTAGAATCATCTGCAAGCGCCCATCACGCTCTTGTATCTTCCCTGTCAAGTAATAAAAGCCGCCTTCTTTTATCAAGGAGGAAAATCGATTGTAGGTTTCAGGGAAAAGGGTCACATCCAATTTTTTCTTGGTATCACTGACTTGTAAGAAAGCCATGAGATCACCCGACTTGGTTCGAATGGTTCGAATGCTTTGTACCTCAATGAGAATGCGTGCCTGCTCTCCGTATATGAGTTGAGAAATTGGTTGGATCTCGTAGGGACTCGTTTGTCCAATCGCAATCAATGGGTGGGTACTGAGCCCGATGCCAATAATGGCCTCTTCCTTCTCATATTTTTCAGCTTGGCTAAAGTCCTCCGCTTCTGTCCAGGAATAGTTAGAATCCGCAAACAAACTGCCTAGCTCATCAGCAAAGACAAACAAATTCGGCAAATTGTGAAGCACCTTGCGTCTATTTTTTTCAAAAATATCAAACAATCCAAGCTCCACTAAAGGTGTTAACAGAGGTAATTTATGATACTGATTGGGGAGGCGTAAAATAAAATCTTCGACACTTTCAAAGGGACGATTATCAATGATCCAATACGCTAGATCTCTCGGGAGTCCCTTGATATTTTTCATTCCCAAGTAGATTTTTCGATCCTGGAACTTATCTCTGTAAGGGATGGTGTTGATGGATAATGGCGCGACTTTAAAATCAAACTGGAGAGCATCTGTCAGATAATCGCTGCTCGAATAATTGAGCATAACATCAAAGAAAACATCTGGGTAATGGACCTTGAAATAGGCCATCTGAAAGGCCAAGGCAGAATAGGCATAGGCATGGGAACGGTTAAACCCATAGCCTGCAAATTTTTCCATGATCGCAAAGACCTCTTTAGCTTTTTCTTCCGTATGCCCAAGTTTAAGAGCACCTGCGACAAAATCGTCTTCCATCTTATGCATTTCAGCTGCATTCTTTTTGCCCATAGCCCGACGTAAAATATCGGCTTTCCCTAGACTAAAGCCTGCAAAACGCTGGGCAACCTGCATGACCTGCTCTTGGTAGAGCATGATCCCATAAGTGGGCCTTAAGATTTCTTCAATAGCTGGATCTAAAATCTCAACTTTTTCTTGGCCGTGCTTTCTTTTGACGAAATTATCAATGTAATCACTAGCCCCTGGACGATTGAGAGAGGTGGTCGCTACCACTTCTTCGAAATGATTGGGTCTCACTCGTCTCAAGAGGCGAATGGCTCCAGCCTGTTCAAATTGGAAAATCCCCTTGGTATCCCCAGCAGCAAACAAGGACAAGGTTTCTGGATCTTCTAAATCAATGGCTTCAATCACGATCTCTTCTTGGTACTTTTCATAGACGGCTTCCTTCATTTTCTGAACAAAGGTTAAATTTCGCAGACCCAAAAAGTCCATCTTCAACAGACCATTGGCTTCAACCGCATGGGCATCATACTGGGTGACAAACATGTCTTCTCCATACTTGAGAGGAATGTGATCCGTCAAATCCTGGTCACTCATCACAACCCCAGCCGCATGGATAGAGGTCTGCCTTGGTTGGCCTTCAATTCTTTTAGCAATTTCAAAGCCACGCTCAAATTCTGCTCGGCTATGAATCACTTGTCGAAAAGCTAGATTCTGTTCATAAGCTGTCGTCAGTGTATCCCTAAAGCCAATCCGCTTGGTAATGGAGGTCAATTCGTACTCTGGTACCCCAAAACGTTTAAAGACATCTCGAATGGCTTGTTTGGCCCCAAAGGTTGAAAAGGTCACGATCTGAGCTGCATGGTAACTCCCGTAACGGTCTCGCACATAGCGGATAAATTCTGGACGATAGATATCAGGAATATCAATATCAATATCCGGCATGGTGTAGCGCTCCACATTTAAAAAGCGCTCAAAGAGGAGGTTCTTCTCCACAGGGTCAATCCCTGTAATTCCTAATGCATAGGCTACCAGTGATCCTACAGCAGACCCACGTCCCATTCCCATATAATAGCCTTGACTCCGTCCGAAACGAAGAAGGTCCCAGACAATCAAGAAATAGTCATCAAAGCCCATTTGGTGAATAATGTCTAATTCATGCTCCAGACGTTCTTGATAGACCGGACTAGTCAAGTTCTTTCGAAGGAGACCCGCTTGAGCTAATTCTCTGAGTTCCTCAACAGCTGGTTTCTGAGGATTGAAGCGAGGCAATTTCAACTGGGTATCAATGTCATATTGAATCCCTTGAACAAGGTTTTCCAGATTTGTGATAGCTTGCGGAAATCGCTCTGCAAAATCATTCTTTAAATCCTGAGGAGTTTTTAGGACTGTTGTCTGATCAATTGGCCCTGTTTCCGTCAAGCTTTGATTGTCCTTGATGGCTGCCAGCATCTGCATGGCTTCCACATCTCCCGCCTCAAAAAATCGAACGGTATGAAGAGGGAGCACAGGGTGGCTAAACTCTTGAACCGGCGTATCCGCAAAAACTCCGATGAAGTAATCTAGACCAAACGGCAAGTCTCCACTAGCAAAAGGCGCTGGGACAATAACTGCTACTCCTTCTGTTAGGTGCTTCACATCCTCCCAATTGCTCTTCCCCATCATTTTGACGGTCGACATCTTCATCAAATTTTGGTAGCCCTTCGTGGATAAGGCCATCATCCGAAACGGAATTGTTTCATTGTCTACTTCTAGTCCAATTTCTAAACCGACCAAGGGGCTGAGTTTTTGGGCCTGACAGGCTTCGATAAATTCATAGGCACCATACAAATTATCTACATCCATGATTCCCAATGCGTCATACCCCATACTTTTAGCCACTTGGACATACTCTTTTATGGTCACAAGGCTTTCCATAAAAGTATAGACTGATTTGGTATCTAGCTGTGCAATCACTTTTTCTCCTCCCTCACTTGTCTATTTTTGGGACTCTTTTTTGTACAAAAAAACACCACTGCTACACAATGATGTCTCAACAACGGAAGACATGGGATTCGAACCCACGCACGCTTTTACACGCCTACCGCGTTTCCAACACGGCCTCTTAAGCCTCTTGAGTAATCTTCCATGAATAAAAATATGGAGCCGGTGGGAGTCGAACCCACGTCCAAACACCTGCCAGCATATTTGTCTACAACCATAGGTTATGTCTTCTTTTAACAGCTACATGACACATAACTCAAGCCCTGTACCTGCGAGTCTATCAATCTCTTATCTAACTCCTAGACCAAGCTAGATCGTATCTCGCTAAAATTAAGACCTGTCATCAAACACGAGCGATTCGAATCGGGTCACGCCTGCTGGTGTTTAGGCAGCTAAAGCGTATGAATTATTATTTTTTGCAGTTATATTTAACTGGCGTTTTACATCCGCTAGATGAGTTGCAAAATATGCCTCATAATGCCTGTCGAATCCGTAACGACCCCAAAACGAATACAATTAGTATATCAAAATGTAGCTAAAAATGCAAAAGAAAAAAATTGAACAAGAAGGCTTCCACTGGGGAGCTCCTTGTTCAATTAACTGTTTTTATTGAAGATTCAACTTATACTTGCTGATATAGTGAATGGTGAAGTACATAGAAACAATCTTGATGACTTCATAGATGAGGCCTGGGATGAAGTTAGGTCCAAAATCATCAATATTTCCATAAACCAATGCATAGCCGACAGCATATGAATCTTTTAATGGGTTGACTGCTGTACCAATGATACTTAAAACAATGCACAAAAGAAAGAAAAACAGAATAGCCTTAAATCCACGACGATTTTGGAAGAGTTGGCCAAGTGCGATCGATACATAAAATAGTAAAATTCCTGAAGCTGTGGTAAAAATCCACCAAACGATAATCCAATAAGCAATAGAATGACTAAAAGCCTCAGCAATAATACTAAATACAGGAGAGAGGTCTTGTCCAATGACAGCACCCATCACAATAATTGTGATAAAACCACTCAAAAATAGAAGGAATAGGCAGTAAAGACTCGCTACTAAAGCTCCCACAAATTTAGACAAAATGATCGCATGCGGGCTAGCTGGAAGGGTCCAGGTCAAGTAACCTTCACGTCCGTATAAGTTGGAATAGAAACGACGGATAATAATATAGTAGTTGCTAAGATAAAGACCAATGACTCCTCCAAAAATGAGAATCCCAAGAGTCCCTGTTATGATTTGCATACTATTGGTTTCCATATTCACAAAACCGTTTGTAGCACTTCCACCGATAACACCTGTAATCACTGACAAACCTAGTGCGATCAGGGTGATCAATAAATACCACTTAGCTGTCGATTTAAATTCATATTTTAATAATTTACCAAACATGGGTTCCTCCTAATAAACACGGAATTGATCACGGAAGATCTCATCGATTGATTTTCCGTGTTGATTACGCAAAACAGTCGTATTTTCATGCAAGAGGATTCTTCCTTGGTTGATGAAAATCGCTTCATCCAAAACTTGCTCAATATCCGCAATCAAGTGAGTAGAAATCAAGACAGAAGAATTTGGACGTCTGTTTTGAATAATGGTCCGCAAAATATAATCACGCGCTGCTGGGTCGACCCCACCGATTGGTTCATCAAGGACATACAAGTCAGCTTCACGACTCATCACCAAAATCAATTGTACCTTTTCCTTGTTCCCTTTTGAAAGGCTATTCAATTTTTGATTTGGATGCAAATGCAAATCGTTGAGCAATTGGTAAGCTCGTTGGACATTAAAATCTGCATAAAAATCTTGGAAATAGCTAATAGCATCACTAATTTTCATATTTTCATTCAGATAAGTCGTATCTGGCAAATAGGAAACAACTTTTTTAGAAGCTGGGGATGGTAATTGCCCATGAATATAGATATTTCCAAGGCTTGGTTGCAATAAACCATTAATCAATTTAATGATGGTTGTTTTCCCGCTACCATTAGGCCCCAAAAGGCCAATAATACGGCCAGGTTGGATGTTCAAACTAACATCCATGAGAGCAACTTCATGCCCATAATTCTTTGTCACATGGTCCAAGTAGACCAAAGGATACTGATTCATGTAAATCTCCTTTATTTTCTATTTATGCTATTATACCTTGTCCTCTTGATGATTGCAACTTTATCTGAAAATTTGCTAAGAATTTGAAAATGGTTGTTCAAAAATACAGGTGTAAACAAATCAGAGGTTAGGGAAGCCCCTAACCTCTGATTTGTTTTGATGAATAGAATTTTTAACTAATTCCAAGTGCAATCCGTGCATAGCGGCTCATTTTTTCAACCGTCCAAGCAGGATACCAGACCAACTTCACATCCACCGATGTCACTTCTTCTACTTCTGCTAAAACATCATGAATCTGATCTGTCAGAAGATCCGCTAATGGACATCCCATGGTCGTTAGCGTCATATCAATAATGGTCGCTCCAGTTTCACCATCAAAATGGATCTCGTAAACAAGACCTAAATTAACAATGTCAATCCCAAGCTCAGGATCGATTACCTCTTCCAAAGCATTTAAGATTTTATTTTTAATTTCTTCAATTTGCTCAGTTGTATATGCCATATGACACTTCCTTTTTTTGTTATGTTACTCTCGATAGAATTGCTTAGCTCGGGTTAAAAAGGTCCCACGGACATAGGTCGCTTTTTCATTTCTTGGCGACCGTTAAAAATGTCCCCCGGACCTAGGTCGCTTTTTTATTTCTAGGCGACCGTTAAAAATGTCCCCCGGACATTTTTAATCCTCAATAAAATCACGCAATGGTTTGCTTCTGCTTGGGTGGCGGAGTTTACGGAGGGCTTTGGCTTCGATCTGACGGATCCGTTCACGGGTCACGTTGAAGACTTTACCCACATCTTCCAAGGTCCGCATTTTTCCATCATCCAAACCGAAACGTAAACGAAGTACGTTTTCTTCACGGTCTGTCAGGGTATCGAGGACTTCATCTAATTGTTCACGTAGAACCACACGAGTGGTGTAGTCTACTGGATTTTCAATCACTTCATCTTCGATGAAATCTCCCAAATGGCTATCGTCCTCTTCACCGATTGGGGTTTCAAGAGAAACAGGCTCTTGGGCAATCTTCAAGATTTCGCGTACCTTATCAGGCGTCATATCCATGCGTTCAGCGATTTGTTCAGGCGTTGGGTCTTGTCCCAATTCTTGCAAGAGATTGCGTTGTTCACGAACCAACTTGTTAATGGTTTCCACCATGTGAACAGGGATCCGAATGGTCCGTGCTTGGTCTGCAATGGCACGAGTGATAGCCTGACGAATCCACCAAGTAGCATAGGTAGAGAACTTGAACCCTTTGGTATAGTCAAACTTATCAACGGCCTTCATCAAGCCCATATTTCCTTCTTGGATCAAATCCAAAAATTGCATTCCACGACCAACGTAACGTTTCGCAATGGATACAACCAAACGAAGGTTGGCTTCTGCAAGACGTTGCTTGGCTTCCAAGTCACCTTGTTCCACTAAGATAGCCAATTCTTGTTCTTCTTCATTTGTCAAAAGAGGAACAACCCCAATTTCTTTCAAGTACATCCGTACTGGGTCGTTGACCTTGGCAGAGTTGCTTCCAAGCAATTCCTCATCTGACAATTCTGGCTCTTCTTCATTGTTCAACACACGCGCACTTGGGTTACCATCTTTATCCGTGATCGAAATTCCTGCATCTTGAATCCGTTGCAAAAGATCTTCAATCCCATCTGCATCTAGTGTGAATGGAATAACCAACTTGTCATTAATTTCATCATCTGTTGCAGTTCCACTTTTCTTGTGGCTGCGAATAAACTCTGCAATTTGAACGTCCAATGTTGTAATATCTTTTTGTTCTTTAGCCATTCCTACTCCATTCTTCTTTTTTGAGCGATCAAACGCTCGAGTTCCAATAAAGCTTTTTCCGCATCCCCTGTCGAGGAAGCTTCCTTCACTTTATTTCCAATTTGTTGACTTTCTTTGCGAAGAAGCTCACGATTTCGCGTTTCTTCCACTTCTTCTAATTCACCATCCGCTATCTCTTCTGGCAAATCTTCTTCTAACATCCGGTACCAGGCGTGCTGGACCCCTTCAGGTTGCTCGGACAAATCCTGAGATGTGACTTCTCCATTTTGACAGAGTAATTGGTACAAGATCTGTAACTCCGGTGTGTCAAAGACAAAATCAGGTCGCAAACGGTAATCATTAAGCACCATTGGAAAATCTTTCATCCTACTTAATAAATGATTTTCCGCCTTGATCAAGCGCGTCATCCCACGATTAGGCAGGAGATCGACTGAAAAATTCGACGTTCTTGATCGTCCACCACTTTGATCCTCCTGCCGTTGATGCAAGCGACAATTATTGACAATCTGCTCAATCTGCAAATAATCAAAGTCTGGCAATAAATCTGCCAACTTATAAATATAGGTGTTTTGCGCTGTGATGGAGCGCGTCTGGGCGATCATCGGTGCCAGCTTCTCGACAAACTCAATCTGTGCCTGTAAGTTCTCAATATACTGGGGTTTCCAGTAGTGCATCAAGAATTCAACCTTACTGATCCGCGAATTCTTCAAGAGGGAAGCTAGATCTTCTGGGGAGGTCTTTTTGAGGTACTCATCGGGATCCATCTGATCAGGGATACGGACGATCTCCAACTCCAGATCCTGCAAGACATCCAAGGCCTTAGCGGTTGCTTCAAGTCCCGCCTTATCCCCATCATAGGTCAAAATGACCTTTTTGGTAAAATGAGACAGGTGCTGGACGTGCTCTGGTGTCAAGGCTGTCCCCATAGAGGCGACTGCATTTTCAATCCCAGCTCGATAAGCCGCAATGACATCCATAAAGCCTTCCATGATATACATTTCATGTTGCTTTTTGGCGCTCGTCTTAGCTTGATCCAAATGATAAAGTTCATAACTCTTATTAAATAGACGGGTACTTCGACTATTCTTGTACTTGGCTTGATGACTGCCATCATCCGTTAGTTTCCACAGTCTACCAGAAAAAGCAATGACACGTCCACTATCATCCGTCAAAGGAAACATAATCCGATCCTGAAAGGCATCAAAAACTGTTCCAGTATCTAAGATTGTGAATAACCCCGAATCGGTAATCACTTTCTCAGAGAACTTCTCAGAGAGATTTCGATAGAGATAATTCCCTTCTGCTGGGGCTAAGCCCAATTGAAAATGTCGGATGACCTCATCCGTCAGTCCACGTTCATGCAGATAATTTCGCGCTTCTTCTCCCATCTTTGTCGTCATCAGAATCGCCTGGTAGAACTTACTGGCTTCCTGATGAATCTCATAAAGTTCTTGGTTGGGATTGATAGACGTTGGTTGAGCCGGCCTTGCTTGGTACTGAAGCGCAATACCCGCTTTTTCTGCTACGATCTGAACCGCATCCATAAAAGCGACTCCACGGTATTCCTCAATAAACTTAAAGACATCTCCCGAGCGACCACATCCGAAACAATGGTAAAACTGCTTGTCTTCAACGACATTAAAAGAAGGAGTCTTTTCACCATGAAAAGGACAGAGCCCTAAAAAATTACGGCCAGCCTTGGTCAAAGAAACAACTTCTCCAATAACTTCAACAATGTTTACACTGTTTTTAATTTCTGCAATCAGCTCTTTATCAACCATAAACAGTGCCTCCATTTTACCATAGATTATCACTTTATATTTTATACTAAAAGTTAGTAAAAGTAAATTTTTTCCTACCGATTTCACACATAAAAGAAAAGATTTTCAACCTTTATCACTAATTTTTAAAAATGAGGCATATTCCTTGTCAGTCGAATATTTTTCCGTTATACTATCATAGTAAAAAATTATTATGAAAGGACATATTTAGGATATGTTAAAAGATTTGAAAGCTTTTCTCCTTCGTGGGAATATTGTTGACCTTGCTGTAGCAGTCGTTATCGGAGCTGCATTTGGAGCTATCGTAACATCACTTGTTAACGATATCATCACTCCACTTATTTTGAAACCAGCTATGAAAGCTGCTGGTGTTGATAAGATTGCTAATTTGTCATGGAACGGTGTTGCATACGGTAGCTTCTTGAGCGCTGTGATCAACTTCCTTGTTGTTGGTACTGTTCTTTTCTTCGTAGTGAAAGCTGCTGAAAAAGCTCAAAACCTTGGTAAAAAAGAAGAAGCTGTCGAAGAAGAAGCTCCTGCTCCTACTCAAGAAGAGTTGCTTACTGAAATCCGCGACTTGCTTGCAAACAAATAATCAGATAAAAAGATCCGATCTTCTAGCTAGAAGATCGGTTTTTTTGTCTTTAACGGATGAAAAAAACAAAAAACAGACCGAGGTCTGTTCTTGTATTCAATTAGAATTTTTTACGTTTACGAGCTGCTTCTGATTTACGTTTACGTTTTACAGAAGGTTTTTCATAGAATTCACGTTTGCGTGTTTCTTGAAGAGTACCAGCTTTAGTAACCGCACGTTTGAAACGACGAAGAGCATCGTCAAGAGATTCATTCTTACGTACTACTGTTTTTGACATATTTTTCACTCCCTTCAAGCCTAAAATCTTAATTATTTTATCACACTTTAAAGAGGCTGTCAAGATCTTTTGAAACTTTTCTAGCCTTCCTAGCCTTTATGCCATTTCTTTTTTATGACTTTTTCAATCCTCCTATTTTATGATACAATGGAAACAAAGAAAACCCTGAAGGAGATACCATGTCAGAAATTTATGATATTACGATTGTTGGGGGCGGACCAGTTGGTCTGTTTGCTGCTTTTTATGGCAATATGCGCCAAGTTAAAGTCAAACTGATTGATTCCTTACCTCAACTTGGAGGGCAACCAGCTATTCTCTATCCAGAAAAGAGTATCCTCGATGTACCTGGCTTTACCAATTTGACTGGTGAAGAATTGAGCAACCGCTTGATCGAGCAAGTCGAACGGTTTGATACGCCGATCTTCCTCAATGAAACTGTAGAGGATATTCAAAAAGAGGGTGACCTCTTCACTATCACTACTTCTCGCCAGGTTCATCAGTCTAAAGCAGTCATCATTGCCATGGGTGGCGGTGCCTTTAAGCCACGCGCTCTTGATATCGAGGGGGCTGAAGACTTTGATAACGTCCACTACCATGTTTCAAACATCCAACAATATAAAGGACAACAGGTGACCGTCCTTGGTGGTGGGGACTCTGCTGTGGACTGGGCTCTTGCTTTTGATATGATTGCTCCAACTACAATCGTTCACCGTCGGGACAACTTCCGTGCCCTAGAACACAGTGTAGAAGAACTCAAGCAATCTTCTGTCAGCATCAAAACACCATTTGTTCCTAGCCGCTTGATTGGCGAAAATGGTCATGCCACTCATCTTGAAATCACAAAAGTTAAAGCCGATGAAACCGAACTCATCCCGATTGATCACTTATTTGTCAACTATGGCTTTAAATCTTCAATCGGAAACTTGAAAGAATGGGGTGTAGAATTGCAACGCCATAAAATCAAGGTGAATCAGAAACAAGAAACCAGCCTTCCTGGAATTTATGCCTGTGGAGACTGCTGCTTCTACGAAGGAAAGATTGATCTCATCGCTACAGGTCTGGGGGAAGCTCCAACAGCCGTAAACAATGCCATCAACTACATCTATCCAGATAAGAAAGTCCAACCAACGCACTCAACTAGTTTATAATAAAAAAGGCCTTTGGCCTTTTTTAAATTGAAGTCAAACTATTTTAAGTTAATCGATTCTGCAAAGAAGTAAAAATGAGTTCCTATTTTTAGTATGAATCAAGAAAATACAAAACTTTCCGCTGTGAGAAAAGTGCCTGAAACATTACGTTTCAGGCACTCGGGAGTTTTGAGACATTAGGCTCAAAACTAAGTCATGGAACTTCTATGAAGTTCGCTGACGTCCGTACTCACCTAAGGAAAGTTTTTAAAAAGACTTTATCCTCATTATGAAAGGCCTTTGGCCTTTTTTATTTGTCTAAATCGTCTGCGATCTTATTGATCTTACGCAAGCGGTGATTGACGCCGCTTTTTGAAATAGGTTGTTGCAAGCTATCTGCGATCTGCTGGATGGAATAATCTGGATGGTTCATCCGGATATAGGCAACTTCTTGCAAGTCACTTGGTAAACTCCCTAGGCCGACCGTATCCACAATTTTACTAATATTATTAATGGTTTTCATGCTAGCTGTGACTGTGCGCTGAATGTTGGCCATCTCGGCATTATTGGCCCGATTGACGTCATTGCGCGTCTCTCTCATGACCTTGATAGACTCAAATTCCTGCATGGCTTGCATGGCCTCTACTACAATGAGAAAATCAATAATATCTTCCGCTCGTTGCAGATAGGTCACCACTCCTTTTTTCCGCTCGATGGTTTTCGCATCTAGTAAAAATCCTTGCATGAGAAGGGCAATTCCTTCCGCGTGGTCTGTATAAACAGAATGAATTTCCAACTGGTACTTTCCTTTTTCAGGATCCTTGATGGAACCACTCGACAGAAAAGCCCCTCGAAGATAAGCACGACTGGCTACTTCATCTTCTAAAACACTGGCATCAATACCTGTTTCAATCCCAAAGAAGGCATCTGCCAAATGCAAGTCAGCTAGAATCTCTTCCACCTTTTCATCCAAGAATACTGTGTAAACACGATTTTTTTTCAAATTGGTTTTTTGGTGGTGGCGGATATCCGATTTGGCCTCATAGAAATGATGCAACAATTCATAGATATGGCGAGCGATCTTGGCATTTTCTGTTGTTACCGAGAGCGTCAAGCCCCCCATTGAAATCCCAAGACTTCCAGACATCTTGATAATGGCAGCCAATTCACTCTTTTCAAATCGCTTGAGAGACAATAATTCTTCTTTTACACGAACCGTAAAACTCATTTTCTCACCTGCACGATCTGCATCAACTCTTCGACCACTTTTTCACCATCATGAAAGGCTCCTCCATTGACCAACTTCAAGAAATCAGAAGAAATCACTTGGGGAACTTGCGAGTGTAGCCCCTTGAAATCGTGCTCTACCTGCACCAAGTATTCATCAAATTTGTTACTGTTCATGTAAGCTGCGGGAACCTGATTGATATTGACAAGGACGGTATCGATGAACTTCTCTCCCAAATGTTTATGGAGAACGGCAACGTGGTCACTGTCTGTGAAATGCTCGGTTTCTCCTCTTTGGGTCATGATGTTACAAACATAGGCTACCTGAGCCTTGGTTTCAAGGATGGCTTTCCCAATCTCATCGATCATCAAATTAGGAAGGATCGAGGTAAAGAGCGAACCAGGACCTAAGACGACCATATCACTTTCAAGAATAGCTTCCACTACTTTTTTACTAGCTTTTGGACGCTCTTGATCAAAGGTATTGGTCACATAAACATGATCAATCATGCCGGTGTAGTTGGCAATGTGGCTTTCTCCTACCACTTCTTTTCCATCTTGAAAGACGGCATGAAGGGTCAAGGGACTATCACTGGACGGATAGATCTTGCCGGTCGTATGAAAGAACTTGGTTAACAACTGCATGGCATTATAGGTCGAGCCTTGCATCTCTGAAATCCCTGCAATAATCAAGTTTCCCAAAGGGTGTCCGGCCAAAGGGCCATCATCGTCAGCAAAGCGGTATTGAAAGACCTTCTCATAAAAACGAGGCATATCTGACATGGCAACCAGCACATTTCGAAGATCCCCAGGTGGTGTCAATTTTTGGATGTTCTTCCGCAATTCACCTGAACTCCCGCCATCATCTGCAACGGTTACAATAGCAGTAATATCGACCGGTTTCTTTCTCAGACTATCGAGAATAACAGAAATCCCTGTTCCTCCTCCAATAACGGTTACTTTAGGTTTTCTCATGAGCGATTCACCGTTTCTTTCCGTCTGTCCTTGTCTCTATGACTGCAATTGACCTGCCAATTTTTTTCTAAATCATGTGCTAAGCGCTCTGCAAAGGCTACTGAACGGTGTTGCCCACCGGTACATCCCATAGCAATGGTGAGAACGGATTTACCCTCACGTTTATAGGACGGTAAAATAGGAACGATCAAGTCATGAAGATGACGGTAAAAGTCCTCTGATTCAGGGTGATCCATGACATAATCATAAACAGCTGGATCTTGACCGGTTAAATTCCGAAGCTCCAATTTGTAGTAGGGATTTGGAAGAAAACGCACGTCAAACACAAGGTCAGCATCGATCGGAAGGCCATATTTAAACCCAAATGACATGACCTCAACCCGAAAATCTGGCTGATTGTCTTGACTGGCAAATTGTTCTGCAATGGTTTTTCTCAGATTACGAGGTGTCAACTCAGTCGTATCTACTACATTTTGACTGATATTTTTTAAAGGGGATAAGAGTTCGCGCTCTAGAGTAATCCCATCTAAGACACGGCCATCTGCCGCTAGTGGGTGGCTACGACGGGTTTCCTTGTATCGTGCTACCAACTCACTATCAGTGGCATCCAAGAACAAGACCTTGAAATCGAGGTCTTCTTGGTTGTCCAATTCATCCAAAATGGTGCGAATTTCATTGAAAAAAGACCGGCTCCGCATATCCACAACAACGGCTAATTTATTGTTATCGGGACTGTGGCGCATGAGCTCAATAAATTTCAGCAAGAGCGCCGGTGGCATATTATCGATGGTAAAGTAACCCAAATCCTCAAACGATTGGATGGCGACGGTCTTACCCGCACCGCTCATCCCTGTTACCATGACCAGTTGAATCTTACTTTCTGTCATTTTCTCCTCCCATAAATAAAACAGAGTGGCCTACAGTTTCCTGCTCTCCACTCTGTCTTTTTGTCTTTGAATGGTTATTAGGCTTTGATTTCCGCAATAACTTCAATTTCAACCTTCACATCACGTGGCAGGCGTGCTACTTCAACAGCAGATCGAGCTGGAAACTCTGTAGTAAAGACTGTTTTATAGACCTCATTAAAAGGTACAAAGTCATTCATATCACTTAAGAAACAAGTGGTTTTCACCACGTGGTCAAAGTCTGTCCCAGCCTCTTCCAAAATAGCCCCAATGTTCTTTAAGACTTGCTCTGTTTGTTCTTGGATGGTTTCTCCAATGATTTCACCTGTTTCAGGTGACAAGGGAACTTGTCCACTTGCAAAGAGAAGATTCCCTACGATTTTCCCTTGAACATAAGGTCCAATTGCTGCAGGTGCTTTATCTGTATGAATTGTTTTTGCCATAGTATTCTCCAAGTCTATTTACTTCTGCTGGTTTTCTTTTGCTAATTTTTCCCTTTGTAAGCGCAACTTGCGCTTAGGGTTTAACGTATTAAAGAGTTCTTCAAGTTTTTCAGCATTCCAAACATCGGCTGCTGAAACAAAATTTCCATTTTCATCTCGAAAAGATATTGGTTTATCTCCCACTGAAAAAGCCTCACTTCTTATTTGGAATCCTTGATCCGCTGGGGATCTATCCTAATCTACAAACTCAAAATCAAATTTACCGATCCGGACGATATCGCCATCTTTTGCCCCACGCGCACGGAGAGCTTCATCAACACCCATGCCACGCAATTGACGAGCAAATTTCATGACCGCTTCATCCCGATCGAAATTCGTCATATTAAAGAGTTTTTCAAGTTTTTCACCAGACAAGACCCAAGCGGCATCGTCATCCCGACTGATGTCAAAGGCTGGCTGGTCTTCATCAAAGCCATAGTAGACTTCTTCTTGGGCCATTTCGTCTTCTGAATACAAGAGGAATTCTGGCGTTTTGTCTAACAATTCTGCTGTTGCTTCTAACAAGTTGTCCAAACCTTGATGCGCCAAACTAGAGATCGGGAAGATCTGTGGCAGTTCATCAAACTCATCGTAATTGGCTGCCAATTTCTTCTTGAACTCTTTCAAATTTTCCTGGCTTTCTGGCATATCCATCTTATTTGCCACGATAATCTGAGGTCGCTCCATCAAACGAAGATTATAGGTTTCAAGCTCTTTATTGATTTGAACATAGTCTTCATAAGGGTCACGTCCTTCACTGGCTGACATATCAATAACATGCAAGATAACACGGGTGCGCTCGATGTGACGAAGGAACTGGGTTCCGAGTCCGACACCTTGGCTAGCCCCTTCGATCAATCCAGGAAGGTCCGCGACTGCAAAGGATTCACCTGACGGTGTCCGAACCATGCCCAAGTTTGGAACGATGGTTGTGAAATGATAAGCTCCAATCTTTGGTTTGGCTGAAGTGATGACACTAAGAAGAGTTGATTTCCCTACTGATGGGAAGCCAACCAAACCAACGTCTGCCAAGACCTTGAGCTCTAATTCAAGTTCGCGTTCCTGACCAGGTTCCCCGTTCTCAGAAATCTCTGGAGCTGGATTTTTAGGAGTAGCAAAACGAATGTTTCCACGTCCGCCACGGCCACCGTGGGCAACAATGTACTCTTGTCCATTCTCGACTAGGTCCGTAATGACCTTGCCAGTCTCAGCATCTCGGACTGTCGTTCCTTGAGGGACTCGTACATAGAGATCTTCTGCTCCCCGTCCGTGCATCCCTTTGGTCATTCCTTTTTCCCCATTTTGGGCTTTGAAATGCCTGTTATAACGGAAGTCCATCAAGGTACGCAAGCCTTCGTCTACTACGAAGATGACATTGCCACCACGACCTCCATCACCACCCCAAGGTCCGCCATTAGGGACATATTTTTCGCGACGAAAAGCCACCATGCCATCGCCGCCATTTCCAGCCTTGACCTTAATCTTGGCTGTATCTAAAAACATACTCATAAATAGATGATTTCCTTTATTTCTGTGTGCGTCTTAGTAAGAAAGAGCACCAATTGCGGTTGCAAATATTGCACCAACCGTTACAATCAACATAATCACAATGACCACCATCGTGATCATTTCAAATGGTGTTTTTTTACGTTTTCCGTTATCTCCAAAAGCCACTTCTAATACCTCGATTACTATAAATTCATTAGCCCTATTTTACCACGAAATAGGGGATTTTTCAAATCGAGCCTACACAAAAAGACCAGACAGAAGTCTGATCTTTCATTGATCATATTAAGAATCTTTTCTTACACGTAAAATACCAACCGATAGAATTGCTAGGAAGACACCCATGACAAGAACTACCGGTGTCATCTTTTCACCTGTACTTGGAAGAACTTTTTTCTTACCAGGTTTTGGGGCTTCTTCTTTAACAGAAGATGAAGATGATTTCAATGAAGAACTTGATGTGGATGTTGAGTTCGATTTAGAACTGGAACTCGTTGAAGATGATGAGCTTGATGAAGAACTAGAGCTTGATGAAGAACTAGAGCTTGATGAAGAACTAGAGCTTGATGAAGAACTAGAGCTTGATGAAGAACTAGAGCTTGAT
>JAGZVW010000003.1:0-96307 GCA_018379295.1 Streptococcus parasanguinis | reverse complement strand
TTGATCTCCATAAAACATCATGAGCTAAAAGCATGGGAGCATTGATACAATAATAATCAGTTAGGTACATCTCGACTCGATATGTTTCTCTTGGTTTTAAGCCATTGATGACAATATTAAAAGATTCGTCTGCTAACTCAGACTCTGAGATAAGTTCAATTTGTATATTCATATCTTCCTCTTTTTTTGTTAATGTGATTAACAATGTAGTTTTAAAATTACCGTGATTTTTACCACGGTAATTCTCGCCATACCTGTTCAACATCATCCATCAGTTTCATAACCATTTGAAGGTCCTCATCACTATAGTTTCTTAAAACTGAAAAAATGGCTTTTTCAATATGTTCTTGCTGCTCTTTATGGATGTTAAAAACTTCAACCCCTTTTTTGGATAATATCAGATATTTATTTTTTTCATTATCCGGTGCAAATTCAAAAGTAACGAGGTCTTTCTTGGTTAAACGTCTAACACTCTGAGTAATGGCACTCCTAGATACTTCAAGTAACTCAGATAATTTCACTAGATTCACAGGCTGATTGCGACCTATCAGGTCGATCAAATGGACTTCATTAATAGTGATTGATTTATCAATACTGTTCCTATGCTGAGCTTTTTTCAACTGTTCAAAAGCTAAAGCAAAGCTGTTAAAACGATTATTAAACTTATACAGTTCTTTCTTATTCATAGCGCCTCTCTTTTGTTAATGATATTAACAAAAATACTATTTATTGTCAAGCTGAGCCTAAAAAATCCTCCAGAGTTGAACTCTGAAGGATTTATTTTTATTTAACAACGATATTAACAAGTTTATTAGGGACACTAATCACTTTCACGATGTCCTTGCCATCAATCTCTGCCTTGACTTTTTCGTCAGCTAGAGCGACTTCTTGCAATTCTTCGCGTGACAGGTCTTTCGCAACCATGAGTTTAGCACGGACTTTACCTTTGATTTGGACAACGATTTCGATTTCGTCTTCAACCAATTTGCTTTCGTCCCATGTTGGCCAAGCCACGTAAGAGATAGACTCACCTGTTGCTGCGACTGTTTGCCAGAGTTCTTCTGCCAAGTGAGGGGCAAATGGGGCAATCAATTGGATAAAGCCTTTGGCGTAATCCACATAGAGTTTATCTTCCTTATTAGCAGCATTGACAAAGACCATGAGCTGGGCAATGGCTGTGTTGAATTTCATAGACTCAATTTGCTCTGTGACAGCTTTAACGGTTTCGTTATAAACCTTGTCTAGAGCACCATTGTTTTCCGCAACGATTTCTTTACTTGTGATCAAACGGTACACACGGTCGAGGAATTTACGGCTTCCTTCCAAGCCTTCTTCAGACCAAGCGATCGAAGCATCAAGTGGTCCCATGAACATTTCATAGACACGAAGGGTATCGGCACCGTATTGTTCCACCACATCGTCTGGGTTGACCACGTTCTTGAGGGATTTAGACATCTTGGCTGGCGCCTGCTCCAACTCTTCTCCTGTTTCCACATGGCAGAAGCAACCGTCACGTTTTTCAACCTTGTCAGTCGCCACAAGAGCTCCACGGTGGTCACGGTAGCTAGTTCCCAAGATCATTCCTTGGTTAAAGAGTTTTTGGAAGGGCTCTTTAGTAGGTACAACACCAAGATCATAGAGGAATTTGTGCCAGAAACGAGCGTAAAGCAAGTGAAGCACGGCGTGTTCTGCACCACCCACGTAGATATCGACTGGCAACCATTGTTTGAGGAGGTCCTCATCGGCCAATTTTTCTGTGTTATGTGGATCGATATAGCGGAGGTAGTACCAGCTTGAACCTGCCCATTGTGGCATGGTGTTGGTCTCACGACGACCTTTGACGCCATCTTCACGAGTCACTTCCAGCCAGTCTGTCAGGTTAGCTAATGGGCTTTCCCCAGTACCTGAAGGGCGGATGTCCTTGGTTACTGGCAGTACAAGTGGCAATTCACTTTCTGGAACGGCTGTTGAAGTCCCATCTTCCCAATGAATGATTGGGATTGGTTCACCCCAGTAACGTTGACGACTAAAGAGCCAGTCGCGGAGACGGTAAGTAACTTTCTCTTGACCACATCCTTTTTCTTCCAACCAAGTCACAATTTTGGCAATCGCTTCTTCTTTGTTAAGACCGTTCAAGAAGTCTGAGTTGACGTGAAGGCCATCTTCTGTGTAAGCAGCCTCTTCAACGTTTCCACCTTCCAGCACTTCTACGATTGGAAGACCAAACTGTTTGGCAAATTCCCAGTCACGCTCATCGTGGGCTGGTACGGCCATAACGGCACCTGTACCGTAGCTAGCAAGAACGTAGTCTGCAATCCAGATTGGAATTTCTTTACCGTTAACAGGGTTGATGGCATAAGCACCAGTCCAAACCCCTGTTTTTTCCTTAGCAAGGTCTGTACGAGCCAAGTCTGATTTAAGACTGGCTTGGTGTTTGTAGTCTGCTACGGCTTCAGCTTGTTCAGGACTTGTGATGGCATCTACCAAGTCATGCTCAGGAGCTAAAACAGTGAAGGTTGCTCCGAAAAGGGTATCCGGACGTGTCGTAAAGACGGTGAATTCCTTATCAGTTCCTTTCACCTTGAAAGTGACATTGGCACCAGTTGATTTTCCAATCCAGTTGCGTTGCATGTCCTTGATAGACTCTGGCCAGTCCAGGTCATCCAAGTCAGTCAGCAAGCGCTCCGCATAGGCCGTGATTTTAAGCATCCATTGGCGCATCGGTTTGCGGACAACTGGATAGCCTCCACGCTCAGAAGTTCCATCTGGAAGGACTTCTTCGTTGGCAATGGCCGTCCCCAGTTCTTCGACCCAGTTTACTGGCACTTCAGCTTCATAGGCCAAACCTTTTTCGTAAAGCTTAGTGAAAATCCATTGCGTCCACTTGTAGTAGTTCGGATCTGTAGTATTGACTTCACGGTCCCAGTCATAAGAGAATCCAAGCGCATTGATTTGACGTTTGAAGTTAGCAATGTTTTCTGCTGTGAATTCAGCTGGGTCATTCCCTGTATCCATCGCATATTGCTCTGCAGGCAAACCAAAGGCATCCCAGCCCATTGGGTGAAGGACGTTGTAGCCTTGCGCACGTTTGAAACGGCTAAGGATATCTGTTGCTGTGTAGCCTTCTGGGTGTCCTACGTGTAGACCCGCTCCAGATGGGTAAGGGAACATGTCCAATGCATAAAACTTAGGTTTTGAAGCATCTGTTCCTGTCTTAAAAGTATGATGGTCAGCCCAGTATTTTTGCCACTTAGGCTCGATTTCTTTATGATCGTAAAAACTCATAGCGTCTCTCCAATTTTCGTGATGCTCCTATTATACCATTTTTAGGCGATTTTTAAAGGTTCAGACAAAGAAAAAGACAGGTCCCATATGGGACCTATCTTTCATGTTTTCTTCATGAAAAGTCTATTTTACATGCTTTTCAAGTTCTTCTTGCGCTTTTTTATTGGATTTTTCTTTTTCTTTCTTCCATTGTTCACGCGCTTTGTCGTAGTCTTTCGCCGATACGACCTTGTCTTGAACTTCTAAATACTTATAGTTAAAGGTTTGACCCTTGTGGCCGGTCCAAGCAAAGGCTGCAGAGTATGGTACAGTCTTACGAACGACTGGAGAAGCTCCATCCGAATGAATCGGAATCAAGAGGGCGCTATCGGTCAACCAAGCCTGAGCCGCAGCATATTTTTCATAACGCTTGTTGACATCTGTGTTTTCTTTTTGAGCGTCTTCAATTAATTGATCGTACTCATCAAAGCCAGCTGCTTTTGCGGCCGCATTATCCGTACCAGCATCAAATCCAAAGTAGGCATTGGCGTTTTCGCCAGTTTTACCACTAGTGATGTCGATGTAAGAAGATGGGTCCGTATAGTCTGGTCCCCAACCCAAGTTATTGTTCAAATCCCAATCTTGTTGCGAAGCATTTTCAGCAAAGTAGGTAACCCGTTGCAGGTCATCGTCAGAAATCATATTCAGGTCGATGACAATATTTTCTGCTCCTAAAGTTGACTCGATCGACTGTTTGAAGGATTGGGCTTGTTTGATGCCTTCTGTAAAGGTTGAAGAAGTTGGAAGGTCCAAATGAATTGGGAATTCAACTCCTTGAGCCTGCAAGTCTGCCTTGGCTTTGGCAAACTCTTCTTTGGCCCTAGTTGGATTGTAGAGGGTGTCTTTTCCATCTGCGACAGAGACCCCTTTCCATTCATCCCCATAAGCTTCTAAGTCTTTTTCTACTACATCACCAAATTGTTTGCCATCGATTTGGACAAAGTTTGGTGGTGTAAAGGTATTACGGATCACCTTATTGGCACCCGCTTCCCCGTTTGCTTGCGCTACGTATGCCTTGCGGTTGAAGGCAAACATAATGGCTTGACGGAAGTCCTTATTTAAGATTGCTTTCTTAGTAGAAGTCTTTTGAGCATCCGTGGTCTTCTTTGTGATTTCATAGGCCTGACGGTCGATGTTGAAGGAAAGGTTGTAGGTTGAGGAACCTTGGTCAGTATAGACAATGTCGTCTTTATGCTTCTTCTCTACACTCTTATAGTTGGAACCATTTGGGAAAACACGGGCAACTGTATAGTCACCGTTATCAAATCCACGAATCAAGGATTCTGAGTCTTGTCCATCATAATAGGTCAGCTTCACTTTACTGATCTTAACATTATCCGCATCCCAGTATGTTGGGTTCTTTTCCAATATCGCAGAAGATTTAGAAGTGATAGATTTGATCAAATAAGGACCGCAGTAGAGGATACTAGATGGAGAAGTTCCTTGACCATAGTCATCTCCTTTAGATTTCAGGAACTCTTCGTTAACCGGCATCAAGATCCCCATCGTAGTCTTAGAATTCCAGAAACTTTCTGGTTGGCTCAAGGTATATTGAACGGTATAATCATCAATAGCCTTTACTCCAACAGTTGAGAAATCAGATGTTTTCCCTGATACATAATCATCCAAGCCTTTGACAGATTTTTGGACCAAGTAAATCGCTTGTGATTTCTTGTCTGCCGCGTGTTTGAGGCCTGTGACAAAGTCTTTGGCCTTGACTTCTCCATATTCTTCCCCTTCAGAAGTCATCCATTTGACCCCTTTACGGAGTTTATAAGTATAGGTCAAGCCATCCTTGGAAACAGTCCAGTCTTTAGCAAGCGATGGGATCAAGTTCCCGTACTTGTCCACTTCCAACAAGCCATCTATCGCATTTCCTGTAAACTCGGAAGTCGATTTTTTATTGGAAATCGAGTAGTCTAAGGTATCCGGATCCTGGGTATAGACATAGCTAAAAGTCTGATCGCCGGGACTTCCAGATTTTCCTCCTGAGCAGGCTGCCAGTACACCAGCTGATAAAAGCAGAGCGCTGGTAGCTAAGAGTACCTTCCCTTTGTTCATATAAATCACCTCATTGTAAAAAATGTTATACTCAATTTAAATTATAGCACTTTCTAGGGAAATGTAAACGCTTTTACTGCGAAATTATTCTATTTTTTCTTTATTTTTTCAATTTCTTCTTTTTCTAGAATTTTTTCAAGTTAAATCCCTGGCCTGTATGATATAATGGAATCTATGAATTATGGGAGACATTTACACAAACGACTAAAACACAGCCTCTTGTCCCTCCTTGTAGGAGTCTTGACATTAGGCCCTATTTCCACTGCCTTTGCGGACGACATCTACCAGCAAGAAGATGTCATGAAAATCGCAGCTGATGCTGGACTGGTATTGGACGATTTTTACAAGCCCAAGGCCGACATCGTCATCGACGCCAATACTGGAGCCATTTTGTACGGAGACAATATCGACACGGTCCGGGACTCAGGAAGCATGGCCAAGCTCATGAGTGCCTATGTGGTCTTTCGGGCCCTTAAGGAAGGCAAGATCAAGTACGATACCGTGGTCACAGCAACAGAGGCAGACCAAGCCATCTCGGAAAACAATCTGTTAAGTAACTCACCTATTGTAGCTGGTGTTGACTACAAGGTATCTGAATTGATCAAGATGCTCTTTGTTCCATCTTCTAGTGCGGCCGTGATTATGCTGGCCAACGCCGTCACTGACAATGATCCCGATAAGTTTTTGGACTTAATGAATCAGTACGCACAAGAAATGGGGATGAGTCATACTAAATGGCATAATCCAAATGGAGCGATGATCTCGGTGCTTCAGGGCTACTACAATCCTCAGCGCCACGACGTCAATGCCAATAACGAAATTACAGCGCGAGACATGTCTATTCTGGCTTATCACATCGTAAACGACCTGCCAGAAATGTTGGAATACACTAAGCAAGCTCATACTACCATCATGGAAGGAACCCCCTACGAGCAAAGCTACGATAACTACAATACTTCCCTCGAAGGTGGAAAGTTCGCCCTCAAAGGAACAGACGGACTCAAGACCGGATCTAGCCCGACTGCTGACTACAACTATACCGCGACAACCAAGCGGGGTAAACAACGGATTATCGAAGTCATCCTAGGCGTTGGAAACTACGATGTCGAGATCGCCGAAAGCTACCGCAATCAGATCGGAAATACCTTGGCTGAGAAAATGTTCGCAGACTACCAGTATAAAAAAGTCCTTTCTGCAGGGGAACACACCATCGACGGGAAGACCATTCAACTGAAGCAAGACTTCTATGCAACCGTTAAAAAAGGCACGAATCCAGCAATTAAACTGGAAAACAACCGCCTGGTCGTCCAAAACGGCTTGCAACAGGTATCTCCAAGCATTAAACCTGGGGTGGCTGTAAGTGAGTCTAAAGCAACGACCTCTAGCAGTAAAAGCAAGGGACTCGATGTCATGTGGCTCTTCTGCTTCCTGCCTGCCGGAATTTTATACCTGATCTTTAAACAAACCGATCCAAAAAGAAGAAAATAGAAAAAGAACTCCCATTACCATAAGGTATGGGAGTTCTTGGTTTGTCGACAAAGTCATCTTAGGCCAAACCTTGAACGTAGGCATCTACTGCTACGATGGCTTGGGCAATATCAGAAGCCTTCACTTCAAATGGCATTTGATGGATGGTTTCTCCTTCGATGGTGGCCTGTTGGCCAACCTTGAGAAGATCTTCATAACTTGCAGTTTCAAGATGCATTTCTTTCAGAGTAGTTGGCATACCGATTTGTTGATAGAAACGAATGTATTTATTCAATTCTTCCTTCGGACGGTTTTCCAAGAACAATTGAACGAGCGTTCCGTAGGCTACTTTTTCACCGTGAGTTAAATGGTGGATGTCCCCAGTAAGGGCTGTAAAGCCATTATGGATGGCATGGGCAGCAGCTAATCCCCCACTTTCAAATCCAATACCACTGAGAAGGGTATTAGCTTCAATAATGTTTTCAAGAGCAGGGGTTACAACTTTGGCTTCACAAGCAGCCATGGCTTGAAGACCGTCTGCAAATAAGGTTTCTTCACAACGTTGTGCAATGGCGACACCCGCTAAGGTTTGTCGTTGACCCAACATGGTTTTTCCATTGGCTTGCATCACCGCACGCGCTTCGACCCAAGTTGCTAGACCATCTGCGATACCAGAAGCGAGCAAGCGTTTTGGTGCTTGAGAGATCACTTTACTATCCACCAAGACTAATTCTGGGTTTTTAGAGTAGAAAATATAGCGCTCAAAGGCACCCTCATCTGTATAGATAACAGATAAGGCGGAAACAGGAGCATCTGTAGAGGCAATGGTAGGGGCAATCACAACTGGTGATTTTAAAAGATCAGCAATAGCTTTAGCACTATCAATGGTCTTTCCTCCACCAAGTCCAATGACCAAATCACAGCCATTTTCTTCTGCCAAACTAACCACACGATTGATTTCGTTATCAGAAGCTTCTCCATTAAAGAAGACTGGCAAAACCGTAAGCCCATTTTGACCAAGGTATTCTTCAAAACGTTTCCCTACGATATCATAAACCACTGAATCACATAGTAAAACAGAGTGAGTCCCTAATTCTGAAATAGATTGCGCATTTTCAAACAAGGCATTTTCCCCTTGAATGTAACGTGACGGACTTGCAAAATTTCTCATAGTCTGCTCCTTTAAAATTTATTTAGTTCACACCCATAGTAGCATTTATTTCTATGAAATTCAAAGAATTATACAAGGCTCCAATCAATTAAATTTATCTGTTCACGCAGTCATTGGAAGCGTTTCATTTTCATTTGATGAATCTTATTATCAAAAATCCCCAAAGCTAGTTTCAGTAGATTGAAACTTGGCTTTTGGGATTTTTATTTTTTTACAAGCATTGAGAAAATCAATCAATGGCTTAACTGAAGTCGAGACTACTTCCTTTGATCAACGAAACGAGTATCGCGAAATTGAACTCGCCCTAAAAGCGTCGAGAAAAAGAGAGATTGCCTGGTGGGCATGGCCCACATGGTCAATCTCCTATTTTCTTCTCGCTTTTTTTACGGGCTTAGTATCTTGATTTACCAAATGATCACACGATCTTCTGGTGCGCGCCACATGCCGTCGCCTTCTTTGACATCAAAGGTTTCAAAGAATTCGTCAAAGTTTGGTAATTGGACATTGGTGCGAAGTTTTCCTGGTGCATGGACATCGACACTTGCGAGGAGTTGCATGTACTCTGTCCGAGCTTTCATGCGCCAGATGCGAGCAAAGTTGGTGAAGAATTCTTCTGCTGAGAAATCTTCCTCTTTCTTAGCGGCTTCAAGGGCTGCAGCGATACCACCGAGGTCTGCTACGTTTTCAGAAACGGTCAATTTCCCGTTGATCTTGGCACCGTAAGAGTCTTGTCCTTCAAACTGATCGATGACTTTTTGAGTCCGAGCGGTAAAGGCTTCGTAATCTTCTGGCTTCCACCAGTCTTTCAAGCTACCGTGCTCATCAAAGGAAGCACCATTGGTGTCAAAGGCGTGGGAGATTTCATGGGCAATGACTGCACCGATTCCGCCGTAGTTGGCTGATGATGATTGGTGAAGGTCATAGAAAGGTGCTTGTAAAATCGCTGCTGGGAAGACGATTTGGTTCTGTTGCGGATCATAGTAGGCATTGACCAGATGGGCTGGCATGTGCCATTCGCTTCGATCAACCGGTTGGTTCCACTTGCTCCAAGTATGGGCAATGGAAATTTCGTAAAGGGCTTGAGCATTTTCAACCAAGGTCTTGCTTTCGTCGATGATCTTTTTGGCGTATGTTTCTGGTAATTTTTCAGGGTAGCCGATATGTGGTGTGATGACATTGAGTTTGACAATGGCTTTTTCACGAGTTTCAGGAGCGAGCCAGTCTGCTTTTTCTAAGCGCTCCTTATAGACGTCAATCATGGTCGCTACTTTATGCTCTACGTCTGCTTTTGCTTCTGGTGAGAATTTTTCTCCCGCATACCAGAGTCCAAGTGCTTGGCTATAAGGTCCTTCTGCCAAGGCCAGAGCGGCTTTTTCTTTTGGACGAGGTTCTGGAATCCCCGTGATGATCCGTCCATATTCACCAGACAAGACACGGATTTCTTCCGTCAAGAAAGACGTCCAATCTAAAGCTGCACCAAGTTTCAATTTGGCATGAATGGTTTCCCAGTTGGCTGCCGAGTAGTATTTTGGTGCGAATTCCTTCCAGAAACGCTCTTCTGGCACGATGATTTTATCTGGTGTTTGTCCGATCACTTCAGTAAAGAAGGCATCGAGTGGCAATTCTGGGACCAAGGCCTTGAAATCTGCCCACTCATAAGGATGATAGAGTTTGTTGTACTCGGATCTTTCTTCATTTGACAAGACATATTTGGCCAATTCTGCATCCGCCGCAATGACCTTATCCAGGATATCCTTGATTTCTGCCTCTGAGAATTCAAATTTAGGTAAGAGTTTTTCCATCATTTGGCGCCAGATAGCCAGTAATTCTGGGCCTTTTTCGTTGCCTTCTTCATAATAGGTTGTATCTGGCAAGATGAGAGCAAGAGACTCTCCCCACAAGACATTCATTTGGGCATTCATAAAGTCTGGTGACACGCTAAATGGCATGAGATTTGGTTTGCCAGCTAGTTCATAGGTGCCTAACTTGCTGGTATAGTCTTCAAAAGAAGACAAGGCCTTGATTTCATTGATCAAGGGCATGACTGGTGCTACACCAGCTGCTTCTCGCGCATCAAAATCTGCCACCATTTTATGGTATTTGACAAAGTTTTGCAGAATGCTGTCTTCAGGTAGCTCTTCTCCTCGTTGCCATTTTCCAGTAATATCCAACATCAAGTTTTCGATATCTTGGATCAAGTCCATAAAACCACCGGTTGACGGTTTGTCATCTGGAATCACAGCTGTCTCAGCCCATGCCCCATTGACGTAATCATAAAAATCATCTTGTAAACGTACCATGATCTTCTCGCTTTCATTCTTTTGTAATAACCTTATCAAAAATAGGAACTTTTTTCAATGATTTCAAGAGAATTAAGTTGAATTATTTTAAAAATTAACTTGACTTAACTTTTTATTCATGTATAATTATTTTAAAAATTAACTTGACTTAATTTTTTTATTCATGTATATTAATAGTAAAGGAGCAAAATCATGATTCAAATTGAACATCTCAGTGTTGCTTACCAGCAAACACTGGCCTTGGAGGATCTTTCCCTCACCATCCAGGGTCCAACCATCCTAGGAATTCTTGGACCCAATGGAGCAGGAAAATCAACCCTGATCAAGGCCATGCTAGGTCTTCTCCCTCATTCGGGAAAAGTCCAGCTCGATCAAAAAGATCTCAGCCAAGTTCTTCAACGGGTGGCCTACGTCGAACAGAAATCCGCTATTGATTTCCACTTCCCCATCACGGTGAGAGAGTGTATCTCACTGGGTCTTTATCCCCACCTTTCTATCTTCAAGCGAAAAAGCAAAGAGGATCTCCAAAAAGTGGAAAATGCCTTGAAACTTGTCAATCTTCTTGATCTAGCGGATCGCCAGATTGGCCAACTTTCAGGAGGGCAATTCCAACGGGTCCTGATCGCCCGCTGCTTGGTCCAAGAAGCAGATGTCATCTTTTTGGATGAGCCCTTTGTAGGGATTGACTCCGTTAGCGAAGACATCATTATGCAGACACTAAAAACCTTGAAAAAAGAAGGCAAGACCATCCTGATCGTCCATCACGACCTCAGCAAGGTCCCAGCTTACTTTGACCAAGTCCTCCTCCTTCATCGTAAACTGATTGCATTTGGGAAAACAGAGGAAACCTTTACCAAAGAAAATCTGCATGCAGCCTATGGGCATGAACTCTTTATAGGAGGTGGCGTCGGATGATTACAGAATTTATCGATGGATTACAGCAATTCCACTTCTTACAGAATGCCCTGATCACAGCCATCGCCATCGGGATTGTCGCTGGAGCCGTTGGATGCTTCATTATTTTAAGAGGCATGTCTCTCATGGGAGACGCTATCTCACACGCAGTTCTTCCTGGTGTGGCTCTCTCCTTTATCCTGGGCATCAATTTCTTTATTGGCGCTATTGTCTTTGGCCTCCTGGCGTCCGTCCTTATCACCTATATCAAGAGCAACTCCATCATCAAGAGCGACACTGCAATTGGGATTACCTTTTCTTCTTTCCTCGCCTTAGGAGTCATCCTGATTGGAGTCGCTAAAAGTTCCACCGACCTTTTCCACATCCTCTTTGGGAATATCTTGGCCGTCCAAGACCGGGATATGTGGATAACCATCGGTGTTGGTGCTGCGGTCTTGCTGGTGATTGTCCTACTCTTTCGACCCTTACTGCTCACATCTTTTGATCCTGTTCTGGCTCAATCCATGGGCGTCCGGGTCAAGGTCTATCACTACCTCCTTATGGTGCTCTTGACCTTGGTTTCTGTCACTGCTATGCAGAGTGTCGGAACCATTCTCATCGTCGCCATGCTCATTACACCCGCTGCGACGGCCTATCTCTATACCAATAGTCTCTGGTCCATGATGCTCCTTTCATCCGGATTAGGTGCTCTTGCATCCATCCTGGGACTCTTTATTGGCTATAGTTTGAACATCGCCGTCGGGTCTTGTATTGTCCTCACTTCTGCTGTCTTCTTTCTCATCAGCTTCTTTATCGCTCCTAAGCAGAGAAAGAATAAGCACGCTCTTTCATCTCATTAAAGGAGAAACACATGAAAAAAACCGCTTCTATCCTCGCCCTCTTTGTGGCGCTCTTATTTGGTCTGTTGGCCTGTAGCAAAGGCTCTTCTTCTGGAGCTTCTGGTAAATTGAAAGTGGTCACCACCAATTCAATCCTTGCAGATATAACTAAAAATATTGCTGAGGATAAGATCGATCTGCACAGTATCGTTCCTGTCGGCAAAGATCCTCACGAGTACGAACCGCTTCCAGAAGATGTCAAAAAGACTTCGCAAGCAGACCTCATCTTCTACAACGGGATCAACCTCGAAACCGGTGGCAATGCTTGGTTTACTAAATTGGTCAAAAATGCCAATAAAGTTGAAAACAAAGACTATTTCGCAGCTAGCGACGGAGTCGACGTCATCTACTTGGAAGGCCAAAACCAAGCTGGAAAAGAAGACCCTCACGCTTGGCTCAATCTCGAAAACGGGATCCTCTACGCTAAAAACATTGCCAAACAATTGATCGCAAAAGATCCCAAAAATAAGGACTTCTACGAAAAAAATCTAGCAGCCTATACTGAAAAACTTAGTAAGCTCGACCAAGAAGCCAAACAAAAATTCAACAATATCCCAGAAGAGAAGAAGATGATTGTAACCAGTGAAGGCTGCTTCAAGTACTTCTCCAAAGCCTACGGCGTCCCATCTGCCTATATCTGGGAAATCAATACGGAAGAAGAAGGGACACCTGACCAAATCAAAACGCTGGTAGAAAAGCTCCGGCAAACCAAAGTACCGGCCCTCTTTGTCGAATCCAGTGTCGATGAGCGTCCTATGAAAACTGTGTCTAAGGATACCAATATCCCGATCTATGCAAAGATCTTCACTGACTCGATTGCCAAAGAAGGAGAAAAGGGCGATAGCTACTACAGCATGATGAAGTGGAACTTAGACAAGATCGCAGAAGGATTGAGTCAGTAGACCATTCAGATTTCTAAACAAATCAGTGGTCCCTCCACCGGTATTGCGGTACAATAAAAACAAAAAAGGAGTCTTTTTATGGCAACATTTTTAGGAAACCCTGTGACCTTTACCGGATCTCAACTTCAAGTAGGGGAAATGGCCCATGATTTTTCATTGATCACTCCAGCTCTTGAGAAGAAATCTTTAGCTGATTTCGCTGGCAAGAAAAAAGTCCTCAGCATCATCCCATCTATTGACACTGGTATCTGTTCCACTCAAACACGTCACTTCAATCAAACCTTATCGGATATGGAAGACACTGTCGTCTTGACGGTCTCTGTCGACCTTCCTTTTGCTCAAGGTAAATGGTGCGCTGCTGAAGGGCTCGACAATGCCATCATGCTCTCAGACTACTACGACCATTCCTTCGGGAAAGCATACGGCCTCTTGATCAATGAATGGCACCTACTTGCGCGTGCTGTCTTGGTCTTAGATGCGGATAACAAGGTTACTTACGTTGAATACCTAGAAAATATCAACAGCGAACCAAATTACGACGCTGCAATCGAAGCCGTCAATGCGCTTGGATAAATGAAAAAAGAGGTCTGCGACCTCTTTTCCATTGCTATAAAATCCGATGAAGTCCATTCTGTAGGAGGACGCGCCAGCGTAAGCGAGGGATGCCTCTGAGGAAACTCCGCACGCGCTGTGCCACTTGTTGCTTGTAGCTCTTGCCTCCTTGTGCAAAGACCCCTTTTCGACTCCAGTAGCCTTCGACACTGCGATCATTTTTAGGGGCTAGATAGCGAACACCTTGCTGATAGAGGACATGCTTGCGAAAGGCTGGATCCCAAGCTTTGACGGGGTCAATATCTAAGTCCTTATGGGTCCGTCCCCTAGCCAGCCCGTAGTTAAAACTAGCCCCATTGACAATGCCATTTTCAGAAACTTCTACTGGATCGACTTCATTGAGAAAACGCCCGGCTTGATCGAGAATATACTCCGTATGAAAATTTAACAAGACCTTGAAATTGACTTGTTGGGAGGCCCCTGATGGATAATGAAGGTGACCATCTGGCCCTAGGGAGACCTTATTGTGAAGGCGGGCAGCCGCATAAGCATCCACCGTGACCGCTCTAGCCTTTTGTATGTAAGCTTGTAAGGCCTCCTCGTCAGTCTGTCCAGCTCTGGCCTTATGCGTCCGAATCCATTGGGCTTGGTAACTTGAAAGTAGGTAGCGTAACTGGTGAACCTGGCGTTTCAAGAGCTGATCTCCCGACTGATCTGCTAAGGGATCCTTTTCAAAGGCGATTTGCACGACGTGTGAAAAAGCCTTCCAAAAGTCGGAACCTGGCGGACAATCTGGAGACATCCTACTCAGAAGAAAGGCTGTTTCTTCACAAGTTCCGGACAGGTCACTTGGCATAAGAAGAATTTTCATGACTCCCCTCAGCAAGTCTTGGGCAGCCGTTTCCGTTAGATCTTTGATCTCTTGAAACCACATGTTTTGAAACAGAGGACTGGCAAAGAAAAAGACAGACTGGTATTGTTCTTGGTAGGCTTGTGGATCTTTCAATCCCTGCAAGTGCTTCTCTAGATAGGCTAAACTACTCTCTCTCCAGCCTAATCTCACTAATTCCCGTCTGTTCATAGTGCCGTCCTTTCTATGCTACTATACTACCATCTTTTGGAGCTTGAGACAATTCTCATTACTCCACTAGCGTTTTTGAGGATATTTTTGATATACTAGAAGTGAGCGAAGAAAAGAGGAAAGCATGACACCAAACAAAGAAGATTACCTCAAGTGCATTTATGAAATTGGCACAGAAGTAGAAAAAATCAGTAATAAGGAAATCGCGAGTCGCATGCAGGTCTCTCCACCCGCTGTGACCGAGATGATTAAGCGCATGATCTCAGAGGGTCTCTTGGTGAAGGACAAGTCTCGTGGGTATTTGCTAACGGATCTAGGATCGCAGTTGGTCTCTGATCTCTACCGCAAGCACCGCTTGATCGAAGTATTTCTTCTGGAAAAACTTGACTATACAACTGAAGAAGTCCATGAAGAGGCAGAAGTTCTCGAGCATACCGTTTCTGAACATTTCATTGACCAGCTGGATCACATGCTTGGAAATCCTAAGACCTGCCCTCACGGTGGGACAATTCCAAAGAAAGGCGAAAGGCTTGTCGAAGCCTGCCAAGACCGTCTCAGCGAAGCGACCCAACCTGGTCTGTATATTCTGCAAAGGGTCCATGACACCTATGAATTGTTAAAATTCTTAGACCAGATCCATCTCCAGATTGGGGATACTATCGCGTTTCAACGATATGATGACTACACAGGCCTCTATCACTTAGTCATCCATGGACAAGAAATTTCTATCAACCAAGTGATCGCCCAACAACTCTATATTGAAAAACATGCAGTCTAATCCGACTGCATGTTTTCTTACTTATGGATTTTTTGTATCTAACAAAATCGTCACTGGACCATCATTGATCAATTCAATCGCCATATCGGCCCCAAAGATCCCTCGTTTGACAGGGACTTCTTTTTCTAATTGATCATTAAAGGCATCATATAACTGACTGGCCATATCTGGCTTGGCAGCCCCTGTAAAAGCAGGACGGTTGCCTTTTTTGGTATCCGCAAAGAGGGTAAATTGAGAGATCGACAAGATTTCCCCTTGGACATCTTTGACCGAAAGATTCATCTTATCTTCCTCATCTGAGAAAATACGCATCTGCGATACCTTGCGGACCGCATAATCCAAATCCTTCTGGTCATCCTCAGGCCCCACTCCCACTAGGAGCAACAAGCCTTGCTGGATCGCATTGTAGACTTGACCATCAATGGAAACTGAGGCACTCTTAACCCGTTGAATCACTAATTTCATTTTACTATCCTATATTATAAATCTATTTGGCATTCACTACTAACCTTCAAAGAACATCAACTTCAGACAAAGCAGCAAGACACAGACAGTACTTCAGTACGGCAAGGCGAGCTAACCAACTAATAAAAGAGTTCTGACCATGTTCTTACTTACTTCAAAGAAAATCGACATCAGACAAGGCAGTGAGACACAGGCATACTATCTGAAAAGTAAAGGCTGTTCAGTTGCTTTTAGTGCGAGACAGCGAGACAAAGACAGTACTGAAGTACGGCGAGGCGAGCTAACGAAGCAATAAAAGAGTTCTGAGCACATCCTAGCTTCTTCAAAGAAAATCGACATCAGACAAGGCAGTGAGACGCAGGCATAACTGTAGTTAGGCCAGTCGAAACTAACGCAGTATGAAGTCGATTTTCGTAGAAAACTAGCCGTTGGTACGCTTAACAGAGTACACCTCCGGCACACTCTTAATCTTATCCACAACCGTTGTCAACATAGACAAGTTTGGAATCCCAAAGGAAATGTGGATATTGGCAAATTTCATATCTTTGGTTGGTTGGGCATTGACGGTTGAGACCATCTTAGCTGTATTGGAGAGGACTTGGAGTACATCGTTCAGAAGTCCGGCACGGTTGAGACCGTAAATATCGATGTGAGCGATGTAGTCCTTGGTCGTATTGTTATCTTCCCATTCTACATCGATCAAGCGTTGCTCGTAGTTGTCTTGAGCTCGGAGGTTCATACAGTCCTGACGGTGAATGGCAACACCGCGTCCTTTGGTGATGTAGCCGACGATTTCATCACCTGGAACTGGATTACAACACTTAGCAATCCGAATCAAGAGTCCAGAAGCACCTTGGATAACCACGCCACCTTCGTGACGGACCTTCAGGGTGTCTTTTTTATTTTCAACCTTAACCTCGCCACCTTTGACTAGCTCTTCTGCTTCTGCGCGTGCCTTAGCCCGTTCTTCTTCCCGGCGTTCATCCTCCGTCAAGCGGTTAAAGATGGTAATAGCTCCGATCTCTCCAAAACCAATCGCTGCAAACAAGGCTTCTTCTGTCTTGTAACTTGATTTTTGTAGCACTTTGTCCATGTGTTTTTTGTCCATGAACTTATTGGCTACCAAGTCATGCTCGTGGAATTGGGCCATCAAGAGGTCACGACCACGGTTAATCGATAATTCCTTGTCTTGATTTTTAAAGAACTGACGAATCTTGTTGCGCGCCTTGCTAGTTTTAACAAGGGTCAGCCAGTCACGACTCGGACCAAAGGAGTTGGCATTGGTGATAATCTCCACCTGATCTCCCGTCCGAAGTTTGGTATTGAGGGGCACCATCCGGCCGTTGACCTTGGCACCAATCGCTTTTTCCCCAACCTTGGTGTGGATTTCATAGGCAAAATCGATCGGTCCGGAATCTTTCGGAAGCGAGCGTACGGTTCCATCTGGTGTGAAGACGTAAATCTCTTCTGCCAGGATGTCTTCTTTTACATTTTCAACAAATTCTTTGGCATCGCCTGACTGGTCTTGGAGTTCCATCATCTCCTTGATCCAGTTCATCCCAATAGCCGATTCCTTGCTGTTGACCTGACCCTTGATCCCTTTTTTATAGGCCCAGTGAGCCGCAACCCCGTATTCGGCAACCTCGTGCATTTCCTTGGTTCGGATCTGGAATTCAATCGGCCCTTTAGGGCCATATACAGTCGTATGGATGGACTGATAACCATTGGCCTTCCGGTTGGCAATATAGTCCTTAAAACGCCCCGGCATTGGCTTCCAGAGCTCATGAATGTAGCCTAGCATGGCATAAACATCACTTGGAGTATCCAGGATACAGCGAATGGCGATCAAGTCATAGATTTCATCAAATCGTTTCTTTTTATCCTGCATTTTGCGATAGATCGAATAGATATGCTTTGGTCGACCATAAATTTTCCCATGCAGATGGCGTTCCCCAGCATAGGTCTCAATCTTGTGGACAACCTCTTCGACCAACTCTTCTCGCTCGCGACGTTTTTCCTTCATCATATGAGAAATCTTGTAGAATTCGACTTCATTGAGATAACGGAAGGATAGATCTTCCAATTCCCACTTGACGCTGGAAATCCCGAGACGATGGGCTAGTGGTGCATAGATCTCCATGGTCTCACGCGAAATGCGTTCTTGCTTATCCTTGCGCAAATGCTTCAGAGTACGCATATTATGCAAGCGGTCTGCCAATTTAACCAAAATGACACGGATATCTTGAGACATGGCCATGAGCATCTTGCGATGGTTTTCCGCCAACTGCTCTTCATGGGACTTGTACTTGACCTTCCCGAGCTTGGTCACCCCATCGACAATCACGCGCACATCATGACCAAATTCGCGCTCTAAATCATCTAAAGTCGCATCCGTATCTTCTACGACATCATGCAAAAAGCCACAGGCGACCGTCACAGCATCCAGTTTCAGCTTGGCAAGGATCCCTGCTACTTGAATTGGGTGGATGATATAAGGCTCGCCAGACTGACGGAATTGCCCATTATGGCAATCAACAGCATAGACCAAAGCCTTTTGCACAAAAGCAACATCTTCAGGTGATAAATATTTTTTTGTAAGGGCAACGACTTGGTCCCCTGTTAAATTCTCTTCTTTCGGCATGTATTTTCTCCAGTTTCTTGGATACTATTTTAACACTTTTAGAAGCAGATGGGAACCAATGAAGCTACTTTAATATACGGATACTTCTCGAAGATCATTCTGGGATCCACCTTGCTTTCATCATTCGTAAAAGTTTTTTGTAAAAAAAAATAACGAAGCGATTTCTTCACTTCGTTAGTTCATTAATTCTGTAACAACACTCACGGCGCTGAGGGCATAGAGTGGTGCGGTTTCTGCACGGAGAATGCGAGGTCCAAGGCCTGCAAGGACTGCTCCTTTGGCTATAAGACTTTCAATTTCTACAGGGGAGAGGCCACCCTCTGGTCCAAAGATAAAGAGCAATTTTGCCCCTTTTTCAAGACCCGAGACTGTTTGGATAAGCGCAGCGGCTTCTCCTTCTTTGGCTGACTCTTCATAAGCCACTACGATAGAGTCAAACTGGTCCAGTTGGGCTAGAAAGTCTGCCTTTTTCTCAAAAAGGGTAATGCTTGGGACCAAATTCCGCTTGCTTTGCTCGGCTGCTCCAAGGGCGATTTTTTCTAGTTTCTCGACCTTTTTACCCAATTTCTTGCCGTCCCACTTGGCAACGGACCAGTCTGCAGGGAAGGCCCAGATCTGGCTAGCACCGAGTTCGGTTACTTTCTGAGTGATGAACTCGAGCTTGTCTCCCTTGGGAAAGCCTGATGCGATGGTCACTTGGACTGGCAGTTCCACATTGTCAACTAATTCTTCGATTAGCTCCAACTGACGGGCTTCTACATTGACCACGCGCGCCAAGCGCTTGATCCCATCATCAAAGACCAAAGTCACCTCATCATCTTCTTTTAAGCGCATGACCTGAAACATGTGCTTGCTGGTCTCCTTGTCCTCAATGGTAACAGGTGAGCTAGCCAAACCTTTTACAAAATACTGCTGCATGCTAGCCTCCAATCACACCGGAGACATCCTTGGTCTTCTTGAAGACGCAGGCATTCCATTCCCCTTGGATCATGTGGGTTTCAAGGAAAAATCCAGCTGACTCAGCCGACTCACGCACCATGTCCCACTTGTCCTTGATAATGCCACTCATGATCAGATAACCTTCGTCCTTGACCAAGCGATAAGCATCCTCTGTCAGATGGATAAGAATATCCGCCAAGATATTGGCCACGATGACATCTGCCTCAATCTCCACGCCTTTCAGCAAATCGCCTGGAGCTACATGGATGTTTTCCATTCCCGGGTTGAGTTCAATATTTTCCTGAGCGACCCGAACCGCTACATCATCTAAGTCATAGGCGAAGATTTCCTTGGCACCTAGGAGTGAGCTAGCAATAGAGAGAACACCGGAACCTGTCCCCACATCCAGCACTGTTTCGCCACCACGAAGAACCTGCTCCAAGGCAAAGAGGCTCATCTTGGTTGTTGGGTGGGTCCCAGTTCCAAAGGCCATACCAGGGTCCAGCTTGATAATCTTTTCTCCCGCAGTCGCCTCATAGTCCGTCCATGACGGCACGATGGTCAAGTCATGGGTAATGCGAGCTGGTTCATAGTATTTCTTCCAGTTGTCGGCCCAATCTTCCTCAGCTAGAGCAGTCGTCCCCATCTTGACCTCACCCAGATCCATAAAGTCTGTCAATTCTGCTAAGCGAGCCTGCAAGTCCGCTTCAACCGCAGCTACATCGACCGTCTCCGGGTAGTAGGCGGTCACCACAATTTCTTCTTGCTGCTCGACATCAGGAAAAATCTCACCAAAGCGGTCGACATTTCCCACATAATCCATGCTGTCTTCGATTGCTACCCCTTGGGCGCCTAACTCGATCAAGAGGTTGGAGACTAGTTCCTCACCCTCACGCTTCACTGTAACTTTTAACTCTTGCCATGTTTCCATTTGATTCTCCTTAACAATCCATTGTTTCTTCTAATTCTTTTAAAGTCTTACCGTCCTTATTTTTCCAATCCGTTCGACCATTCGTATTCATGCCTAGTACAAAAGCGGCTGCGTAAGATGGACTGGAGAACAGTTGTTTTTCTTGTAAAACACCATCTTTAATCACATTTGATTTGATTAATTCCTTACGCAATTCTTTTAGACTTGCTGGTATTGCGGGTGAATCAACCTCATCCACTTGACTGCCTTCTAAAACAACAAAACCTTCCGAAGTCTGTTCGCAGATAGCTTCAATCATTCGATTTGATTTCTTTGTTTTTCGCTTCAAATAGAGATGAGTTGAATTTTCATTAGAAACATTCTGATCTGTTTTCTTGGTCATAGGAACAAACACTCGGTACCCTAAGGTTCCTACAATCATCAAAGTATTTTCTACAACCTCATCCAACTCAGACTGCTTTTCTTCTGTTACATTCCCAGAATTGGGCTCATTCCCATTTTTGACAATAAAGCGCCCCGCGTCCTTTGCTAGTTGTGTAAATTTATTTTCCAAGTAACTAATTTCTGTGGGACCAAAGGAAATATTCTGCGTCGTCAAAATAATCACATCATTAAAATAATCTGCATGGTTATCACGAGTATGTTCCTGAACACGTAAAAGGACACCTTCACCATTTTTGCGATTCGTCGCCTGCCCAATATAGGTAACATCCTTTTGCTTATTTTCATCACGACCAAATAAGAAATAAATGCCACTTTGCTTCATTTCGTCACGTGATTTTAAATCTGATAATTGAATGCGTGGAATTTTATAGATCACACCTGTCCAATTGGACAAGGTACATTTGATTATACCAGTAACTTCTCCATCCATGAGAAACATGTTGATATTTTTACTACGCTTCATCCTAATTTCTTCTCCACATAATCTCTCACCCGTTCTTGCAATTGGGGAACAACACGATCTGAAGTTAAAAACTCTTCAAAGCTCACTAACTTATAGCCCTGTCCCTCATCTCCAAAGTCAATGTGTTCAAACTCTTCTTGGGCTAGATTGCCAACTAGAAAAACGAACTGTTTCTTCTCATCCAAGATGCCAGGATAGATCTCGGACCATATCACTTCCTCTTTCGACAGTTGAATATTCAATTCCTCATAAACCTCACGCGCCACACACTCAAAAGGTGTCTCATTTCCTTCCCGACCACCACCTGGCAAGTCCCACATATTGGGGTAAGGAATCGTTTCTTTATCATCGCGCAAGATGGTCAAAATTTGCCCCTCACAAATCAAGGTAATTTTACAACCGGTAAATTCGAACCGCTCTTCTAAGCAATCCTCAAGCATGAGCTTTCCCTCCTAATATCTCGGATAGGGATAAAAGGTGCTTTCTTCTAGGCCAACTTTTCCTTCTTCAAAAACTTCTTGGTTCCAGACGATCTCAAAGCTCTCTGCTTCTTCGTCTGCTAAGAAATCCATGAGCTCATCCAAGGCCAGCTCGGCTGTATCTCGGAGGAAAGTCGCAAAATAGGCTAGAAACTCACGAGACAAGCCTTTTTTAGGCTCATAAGGAATCGCTGTTAAATAGGCATCTTCCTCCACATGAGACTTGGCTGGATTGTAGAAGAGCACGGCTTCTTCAAAGAAGATATCCTCGTCAGATTCTTCGCCAGCTTCATCAACCAGTGCAACCCCGCCTGTGTTTTGCGCTTCCAAGAGAAAAGCCACTTCTACCGCATGGTTTTTCTTATCCCAATTGATCTCAAAATCAAAAGGAAAAACCTTGTCCATCTCCTCTTCTAAAACATCCAAAAATCCGTATTTAGACATAGCGTCCTCTTTCTAATTTCCCACTCTTAGAGCGGAATATGATACAATAGTTACTACAATCTTACCATAAAAACCGTCTCTTTGAAAGGAGACAAAGCTAGAAAGGAGAATGAAATGCCCGACAATCTCGCACTCCGTATGCGACCACGGACGATCGATCAAGTCATCGGTCAACAGCACCTGGTCGGAGAAGGCAAAATCATTCGTCGCATGGTCGAAGCCAATCGTCTGTCCTCTATGATTCTCTATGGACCTCCGGGGATCGGAAAGACCAGTATTGCTTCTGCGATCGCAGGAACCACTAAGTATGCCTTTCGGACCTTTAATGCAACAGTTGACAGTAAAAAACGCCTACAAGAAATTGCAGAGGAGGCCAAATTTTCTGGGGGCTTAGTCCTGCTTTTGGACGAAATCCATCGCCTCGATAAAACCAAGCAAGATTTTCTCCTGCCTTTGCTCGAAAGCGGTCTGGTCATCATGATCGGTGCAACGACTGAAAATCCCTTTTTCTCTGTCACACCCGCTATTCGTAGCCGCGTACAAATCTTTGAGCTGGAACCGTTGACGACGGAGGAGGTCAAGCAAGCTCTAAAAACGGCGCTGGATGATCCCGAGCGTGGCTTTGACTTTCCAGTCGTGCTCGATGAGGATGCTTTGGATTTCATCGCTACCTCAACCAATGGAGATCTTCGCTCTGCCTTTAATTCTCTCGATCTAGCTGTGCTGTCGACCTCTGAAAATGCAGAAGGAATTCGCCATATTACGCTAGAGATCATGGAAAACAGTCTCCAGCGCAGCTACATCACCATGGACAAAGATGGAGACGGCCACTACGACGTGCTCTCTGCTCTGCAAAAATCTATCCGTGGTTCGGATGTCGATGCTAGTCTCCACTATGCCGCTCGTTTGATCGAAGCCGGAGATCTACCCAGCCTCGCTCGTCGCTTGACTGTCATCGCTTATGAGGATATCGGTCTGGCCAATCCAGATGCGCAGATTCATACCGTGACAGCGTTACAAGCAGCTGAGCGCATCGGCTTTCCTGAGGCCCGCATTCTCATCGCCAACATCGTCATCGATCTAGCCCTTTCGCCTAAATCCAACTCAGCCTACGTTGCCATGGACAAGGCGCTGGCTGATCTTAGAAGTTCTGGCAACCTTCCTATTCCTCGCCACCTCCGCGATGGTCATTACGCTGGAAGCAAGGAACTGGGAAATGCGCAAAACTATAAATACCCTCACAACTACCCTGGCAACTGGGTCAATCAGGACTACTTGCCAGACAAGCTCAAACACGCTTCCTACTTTATTCCCAATGAAAATGGCAAGTACGAGCGTGCTCTCGGAGCCACCAAGGAGAAGATTGATCAATTTAAGAAAAAGTGACATCGGTTTCAAAAAATTGAGATTTTTCCTTGAAATATTTTCAAAATGTGGTATCATATACATATAGAAACGCTGTGGTGTACGACTTCACACTTAAGTGTTGACCGACTATTTTTTGTATTATTAGGGAAACAAAAGACTTCTGGCAGTATGCAGGCCGTTTCACGCGGAAGCAGCTAAGTCAGAGCGAGTTGCCCACCTGCTTAATTGCGCGGGTTCAATACAAATCGTGAAGTATCGGCACCAATACAGCTTTTTATATTTGCCTCCTTAGCTCAGTTGGTAGAGCAGTAGACTCTTAATCTATGGGTCACAGGTTCGAGCCCTGTAGGGGGCATCTAAATCAACAGGAAAAAGCCTTGATTTACAAGGCTTTTTTGCTTGCCTATAACTGATTTGCCCCACATTTTTTTATGAGCAATCTTTCCAGACATCTCTGACTACGAAAAACAAAAAAGCTATCCTACCTTTGCAAATTTAGATAAGATAGCAGAATATTTTAATGCAACTCCAACTCAACTTTTTGGAACGAGTAAGGAGATTGAATTAGAAAAGAGTGTTCTTGAATCGAATGAATACTCTGATAAAGTAAGTGAGATCTTAAAGGCTGTCAAATACATCGAACATTTTCTAGAAACTGATGGACAATACTTAGAGGATTTACTTTACCTAACAAGAGGCAACCAACTATACACAAAAGATGGAGATGAATTGTATATTGATCCAACTTCTCCGAAAAGAACATTTCATAACCAATATGAACCTGGTTTTATTGTAGCAAGAGATAAATCCCCACTAGAACTCTTAATTGAAAATAAGGACCTATTAGATTAAATAAAAATAGCGAGGATATGAACTGCACCCCAAAAGTTAGACAGAAAAAATCTAACTTTTGGGGTGTTTTTAATCATTAAATATAAGCCAACTATCTATTTTATCTTTCGGTTTTTCCCAACTTGCAGTAACACGTATTCCTTTCATTTCTGTACTGGAAATACCTAATTTTCCGCCTTTTCCTAATAAATATAATGTATATTGCGAATCAGTATTTGCTTCATAAGAACCCTTGATAAATTTTTCATCTGTACTAACTTTCCAAGCATCTAATCTAGGAATACTAATTTTTATATCTGTTTTTTGAGCAGCTATATCCAATGATATTTCTCCTTCTTTAATTTCCCTTATGCTTACTTCTTTATTTTCTTTTAAATCTATTTCCCCTGACTTTGCTATGATTCCATCTTTAGATACTACAAAAACAATAGCTTTGTCTTGTTTTTCTTTGACTAGATCTTTTGGAAAATAAAATTTTTCTCCATTTGTTCTATTCAAAATATATTTTTTCCCCATCGCAATACCCACTGTATCTATTTTTTCTTTTGTTTCATTTTTTACTGTAAATGCAACATCAATATCATCACTATTTCTGTTCATGTAAAAGAATAAACCACAAATACACAGTGCTATAACCGGTACTAATAAAGCAATCTTCTTTTTCATCTTAACACACCTCCCTTATAGCTGACTTTTCAATAATATAATTCTTATGTGCTACTTTTTCAAAGTCCTTATCATGACTTACAACTACGATCGTCTTACCTTCATCATTTAATCTAATAAGTGTATCGATTACAATTTTTTTATTCTCATAATCAAGAGAACCTGTCGGTTCATCCGCCAACATAATTTCAAACGGTTTTATCATATTTCTTGCAAGGGCTACCCTTTGCTGTTCTCCACCTGAAAGTTCATAAACCTTCGATTTTAATTTGTCTGAAATGCCCATTTTATTCAAGGCAGCTTCTATAAGATTTTTCTTATTTTTTTCTTGATTGTATTTGGCAGCAAGCATCATATTTTCCTCAACCGTCATTTTTTCCACCAAAGCAAAATTTTGAAATAAATAAGCAATTTTTTCTCTGCGTAATAGCTCTCCTACTTTAGGATCTTTTATAGGATCTCGATTTGAAAAACAGGTTACACTACCACTATCATAATTTTCTAATGTCCCAATTATATTCAAAAGTGTTGTTTTTCCTCCTCCACTCTTCCCAAAGATACAAACAAAATCTCCTTTATAAATATCCAAACTAATATTTTCCAAAATACTGTGTTCCCCATATTTCTTAGAGACATTTCTTAAGGTTATTTGCAATTCCTTTTCTTTTTGCATTTAACACCCCTCCTTTAACCTAAGTACAATGCTTCTTTCACTTTTCTTTAGTTGTAAAATTTCTATGCCAAAACATATAAAGCTTCCACAAACACCTATTATTAAACTAATCAAAAGTTTAGACATACTCCAACCATCTCTTGGTATAAACAGTCCAACATCACTTATTACTCCTGTTACCATAATAACCATAAATAAAATAATAATACTTATGATATAACCAACGATATTTTCAATAATTTTCTTATGATGTATATCAAAAAATCCATATCCCAACAACCTAGAAACATCTATTCGTTGTCCATGATTATAAAAATATGTTTCTTTATCTATTTTTAATAACGTTGCTAAAATAACAATAGATAAGACAAGACCAATAACATATATACTTGCCTCCATCTTATATTCGTCTATTCTTGAAACTATATCATCGTAGACTGAGCTGATAAAGAGTATAAACGGCTCAGATTCTGTTTCTTCAATTATGTCCTTCAAACTCTCGTATCCTCTACTAGGCTCTTTAACATATGGATGTAGCTGCCCATTTACTAAAGATGATAGTTTGATTCCGTAATCTGGGAGTAATTCTTTCCCATTTACTGCTACCAAAACATAATTTTTCAAGTTTGCTTCATCAATTCTTTTGCCACTATCAAAAGAAAATACACTTTGATTATCTTTCAGCCTTACATATGTTTCTATAATTGTACCTTGTTTTTTTATATTATGAAAAATATGATCTTCATGAATTTTTTCTTTGTCAAATTCAGTAATTTTAACATCTTCTGGAACAAAAACAATCCACTCATTTTCATGTATTTTATATTGTTCTATTTTATTCGTATCTTTATCTAAGAGATTAGCAATATGTAAATAATTTTTATTTACATAGGCATAATTGCCTTGAAACGGTTGTTGATTTAGATACTCCTCATCATCATTCATTCCCTCTTTTCTAACGTTTGGAGCATTAAATAATATTGCTCCACTATCGTCCAAACTATTCCATAAGTTATTCAGCTTTGGAATAACAATCTCATGGAACTTATCATCATCTTTTTCATAACTCCAAGACCATGCACAAGCCATATTTGCATAATACTTTGAGCTTTCCCAAGTTGGAATGTATTGTTTCATACTCGAGTAATCAGCGAGTCCTAAAATACTTACAATTGCTAAATAAAGAACCATAACAATCGACCCTGTTTTTATAAAAAACGAACTTCTATGATAACTTCTTCTATAACCTTTCAATAAGGCAATAACATTAATTCCTTTTAATTTAAGATAAATCAATATAAACTCTATTGATATTAGCCCCCCTATTATAAAAGCAACTAAAATAAGAATTGTTTTCATTGATATCATAAATCCTAAAATATCACTAGGAGCAACTAAATATCCTATAATTCCAATCGTCAGTACAAGTCCCACTATTGCTGGTATTGCAAGAATATTTAAAACCTTAGAAATAGCTAAAGTTAATTTGTCGTATCCTAGTAAAATTGATATCGATAATTCCTTTGAAAGCATCCCATTATAAATAATTAGACAAAAGACAGTAGCTACAAATATAATAAAAATCGTAAGCATATATAGATATGCTTGTTTTTGTGTGAATTCACTAGAAACAATAAAATCCGGATTAACCACGACTTCTGTTTTTAATTTTTCATTTTGATTTATTTCTTCAATAAACTTATTAATATTTACTTCCGTACCTCTTACATGATAATCCCCATTAACTTTTTCCTTGCTGACGTTTTCAAAAGGAATTAAGCTTATATCTTTTGACGTGAGTAAACTCATTGATTTTACATTCTCAAAATCATTCAATTTGTCTTTGCTATCAGCAATAGATATATTTCTAAAAGATTTCTTGAACCATTCAGAATCATTTAGATGAATGTAAATCTTTATTTTTTGTTTATCAAATCTACTATTCTTAGGAATATATTCTTCCTTTATGAAGCTTAAATCATTTTTATTGGCGATTTTCTGCAATTCAATTATTGTTTTATCAGCTATTTCTGGCTTTGTTACAATGTTTACAGTAGTATTAAACTCTTTTATGAATATATTTAAAAACATGCCGTCTGAATAGAAAAACTTTCCTATACCAATCACTATAATTAGTAAAATTGCCAGTATACCCACTGTTTTTTTCATTCTGCATCATCTCCAACTATATAAAAATAACGAGTATGAGTAATGCCACAATACTAAAATAACAACGTGGCACCGCTCAAACTCGTTCAACTATTTTTATTTATTGTTATTTAACATCAGCCCAAGCTCTATTACCACTTGAAGCTTTTTCCCAAGAAGCTTCTGCTCTACTTCCAGCGCTTGTCCAACCCGAATAAGAGAATTGACCACCAGCACCTTGTACTGTAGTTTTATGTGTTTTATTATTGTGATCGTATTTAGACCAAACATATCGACTACCTACACCATGTCTCCATTTTCCACCTAAAAAACTTTTCCATCCGCTATCATAACTGAACAATCTTGGCAGAGTATAATCTTCTTCAAATACTTCCACCTCATAACCAAGACCTTCAACATATGGTAAGTTTGTTTTTTCTGCTGCAAATGCTGGTACGAATGATACTAACATAAAACCTGTTAATAATACTAATGGCAATGCTTTTTTCATGATAAAATTCTCCTCTCTCAAATACTTAAACTTTTTGTAAAATTTTTCTTCCGAATAAAGTTTTCAAAAACTCTACTCAATCTCCGTTCTTATACCTATGAGGATTATTGTAATTCATAAAACTCCACCTCTATTTTATATATTTATAATCACAGATGATGATTCAAATTAATAATTCCATTCAAATATAAAAGAGCTATCCTTATTTATATTATAGAATAGCTCTTTGCTTTATACTTAACGGTATCTTTGAATAATTCTTGCGTTTTCTTTGCGATTTAATTTAATATATATGGAAGTATTACTTTAGCACAAACTCTTTTATTCTCCTCTCCAATTTCAAAATTTCCACCCAAGTGTTTTACAATGTCACTTACAATTGTAAGTCCAAGTCCCGATCCATTATTGCTTATTCGTCTTGATAAATTTCCCCTATAAAACTTTGAAGTAACCATATTCCAATTCACATTTAAATTTGGAGAAACATCGTTTATAACACTTATTTTTAACATTCCATTAATTTCCTCAACCTTTATATTTATGCTTGTTCCTTTCACAGAATAATTAACTGCATTTGTAATCAGATTCTCCATTATTCTAAGTAAAAGTTGTGGTTCCGTTTTAATCTTACTGTTTTCCAAATTTAAAAACTCCAAAATTAAAAGATGATCTTTTATAGATAAACTTTTTTCTTCTTCCCACTGGCTAAAAAAAATTTTTATATCTACATCCGTTAAATTTAGTGGAATTTCATTTAAATTGAATTTTAAATATGAAAAAAAATCTTCACTTAAACGATTTAAATATTTTATGTTCTCATATATAACATCAACAAACTTATTTTTTTGTTCTTCAGAAAGATTTTTTTCGTCTTTTAATAGTGTTATATAACCTATCATATTCGCAAGAGGAGTTTTTATATCATGAGCTAAATACGTTAGCAGATCTGTTTTTTCTTTATATACCAGTTCATACTCCTTTTCAAGTTCTTTATTGTAATTATGAAGTTCTATAAACAAATCTCGTTCCTTTGATAATGACTCATGAAATGGTATTAAATCTTTATCTTCACTTTTAAGATAATTCAGTCCAGACTCAAAATATTGATTATATACATAAAACCTTTTTTTCTGTATTATAAATGTCCCTATCAATATAGCAACCGCCCCTAGTAAAAGTATTATATATTTACCTATTTCAAAATAAAAGGAAGCAAATTTATCTAATGGCAATTCTGGATCTACACTGTCAACAAAAGAATTATCCATTATTTTGTAAATAATGAAAAATAGGATTGTACTTAAAAATATCCATAGTATTTGATAAATAATACCTTCCACAAAAAAACGGTTTTTCTTACCCATTGATTTTATACCCCACTCCCCAAACAGTTAATATGACTGATTTTAACCCAATCTTTTCAAACTTACTTCTAATTCTTCTTACATGAACCATAACTGGGTTAACTTCATTTTCTAGCACCTTATCACCCCATATTTTATAGTGTATATCATCCATATTATACACTTTACCAGGTTCTTCCATAAGCAACCACAAAATATCAAATTCTTTTGGTGTTAGTTCAATCTCTATATTACCATAGTAAACTTTATGTGTTTTAATGCTAATCTTTAAATTATTAACTTCTCTATCACAATTAATTGTATTTACAATATTTTTTGTAAATACATAATTTCTTCTAAAATGAGAATTAATTCTCGCAATCAATTCAGATGGTTCAAACGGTTTTACGATATAGTCATCTGCACCTATATTCAATCCTTGCACTCTATGAATAGGATCTTCTAAGGCAGTAAGCATAATGATTGGCATAGTGGACGTTTCTCTTATCTTTTTGCATATTTCAAATCCATTTATATCAGGAAGTAAAATATCCAATAATATCAAGTCATATTTATTTTTTTCAAATTCCTCTAACGCCTCTTTTCCAGTATGAAAAATGCTGATTTTCCAATTCTCTGATATTAAATAAATCTTTATAAGCTCTGCTAAGTTAGTATCATCTTCTACAAGCATTATTTTCATTTCAGTCATTCATTTCCACCCCCCTTAAAACTAAATACATCATTTGGAGTACATTCCAATGCATTACATATTTTTTCCAAATTTTTAAGTGTGATTGGCTTGTTTTTTCCCATCTGTGCCATGACATTAGTTGTAATCTGTGCAATAACAATAACTTCTGTTTTCTTTAATCCCTTTTTGGCGAGTTGTATCCACAAGGGTTTATAATTTAATGCTATGCCGTTTCCTCTTTTCTTTAGATATAATTTTTATGTGTATTATACCATAACCATTGAGTACACTCAATTTTTATTTGAGGATTTGGTTTCATACTGATTTTTATTTATAACAACACTATATATCTAGTATGGCATAATCATTAGGTATTATAGGTTTTTCAAACCAAATTAGAAACCTTTATGAGTCATTCGTTTTTGCCCCATTTTTGCCCCACTTTTAAATCATGTCATTGAAAATACCTAAAAGTAGTTCCCTAAAATCAGCTATATTTCAACATTTTTGATTACTTTCAATATAAAGATTTCTTACAAATCCATGTAGGGGGCATTTTTTATGCACAAAAAGCCTTGAGAACAACTCAAGGCTTTTTTAACTGCTCCTAGTTCCCCATTTCCCCTTTGGGTACGAGCAGATAGAAAAACAGCAAATTCAATCCAAATACGGCAACAAAGAGCGCTAATTGGGTGGCATCAATCGTTTGTTTCTCAGTCAAATCTTGGATCAACTTTGTATAATAATAGCCTGGGAATACCCGTTGTAGCTTGCCAACCAAGTCCATAAATCCTCCACTTGCGCCAAGCGTATCAAAGGGAATAATGGTCATGGCTGCTAAAATAATAACTGGAAAGCCAATGGTATCAATCGTCTTGGCATCTACTTTCACCCCAAGTACAAAACCAATCGCACTAAAGTAGATCCCCATCAAGGATAAGAGGAAAAATTGTACCAACAGGCTAGTCGTCACTGGAAAGTGAAAACCTAGGACAGCAACTACTAGCACCGCTAAAAAGATCAAGCTGTTCAGAATCAGTTGTACGATGCTTTGATCCCATAAATAGTTCTTGACACTATAGCTTGTAAAGCGGGATTCAAAAGAATAAAACCCGATATCTGAGGCGATTCGCTTACTAAAAGTTGCAAGGCTATTGCCAATGACCCCGATAAATACGGCAATGCCTAATAAAATACTTGGTGAAATCCCTTTTTGAAGCTGATAAAAGAAGATATACCAGCCTATGGGTAAAATAATGGTGAATAATACGAAGCGCTTATTTCGTAAAACTTGTTTTAATTGAATCTTTTTCATGCTTGTTCCCTTCCTTTATTCATCTCTTCTCGGAAATACTGCTCAATGGTTTGACCAGCCTGGTGAATGTCCTCAACAGCCTTTGTTGCAGCAATTCGCCCCTCTTTTAAAATCAGGACTTTTGTAAAAAAGGCATCGATTTGGTTAAAATCATGGGTCACCACAACAGATGTAAACTCTTGCTGCTCCAGCAATTTCCAAAAATTATCCACTGCTTCCAAGTCCATGCCAGTCGTTGGCTCATCTAAAAAAATCAACTTTGGATGATTCAAAATAGTTAACAGCAAGGACAAGCGTCTCTTTTGGCCACCAGAAAGACTTCCCACCATCTGCTCTCTTGATTCTCTTAATTCGACCATTTCTAAGAGTCCATTGATATCAGCCTGCTTCAACTGATTCATCCGGCTTTTTAATTCGACGAATTCAGCAAGGGTTAGATCCTCGATGAGCAGATCCCCCTGTGGCATCATCCCAATTTCCCTTTGAAAATCAAACGAAGTCTTTATCGTCCCCGAATCGGCCTGGAGCTGCCCAGCAATAATGTTGAACAGGGTGCTTTTACCTGCTCCATTGTTTCCCAGCAAGGCAATTTTGTCTCCTTCTTCTATCGAAAAAGATACCCCCTTTAATACAGCTTTCTCCTTAAATGATTTTGTAATAGATGCTAACTGAAACATACGATCCCTCTTTTCTTATTGATCTTGTGTCCATTATACTTCAAGGAGAAAACCTTGGAGGCTCTCTGTCAGAATCGGTCAAAAAATCATCGCGAATGGTCAAAAAAGAGGCTGGGACAAAAGTCCTAGCCTCTCAATTATTTTTGGATTGTCGAGCAAGACGCAGTGGTTGAGTGCTCAAAGCACTGCTTTGAGGTGGCGGATAGATCTTGCGAAGCAAGTATCCTAAGTCTTTGTTCGCTTTTTAAGCTTCAAAGATGCCCTATGTTGACGGAAACTATGTTTCCTTTATCTGCAACCTTCAACAGTCTCCCAGACTGTTGAAGCTGTCCCACTCTCTCTTCCATTATTCCTTCCAAAAGGTCAGGCTCTGAGTAAATCGGTAGTTTGAACTCTTGGTAGACACTGTCGTTTTGGGATACTTTTCCAGTAATTGTTGGATCTTGTACAAGCCAAGACCGCGACCATCTCCTTTACTTGAGTAGTCCTTTTCAAATATTCTCGCCAGATCTATTTTTTCAGCTTTTGTACTATTTTCAACTATTAAGAGGAGGGAGTTTTCCTCCTGGAGCATGGCAAGAGTCAGCTGTGGGTCCTCTGATTCAAGACTCGCTTCGATAGCATTGTCACAAAGGATGGATAAGAAGGTGATGAAATCTAAAACCTCGATGAATAAATCACGAACAGGTTCATCGATCTCGACAGAGATCCCAATCCCTTTGTTTTGAGCCTCCAATAATTTTGCGGACAGAACACTTTTTACAGCTGGATTTTCGATGTGACTGAGTTTGGCAATATCAAACTTGCTATCGTAAAATTGCTGGCCACTCTCTCGAAGAACGTTCTCATAGACTTCCCTGATCGCATTGAGATCTTCATGCTCAATACTTAACTTGAGACTGGTTAAAATATTCAGGTAATCATGACGAAAGGCACGAATCTCCCCGTAGAGCATTTCGACGTGTTGGCTATAGGTGGCTAACTCCTGCAGTTGCCTATCTTTTTGCTCTAGAATCTCTTGTTTCAATCGTTCTTTGGACACTGCATTGAAATACAAGAGCATCACAAAAAACAAAATCAGATAAATACTATTTAACTGTTCCCGTAAAGCATCTGCATGAGGAATAGCATCCTCAAAAACCACCAGACCTATAACACTGACTAAATACACAAACATAGAAAGATCCATTGGAAGTAAGAAACGATTAAAATACTGCCGTTGAAATCCTACTTTTAAATCTGTAAAATCTAGTTTTAACAATTTAGTGAGCCCTAAATAGACAGGAAAGACCAGCAATTCAAGTAGAGCATCATACCAGCTGACAGATGCCTCATGAACAAGTACAATCCCGAGCATTGGAAAGACATAAAAGGCTAAGAGACGCCCAATGAGACTCTCCATGACAACCGGGTAGAGCCCGTAAAAAATGTTCAAAAGGTGTCGTATGTTATGATTCCGATAGAAACTATAGGCAATAAATACTAAGAAATAGCCAAAAAAGCCTACCGGTGGCACAAGGGTAAAGACGACTGCAAAGAAGAAGGGGCACAAAAAGAGCCAACGTAAGGCGAACTCTTGTCTACTGATATGACGATAGATCAGCATGCTGACGAAGAACTTTAAGTAAGACATTAGAATATCTAACAGCAATTCTTTCTCCCTTCTATTTTTTCAAAGCTTCCAGTAAGCCTCTATACTTGGTCCGTGAGATCAAGCAATTGTCCCCATTTTCAAAAAAAGCTTTCTTGGCTTCTTTGTCAATCTTCGTAATATTTTGTGGATTCACCACAAAGGAGCGGTGGCACCGATACAAGCGGGGATCTGCTTTTTCGATATCGGTAATACTGGCGTAAAATTCTAAGCGCTCATCCTGGGTGTGTAAAATAACCTTGTGAATGGTTGGAGACGTTTCAACATACAAAATCTTATTAAAGGGAACTTGTACACGCGCCATCGCACTCTCAAATGTAAAGGCATCTTGCGCAATCGTGATCCCAGCTTGCTCCAAGGTATAGTCGATGGCTGAGCTGATTCTCTCTCTGAACTCTTCCTCACCCAGCGTTTTATCGATAAAATCCAAGGCGGCTACTTTGTACTGAAAGGTAATGGGCATGAATTCAGAGTGAGTGGTGACAAAGACAATGGTCGCATGGGGGTCTTTCTTACGAATCTCTTTTGCGATCTCTAGACCCTTTTTCTCCTCACCTTTAATCTCGATATCTAAAAAAAATAGGTGATGGGCGCCTCTCTCTGTGACAGCATCCAGCAACTGGCTTGACTTCCCAAACACTTCTGGCGCTTTGCACTGCAGGGATTTTTGACGGATGAGATCCTGCAAGACCGCTTCGATACGCGATTGTTGGATCCATTCATCTTCTAACACAAAAATCTTCAACAAAGTCCTCACTCCTTCCCCTCTACGAATATGTTCTATTTTACCATAAATGATGCCTACTGAGCCACTCTTTCAAAAGAGACTTGATAGGCCTTCTACCTTTTCTCCTAAACAAAAAACTCTCCCGGAGGAATCCGGAAGAGCTTGCGCAAGGGGAATTTGAAAAATATTTTTTAATATGAAAAAGGTCGATAAAATCTATGCTATGTTCAAACTCTCATTTTACTAACAGCGATATTACGATCAAGTTTTATTGTCAATAGACATGTATGTGGGAAGTTCTCCCCTTGCAACAATGTAGACCTGTGATCTACTCTTACTAGTATACACTAGAATTATTACAAAATCAGTTAATTTGTATTGCAATTTGTTGGCAAATATTCCTCCGCCTGAAAACACCACAAACGCTTGATTCCCAAGCATCTACGCAAGTCCTCTTTAATTAGTATTTATCATTTCTGTTACAAAATTTAAAATAAAAATATTATTCCACAACACATGAAAATTCCAAAGCACGATAAAAAAGGAGGAACGATATTTTCCTCCCTTTGAGCTAGTAAGACACTTCGGTAAGGCACCATGGTGCTTGCCGTAGTCTAATGAGGTGCTTCAGCACCCATTAGACTAAGTGTCTTACATCATCCCACCCATCATGCTTGGATCCATTCCTGGTCCTGCTGGGGCTGCTGGTTCTGGTTTGTTGGCTACGACTGCTTCGGTCGTCAAGATCAGACTCGCTACGGAAGCGGCGTTTTGAAGGGCTGAACGGCTCACTTTAACTGGGTCGATGATTCCTGCATCAATCATATTCACCCATTCACCTGTTGCAGCATTGAAACCTGTTCCGACTTCGGCATTTTTCAAGCGATCAATCACAATAGATCCTTCGTAACCGGCATTGTGAGCAATTTGGCGCACAGGTTCTTCCAAAGCACGAAGAACGATATTGCGTCCGGTTGCTTCATCTCCTTCTAATTCAAGGGCTGCGACTGCAGAGATAACATTGACAAGAGCTGTACCACCTCCGGCAACGATTCCTTCTTCAACGGCTGCGCGAGTCGCATTAAGGGCATCTTCGATACGGAGTTTCATTTCTTTCAATTCTGTTTCTGTTGCAGCACCAACCTTGATCACGGCAACACCACCAGACAATTTGGCCAAACGTTCTTGTAATTTTTCACGGTCAAATTCAGAGGTTGTGGTTTCGATTTGTGACTTGATGACCGCCACACGGTTAGCGATCGCTTCTGGGTTACCAGAACCTTCGACAATGACGGTACTGTCTTTATCGACTGAAACTTTAGCTGCTTGACCAAGGGCTTCAATGGTTGCATCTTTCAATTCCAAACCAAGATCGTCTGTAATGACTGTACCACCTGTCAAGATGGCAATGTCTTCTAGCATGGCTTTGCGGCGATCACCAAATCCTGGTGCCTTAACAGCTACGACATTAAAGGTACCGCGGATCTTGTTCAAGACAAGTGTTGGAAGAGCTTCGCCATCGACATCATCTGCGATGATCAAGAGTGGACGGTTGCTTTGAAGAATGCTTTCCAACAATGGCAAGATTTCTTGGATATTTGAAATCTTCTTGTCAGTGATCAAAATGTATGGATTTTCAAGGTCTGCCACCATTTTTTCATTATCAGTGACCATGTATTGTGAAAGGTAACCACGGTCAAACTGCATTCCTTCAACGACTTCCAGTTCTGTCTCCATTCCACGAGACTCTTCAATCGTGATAACTCCATCTTTGCCAACTTTTTCCATGGCCTCAGAGATGTACTCACCGACTTTTTCAGAACGAGAAGACACAGCAGCTACTTGAGCAATCGCTTCCTTGCTCGATACTGGGATCGCATTGTTTTTCAAAGCTTCTACTGCTGTTGCAACAGCAGTCTCAATCCCACGACGGATGCCAATTGGATTAGCACCTGCAGTGACGTTTTTGATTCCTTCACGGACGATGGCTTGAGTCAAAACCGTTGCAGTTGTTGTACCGTCACCTGCGATATCATTGGTCTTAGAAGCCACTTCTGACACCAATTTAGCACCCATATTTTCAAAATGGTCTTCCAATTCGATTTCTTTTGCGATGGTCACCCCATCATTTGTGATCAAGGGTGAACCAAATGATTTTTCAAGAACCACATTGCGACCTTTAGGGCCCAACGTAACTTTCACTGTATCTGCTAAGACATCGACACCACGGACCATTGCAGAACGTGCATCAGATGAAAATTTAATATCTTTTGCCATTTCTCTTACCTCTTTCTTCTCTTACTCTACAATTGCAAGAATGTTTGCTGTTCCAACGATGGTGTAGGTTTCTTCCCCATCTTTAACTTCAATTCCTGCATGGCTTTCAACCAAAACGTGGTCTCCTGCTTTTACAGCTGGAGCAATGAGTTCGCCACTTAGGGTACGCACACCTTCGCCAACGGCCACTACTTCAGCTGTTTTTGTATCGGCCTTGCTCGCACCTGCGAGGACAAAACCTCCAACAGTCTGTTCTTTTTCTTCTACTTTTAAGACCACACGGTCTCCTAATGGTTTTAACATGTTCATTCCTCCATACGTGTTTTTAGCACTCTCTATACGTAAGTGCTAACTTATGTTTCTATTGTATCACTTGGTCAGAAATAGTCAAGAAAAAAACACCTCAAAAATAGATGAGATGTTTCTAAAATATCAATTTAAAATTGTCAATTTTTGATTGAAATCGTCGATCACTTTTTGAAGATTGATCCGCCCGCGGTAGATGCCATATCCAAAAACAATCATGCCTAAAATTCCAACCAAGGCTAGTAAAATCCCGAGGATCAAGAGTGGGAGGAAACTTTTGTGAAAGAGATAGATCAATACCACACCAATACTGGCAATGATAAAGAGTAAGCTGAACCAACGACCAAGGTTTTCAAGCATGTGGCGTTGGTACTTGATTTCTGTTTCATATCCATTGACAAGTTCTTGTTTTGTAACCATGGGATTCCTCCTTATAAAAATTGAGAATGAAGTGCAAGTAAAGGAGGTCAATTCACTTCATTCTCAAAAACTCCTACTAGCAAATTCGTTTTTTCTTTTCCTTAGTATTTAAGATGTGGGTCGAAGATACCAAGGGCAACACCGATCAAAGCAACTACAACGAGAAGTAACATGACTTTGTTTGGTGAAATTTTTTTCTTAGACATCAACCACCAGCAAAGAGTGATGAAGGCTGCTGTCAAGAGACCTGGATAAACACCATCGATCTTTTCTTGGATGTTCAAGAAGACTTTTCCTTCAGAATTCTTGAATTGAAGGGCTGTTGTAACAGATACCCAAGTAGCTGCTACGGCACCGATAACCATACCACCGACAACGCTGATCGCTTTACGAAGAGCTTGTCCTTTTGGTCCTACAAGGAATTCAACGGCTTTATCCCCTAATTGGTAACCTTTGAAGAAGGCAAAGCGCATACCAAAGTAGACTAAGAGGTTCCATACGACGATGTAGAAGAGAGCACCAGCGACGTTACCACCTTTAGAAAGACCAAGGGCAATCCCTAAGAGAACTGGGATCAAGGTACCAACAACCAATGAGTCACCAATACCAGCGATTGGTCCCATCAAACCGGCACGCATACCGTTGATGGTTTCGCCATCCACTGCATCTCCGTTTGCACGCGCTTCTTCCAAACCAGCTGTGATCCCTACAACAAGAGATCCAAGTTGTGGTTCAGTGTTGAAGAAGGCCGTATAGGTTTGCATAGCATCCTTTTGTTCCTCTTTTGTGTCATACATTTCTTCTACGATTGGAAGCATAGAAGTCAAGTACCCGAAGGTTTGCATATGTTCTTGAGAGAAACAAGTCAAATGACCATAATACCAATGATGGAATGCTTTTGCTAATGTTTTCTTTGAAATTTTCTTTCTATCAGCCATTTTAAATATCCTCCTCATCATCGTCTAGATCCACCGCTCCAGCCGGAGCAGCTTTCATCGATTTGATCACTTCAAGTTCATAGTAGATTACTGCAAAGATTAATGAAACAACGGCACTGGATACCAAGTTCAATCCGAGAGATTTTGCCAAGGTAAATCCAACAAAGAATGGAATGAAGTCAGTTGCTTCTGTAACAATTTGTTTCAACAAGATGGCAATACCGACACATGGGAGAAGAGCACCGACTGTAAAGAGGGCTTTCATCCAGTAACCATCCATAGGAAGGTATTGTTTCATCAAATCAACCATGTTTTCACCGTATTTGGTGATAATCATTGTTGGAAGGAAAGAGAAGAGGAAGTGAGAGATCCAAGGGTAAACCCAGTCAACTGCGTAGAGTTTTTTGAAGTTTCCTTCTTCAACGGCTTTCCAACCAATGTGTTGCCAAACCAAGTTCATAGTAGCGGTACCGTAGAAAAGAACTGTACCAATTGTCCCAACGGCTGCACCGATTGGAGCTGCAGCTGCGGCGATTCCTGCTTCATCTGTGATGTTATTAGCATGCACAAACAAGATAGCAAGAGGAACACCGATGTAAGAGATGGCACGCACATCGGCAGATACGGTACCACCAGGTGTTACCAAGGCGATATAAACGACTTGAAGGGCAACCCCGACCATAATACCGGTTGTCACATCTCCAAGAATTAAACCTGAAATCAACCCACCGATCAAAGGACGACCGAGTGTATAGTTCCCGATACTGGAACCTCCCATACCAGGCATTGAAGACAAGCTGGCGAAAATACCAAGCAAGATTGCTTGAATCCATGAAATTGTCATAACAAACGCTCCTTTTGTTTGTAAATTTATTTACCTAACAGATCAGACTGTTAGTTCTAAAAACCAAATTTTGATTTGAAATCATCCCAATAACCGATGGAAACATCTGGCAACAATTGGAATTTCACCTTGTAGCCTGCTGCTTGAATAGCTTGGAAGGCTTCTGCTTCTTCCTGAGTGATGGATTGGTTATTTCCCAATTTCACAGCTCCAGGACGATCATTTGCAGGGCCAACAATGATTTCTTTGACATCACCTGGGACAAACCCTTGGTCGACCAAAATTTCCTTCATATCGATTGGATTTTTGGTGATCAAGAAGTAACGACTATCTGATTCTGTTACTTTTGCTGATTTTTCTTTAAAGGCTTCCTTTGTCCATACAAAGGTTTTCTTGTCTGATGCGCCTTTGTAAGCTTGAATCAAAACCTTGTTTGATGCTGCTGCATCGTTTACGGCAATCAAACCATCACATGGTTTTTCTTTTGCCCAGCGTGTGACTGTCTGACCGTGAATCATGCGGTCATCAATCCGTACAAATGTTACTACCATAAGGTACCTCCCTATTAAATATCGTCATCATCTTCTTCAGCACCAGCGGCTGAAATTTCAAAAGGCTGTAGTGCAGATCGTGCTTCTGATAAGATGGTGGCTGACAAATCGTCTCCATCCAACACATCCTTCATCACAACTGCCGTCAAGGCCATGGTAAGGTTCATCCCACCAAGGATCAAGGCTCCATCGAGCTTTCCAGCTTCTTCTAGAACCGTGGCTGCAGTGGTTAATGGACTACCACCTACGATATCTGCCAAGACCAAAACAGAATCATCAGCTGTCAATCCTGAAATGCTCTCTCTGAAATCAACTGCGAAGTCATCAACTGATTTTCCTTCTTTGAGTCCAACTGCGATGACCTGATCCAACTTGTCACCAGCAAACATGGCTAGTGATGTTTTTAGACCTTCTGCCAGTCCACCATGACTGACCAAAATGAGGTATTTCATTTTGCTACGCCTCCTTTATTTGACTCTATTGTAGACTATTTGAAAGCGCTTTTACATTGTCAAATGTCACATTCCCAATATGACATTTAGCAATAAAAAAATGACATCTGTCACTTGACAAAATGCCATCTTATTTTACTCTAAACTCCTACCTGTAGACTACTTTCAATCTCCCTCTGAATTTGAGGCAAGCGGTTCTCGACATCCTGATCACGCAAGGCATTGCCAATCAAGTAATCTAGCTTTTCTAGCACCTCTTTTGAGACATTTTTCGGACTACTTTCAACAGCTTGTTCCATGATGCGGTTCAAGGTCTGATTGGTCAAGGAATCTGTTCCAAAATCATCCACCTGCAAAAGGTCTTTACTAGAGCGACTCTTGACTACCTGTGGCATGACAGAGATCCCTTGGGATTGGGCAAAGAGAGTTTGTTGAATGTCTGGATCCTCTGTCAAAAGTTGCATCAATTCCCAAGCCAACTTGGAATGAGAACTCCGAGCTGACATAGCAAAAGAAGTCGTCGTGACTAAGGTTGCCTTGGTCGTTTTTGACTTAGCAGGCATCGGGATACAGGTCCAGGTGAAGTTTGAATATTTTGAAACGTGGTAGGGATAAGGTTTATAGGTCCGATATTGGGCCAAGGTCATGGGATAGAAGGCGACTTTCCCCTGGTCAAAATCTTTAGAGCTCACCTTGTAATTTTTATTTAGATCTTCCAATTTTTGCAGAAAAGTCAAAGACTCTTTCACTTCTGGAGCTGTCAGCTTGAGCATGCCTCCTTGGAAAAGATGACCTCCATTTGCCGCCAAGGCTTCTTTCCAGGTGTATTCTGTGCTCCCAAATTGGTCCAATTGCCCATCCCCATTGGTATCTTTGGTTAGTTTCTTGCAAATCGTATAGAACTCTTCAAGGGTCCAGCCTTCTTTGGGAACCGCGATACCTTCTTTATCTAAGAGATCTTTATTGACACACATCAAAATCGGATTGCTTTCATAAGGTAAGGCATAGGTTTGCCCCTGATAGACACCCGATTCAAAGGCAACGGGATAAAAGGCAGCTTGGTCTTTTCGATCCATATAGCCGTTTAACTTTTCTAGCACCCCCCGCGCTGCTAATAAAGAAAGATCTTGCTCAGAGACCATAAACACATCTGGCGTCTTTCCTGAGACAATCTTTTCAGAGAGCCAGTCTGAATAATCTGACTGCGGAATCCCGTTTTCATACTCTACACGGACGTGGGGATGGGATTTTTCAAATTTTTGAATCGCTCGATCCAAGGCATGGGAACGTTGACTGGTCGGCACATCCCAGCTAGAACCTGCATAAACACCGATATGGAGTACGGTCGGTTGCTGTTTCCACCAATAAAAACCTGCGCTCGCACAGAGCACAACAAGGAGGCCAATCCCCCAACAAAGATGCTTTCGCTTCAATTTCATTCTGTATTTCCTTTAGAAAAATCACGTCTCGTCACTCCTGTTTGGACTGACCAGATCGCTAATTGCGTTCGATCTCGTAGGTTTAATTTCGCCAAAATCGTTGATAAGTAATTGCGCACGGTTCCTTCTGACAAGAAGAGTTTGGCCGCAATTTCTTTATTGGACTCCCCATAGCCGACTTCTTGGATAATGCGCCATTCCGTCGTGCTCAAATCCTTGACATTGTCCTCATCTACAGCAATAGAGAAGTTGGTTTTGGCCATTTGTGAGAAAATTTGAAAGACTTTACTAGCGATATTCGGGTTGATCATGGCTCCGCCTTGATACACCACCTTAATCGCTTCATAGAGTTCCTCTGTCGAGGCTCCCTTTAAAAGATAACCTGAAGCACCATACTTGAGTGCACTATAGATAAATTCATCATCATCAAAGGTCGTTAAAATAATAATTTTGATATCCGGATAGTGCTCTTTTACCTCTTTTGTCGCCAAAACCCCATCCATGCCTGGCATCCGAATATCCATTAAGATCAGGTCAGGATGTGTCTGTGGAATGCTCGACAAGACGTGATTCCCATCTTCCACTGTGGCCACCACTTCGATATCGGGGTGGGCTGACAAAATAATTTTCAGAGATTCTCGAATCAAGGCCTGGTCATCTGCCACCATTACTTTTATCACCATCTCTATCTCCCTTCTTTATATTTCGGTAAACTGACGCGCGTGAAAAATCCATCGCGACTTTCAAATTGAAGCTGTCCTCCTAGGATGGAAATGCGCTCCATCATCTGCTTGAGCCCATAGCCATAGGTCAAGGTTTCAAACCCAACCCCATTGTCCTGCAACTCGATCAGGTAATCTTCTTCATTCTCAAAAAAATGAAGGCTCATCTGACTGGCATGACCGTGACGAACCGCATTGGTCATAGACTCCTGGATCACACGAAAGATCGTATCTTCAATCATGACGTCCATATCGACATCGACCCATTCATAGTGTAAATCAACCTGCAACTTGGAAAGCGTCTGGTACTCGCGGATCATCTTTTCTAAAGCATCTTTGAGGGTTCGTCCCTCAAGGGCACCTGGACGGAGGCGGTTGAGAGAGCCTCTCACATCCTGGATTCCTTCACGAACCACTTCTGATACACTTTTCACCTGCTCTTTTGCCCGATTGGGATCGATATCAATCAAGACTCCGACAGCATCTAAACCTGCTGAGATCCCTGTTAGCGCATGCCCCAAGGTATCGTGAATTTCCCGAGCAATCCGCTTGCGCTCCCGATCCTCTGCAATCTTCTCAGACAAGGCCATATAGTTGTTCAACTCCGTATTGACCTTCGAAACCATGGCCAACTCTTCTTCTACTTCGTGGTTTTCCGCAAGAACATTCATAATATAGAACAAAAGCGAAATAATGAAGAGCACCATATTCAAGGCATAGAGGGAATTCTTCAAGAAAAAGGCCAGAATCCGAATGGAGGCAGGATAAAAATGAATATAGACATCAAGAGAAGGTATCGGAAAGAAAAGCGAAAAGACGTCTGAATTGGTCACAAGGAGAATCAAGAAACTCACTAGGATAAACGCAAACCAATACTTGCGGTCTCGCTTGGTATTCAACTCTTTGGAACCATAGAAGATATCCGCAAAAACCAATAGAATAAGCCCGTTATAAGCTACATTTTGGACCCACATCAAGAGCAACATCAGGAGGATCTCCATAATGTTCCACTTATCAAAAATGGACCATCGACTCGTTTGAGACCGGTAACGACTCATGGAGATCAAGGCAATCCCAGCAAATAAGAGCGCAGACAACCAAAAAGTTGTAGAGGGCGCAAAAGGAATACGCTCTAAGCGTTCTACTAATAGAGAAGCTTGCCGTTGGGCAATAATATAGTTGGTTGCTTGAAGATAGATGATACTGTTGAGCATCACAGCGATAAAATTTACGACCATCAGGATGGCCAAACTGTATCTCACACCTCTAAATTTTCTCATTACTGCCACCCATTCACATCAAAGTGATCGATGTTTTCCTTTGTCATCATTTGAACCGGAATGGTTATCTCTTTTTGGTAGCTTTTCCCAGCCGTCATATCTTGGATGACCTCCATTACGCGGTCTCCCATCTTCAACGGAGACTGGGCAACGGTTCCTACAACATCATCTGTCGAGTGCAGCAAGGCTTTCATATCTGGTGAGCCATCGATCCCATAAATCGCAATGGGATGGGTGATTCCTTGCTCCTTGATCGCTGCTAAAGCTCCTATAGCCGAGCGGTCATTTAGGGCAACTAGTGTATCGACATTCCCCCCTGACTGCAAGAACTTACGGACAGCTGGCATGGCGATCTCCGTCTGACCCTTGGTTTCTAGTTCCGAGATAATCTCATATGACCCATGTCCTTTGATGGTATCCTTAAATCCCTGAATCCGCGTATCTGCTGAAACAGTCCCTTTGTGCTCCAAGAGAAGGATCTGAGCATTTGAAGAGCGTTTCATCAGCTCTTTCGCAATCAAGACTCCTGCTTGGTAGTTGTCGGAGACAATGCTGGCATCCGGCTTAAAATGCTTGAGCTGGGTATCAACTGCAATGATCTTAATTCCTTGTTTTCTAGCTTTTTTAAGAGCCCTTAAAATGGGCTGACTATCCCCTTTGACCGGATTAATCACAATCACATTTACTTTTTGGGCGCAAAAATCATCGATCTGCTGGCTCTGCCTTTTTTCATCCAATTCCGGATCTCGAACAGATACAAGAGCACCTCTCTCATCGGCAATTCGACTAATTTCCGAATGAATACTTTTATAGAACTCATTGTTCATGGTCATATAGGTGACACCGATCTTGGTCTGATCCTTGATGCTACTGGTTTGACAAACGGCATAGATCCACAAGAGGATGCAAGCCACTGGAATCACCAGTAAAACCCGTTTTATCAGCCATTTCAACCGTTCTTTTCTTTCTTCTTTCCCCTTCAAACTCCGTTCCTTTTCTGAAAATTTTGAATATATATTACTTTATTTTACTACTTTTTCAAGAAAAGTGCTGGCTTTTATTGTACAGATGCATATTTTTGATTTATTTTTAAAAGACTTGTTCCCGAATGAAATCCCTACCAAGTATCAAAAAAAGCTGGTCTATAAACGAACCAGCTTTTCTTTTTTTGTTTCTAAAAAGGAAGATCTTCCTCCTCTAAAATGATGTCGGCTAAATCTCCCGTTCCACCATTTTCACGCATCGCTCGCTGAGCGCGGCTCTCTAATAACTGAAAACTTTGGCAGAGGACCTCTGTCACATACTGCATGATGCCATTTTTCTCGTAGCGGCGCGTCCGAATCTCTCCATCCAAAGAGATCAAACTCCCTTTGCTGGCATAACTAGCCATGGTTTCAGCCAATTTCCCCCAGACAACGACATTGACAAAATCAGTCTCTCGCTCCCCGTTTTGATCCTTGTAGCGACGATTGACCGCAACGGTCACTCGGGCAACGGATTTGTCTGTGCTGGTTTTATGCAATTCTGGGGCCGCCACCAGGCGACCGATTAAAATAACTTTATTATACATCATTTACCTCCTATCTATTTATTCGAAAAAATTTCAAAAAATGGGGGTGACAAACCAAAATCAAAAAAATCTAGGATTCAAAACATCCTAGATTCTTCTCTTTATTCATGCCAGTGACGAGCAGGATCAAAAGGTGTCCCTGCTACTTCTGCGTCATCCAATTCAATAATGCCTCGTTTTTGAGGAGCATTTGGCAAGTGCAATTCACGCGGACTGCACATCATGCCATAGCTTTTTTCTCCACGAAGGGCACCTGGGAAAATCAAGCTACCATCCGGCATCATGGCACCTGGAAGAGCGACAATGGTCTTGAGACCCACCCGCGCATTTGGAGCTCCAGCTACGATCTGAACCGTCTTATCTGGTCCAACTGCTACCTGGCAGATATTCAAGTGGTCACTATCTGGATGGGCCACCATTTCAAGGATTTCTCCCACCACAAATTTTGGTTCCCGATCGTTGACCAAACGTTCTGCGAAGCCTTCTCTTTCCAATTCTTGGTTCAAACGAGCTACTTGCTCATCTGTCAAAAAGACTTGGCCCTTGCCTTCGATGGCGAAGAAAGATGAGGCATCAAAGATATTCCAGGCAACGGTTTCTTGGTTGTCCTCACGGTAAACGCGAGCCACTTTCCCTTTTCTCTCCACCGCGAGCTTTGCTTCCCCACTATTTTTCAAGGTCAGCATCAATACATCGCCGACTTGTTCTTTGTTGTATGTTACAATCATGTTTTTCTCCTATTTTAATCCTGCTAAGAATGCTGTAATCTGCGCTTTGGTTTTCCGATCCCGATTGACAAACCGACCGATTTCCTTATCCTTTTCCAGAACCACCAAACTTGGGATCCCATAAACATCCCAGACTTTCGCCAGATCCATATAGGCATCTCTGTCAATCAAGATAAAGGTAAATTCGGGATTTTCAGCTTCAATCTCCGGCAAAAAAGGCTTGAGGTAACGACAATCCCCACACCAGTCGGCTGAAAAGACAAAGACTTTCTTGCCATCTTGCTCTACGTATGAAGCAATTTCTTCTAGAGAATTTGGTGTAATCATAATTTTTCCTCTTCGTAATGCAAGAGACCGTCCTCATAGACAAAGCGGTAATGGCGCTCATCTTCAAAAATGACGCCTCCTACTAAGCGCTCTTCACTAGACTCGTAGAGTTCCACATACAGAGTCGCAATCGTCCCCATGGCTTCCATTTGCTCCCGTACTTCTGCTACCAACTCTTCTTGGGTACGGAGACGCTTTTGATCTTTGGCAATTTTATAAACACCGGCCGCAAGAGCTCCTGCACTTGCTACAGCCAGACTAGACAAAATAATTTTTTTAGCTTTCATAGTGCCTATTGTAACACAAAATAAGCAGAGGGACAACGGTCTAGGCTAGATCTCTCCCTCCGCTTTTTGGGACTGATTTCCATAATAACGCTACCATCCTTGTAGAAAAAGTGATAAAATAGCATCAGAAAGAAGGTAACCTATGACTGATTTATTTTCTAAAATCAAAGAAGTAACTGAAATCCCTGCTATCTCAGGTCATGAAGCTCCTGTACGGGATTATTTGCGCCAACAATTGACCCCTCATGTGGACGAAATCGTGACAGATGGTCTCGGTGGGATCTTTGGGGTCAAACACTCAACGGCAGCCGATGCTCCTCGTATCTTAGTGGCTGCCCACATGGACGAAGTTGGTTTTATGATCAGCGAGATCAAAGCTGACGGAACTTTCCGTGTTGTCCCAATCGGAGGTTGGAACCCGATGGTCGTCAGCAGCCAACGCTTCAAACTCTTTACACGTGACGGACGTGAATACCCTGCTATTTCAGGATCTGTTCCTCCTCATTTGACACGTGGAACAGGTGGACCAACCGTACCTGCCATTAGCGACATCGTCTTTGATGCAGGCTTTAGCTCTAAAGCCGAAGCTGAAAGCTATGGAGTCCGTCCTGGAGATACCTTGGTCCCAGACAGCTCTGCGATTCTTACTGCTAATGGTAAAAACGTCATCTCTAAAGCATGGGATAACCGCTACGGCGTCTTGATGGTCAGCGAATTGGCCAAGAGCCTTTCCGGACAAGCCTTAAACAATGAACTGTATGTAGGGGCCAACGTTCAAGAAGAAGTGGGACTTCGTGGAGCCCACACTTCAACCACTAAATTTGATCCTGAAATCTTCCTTGCTGTAGACTGTTCGCCAGCAGCCGATGTCTTTGGAGACCAAGGAGCGATTGGGGAAGGAACACTGCTTCGCTTCTATGATCCAGGTCACATCATGCTACCAAATATGAAAGATTTCTTGCTCACTACGGCTGAAGAAGCGGGCATCAAATTCCAATACTATTGTGCCAAAGGTGGTACCGATGCAGGTGCAGCACACTTGAAGAACGGCGGAGTCCCATCAACCACTATTGGTGTCTGTGCACGTTACATCCACTCTCACCAAACCCTCTATGCCATGGATGATTTCTTACAAGCGCAAGCCTTCTTACAAGCATTGGTTAAGAAATTGGATCGCTCTACAGTTGATTTGATCAAACACTATTAAACAACATCGATCTGAAGCCCCGTAAGGGGCTTTTTTAGGGGGAAAACAAGGTTCTCTTTGAAACTTTCCAGCGTGAGTCACCATTGAGCCCCTCGGCATCCACACTCCCCTTAGGAAAGTATCTTAGAATATTTTATCTTCCATCTGTTTTCTGATATAATATGAAAGAATGAAATGGTAGGAAACTGAACACTCATCCTTGGATTTGTGTGGTAGACCCTTCCCTTATATACAGGAGTTTTACATGAAAAAACAAGCTTTTAGTTCTGAAAAGTATTTGAACTTGCAACGTGACCACATTATTGAGCGGATCAACCAATTCGATGGCAAGCTCTACCTTGAATTTGGTGGTAAGATGTTAGAAGACTTCCACGCTGCTCGTGTCCTCCCTGGATACGAACCAGACAATAAGATCAAGCTGCTCCAAGAATTGCGCGACCAGGTGGAAATTGTCATTGCCATCAACGCCAATAACATTGAGCACTCAAAAGCCCGTGGGGATCTAGGAATTTCTTATGACCAAGAAGTACTGCGTTTGATCGACAAATTCAATGAATTGGGGATTTTTGTAGGCTCTGTCGTCATCACCCAATATGCTGGACAAGCTGCAGCAGATGCCTTTCGCAAACAACTGGATAAGAGCGGGATCGCCTCTTATCTACACTATCCGATCAAGGGCTATCCGACTGATATGGACCACATCATCTCTCCTGAAGGGATGGGGAAAAATGATTACATCAAAACTAGTCGAAATTTGGTCGTTGTGACGGCTCCTGGACCTGGTTCTGGTAAGCTGGCAACTTGTATGTCCAATATGTACCATGACCAATTAAATGGGATCAAATCAGGTTATGCTAAGTTTGAAACCTTCCCGGTATGGAATCTTCCTTTGCACCACCCAGTCAACTTGGCTTATGAAGCAGCGACTGCAGATCTAGACGATGTCAATATGATCGATCCCTTCCACCTCCAAACCTACGGGGAAACAACAGTCAATTACAACCGCGATATCGAAATCTTCCCTGTCTTGAAGCGCATGTTGGAACGCATCTTAGGAACCTCCCCTTACGCTTCTCCAACAGACATGGGCGTTAACATGGTTGGCTTTGCCATTGTGGACAATGACGCTGCGATTGAAGCTTCCCAACAAGAAATCATCCGTCGCTATTACCAAACCATTTTGGATGTCAAAGCTGAACGCGTCGGTGAAGGAGCTGTCAAGAAGATTGAGCTCTTGATGAATGATTTAGGCATTACTCCAAATGACCGGAAAGTGACCGTGCTTGCCCGCCAAAAAGAAGAAGAAACAGGGGAGCCAGCCTTGGCCCTTGAATTGCCAAACGGCGAGATGGTAACCGGAAAAACCTCTGATCTCTTTGGTCCAACAGCAGCCCTCTTGATCAATGCGATCAAGAAATTGGCGCATATTGATAAAGAAACCAAATTAATCGAGCCAGAATACGTCCAACCTATCCAAGGCTTGAAGATCAATCATTTGGGTAGCCGCAATCCTCGTCTTCACTCGAACGAAATCCTCATTGCCCTAGCCATTACGGCCATGAGTAACGAAGATGCTAAGCTTGCGATGCAAGAATTAGGCAAGTTGAAAGGCAGTGAAGCCCATTCAACCGTGATGCTGACAGACGAAGACAAGAATGTCCTTCGCAAGCTCGGTATCAACGTCACCATGGACCCTGTCTACCAATACGATCGCTTGTATCGTAAATAAACTGAGACAAACAAAAACAATCCCTGCTCGAGGGATTGTTGAGAGCGTAGAGAAACGAATCTTTTATAAAATCCAATCAATTCTTTAAAAATTATACTCGTTATAGTTATTCAGTCATCTAATGAAACTTTCCGCCGTGAGAAAAGTGCCTGAAACGACTCAGTTTCAGGCACTCGGAATTATTGAGACCTTAGGCTCAATAATTAGTCATGGAACTTCATAGAAGTTCGCTGACGTCCGTACTCACCTAAGGAAAGTTTTTTAAGAAGACTTTGTCTTCAATCTCAACAATTCCTAGAGCAGGGATTGTTTTTTTATGATGCAAAGAAGAGAGACTATTTGACGGCATCCCATAATTGGCGAATTGGCTTTCTTTGAACAGGGTCCACAAAATGAGGAGCAATTTCATTCAAAGACTCTAGGACAAAGGCACGTTCTGCCACATAAGGATGTGGCAAGATCAAGCTCGGACTGTAACAAATGGTGTCCTCCATATAGAGCAGATCTAGATCGATCACACGTGGCCCCCACTTGACCTCACGGACACGCCCCATTTCCTGCTCAATGGCAAGTAAGGTCTCTAATAAATCCTCTGGGGTCATCCAGGTTTCAACCTCTGCCACCTGATTCAAAAAGGTGTCCTGCTCCACTCCTCCCCAGGGTTCTGTTTCAATCCTTGTGGATGTCTGAAGAAGGCGAATGCCTCGATCCTTGAGTTTTTCTAGCGCCGTCTCTAGTTGCAGTTGTTTATCTCCCATATTGGTGCCAAGCCCAATAAAGGCCCGTTTTTTCTCCCGTTCGATTGTCACCGAACAAGTCTCGAGTGGCAAGGGAACAGGAGCCCAAGGTTTTTTCAACTCCAGACGAACTTTTTCTACGAAGGCATAGCTTTCGAAAATCTTTTGAACCAATTGAAAGGCCACCGTTTCAATCAGATCAATCTTTTCTGCCTGCATCCACTCGGTCAACTGTTCCGCCAAGATCCCGTAATGGATCGAAGCTTCCAAATCACCTGTGCGGGCAGCACGAGTCATCTCATAATCTACCCATAGGTCTAGGACAAAGCGTTGTCCTAATTCTTTTTCTGCTGGGAAAACACCGTGATAGGCGTATACCTCTAAGTCCTTGATCCGTAATTGATCCACTCTGTTCACCTCTTATAGCCAGCCATTAGTGGCCCATGAGTTTATAGGCTTCATTTTTTAAGTCTTTATCTGTCGCAAGCAGTCCACGCGCAGCAGTTGTCACTGTAGCGGTCCCAGGTTTACGGACACCACGCATGTTCATACACATATGCTCTGCTTCTACCCAGACAAGTGCTCCTTGTGCTCCAAGATATTCCATCAAGGCATCTGCGATTTCTACCGTCAAACGTTCCTGAATCTGTGGTTTTTTAGCGTAAACTTCGACCGTACGAGCCAGTTTGGAAAGCCCAGCCACACGGCCATTTGGAATGTAGGCAATGTGCACTTTTCCATAAAATGGTAAAAAGTGATGCTCACACATGGAATGGAAGAAGATATCCTTCTCGACCACCATATTGTTATCAATGATTTCAAATGATTTAGACAGGTGCTCTTCTGCTGTCTGCCCTAATCCTGCAAAGATTTCTTGGTACATCTTGGCAATGCGGGTCGGCGTTTCCTGAAGTCCCTCACGGTTCTCATCTTCACCGACTGCCTCGATGATCATTTTCACTGCTTCTTCAATTTTCTTTGTATCCATATCATCTCCTAGTTGGATTTTTCTGTTTTTAATAAATAAGGTCGTACCTGGCTAAGGAAGTAGAGCGACCCCGTTACAATGAGGAGCTCATTGCCTTCAGCTTGCCAGTTTTGTAGAAACTCTTGCCAGTTGACTTCCTCAAGCTGATGGTTTTTCGCAGCAGCTCTTATCTCTTCTTGAGAATAAGCTCTTGGATCTTCAAAGCTCGTGAGGATCAAGCGACTATTTTCTAGTTCCTGCCACTGAATGAGCATCTCTTCTAAGGCTTTGGTCCGGATGCAGGTAAAAAGAATGGTCTTATTTTGACTTGGGAACAGTTCCCGAAGACTTGCGATCAAAGGCGCAACGGCATGGGGGTTATGGGCCCCATCTAGTAAGATCATGGGATTTTGCGAGACCACTTCCATCCGGCCAGGCCAGACGACTTGATGCAAGGCCTCATCCACTAACTCTCTTGACAAGAGTTCACGCCCTTCTCTTTCAAAAAGTACATCACAGATACTGATCGCAAGAGCTGCATTTCTAGCCTGGTGATGACCTAAGAGCGCTACTTGATAGGAGGCTGTTTCTCTTTTGGAACTGTGATAAGAAAAGGATTGGCCCGATAGACAAGAGGCCTCTAGCTCAACTTGGTAATCTCTGTCATAGGCTGTTATCGGTGCCTGCTTCTGAATCGCAATGCCTTCAATGACTTGGCTGGCTTCTGCTTCTAATTTCCCTAGAACCAGAGGAATTCCTGGCTTAATGATGCCTGCCTTTTCACGGGCGATGGAAGCCAGATCTGGCCCAAGAAGGGCGACATGATCCAAGCCAATCGAAGTGATCGCCGTCAGAACAGGCTGACAGACATTGGTACTGTCTAGTCGTCCCCCCATACCGACTTCCATGATCACATAATCCAGCTCCTCGTGAGCAAAATAATCATAGGCGATGGCCGTCATCACTTCAAATTCCGTCAACCCTTGAAAAACAGCCCTTGATTGTTCAGCTTCCAGGAGTTGCTGGTAACTATCCAGGTAGGTTTGCAGGTCTTGATCCGAAATGGCTTCGCCATTAATGGTGATTTGGTCATTGTAATGGATCAGATAAGGAGAGGTAAAGACTCCAACTCGTAAACCTGCCTGCCTCAAGAGTTGGGACAAGGTGGCAATGGTAGAGCCTTTGCCATTGGTCCCCGCAATATGGATGACCCGACAGTCTAGGTGAGGATTTCCTCTCAAAGCCAAGAGAGCTTCCATGCGCTCCAAGCCGAAATGTGGATCTTGGGAACGATAGGCCTCTAGCCAACGAAGATCCAACTGATGTTCTTTTGTCTTCATTTACTTGTATTGTTTTAAATTGGTATCTGCTGCCTCTTGGGCTTGGAAAATAGCTTGGCCCAGACTGGCTGCCATCTTGTGAAGGGGAATATCATGCACCCGCACCACTTCGACTCCTTGACTGGCTGCAATACTGGTCAAATGGCTCGAAGCCAGGTCCCGATTCCAAAAACCAGTCTCCGTTGCAGGATCTGTTTCAAATCCAGCTTCCTCAATAATATTGACCACAAAACGTTTGCGGGAGACCCCTAGAAAGATCGGATAGCCCTTTTGGTGAATCGTCCCGAGTTCTTGTAATAAAAGTAAGTTCTCTCGCTTGGTCAAACCAAATCCGATCCCAGGATCCAGCATAATACGATCCATCTGGACACCAGCTGCTTTCGCTACCGCAAGCGAGCGGTCAAAGAAGGTCCACATCACGTCTTGAATCGGTTCTTGAGCCATCTGTTGAAGTTCTTGCTCTGAAAAGACTGGTTCAAAACCAAAACTTGGAAAGATAGTGGAACTTGGATGATGCGGTCTTGCCATCACTGGATTAAACATGAGAACTGCGCTCGCTTCATGCTCCGCAACCACAGCAGCCATCTTAGGATCTCCAAGAAAACCAGTAATATCATTGACAATATCAGCTCCAGCTTCAAGCGCTGCGGCTGCCACCTGGGACTTCCAGGTATCCACTGAAATCAAGACATCACTTTCTTGCCGAATAGCTTCGATCACTGGAACCACGCGGTCAATTTCTTCTTGGATTTCCACATAATGACTTCCTGGTCTGGTTGATTCTCCTCCGATATCGAGGATCTGAGCTCCTTCTTGGATCAGTTTTCTCGCCTGCTGCACGGCTGCATCCACACTCGTATACTTACCGCCATCAGAAAATGAATCCGGAGTGACATTTAAGATCCCACAAAGAAGGGTCCCTTGGCCACTCAGCCATTTATTATCAATCATTTTCGTTCTCCTTTGATTCCCTTCCTACAGCATGATTGCGAACAAAAGAGGCTAGAACAAGTGTTCTAAACCTCTGAGTCTACTCTCCATACGGATTTCTGACCTTCTGTAGGATGGTTCTGCATCAAAACTCATTGGTACCTACCATTTTATCATAATTTATCATGGAAGAAAACTCTCCATACTGGCAATAAACAAAGGAGTATGACCACCGGATAATAATAAGCTAGCGCATTCAAGGTCATATGAAGGCAAATGTTATACTCGATCCGCTTATAGCGATAAGCCACCCAAGTTAAGATCAAGGACATGCCTCCGTAAGCTACCCACTCCCCTAGGGTACTCGGTCCATGCAAGTACGTAAAAAAGAGAGCACCGGCTAGATAACCGATTGGTTCTGCCCCTCGAAAGATCAAACGAGGGATAATGGCCCGACAGAGCAGCTCTTCTAGAATCGGAGCAACAAGGATCACGACCATGCCCATAGCAAGAAAAGGAGCATGAGATTGCAGTTCATTCAGAGCCGCTTGGTTTGCCGTCGTACCACCTGCCTCTTGTTTCAACAAGGGATAGGCGAGCAGGTTATTAGCCATCAACAAGAGAAGAAAAAGAAAATTTCTCCCCAAAGACGGCCAGGTTATAACCCGAGCATCTAAGTTCTCCAGAGGGCTCTTTTTGATGACTATATAAAAAATAAATAGCACCGCCACTGTCACCAAGAGAGTGAGGATAGTGACCCACCTTGCATCCATTCCTTCTTGAAGGGAATAAACCATGGTGATGAGGGGGAATTGTGAGAGAAAGAATAAGGGCACAAAAAGAAGGAGCCAGAGGGCATTCTTACATAATGGGTGCTTTCGAACAAATGACTGTATATTTTTCAATGGACAACCTCTTTCTTGTATAAAATAAGAAGACTGGGGCTTTCGCCTCCAGCCTTCTCTCTTTATTACAGTTTACTGATTTTTGAAACGTTCAACGTCACGCGCAATCACCAACTCTTCATCCGTTGGAATCACCAATACCTTCACACGGGAATCATCTGTAGAAATATCTCCGACAACTCCAAAGACGTTCTTTTCAGGGTCGACCTTGCAGCCAAACCAGCTGATTCCATTGATAATAGAAGAACGAACATTTACTGCATTTTCACCGATTCCTGCTGTAAAGATGATGGCATCTGCACCATTCAAGACTGCTAAGTATTGACCGATGTATTTTTGCAAACGATCGATAAAGATATCGTAAGCCAATTTAGCTTTTTCGTCTCCATTGTGCATCGCTGTATGGATATCCCGCATGTCACTAGAAGATCCAGAAACACCCAGAAGACCTGATTCACGATTGAGGATACGGCTGATATCTTCAGGTTTATTGAAATCCTCTGTATGTTCCATCAAGTAAGGAATAATCGCTGGATCGAGATCCCCTGTACGGGTTCCCATCATGACTCCACCTAGAGGGGTGAAGCCCATTGAGGTATCGACAGAGATTCCCTTGTCAACCGCTGTAACAGATACACCATTTCCAACGTGGCAGGTGATCAATTTCAATTCTTCTAATGGTTTTCCAAGAAGTTTAGCAGCTTCACCCGCTACATACTGATGACTGGTTCCATGAGCACCGTACTTACGGACCTTATTTTCTGTGTAATATTTGGTTGGAAGAGGGTAACGATAAGCTTTTTCCGGCATGGTTGTATGGAAAGAAGTATCAAATACCACAACACTGGTAATATTTGGACAAATCTCTCTAAAGGCGCGAATTCCAGCTGCATTTGCAGGATTATGAAGAGGTGCTAACAAAGACAATTCTTCTACTTTTCGAAGGACTTCGTCATCTACCAAGGCAGAATCCTTAAAGTATTCTCCACCAGCAACGACGCGGTGGCCCACACCTGTAATCTCATCGTAGGATTTGATAATATCAAAACGAATCAAATCATCCAACAAAATTTTTACAGCTTGTGTATGGTCCTGGATATCTAATACTTGTTTTTCAGAGCGTCCATCAAATTTAACAGTTGAAATAGAATCTTTCAAACCGATCCGTTCAATCAACCCTTTTGCAAGAACAGTTTCCTCTGGCATTTGGTACAATTGCCATTTCAAACTAGAGCTTCCTGCATTAATAGAAATTGTTTTCGACATATATTCACCTCATTAAGCGTTTTCACTTCCTCTATTATATCAGATCTTTGATCAAATTTCACTATCCTTTAACCAGTTTTGGAAACTTTCCATAAAGTGAACCACCTGGTCTTGATCCTGGAGATCGGTAAAAGGATAGACAAAGGGCTGAACAGACTCTTCTTCTTGTTTTCGTAGGACGAAAATCGTCTTAGCATAGGCGGGATTTGAAAAAAGAGATTCTGGCAAGGTCAGCATGGCAAGGATTTGAGCCTTGTCTGTTAGCCAAGCTTTCAACAGATCACTCTGAGGGCTCGTCAAGAGGTTATTTGGAGCCAAAAAGATGGCTACTCCTTGAGGTTTCAGGTATTTCAGAGCCTGTTCCATCATGAGGTGATGAGCATAGGTATGGCCTTCGGAGCTCGCCACCTGATAGCGCTGTGCAATCGCATCATCTGGATAATAGCCAATCGGTAAGTCGCTAACGATCAAGTCACTTTCTTTCAACACTTGTGGACGCACCGCGTCGCCTTGTGCAAAGACAACGCTAGACTCCATCACATCTGCGATACTAGCAGATAGATCAATCAAGAGATCATCCACTTCCAATCCTAAGTAATCAATCGTGAGGCGGCTATTGTTGACAATGGTCTCAGCGAGATTTCCGGTTCCACTTCCCACTTCTAAGACATCCAATTGGTCGCCTTTGGCCAACTGATCGATCAAAAATGTAATGATAAAACCAATCGCATCTGGTGTGAACTGGTGATTCGCTTGTAAAGGTTCTGTCTGAGCAGCTTTCATAAAAAGGAATTGGTAGGCTCTGCGCCATTCTTCCTTACTTAAACCTAGTTCTTTTAATTTTTTGCTATTGTTTTTAACGATGTCTAGATTCGTCTTGCCATCCAAATACATGGCATTCTGTTCAATTAAGGCGTCATAAAAGTTGGTCGACAATTCATTTTGAATACTTTGAGTGTTTTCTAATAGATAGGTATAGACTTGTTCAATTTTTTCGAAATTCATGATTTCCTCCGCACCCTATCATACCAAAAATTAGTCTTTTTCGCTATTTTCTGATGGTTCCTTGGTCTCGTTTAGCGTCTCTTCAGAAGGCGTTTCGCTCCCTGCCTTCTCCTTATCTTTCTGTGTCTTCTTCTTTTCTTTTTGGCTCTTCTTACTTTCTTTTTCTTCCCTTACTGGAAGGACAAACTCATAGCTTTCGCCATCCATCTCAGCCTGGGCATGAAGAAAACCAGTATCCTTCTTTAGCTGAACGGTTCCAGATTTTAAATGAATCTCTGATGTCTTCTCATCACTCTTTCTCTTTTCAAGAGCCATTTGCACCAAAGCATAGGCCTGAAGGCGATCTTGACTCGTCTTTAAGATTCGTCTTTCCGCAACCTGACGGTGCAGGTAAAACTGAAGCAAGAGACTAAAAATCGCTGCCATCAAGAGAGCGTAAAGCAAGACACCAGCCTTAACTTTTTTCATTTTGTATCGCTGGTACCACATGGTAGACATACTCCCTTTCTAGACCATCTTCAAAATTCAACCGCAGATGAAGCGACTCTCCCTCCTGCCAAATCTGACTAGAGTGAACCCCTGAAATCATAGGCTGATAGCCCCTGCCCTTATCATCTGTTTTTCGGATATCATCCCCTTTCGATTGACCAATGGCAATTGGTTTTTGATCCTGAACCAAGTAGATATGATTGTCCGCTACTTTTTCAAAATGACTCCGATCCAATTCCACCTGCAATTGTTGCTGAAAAAGTATCCATTCTTCCTGCTTTTGATGTGCCTGGTAGTCCAATTCAGCATGCAGGAGCTTGGTCAAGCCTTGAAAGACCAACACTCCCCCACTGAGCACCAAGAGAGCGACCAAGGCTTCGAGCAGGGTAAAGGCCTTGACCTTTCCGTTATTCCACATGCAGTACCACCTTCCCTTGATGATAGACCGTGAGTTGATCGGCATCTTTTTCGACTTGAACCTGAATGCCATTGGCCTCTAGATGATTTTGCCCTGTCTGAAGCGCCATTTGAGCGACAGATAAGACCTCTACCTCTTTGAAATCCGCTAGTCGCTCCTTGCGCGAACGCCGGATCTCCCCTAACAATAAGGTCGTAATCATGGCAAATAAACCCAAGGCTACCAAAGATTCTATGAGAATACTAGCGGGAACGGATGCTTTTTTTAATTTTCCCATTTCCAAGCGAAAGCTGATAGGTCACCACTCCTCTCTGTGTCTGAAAGTGAACATTGGCCAGGGATGAATTGCCACCTGCACGGTCTAAACGAATAGTTTTAGGATCTTGCAAAATGACAGAATCAGGAATCTCCACCGTCTGGTAAGGCGTTTGAATCTTCCTTGCAGTCACTTCAACATCCAATTCCGTTTGCCTTGCCAGCGCTATTTTCTGGCTTTCTTGATAGAGGTGTTCAAACTCTGCAAAAAATACTTTTTCTTCCACCTGCTGAAAGCTCGTCTTGATCGATCCCGATAAGCCCAGATAGATAAAACTGACGATCATCAAGGTCAGAAGAGTCTCCACCAAGGTGAAGGCCTTAATCTGCAACCGCACGAGTTTCTCCACTATTTTTCGCATAATAGGCACGATAAGATTCTGCTTGTTTGTTGGTAATATTTCCATCAGCAATTAGCTTTGATAGAGTGGCTTGGTCATTGGTATGATTGAGCTCGTACAATTCAGCCTGACTTTCGACCACCTTCACAACCGCTGCATTTCCTGTCTCTTTCACGGAGTCTTTTTGCTTGGTCAAATTCGGCACAAAGAGCAATAAGAGCACACTGATGATCAATAAGACCACCAACATTTCAATAAGTGTAAAGGCCTTAACCTTATAGGTTTTTAATTTTTTCATAAACGAACCTCCATATTTTGATAAATCGGCAGCAACATGGCTGCATAGAGTAACACAATCACAAGAGCCACAAAGACAAACACCAAGGGTTGTATTACATTCATGGCCTTGTGAACCCGACGAAAGAAATCTTCCCATGTTTTTTCAGCATAGATCTCTAGCTCACTTCCGAGCTTTGATTTGACTTCACCATATTCAATCATAAGAGGCAATTCTTTTTTGAAAAAAGGATACCCCCTGACCGTCTCTGAAAAGGACTGGCCACGATCTAAAGAAAGAGCTAAGTCCCTTCCAATTTCTTGAAAAAGCTGGGATTTTTGGTCCTGCATCATGGAAAAAATCTGAGTCAATTCCAATCCTTGCCCAATCAGATTGCCCCATTCTCTGGCATAATAGGCTGTCAAATAAGCTTGAATCATGCCTTTTCCGAAAGGCAGATGAGACAAGGTTCTAAAAACGTTGATCTTGCCTGACTGGCGGTAATAGAGAAATCCGAGTAAAAAGAAGGCCACCAGTCCCGCTCCTAAGACCAAAAAGAGTTGGGGGAAGGAACTGATCAATTGCGTCCCAATATTTTGAGCATCCATTTGAGGAAGCAAATAATTGCGCAAGCCTAGCATAATTAGAACTAAAAATCCAAGCAAGATGAGAGGATAGGTGCTCACCTCGATCAACTTTTTCTTGACCTTGCGCATGTTTTCTAGGTAAGCACTGATTTTCTCCAAGCTCAATGCAAGATTGCCATGGAGCTCAGCGAGAGACAGCTGTGTCGTCACTGCATCTGAAAAACCGATCCCTGCCATCATCTCTGAAAAACTCCGCCCCCGCGAGAGATCCTCTCGCATCTGGGAAACCAAACGACTCTCCACTAGGTGAGAGCGATCCAGAAAATCGACAATCTCAGACAGGTGAAAACCACTCGAATAAAGATTCAAAAACAATTCGATGATTTGCTTTTGTTTAGCGGTAGATAATTTTTTCGGCTTGGGCCTGAGCCAGCTGGATATATCCCGATTGAGCCAAGAGATCCATTTGTTGGTTCCAGCGGCTGGCTGAGTGCTCTTGGTAGTTTTCCGTCGCAAAATCGACCACACCTCCTCCTGCAATTAATCGTTGGTAGCAAATACCTTGTAAAACAATCTTGAGCTCTTCCTCACTCACTCCAAGTTCTAAGAGCCTCTCATAAACACCTCGAACGCTCTTGGCATGAATAGTAGAGAAGACGGTGACTCCTGTCAAACTAGCTCGTACGACTGCACGAGCTGTTTCCTTATCTCGGATCTCTCCAATGATGAGAAGGTCCGGCCGATGGCGTAAGGAGAGTTTGATCAGGTTGTCATAGGTCATGCCGATCTGGTCATTCAGCTGAAGCTGAAGCATATTATCCTGCTTGATCTCGACAGGGTCTTCAATAGACATGACTTGCTGGTCCGCAAAGCGCTCTTGCGCCAAAGCATGCATGAGAGTGGTCTTTCCCGAACCAACAGGACCTGCAAAGAGATAGAGACCACGACCGGCCAATTTCTTCTGCAAGTCTGGCAACTGATCAAACCAAAACCGCAATTCACGTTCCTCATCATGCAAGAGCCGAATGACCAAGCTTTCATAGCCACGATAATCTCCCACCGTCGACAAGCGAATCGAGACCACTCCATCCTCTAATGGGTAATCACACGACCCTAGCTGGCTGCGCCTTTTTTCTCCCACATTCATCCCTGCCACGAACTTAAAGTGGCTAATCATAGCCGTCATGTCCTCAAAAGGGAAGGACTGCACAAAGCGCCTCTCGTCTCCCACCCTCATAAAAACCTGGTACTCCTCCTTCCGAGGAATGAAGTAAAGATCCTGAGCCTCTTCCTTCTTTCCCATACGGATCAGTTTTTTTGCAATTTCTTGAATCATAGTTCCTCCTCTCACTTATACTATTCGAAAAAGAAGACAAAAAAAGAAGACTTTCTAGATCGCTCTAAAAAATCTTCCGCATTTCTCTTATGACAGGGTCGTCCCCTTTTTTGAATCGAGTGTATATTGACAAGAACGGTGTTTGCGACTGCCTCTTTCCTTTTCGTAGCCTGGGCGGAGCTTGCTTTTAGGGATCTTATGCTCGTCTTCTAGGAGGACAATCGAATGGAAAAACTGCACATCTTCACTGCAGTCCTCACACCACTCTTGCTCCTTGGTATCCCAAAAGATCGTCATGAGGTCACTCCGACTCTTATAACTTGGAAAGTGCTCATTTAACTCCAACCACTTCTGCTTGTAGTATTTCAAATCCTGGTAATAGTCTTCAAACTTCCGACTACTCACGATATCTTCTTCCCAACCTTCTAAAAACCACCAGGGTTCACAGTCCCCGTACATTTCAATCACTCGATACATAAACTCTTCCATCCTTTGTATCCTCTATTATATAGAAAATCCTTTGAGAATAAAAGTTTTCTGCTCAGAGCATGATTTTTCAGGTAGTTTTCAGGTGATTTTCACAATTATTTTTCAAAAATAGACTGCCTAATTGCTATTGGGTCCTTTTTTCGAGAATCAAAAAAGAGAGTCCCAACAAAATGACGAGCCATCCTGGGAACTCTCTCTTCTCAAGTATTTAGAACAATTCAAGTGCAATCATGGTTGTCATGGTTGCATCATAATAGTTGTTCAGAGGTAGATCTTGTGTGAAGATATACTTATTCTGTTGCACCAACTTCAGATAGCCTTTTTCGTGTTCAGAAGCATAGACTATCGGTGCCAAAAAACTTGCTGCCTGATGATTGTTCAAGGCTTTTCCTTTCAAGTCATAACCCGCGTACAGGTTTCTTTGACTCTTGAAAAAGTTTAACATCTTTTTCACCAATTTTTGACTGGTTGCATCCTTACTTTGAACAAGATTATATGGAAGGCGACAAGCATTATACGAGTAGGCTCCATCATACTTGGATTCAATCGTCTTGGGATCCGCTACGCGCGTTCCTTGCTCATCTACCCAGATGAAATCAGGTAGTAAACCTGTTTTTGTTTGGGAGCTGATCGTTTGGAGTTGCTGCAACATCTTTTCTTTGATGTCCAACCACTTCGAATCTTTTGTCACTTCATAAAAGATCTGGAATTGCGCTGGCAGTGTATCAGACGTCCGCATCAAATGATAGAATTCCGAATCCTGATTGGCCCAATTTCCCACCGTTAACACACCGGTTTCTTCATTGTAGTTGTGTGCGAGAATATCTTCTAAAATCGCTTTGGCTTGAGCCTGGTAGTCTTTGGCTTGCTTTGGCCATTGCTGAGCAGCTTTTAGAAGAGCATAGGCAATATAGAGATCTCCATCTGTGGCATTATGGTCCTCATCCTTTGCTTTTCCATTGCTGATGGTTTGTTTCCAAGACATCAATTGGGTACCTTCCAAGCGATGATTTAGATAATATTGATAGAGTCGGTCAAAGTCTGCTTGTTGGGCTTGTCCTTTTTTAGCAGCCGCAACAGTAATGAGCATTCCATAACTTTGCGCTTCGGATAAAACCACCGTTTGATTGCTATCATTGGTAGTTCGAACATAGGATTCTTTTCCTTTTGAAACAACAAAATGCTCATTCCACTGACGATAAATTCGATTTCGCATGTCCACTTTACTTCTCGTTCTCGCTAAAAACAAGGTCAAACAGAAAATGCAAAGGATGACTAGAAACCATACATATCTCATCTTTTTCGTATTCATAATCTCTCCTATCCTGCGAATCGTTTTGTTTTAACCCATTTGGTTTCTTTCCGGTGCAATAGTTTATCCATCACAATCGAAGAGATGGCATCAATTGACACAATGATAAACAGTTGAGAATAGGTGAAGTAGGCAGCTAAGGCCAACCAAATTTGCTTGGTAGTGGCTTGGCCAAATTGTGAGGCAAGAGCCACATTAATCTGAAGTAAGTAGAGCCCAATCATCAAGATCCAATTGAACAACATCAATTGCGCAATATAGATATTTTCTGAATCAAAGGCAAATGGAATTTGCACTCCTGGCACCACTGTATGGAGACACATGGCCAGAATATTGGCAAAAAAGATCAAGTCTGATAAGACGATAGCTGCATTGAACCAGAAGAAGATACAGGAATAGTTGGTCACTTCTAACTTCACGCGCCAATTTCCCTTACCAAATAAATGTTTGAAGTTGGAAAGAACCACTTCATAATTCCCTTTGGCCCAACGTTTCCGTTGCATATAATAACTCTTCAGGGTCTCAGGTTCCTGTTGAAATGCTTCTGAATTATAGGCTAGAGCAATCAACTTCCCACTTTGCATAATCTTAAAGGAAATATCAGTATCCTCTGTTAAGGCACCGTTTTTCCATCCCCCAATACTCTTGACAAATTCAGTTTGAATAATGAAGTTGGTTCCTGGAATCCGTCCAATCTTAAAGAGATGCCACATGCCTACATGGTGAACCCGTTGGGTGACAACAATTTCTTGGTTGATACAGCGGGTCAAGAAGTTTTGACCGGCATTCCGCGTTTTATTGCGACCAAAAGAAGCCACATGACGCTCTGGATCTTTGAGCACTTCTTTCACAAGGAAATAAAGAGCATTCTTTTCAGGCATGGCATCTGCATCATAGACACAGATATAGTCTCCGGTCGCCATGGCCAAAGCGTCATTTAACACACCGGCTTTCCCACCTGTCCCACTGCGATTGATAATGGTCAAATCACGTCCTGCATACTCTGGCAATGCTTTAACTGCCAAACACTCTTCATAAGTGCGGTCGGAACAATTATCCGCAAACAGTAGTAATTCTACACGATCATGTGGGTAGTTCAAATCAAGGATCGCTTTGGCTGTCTGTGCAATGACCACATCCTCATTATGGGCGGGCACAACGATCGTCACTTTTGGATAATAAGGAAGCGGATCCGTATTGACACGAAAATCACTGTGTTTAAACCAAAAATGAACGGCTGAAAAGAGGATTACTAGGCCCCAGGCTAAGGACAGCCAAATCGAAATCAAGGCAATAATCATCACAATTTGACTAATCATGGTCCACCGCCTTAAAGTTTTTATTGACACGGCGGTAAATCACCGTATAAGCTACAAATAATACAATAAAGCACAAGGCAAAAAATACACTAATGCCTACAGCTATATTAAAAAATATATTTGTAAGAGACATGTTTTCCTCCTAATATTCCACAATAATATCTGTTTCAAGTTGACGTTTTAAGTAACGAATCATTTCTTTATAGCGATGGTATTTGGTGCGATTGGATTGATCCACTACAAGAAAGCCGGACTGAAATTGGATGGCTTGCACCCCATCTTCGCCTTGGAACACCAGTCCTTCCAACTGTGGTTTTAAGACTGTCATATAATCGCCCTTCAGATCCCGCTCGCTATCAGAAGATAAGATCAAGAAATTACCGTCTGATACATAATACAAGCTTTCATTTGGCTTTAGATGATGCGTTACCAAATAGTTGATTTGGTTCAAGGTCCGATTATATTCTCTCGGCTGCAATTGGAAGAACAATTCCTCGTGCGACCAGTGAATGAGTAAGGCTTGAATCGTATCATTGGTTTCCCCACCATAAGAAGCGATGCGGTTGCGGTAATCTGCGTAAGCTTCTGGCTCTTGATCCTTCACTTTTGCAATCTCTTTAAAGAGGTGGTAGCGAATTTGGGTCAAAATTCCAATCAAGATTGGAAAACTAAAGAGCAGAAGCAAGGCTTGATGAAATGGGATATAGACAACACCCGCCACCAAAAAGACAATCCCTAGGGCAAATGACAACAGGATGGTCCATGTCAACAACAAATCTGATAAAACAATAGCAGAAAATAATCCTAAAACAAAGAATAATCCTTCTTCAATCAGAATCTCTCTTGCAAAAAACAAGCAGTAAAGTAAAAGAAGTACTTCGAAAACAATCAAAATTAGCAACCATCTACTTAACTTTTCCGTTTTTTTCATTTATTCTTTCTCTCCCTCATGAAATTCTTCAGCAGCATCTCCCTGGCCAAAGTAATGTTTAATAGCTTGCACGATTCGCTCAGAAGCTCTTCCATCTCCATAAGGATTTCGGGCATTTGCCATTTCTAGATAAAGATGTTCGTTGGTTAAGAGCTCCGTCATCGTGGATTTGACGACGGCAGGATCCGTACCAACTAATTTCAAAGTCCCTGCTTTGACCCCTTCTGGGCGTTCTGTTGTATCACGCAATACCAATACCGGTTTCCCTAATGATGGCGCCTCCTCTTGCACCCCACCTGAATCCGACATGATAAAGTAACTTCTCGAAGCTAAGTTGTGGAAATCTAGCACATCTAGAGGCTCAATGAGGTGGATCCGATCATGATCTCCTAATAGATCGTTTGCCGCCTCTTGGACCGCTGGACTAAGATGCACTGGGTAAACCACTTCAATAGTCGGTTCTTGATCCACCATTTCTCTCAGAGCTCCAAAGACCGCTCGCATGGGTTGGCCTTGATTTTCTCTTCGATGCATGGTGACCAGGATGACTTTTTTATCTGGATCCAATTGATCTAACACTTCGTGGTGATAGTCCTCTTGAACCGTGAGTTTCAGTGCATCAATGGCAGTATTTCCTGTCACCACAATAGAAGATTCCGGATGATTTTCTTTTAAGAGATTGGCCTTACTTTCGCCCGTCGGCGCAAAATACAGATCCGCTAAATCATCCGTCATTTGACGGTTCATCTCTTCTGGATATGGAGAATATTTATCAAAGGTTCTCAAACCAGCTTCGACGTGACCAATGCGGACTTGATTGTAAAAGGCAACCAGACTAGCCGCAAAGGTAGTGGTCGTATCTCCATGGACGAGCACCATATCCGGCTTTTCTTTTTTGATAACTGGATCTAATTGATTCAGAATTTTAGAGGTAATGTCTAATAAGGTCTGGCTTTTCCCCATAATATCCAAATCGTAATCAGGTACGATGTTAAAGGTTTCTAAAACCTGGTCCAGCATTTGACGGTGCTGGGCAGTGACCACCGTAATTGTCTCAATAACCTCCTTTTGTTTTTGCAACTCCAACACCAAAGGGGCCATTTTAATGGCCTCCGGTCGCGTCCCAAACACAACCATTATTTTCAATTTTCCCATAAACTTCCCCCGTCGACATGCATGTAATTCGACATTTTTTTAATTTGTGTACATCTTTTTTCATTCTACCGCCAATGACTTTAAATGTCAAACCGATTTTGGGTTTTATAAAGAAATTACTAATAGTTAGTCATTTTATTATTTTGACGTTTAGAATACATATCCATATAATCACTAATTGTAAGTATTTACAGCACGACTTTTACCGGGCTAATATTTTTGGTAAAAAAATAATTCAATAATTATACAATTATTTTTCAAATAATAAATTTTTATAATTTTTTCAAAAAAAGCCGGAACTTGTAGTTCCGACTTATTTTCTTATTCTTCTATGACTTCAGCTGTTTGAACTTCATCGACTGTTCCATCTGTTAATGGCACTTCTTCGATAATTTCAACTTCATTGACTGCTTGTGGTTCCAAGTTACGGTAACGAGCCATACCTGTACCTGCAGGAATAATCTTACCAATGATAACATTTTCCTTAAGACCAAGGAGATGGTCTTTCTTACCGCGGATCGCTGCGTCTGTAAGAACACGAGTTGTTTCCTGGAAGGAAGCCGCAGACAAGAAACTGTTGGTTTCAAGTGAGGCTTTGGTAATTCCCATAAGGACTGGACGAGCAGTCGCAGGAACTCCACCAGAAATAAGGACGTCCTTGTTGGCATCTGTAAAGTCTGTAATGTCCATCAGAGTACCCATGAGAAGGTCTGTATCTCCTGGATCCATGACACGTACTTTACGGATCATTTGACGAACCATTACCTCGATGTGTTTGTCGCCGATTTCTACCCCTTGGCTACGGTATACTTTTTGTACTTCTGCAAGAAGGTAAGTTTCAACAGACAAGACATCACGAACGGCAAGGAGACGTTTTGGTTGGATAGACCCTTCTGTCAGAGCATCACCACGAGAAACTTGATCTCCCACTTCGACTTTCATGCGGGCAGTGTAAGGGACAACGTATTCGCCCTCACCAGTTGCTCCGCTAACAAAGACTTTCTTAGTGCGTGTAGAAGCATCTTCTTCGATCGCTGTGACTTCCCCTTTGACCTCAGTGATGACCGCTTCCCCTTTTGGATTGCGGGCTTCAAAGATTTCTTGGACACGAGGAAGACCCTGAGTGATATCGGTATTTGAGGCAACCCCACCCGTGTGGAAGGTACGCATGGTCAACTGTGTACCAGGTTCCCCGATAGATTGGGCAGCGATAGTTCCGACTGCTTCACCCACTTCAACCGCATCACCAGTCGCCAAGTTGATACCATAACAGTGACGGCAGACACCATGGCGGGTGTTACATGTAAAGACAGAGCGGATAGTGACTTCTTCCACACCAGCTTTGACAATTTCACGTGCTAGGTCTTCTGAAATCAAGGTATCTGGACCAACGATGACTTCACCTGTTTCAGGGTGTTTAACAGATTTCTTGGTATAACGACCAGTCAAACGTTCTTCGAGTGGCTCGATCATTTCCTTACCATCAGTAATGGCACGAATCACAAGTCCACGGTCTGTTCCACAGTCATCTTCACGGATAATGACGTCTTGGGCCACGTCAACCAAACGACGAGTCAAGTAACCTGAGTCGGCTGTCTTCAAGGCCGTATCGGTCATCCCTTTACGGGCACCGTGAGTTGAGAAGAACATTTCGAGTACTGACAAACCTTCGCGGAAGTTTGACAGGATTGGCAATTCCATGATCCGTCCATTTGGAGCGGCCATCAAACCACGCATACCGGCAAGTTGCGAGAAGTTTGAAATGTTACCACGGGCACCAGAGTCCATCATCATAACGATTGGGTTTTTCGGATCTTGGTTATCCACCAAGCGTTTTTCCAATTTCTCACGGGCTGCACGCCATTCAGCTGTAACGGCATTGTAGCGTTCGTCATCTGTGATCAAACCACGACGGAATTGTTTGGTGATTTGTTCCACACGTTTGTGAGATTCTTCAATGATTTCTGCCTTGTCTTCAACGACCGGAATATCGGCAATCCCCACTGTCAAACCAGCAAGGGTTGAATGATGGTAACCCAAGTCTTTCAAGCGGTCCAAGAAAGCAGACGTTTCAGTTGTACGGAAGCGTTTGAAGATTTCTGCGATGATATTTCCAAGATTTTTCTTCTTGAATGGAACGTTTAATTCCAATTTCTCAATCGCTGCTTTGACATCTTGACCAGGCTCCAAGAAGTACTTAGCTGGAACGCCTTCTGTCAAGTTGGCATTATTTGGCTCTTGAAGGTATGGAAGCTCTGCAGGCATGATATCGTTAAAGAGGATCTTACCAACAGTTGTCAAGAGAATCTTGTGTTGTTGCGCTTCTGTCCATGGTTTGTTCAAGCTATCTGTCGCAATTCCGACACGTGTATGCAAGTGAACATAGCCATTGCGAAGGGCCATGACCGCTTCATCACGGTCTTTGAAGACCATGCCTTCGCCTTCACGACCAGCTTCTTCCATAGTGAGGTAATAGTTCCCCAATACCATATCCTGAGATGGAGTAACAACTGGTTTACCGTCTTTTGGATTCAAGATGTGCTCAGCAGCCAACATCAAGATACGAGCTTCTGCTTGAGCTTCTTCTGAAAGCGGTACGTGGATGGCCATTTGGTCCCCGTCAAAGTCGGCATTATAGGCTTCACAGACAAGTGGGTGCAAACGAAGAGCTTTCCCGTCAATCAAGACAGGTTCAAAAGCTTGGATCCCCAAACGGTGAAGGGTCGGTGCGCGGTTCAAGAGAACTGGGTGTTCTTTGATCACTTCTTCTAGGATATCCCAGATGCGTTCATCTCCGCGTTCGACCAAGCGTTTTGCAGCTTTAACGTTTTGCACGATATCACGCGCAACGATTTCACGCATCACGAATGGTTTGAAGAGCTCGATCGCCATTTCACGTGGCACACCACATTGGTACATCTTAAGAGTTGGACCAACGGCGATAACAGAACGTCCTGAGAAGTCAACCCGTTTACCGAGCAAGTTTTGACGGAAGCGTCCTTGTTTCCCTTTGAGCATGTGGCTCAATGATTTCAATGGACGGCTACCTGGTCCTGTAATCGGACGACCACGACGACCGTTATCGATCAAAGCATCAACGGCTTCTTGGAGCATCCGTTTTTCGTTTTGCACGATGATACCAGGGGCATTCAACTCAAGCAAACGTGCCAAACGGTTGTTCCGGTTAATCACACGACGATAGAGGTCGTTCAAGTCAGAGGCAGCAAAACGGCCACCATCCAATTGGACCATCGGACGAAGATCTGGCGGAATAACTGGAAGGATGTTGAGAACCATCCATTCTGGTTTATTACCAGATTTGTAGAAGGCATCCAAGACATCCAAACGACGAACAGCCTTCACACGTTTTTGACCAGTTGCAGTCTTCAATTCTTCTTTCAAGAGAGCAATTTCAGCTTCCAAATCCACTTGTTTCAAGAGGTCTTGGATCGCTTCTGCACCCATCTTAGCTACAAAGGAACCTGGTCCGTATTCACGCAAGCGTTCACGGTATTCACGTTCTGTCATGATGGATTTGTGCTCAAGTGGTGTATCTTTTGGATCGATCACCACGTAAGCTGCGAAGTAAATGACTTCTTCAAGGGCACGAGGGCTCATATCTAAGGTCAATCCCATACGAGAAGGGATGCCTTTGAAGTACCAGATGTGTGATACAGGAGCTTTCAACTCGATGTGCCCCATGCGTTCACGACGAACTTTCGCACGTGTTACTTCAACCCCACAGCGGTCACAAACGATCCCTTTGTAACGGATCCGTTTGTATTTCCCACACGCACATTCCCAGTCTTTTGTAGGTCCAAAGATGACTTCATCAAAGAGACCTTCACGTTCTGGTTTCAATGTACGGTAGTTGATTGTTTCAGGTTTCTTGACCTCTCCATAAGACCATGAACGGACCTTGCTTGGAGAAGCTAGGGTGATTTGCATACTTTTAAAACGATTTACATCAACCACTATTTCTTACCTTTCCTTGTTTTCATACTTGTTTCATTTGGATACAGCCTTAGGTGGGGGAAGAAAGGAAACTTTCTTGCCACCGCCTTGTGTCTGTATCTTGTTATCGAATCATCCTGTCAGAAGCATTGGTTTCTCACAAGACAATCATTTTTACTGATTATTTTTCTGATTCTTCAGCATCAAAGGCTGCTTTTGCTTCCTTAGCTGCTTTTTCACGTGCTTTTTCAAGGTCATCCACATGAATCACATCATCGTCTTCCCCTTCATCGAGGTCACGAAGTTCCACTTCTTGATCATCTTCGTCCAAGACACGCATGTCAAGTCCAAGAGATTGCAATTCTTTGACAAGAACGCGGAAGGATTCTGGTACACCTGGTTTTGGAATTGGTTTACCTTTGGTAATCGCTTCATAAGCTTTCAAACGTCCGTTGACATCATCTGACTTGTAGGTCAAAATTTCTTGAAGGACATTTGATGCACCATAAGCCTCAAGGGCCCACACTTCCATTTCCCCGAAACGTTGTCCACCAAACTGAGCTTTCCCTCCGAGTGGTTGTTGGGTAACCATTGAGTATGGTCCAACTGAACGGGCATGGAGTTTATCATCAACCATGTGGTGAAGCTTGATCATGTACATGACACCGACAGAAACACGGTTGTCAAACGGCTCACCTGTACGTCCATCGTAAAGAATCGTCTTGGCATCGCTATCCATACCAGCTTCTTTCACAGTATCCCAGAGATCTTCTGAGCTTGCTCCGTCAAAGACTGGTGTTGCGATGTGGATACCCAAGTTACGAGCGGCCATACCAAGGTGAAGTTCCATAACCTGACCAATATTCATACGTGATGGCACCCCAAGAGGGTTCAACATGATATCAACCGGTGTACCGTCTGGAAGGTAAGGCATATCTTCAACTGGAACAATACGAGACACAACCCCTTTGTTTCCGTGACGACCGGCCATCTTATCTCCGACGCGGATCTTACGTTTTTGTGCGATGTAAACACGAACCAACATGTTGACACCAGATTGTAATTCATCTCCGTTTGCACGCGTAAAGATCTTAACATCGCGAACGACTCCATCTCCACCGTGAGGGACACGAAGAGAAGTATCCCGCACTTCACGAGATTTATCTCCAAAGATCGCGTGAAGGAGACGTTCTTCAGCAGAAAGGTCTTTTTCACCCTTCGGCGTTACCTTACCGACAAGGATATCGCCTTCTTTTACTTCCGCACCAATACGGATAATACCTGTTTCATCCAAGTCACGAAGAGCATCTTCCCCAACGTTTGGAATTTCACGGGTAATTTCTTCAGGGCCTAACTTGGTATCGCGTGTTTCTGATTCGAATTCTTCCAAGTGAACAGATGTGTAGACATCTTCTTTCACCAAGCGTTCGCTCATGATAACGGCATCCTCGAAGTTATACCCTTCCCAAGTCATGTAAGCGACGATTGGGTTTTGACCAAGGGCCATTTCCCCTTTTTCCATCGATGGACCGTCAGCGATAAAGTCGCCTTTTTCAACGACATCGCCAACTTTTACAAGGGTACGTTGGTTGTAAGCAGTACCTGAGTTTGAACGACGGAATTTTTGGACGTGATAGACATCAAGAGATCCATCTTCCCGACGAACTTCTACCTTGTCCGCATCCGCATAAGTAACTTTACCATCGTGTTGAGCAATGACTGCAGCTCCTGAGTCATGGGCTGCTTGGTATTCCATACCAGTACCCACATAAGGGGCTTTTGGATCGATCAATGGCACAGCCTGACGTTGCATGTTGGCACCCATGAGGGCACGGTTGGAGTCATCGTTTTCCAAGAAAGGAATACATGCTGTCGCAACGGCAACTACTTGTTTTGGAGATACGTCCATGTAGTCGACTTGATCAGATGGGAATTCTTGGTTGTTACCACGGTGACGTCCCATAACGATTGGCTCAGCAAAGCCACCTTTTTCGTTCAACTTAGAGTTAGCCTGAGCGACGATGTACTCATCTTCTTCATCGGCTGTCAACCAAACGATTTCGTTGGTGACTACACCTTTTTCCCGGTCCACTTTACGGTATGGCGTTTGGATGAAGCCATATTTGTTCAAGTGTCCGTAAGATGACAAGTTGTTGATCAAACCGATGTTTGGTCCTTCAGGTGTTTCGATTGGACACATACGACCATAGTGGGTATAGTGCACGTCACGCACTTCATATCCGGCACGGTCACGTGTCAAACCACCAGGCCCTAAGGCAGACAAACGACGTTTGTGAGACAACTCAGAAAGTGGGTTGTGTTGGTCCATGAACTGTGACAACTGTGAAGATCCAAAGAATTCTTTAATTGCTGCAGTTACTGGGCGGATGTTGATGATTTGTTGTGGTGTCAAGACGTCGTTATCTTGTACAGACATCCGTTCGCGAACGTTTCGTTCCATCCGTGAAAGTCCAAGACGCACTTGGTTGGCAAGCAATTCACCAACGGCACGAATCCGACGGTTTCCAAGGTGGTCGATATCATCCACGCGGCCAAGGCCTTCTGCAAGGTTCAAGAAATAGCTCATTTCTGCCAAGATATCAGCTGGAGTTACGATGCGTACTTTGTCAGATGGGTTGGCATTTCCAATGATGGTAACAACGCGGTCTGGATCTGTTGGAGCGACAACTTTGAATTTTTGCAATTCTACTGGTTCTGTCAAAACAGCAGCATCATTTGGAATGTAGGTGATTTTGTTCAAACCGTTATCCAATTGTTCTGAGATGCTGTCGATCACATCGCGCGTCATGACAGTACCAGCTTCTACAAGGATTTCCCCTGTTTCAGCATCTACCAATGGTTCTGCGATTGTTTGGTTCAACAAGCGGTTCTTGATATTGAGTTTCTTGTTGATCTTGTAGCGACCAACTGGTGCCAAGTCATAACGACGTGGATCAAAGAAACGGGCTACCAACAAGCTACGTGAGCTTTCCGCTGTTTTTGGTTCACCTGGACGAAGACGCTCGTAGATTTCTTTGAGGGCTTCATCTGTCCGTGAATCCATTGGATTTTTGTGGATATCTTTTTCAATGGTATTGCGAACCAATTCGCTGTCCCCAAAGATATCGATGATTTCATCATCTCCAGAGAATCCAAGAGCACGCACAAGAGTTGTAAATGGAATCTTACGTGTGCGGTCGATGCGCGTGTAAGCAATGTCTTTTGAGTCAGTTTCAAGCTCTAACCAAGCCCCACGGTTAGGGATAACAGTTGATCCATAACCTACCTTACCATTCTTGTCCACCTTATCATTGAAGTAGACACCTGGTGAGCGGACCAACTGAGATACGATAATCCGTTCTCCACCATTGATGATGAAAGTTCCCATCTCCGTCATGATTGGGAAATCACCAAAGAAAACTTCTTGGGTCTTGATTTCACCTGTTTCTTTGTTGACCAAACGGAAGGTCACAAAGATTGGTGCTGAGTAGCTGGCATCGTGGATGCGCGCTTCTTCAAGCGAATACTTAGGTTCGCGGATTTCATAACCCACAAATTCCAATTCCATTGTATCCGTGAAGTTTGAGATGGGAAGCACATCTTCAAATACTTCCTTCAAGCCATGATCCAAGAAATCTTTGAATGAGTCTGTCTGGATTTCAATCAAGTTTGGTAAATCAAGAACCTCTTTGATTCTTGAAAAACTACGACGGGTCCGATGTTTCCCGTATTGAACGTCATGTCCTGCCAAAGTTTTTAGCTCCTTTTTCCATACTAGGATAGCTTGGTAAAATGACTTTCACCACCTATCCGGTTTTAACTACAATTGTGTGATTTGCATCACGTGAAGAGCTATCTCTTCACCTCATTCGTCGCTTTTTGTAATTTTTAGAAAAATTAAATTTGTGTAACAAACTAGGATTTTTCTGAAAAATAGGCACAAAAAGAGCAGCTAAATCGACTTATTCAAGTAAGATTTAACTGCTGTAAGCTCTTATTTGGACAATATTTCAAATAAAGCACACGACAAATTAGTTATCACTATTATACCGTTTTTTGCTCCAAAAATCAAGGCTTTCTCCAGGTTTTCTACTGGATCAGACTAGTGTCGATTGCCACGATTTGAGCTGTTTCGATTTGAACTATTGCTGGATGAACTATTGGTTGTCGAATTGTTCTTATTATTCGACTGATTTCCACTGGAATTACCGAAAATCGCTGCCCAAGCACTTTGATAATCGCTATCCGATCCCCCGATGGCAAAGCGGTATTGAGTGGTTGGCGCTCCGTTTTTGGCCCAAAGGCTCGTCACCATTTGACCGCTCACATCGATATCCCTACCATTGACATTGACGCGGCCCGGTCTTTCACCAGTCGATTTGAGCACTTCAGAGCGGATCACACTCTTATCGAGAGTGAATTTATCCTGAATTCCGAAGAGACTTGGATCTGCTTGGTAGATCGCATTCGCCAACTGCGCCATGTATTGGGCATTGTTGTTGTATCCAGTCAAGGTCTGCATAGAAGCATTGTTGTCATGGCCGATCCAACCTCCTAAAGAAACATTAGGGGTGGACAACATGAGCCACATATCCCCATTTGAGTTAGTGGTACCGGTTTTTCCAATCCAGTCTGCACCTGCCAGCGTTGGGTTGACTTGGCTAATCCGTGACTTAAAGGTCGTTGTAGCACCAGACGTAATAACCCCGCGCAAGAGATCCTGCATAATCGTTGCCGTTGCTGGAGAGTAAACACGAACAGGATCTGCCTCGTGCTTGTAAACTACATCTCCATCTCGATCAATGATTTGCTCTACCATGTAGCGTTTGAGGTAGTTCCCATTGTTAGCAATGGTTTGGAAACCATTGGTATGTTGGGCAACAGTGACCTCAATTCCTCCCCCCATCGGCAGGCTTTCAATGCCATATTCAGGGATATCATAGCCCATTTTCTTCATGTAGGATGGGACATCCACACCCTTTTCACGAAGGGTCCGGTAAGTCCAGTAAGCTGGAATATTCCATGAGGTATTGAGGGCCTCACGGAGATCCATCATCGCTGTTCCTCGGCTATCCACGTGCATGATCGGCTCACCACTTGAGAAATTAGTCGGATAGTTAGAAAGGATGCTATTGCTTCCCATCAAGCCTTGGTCGATGCCAATCCCATAGGCCAACAGCGGCTTGATAGTAGACCCTGGGGAACGCTCTGTATCAAAGGCATGGTTGTTTTGGTTGCCGTCAAAATTCCGTCCACCGATAAATCCTAAAACGGCACCCGTTCGGTTGTCCATAAGGACATTCCCAACTTCTACAAGACCCGTCCCATCATCCAAGACGCTTCCAAAATTCGCTACCGCAGCCTGCATCGCATTGTGAACCGGTTTGTTAATCGTGGTTTGAATGGTGTAGCCACCTTCGCGCAACTCGCTCTCAGCTAATTCTTGGTAAGCCTTGACGGTTTCATTATTTTTCAAGTCTTGCTTGGTGACATTGTCTCGCTTGATCAAGTAATCATACATAGCCTCTTTTGCTTCTTCCATGGCTTGGAAGTAGAGGTAGTCATGCGGTGTTTTCTCGATGCCATCTGGAGCCATGAAGTCTTTGGTCAAGTCGTACTGAGCATAGGTCTCGTAGTCTTTTTTCGACAAGGCTCCCGTCCGGTACATATTGAACAAAACGTCTTTGGCACGCGCCAAACCTAACTCGAGGTTTTCCTTGCTCTTTAGGCTACCGTCTGCAGCATAAGGAGAGTAGACAATCGGACTTTGTGGCAAGCCAGCGATAAAGGCCGCTTGTGGAACGGTCAAGTCTTTGGCAGAGACGCCAAAGATTCCTTGAGCTGCAGCTTCCACACCCGCAATATTTTGTCCCCGATTGTTTCGTCCAAAAGGCGAAACATTTAAGTAGGTGGTTAGGATTTCATTTTTATCCATTCCCCGCTCTAAAGCCAAGGCATCGACAATCTCTGTCGCCTTACGAGTAAAGGTTGGAGCGTCTCCCACGACTTGCTGTTTGATCAACTGCTGGGTCAGGGTTGATCCCCCACTTGAGGAACCCACGCCGGCTACAGATCCAAGTGTTGCCCGAAGAACGGCTTTAGGTACAACCCCCTTGTGGCTTTCAAAATTCTCATCCTCAGTAGCGATCACAGCCTTCTTGACATTATCCGAAATGGCGTCTCCTGCTACTGGCGTACGGATCAAATCACTGTCCACTTCTGCAATCAAGCTCTTATCGGAATAAGTCAGTTTTGAAACACTGCTGACGTTTCGGACCTGCTGGACCAATTCTTCTGTCTTTGGAACCTTGACGTTACTAAAGAGGCTCGCCGCATAACCAATCCCGATCCCTGCGCCAAATAAAAAGAGGCACACGAACAGGGCGATCATGACATCCCACAAGAGTTTGAGGGTTCGTAAAAAGGTCGCAAAAATATCACCGACAGACCAGCTACTTTCCTCATTTTTTTCCTTATTCGGAGTTTCTGTATACATATTTGCAAAGAATTTTTGAATCTTCGTCCAAAATTCTTGCAGCTTCTCTTTTAATTGATTCACTGATTCTTTCTCCTTGTTCCCTATATTATAGCAGATTAGGCCCTTTGTTTTCAATCACAAGAGCGTAGAAATCGTCACTCAATCTTCTTGAGTAAGGTCAAGAAAATGATGGAAACCATTGCCATTTCCGTGGTTTATGGTAGAATAGAGAAATGAATAAACTTATAAAGGAGAAAAGACACATGCACATTTTTGATGAGCTAAAAGAGCGTGGTTTGGTATTTCAAACGACGGATGAAGAAGCCTTGCGCAAAGCACTGGAAGAAGGTCAGGTTTCTTATTATACTGGTTATGATCCAACTGCTGACAGCCTTCACCTTGGTCACTTGGTTGCCATCTTGACGAGCCGTCGCCTTCAACTAGCAGGCCACAAACCTTATGCGCTCGTTGGCGGTGCGACTGGTCTCATTGGAGATCCGTCCTTCAAAGATGCTGAACGTAGTCTCCAAACAAAAGAAACTGTACAAGAATGGGTTCGCTCCATTCAAGGACAATTGTCTCGTTTCCTCGATTTTGAAAATGGGGACAATAAAGCCGAAATGGTCAACAACTACGATTGGTTCGGAAGCATTAGCTTTATTGACTTCCTTCGTGATGTCGGGAAATACTTTACGGTCAATGCTATGATGAGTAAAGAATCTGTTAAAAAACGGATTGAGACAGGGATTTCTTACACAGAGTTTGCCTACCAAATTATGCAAGGCTATGACTTCTACGTCCTCAACCAAGAACACAATGTAACCCTTCAAATCGGTGGATCTGACCAATGGGGAAACATGACAGCTGGCACTGAGTTGATGCGTCGTAAAGCAGATAAAACTGGTCATGTTATGACTGTGCCTTTGATCACAGATGCAACTGGTAAGAAATTCGGTAAATCAGAAGGCAATGCGGTCTGGCTCAATGCAGACAAAACATCTCCATACGAAATGTACCAATTCTGGATGAATGTGATGGATGCGGATGCTGTGCGCTTCTTGAAGATCTTCACTTTCTTGTCACTGGACGAAATCGAAGAGATCCGCAAACAGTTTGAGGCTGCTCCTCATGAACGCTTGGCTCAAAAGATCTTGGCACGTGAAGTGGTTACCCTTGTCCACGGCGAAGAAGCCTACAAGGAAGCCCTTAACATCACAGAACAACTCTTTGCAGGAAACATCAAAAACCTTTCTGTTAAAGAACTCAAACAAGGCCTTCGTGGTGTGCCAAACTACCAGGTCCAAGCAGAAGACAACCTCAACATTGTTGAACTCTTGGTCACAGCTGGTGTGGTCAATTCTAAACGCCAAGCCCGCGAAGATGTTCAAAATGGAGCTATCTACGTCAACGGCGACCGCATCCAAGACCTTGACTATGTCTTGAGCGATAGCGATAAATTAGAAAATGAATTGACCGTTATCCGTCGCGGTAAGAAAAAATACTTTGTTTTGACTTATTAAGAAAGTAAAACCACGAAGTTTGGTATGAACTTCGTGGTTTTCTTATACACTTTTTTCTGGGACTATTTCCCTTTTCTGCGATGCAACAATGCTTGGTTGATTCGTTGAGTTTTTTTATGGAGTTGCCAAATCTGGTACAGCCAGATCAGGCCGTAAATGGCTAGAAAGATCAACCAAGGAATCGGGCTCCGTAAGGCTGCCCCCCAGCCAAAAAATAAGTAGGTCAATGCTAAGATGGTAGCTGTCACAACTAAATGCAAGGCCACACGCAAACTATAGGTCAAAAACTCTTCTTCCTCAAGAATGAACGTCAAGACTCCCATTGTTCCACTCATTAAAAAGATCGCCAGGATGTTGCGGGCATTTACAGCGGGATAGACGATGTTGGTATAGAGATGGGATAATAACACCAAACACAAATAAAAGAAGGAACCTGTCCTCATACCAGATACAAAATAAGCTATAACTCGTTTCATCACTTTCTCCTATACCCCTAAATAATCCATCAAGGATTTGACATATTTCCGACTGACACTTGATTTTACTCCGCGTGTCAGTTTAGCCATCATATTGCCTGAAAAACTATCCGATAGCGATTCCAAATGGTCGATATTCATCACCGCGTGGCGGGATATCTGTAAAAAATTACGACGATTTATCCGATGTTGAAAATTTGTCAAAGTATCTCTGACGGTGAACATTTTGTCTGTCGTATAAATGGTTAGCTGATTCTTATCAATCTCGGCTAAAATAATGTCATCAATTTTTACCATGATCAAATGATCATCTGTTTTGATAGGAATCACTACTTGATTCACTGTCGAAAATTGTTCGAGATACTCCATCACCTCTCGTGCTTGATCAGATAATTGCTTGGCTTGAATGACCACACAGGGGTCGTTTTCTGGGATATCTTGTTTTTCCTCAAAACGAATCTTCATTCCTACTCCAATTCTCACTTACTTTCTTTTACTCGATCTTTTTGCCAAGGAAATCCAAATCCCCAAAGCTAGAAGAATACCTCCTAACACTATAAGGTATGTTTGTTCCTTTGTCAATAAAGTTTGCCATTTGAGCTGAACACCCATTTTTTCTTGAAACTCTTGAAGAAGCTTATCTTGACCTTTAAAGGTCTCACTTAATGCTTCTTTCATGAGGACTTGTCGATAAAGTGCAGCAATATATGTTGCTGGAGTGCACTTCATTAGTGATTGTGCAAAAGTGGGTAAAACACCTAAAGGAACATAAGTCCCTACCAAAAAACCAGAAGCTGTACCCACTATGGTCGAAAACTTCCCAAGACTGTCTACGGATTGGAAAAAATAAACAAAAATGGCATTCACTAAGCTAGAAAGTAGGCTACTAAGGAGCATAATGAGGAGCACTTCAGGTAATAGAGATAAGGTTGGAACTTCTCTAAAATAGCCACACATCAGCACATACATAAGGATCTGCATGGAAAAAGAAATGATGATCGCACTCGTTAGATACGAAAATGCTAACCGCCACTTTCCTTGATCCGATAAATAAAGATCCTGATCTACTTGATGTTCACGGTCCTTTACTAACTGAGTCAGGGCAGCCAGACTTGTCGTAATCCCTGTCACAGCCAGCGTCCCACTCATTAACCAATTATTTAACACAGGAGCACTATTGGGAAGCTGAGCCCAGGCATCTGTTAGATTTTTTTGAAGAAAAATAATATAGAGAATAAAGGAAATCAAGGCTCCCAACAAGGAGAAGAAAACACCTGAACGATTCCTAAAATACAATAAAAAATTTCGCTTTAGTAAGGCTAGCATTAGCGAACCTCCCTTCCTGTAAGTGCAATAAAGGCATCATCCATAGTCCCTGGACGAAACTCAAAATGGGCTATTTTATCTCTAACTTGCGCCAGGTAATCAATGGCTTCCCTTTCACTATCGGGTTGAAGAACATACTCCAATTGACTTTGTTGCTCTACTGACATTCCCGAAGATTTGAGACTTTCTATCTGCTGTCTCTCCTTGAAACGAATCTTTAAGATATTAGTAGCATACTGGCTCTTAATATCTAGTGCCGATCCTTGAGCAATCACTTTCCCATGATCTACAATATAAATTTGATCAGCTTCATCTGCTTCGTCAAGATAATGCGTGGTCAATACAACGGTCATCCCCTCTTCTCTCTGCAATTGATAGAGCAAATCCCAAATAGACTTCCGGGTTTGAATGTCTAAACCTGTCGTTGGCTCATCTAAGAACAGAAGATCTGGACCGTGCAGTAGAGCACGCGCAATGTCAACCCGACGCTTTTGGCCGCCTGAAAGCGTCCCATATTTCTGCTTTTGGAAAGCTGATAGGCCTAGTCGATCAATAAGATCAGACACACGATTTGGTTTTAGGCCTTTGTACTGTCTGGCACGAATGGTCAGATTTTCCCTAACCGTCAGCATCTCATCTAAAACACTGGTTTGGAAGACCACACCAATTTTAGTACCGGGTTCATAGATGATCTCGCCTTGCGTTGGTTGTTTCAAACCGATCAACATAGAAATCGTCGTTGATTTCCCCGCCCCATTTGGTCCTAGAATCGCATTAAACGTTCCCTTTTCAAACTGTAAGTGAATATTGTTTACGGCTAAATGATTTCCATATCGTTTACTGATGTTTTTAGCTTGTAATATCATGTTCTCTCTCCTTTTGATAGAACCAGTCTAACAAAAAAGCCGCTTAAAAAATGGCTTTTGGGGATAAGTGGTCAAAATGAAGAGATGAGTGGCGAGATAGAAGAGATTAAAATGAGGAAAAAATTTATTGCAGCCATTCTTTTCCCCATTGATTCAAGTCCTTTAAAATCGGCATCAATGAATTGCCTTTTTCTATCAGCTCATATTCTGTTTGGTACTCTATTAGAGCATCGGTTGCTATCTAGAGGCTCTTTTGTTACACTACTAATATGAATACACCGATTAAACCAAAATTACAACGATTTCAAACAGCCACTGCTTTTGCCTGTCCCATCTGTCAACTGGACCTAGAACTTGTGGAGACCAGTTTTAAATGTCCCAAGGGCCATTCTTTTGACTTGGCGAAATTTGGCTATGTCAACCTGGCTCCCCAGATCAAACAATCAAAGGACTATGACAAAGAAAATTTCCAGAATCGCCAGCTAATCCTAGAAGCAGGTTTTTATGAGCCGATTCTAACAGCGATCGGACAAAAAATTCCGACCAGTGATGCCAGAATTCTAGATATCGGTTGCGGAGAAGGTTATTACTCCCGAAAACTACAAGAAGCCTATCCCGAAGCTACTTTCTATGCCTTTGATCTTTCCAAGGAATCTGTGCAACTAGCTGCCAAGAGTAACACTAGCTGGAAGGTCAATTGGTTTGTCGGAGACTTGGCTCATTTACCCATTCAATCCAAGAGTATGGAGGTCATTTTGGACATCTTCTCCCCGGCTAATTATGCTGAATTTGAGCGTGTCTTAAAGGATGAAGGGGTGATCATTAAGGTTGTCCCAACCTCTTCTCATCTGAAAGAAATTCGTCAGTTGGCCCAAGATCAATTGACCAAGCAATCCTACTCCAACCAGGAGATTTTGGAGCACTTTGAAGACCACTGCCAGATCCTCTCATCCGAAACGGTCAGCCTCACCAAGAGTTTAACTCCTGAAGAACGCCAGGCGCTCCTCGCCATGACCCCCCTTCTATTTCACGTTGACCAAGAAAAAATCGACTGGAATCAACTCACAGAAATCACCGTTGAAGCGGAGCTGCTAGTTGGGAAAATCAAGATACAAAGGACTTAAAGTAAAAAGGCTGAGACGATTTGTCTCAGCCTTTTTACTCATCTTCTGCATGCTCTGTCATGACTTGTAAAGCACTTTTTAAATCCTTTTTGCTATTTGTGCGATTTTTTCGAGTTCTTCTTTCCGTTGACGATCACTCATATATTCCACTCGTGTAACTTGTGTCACTTTAACCGGTTTAATACCACAGGGTTTCAAGATTTGGGATTTTAGAACCTTTGCGTAGTCTTGAGAAAAAGGAAGAAAAATTTTTGGCGTATTATGCGTCGTAATGATCCATGCTTTTCCATCTAGTTGCCCCACCGGACCTCGAGGTCCATTCTGATAAGCAAAACCTGCAACAAAAACACGATCAATAAAACCTTTTAAAATAGCTGGCATTCCACTCCACCAAGTAGGGAAAATAAAAATCAACTGATCCGCCCAACTCAATAAATCTCTATACGGTTTCATGTCTTCATTATGCTGTAAATCTCTCCTTTTATGCCTTTCATCAAAACGTAAAACCGGATCAAAGTTTTCTTTATATAAGTCTACTATTTTAACCCTATGCTCTGGTGCTAAATGCTTTTGCACAGTTTGAAGGATTGATGCATTATAACTTGTTTCATTCGGATGTGAATAGATTATTAAAACATTCATCAGCTATCTCCTTTTATATAAATATCAAGCATCGTTCTGACGGTCTTTTGAACATCATTTTCTTTAAAGCTTTCTCCAACGGGACTCCTTACCAATAGAGCCAAACCAGCAATAAAACTCCAAAAATGGATCAAAATTTCTGCGTCACTACTAGAAAGATTTTCCTCATCTTTAAGTCTTAACGCTACCGACTTAAAATGTTCAAATCCTGGTAAAGAGGAGTTGACTGAAATAGTTTCCTGGGATAGCTCCAAATAGTTATATGGAAATTTGATAAATAATGCTTCAAATAGATAGGTTTCCTCTTGGGCAAACCTTACAAAGTTACAGCCCATCAGAATTAGTTGAGTTCTTGCATCTATGGAAGTATCAATCCCTTGTATCATATTTGTCAAAAAGAACATTGATAAGTGTTCCATAACCACTTGAATATATCTATCTTTACTTCCAAAATGCTTATAGGGAGCTCCATGAGTCACCCCACATTTTTGAGCTATTGTACGCATAGACATCCGGTCAATCCCGTTAGTTCTAATTTCTTCAATGCCGACCGAAATTAACTTTTCTTTCAGTTCTTCCGTATTCCGTTTCATTTGACCACCTTTCCCTATCAAAGTATACGCCGTCTACTTTTTATAAAGTATACACTGTCTACTTATATTTGTCAAATTAAAAAATACTCAAAACTTAGCTTCAGAGTCTCTGACCTTCTGTTATCTACTCACCTAAGGAAAGTTTCTAAGAAGACTTTATCTTCAATTAAAAAGGCTGAGACGATTTGTCTCAGCCTTTTTACTCATCTTCTGCATGCTCTGTCATGACTTGTAAGCGATAGGTTTTAGGCGATTTTCCACAGAGTTTACGGAAAACCTTATAGAAATAGCCCACATTGCTGTAACCGACTTTATAGCAGATATCTTCAATGCTGTCATTGGTAGATAAGAGGAGCTGCTGGGCAGCCTTAATCCGCTGTTTGTTGAGGAGTTCTGCGAACGTTGCATTGGTTTCTCGTTTAATCAACTGGCCTAAATAGACTGGATTGATAAAGAGAGCCTGACTAATGTCCTTGAGTGACAGCTCTTTTTGGTAATCACGGCTAATCACTTGGAGGACACTCGCTACATTTTCGTTCATTCGATAGTGGGATAAGAAACGGGATAACTCTTCCTGGATGAAGCTAATCATCTCACTAAAGGTAGCAGCATCATGGACTTTCTTGACCACATCGGCCAAATCATCTCCTTGCAGGTATTCAAACAAATGAAAGACATCCATCAAAAATTGGATAAAGAGTTGCTTGGTCAGCGAAACCTTAGGTGTCTTCTCAAGGATCATTTTTTCCAACCAGTCCAGTTCTTCTAAGATCTGTTGGATATTTCCTTGCATGATCACCCGGTAGGCCGGCTCGTAGTAGTTAAAGACTTCCTCATCTTGATTGAGAGGGGTCGCTCCATAAAAGAGACTCCGCTCCACTAGGTCCTTAAATTGATGAAAGTGCTCCTTATAAGGTGGCTCGAAGGCCTTCTCAATCATGGCTTCTTCTTCTTGATCTGAGATAAAGAGTTGAAGATTTTGCCCGAGAACTTGGTAAGACGAGCTGATAAAGCCTTTTTTCTCCTTAGCAACCCCAATCCACAGTGAATTTCGTCCTGCGATATACCGACAAAACTCTTCCTCAGAGATATCATCGTGAATCAAGCGGTTGGCCAACTCTTGGCTTGGTTGCTGGATTTGGTGCTGAATTTTTTCTAGGATATTGCCCATCTCCACCTTATTGACAGGTTTGAGCAGGTAGTCTGCCACGCGCAAATTGAGAGCTGTCTTGACATATTCAAAATCCTGATAGCCTGACATAATGATAAAAGCAGCATCTGGCATCAAATCCTTCATCTCTGCAATCATCTGAAGTCCGGTCTTTCCAGGCATATTGACATCCGTGATCACCACATCCACCGGATGCTCTCGCACATAATCAAGGGCCTGGTCTGCATCTTCTGCAGTTGCGACCACTTCCATATTCCAGTGGTCAAAGGGGATTAATTTTTTTAACCCTTCTGTAATCATATACTCATCGTCTACTAATAAGACTTTGTACATTCTGTCTCCTTTATTCATCTTGAATGGTTATCGTATAGGTCACTCCATGGTGAGGTTGGGAGAAGACTTGGATATGGTAGCGATCTCCAAAATAGAGTAGCATGCGTTCATGGACATTGACAATTCCGATAGACTGCCGACCACTCTTTTCTTCGATTTCTGAGCGTGGATTGCGATTGGCCAGTATCTCTTGAATTTTTTCTAGCTGTTCTTCTTCCATCCCACGCCCATTATCAGTAACTAGGATCATGACTTGCCCTTCTCCTTGCAAGACTTTGACACTAATCACATTGTCCTTGCGTTTATGATCCACTCCATGCGCAAAATAGTTCTCGACCAAAGGCTGGATGGTGAATTTGGGAATCTTCATCTTTTCCAAGCCTGGATCGATCTTAAAGCCATAGGCAATCGATTTTGGATAACGCACCATACAGAGGTAGCTGTATTTGCGACAAAATTCGAGCTCATTTTCAACTGTCGTCACTCGCTCGTCTGAGATATTATTGCGCAAGAGACTACTAAACTCATAGATAATATCACCCAATTCATCCTGCTCTTGCATGACGGCATACATCCGGATAAATTCCAGTGTATTGTACATGAAGTGGGGATTGATCTGGGCTTGTAGGGCCCGCATATTGGCATCTTTTTGGCTGAGCTGCAGCTGGTAGATATCCCGAATATTCTTATCCATATTGTCTAACATGGTATTGATCATATTACCAATAACCAGCAGTTCTTGATCCTTGGTCGAGGTATCAATCCGTCGTTCACTATCGCCTTGACTGATCTGATTCATGGTATCGACCAAATCGAGGACTTGACGCCGGTAATTTTTGAAAATCTGCCGTAATAACAAGTAAAGGATCAAGAAAATTAGGAAAGCAATGGAGAGGAAAGTGGTCAGGTTAGCTAGACCCTTTTTGACCAGATAACTTTCAGAAACAGCTACATCCACCTTGTAGCCATAGATCGTGCTACGGGTTTGCCATTTAACATCTTTTGATTGCCCCTTATCCCCTTCATGGTACATCTCTTTCCCAAAGGGAGTGAAAATCCGCACAGCGATCGGAAGATCGCCTCTGGCATTATCAATCGTTGCCGTCAAAATTTCTTGGTCCAGCGTCATATAAGCTATCCCAACTCCAGCACCCGTAGTCGGATCTGTCAAAGGAACCGGAATGGCTGTCGCAGGAGCCTTGTAATGGTCCGCTGAGACTTGCTTGCCTCCCTGTGATTGCCGGGTAGAGACAAATACCGTCTTGTAATCAGACAAGGTGACATCGATACCCTCGATGTTTTTATTGCTCAAATAGAGGCTGTCAATATTCTTATGTAGGGACAATTGGATATACGAAGGAAATTGGGCATTCAATCGCCAAGTCTCATACTCCGATGGTGACAAGGTAAAATAGCGATAAACTCCTTCTAATTTTGCAGGGTTTTCAACGAGGCTACGCCCTTCTTGTGTGACCCGCTGATAAGAGGTCTCAAGATCCGTCACCACTTCGGTCAAGACCCGTTGGGCGATCCGGTCGGCTTCAGCTTGCTGGTTTTTCCAAGAGATCCCCGCAACAACCAGGCCCATAATGGTCAAAATGACCACCATGACATAGGCGTAGAATTTTAAAAGCGTACTTAACCAGATTTTTTTCATCGTTAGGATACCAATTTTTCGTGGATGTTTTGATAAACAGGGTCAAAGATATCATTGACAAAGAAATGCCATACACCGATCAAGACGAAAAAGAGAAGGGCTGGCATATAGTAGCTAATGACACCAAGTAGCGCGGTTCCAAGGATGAGCTTGAGAACCGGACGAATGTCCAGCAACATTCCGATCAAACTGAGCTTGATACTGTTGGCATAAGAGAGATCAAAATGAACTTGCAATTTCAAATAAACGGCGTAAGCTAGAGGCGCAACCAAGAGGAAAACCAGATTAAACAAGAGAACCAAAATTTGGAAGAAATTCAAGTGAGGAATCTGGACCATGAGGTACATGCCATAGAGGAGAACCCCTTCAATGGCAAAGAAGGTATAAAAGACTTGATTGGCCGGGCGTAGATTTTCTTTGAAGAGTTCCCAAGCGCGTGACCAATGATAGTCCTTGTAGGTCATGCCATTTTCCGCATAGAGGCTCATGATAGTGGCACTAGCCGGTCCTACTCCTAGTAGAACACCCCCACAGATCGTCAAGACCCAAAAAATCCCTGTTACCAGCATAGCAACATAGACTCTCGTAAAAATGAACTCGATGATTTTTCCCATCATTCAGCCTCTTTTCCAATTAGTGATTCTATTATACCATAAAAATAAAACGCTTTCCCTTATTTGCATTGGTAAATTGAAATATTGATTTTCATTTACAGTTCTATTTTCATAAAGACATGAAAAGGCTCTGGAGATTCCTCCAAAGCCTTTTTCGAACTACCTGTTCTTATTTTTTAGAAGCAAGGAATTCGTCGTATTGTTTTTGCATTTCGTCAAGCACTTTTTGGTAAGCACCTTCTGATTTCAATTTTTCAAGCATCTTAGGAACTTCTACTTCAGGATCCACAGTACCAGTATTGATCGCACCTGCAAATTGGTTCAAAGTATTTGTAAGAGCAGTGATTTCTGATTTCACTTTATCTGTGTTAAAGATGAAGCCAAGTGCTGGAGATTCTTTTGCAGTTTCCAAATCTTTCTTAGATTGTGCAATTTGTTCATCAGTTACGTTTTCGTTGATGTAAAGAATCCAGTTGTTACCAGTGTTCCATCCAGACATGTGAGTGTTTCCGTTGTAGCCATCCAAGACTTTGACACGGTTTTCTTTGCCGGCAACTTTTTCCCAGTTCTTGCCTTCTGGTCCATAAACAAGACCGTTTAAGAGTTCTGGGTTAGTATTCAAGAGATTCAACACTTCCATAGCTTTTTCTTTGTTCTTAGAGTTGTTTGAGATAACAAAGTTAGCTACTTGAGTGGTGTTGTTTTTCTTGTACAGTTCAGTAAATGGTTTGATGTCGATCTTACGGTTTGCTACACGAGAAAGCAAGCTGTTACCGTAGTCAGCTGGTCCTACTGTTTCTTCACGAACCAACCATGTATCTTGAGAAAGATCATAACCAGTGTCGCTCGTTGCTACGTCTTTTGGAATGTATCCTGCTTCGTAGTATTTGTGAAGAGTCTTCAAGTTTTCTACATAACGAGGAATTGTGTAACGGTCAACGATCTTAGTGGTGTCACCTTTCAAGTCAACAACGAATGGAAGTCCATCAACAGCCACATAGTCGAAGTCATCTGAAGGTCCACCGTAGCTCTTGTTCATTGCAAATGGAACAACGTTTGGATCTTTTTCTTTGATAGCTTTCAAGACTGGTTCAAGAGAAGCATAGTCTTTCACGTTTGAAACGTCGATACCATATTTTTCAAGAAGTGGTCCGTTGAAGGCAAAGTTTTGAGAAGATGCCACGTTAGCTGCTACTGGAACAGCATAGATCTTACCATTTACAGTGTTCCCTTTGATGTAAGCTGGGTCAAGTGCTTTGTAAAGGTCTTTCCCTTCTTTCTTGTACAATTCTGTCAAGTCAGCATAAGCACCTTTTTGAGCGTTGATCACGTAGTTATTAGCAAAGGCAATATCATAGTTTTCACCAGATGAGATGATAACGTTCATTTTTTGTGCGTAGTCACCCCAACCAAGATATTGAATATCCAATTTTGCGCCAACTTTCTTTTCAATGATCTTGTTGGCGTTTTTAAGAAGAACATCCAAGTTATCTGGTTTATCACCGATTTGGTACATCTTGATGATTGGTTTACCGTCTTCAGTTGTTGCTGACTTCTTGTTGTTCCCTGTAAGGTTTCCACAAGCAGCAAGAGTAGCTCCAAGAGCGATGACACTAGCAGATGCTAACGCGTATTTTTTCCAATTTTTCATAAGAAAAATCTCCTTTATGTTATTTTCTTTATAGACTAAGTTATGAATTGAAAATCCTGTTGATTTTCAATGAACGATGTTATTCTTTCACACCACCGATGGTCAAGCCTTTTACAAAGTAGCGTTGGAAGAATGGATAGAGAATGGCGATTGGCACTGTTGCCACAACCACCATGGCCATACGTCCTGTTTCCCGTGGGATGGATTGTACAGCTCCTGCCAATTGGCCGGATACCCCGACGTTTTTAGCGATGTAATCCATATTGTTTTGGATTTGCATCAAGAGGTATTGCAATGGGTAAAGGTTGTCACTCTTAATATAGAGAAGGGCGTTGAACCAGTCGTTCCAGAACCCTAAGGCAGTGAACAAACTGATAGTCGCAATCCCTGGTAGAGAGAGTGGCAAGCAGATTTGGAAGAAGATCCGTGTTTCACTTGCCCCATCGATCCGAGCAGATTCAAGGATAGCTTCTGGAATGGTCCGTTTAAAGAAGGTCCGCATCAAGATGATGTTAAATGGACTGAGCAACATTGGGATAATCAAAGCCCCGATGGTATCACCTAATTGCAAGAGTTGAGTGGTGACAATGTAGCTTGGAACCAACCCTGCACTAAAGAGCATACTAAGGAGTGAAAATACGGTAAAGAACTTGCGGTATTTAAAGGTACTCCGTGAGATAGCGTAAGCATAGGTCGTTGTGATAAAGACATTACATGCTGTTCCCACAATGGTCACAAACAAGGTAATGAAGAGGGCTTGCAAGATTTTGTCTTTGAACTGTACCAAGAAGAGGTAACCATCAAATCCAAATTTTGCTGGCCAGAATTGGAATCCATGGACTGCCAAACTTTGTTCGTCTGTCAAAGAGATCATGACAACGAAGATGAAGGGAAGCACACAGGTCAAGCCGACCAAGGTCAACAACAAGGTAAAGAAGAAGTTGCTCTTCTTACTGAAAGAATGGATCCCGACATTATCAATTTTTTCTTTTTGAATGGTTGATTTTTTCATACGATCCTCCTTTCTAGAAGAGAGCGGCATTCTTATCAATGCGACGGGCAATGATATTTGAGATTAACACAAGAACCAAACCGACTACCGATTGGTAAAGACCGGCTGCTGCTGTCATCCCGATATCTCCTGACTTGGTCAAACCATTGTAGACATAAACATCAATAACGTTGGTTACACTATAGAGAGCTCCAGCATTATGCGGGATTTGGTAGAAAAGACCGAAGTCTGCGCGGAAGATATTTCCGACTGCAAGAATGGTCAAGACTGTAATCAAGGAAGACAACTGCGGAATGGTGATGTTGCGAATGCGTTGCCACTTAGATGCACCATCCACGGTCGCTGCTTCATAGAAGGTTGGATCGATTCCCATGATGGTTGCATAGTACATGACACTGCTATAACCAAAGCCTTTCCAGATTCCTAAGAAGAGGAGAAGCGCTGGCCAGATCCACAATTCCGAATAGAAATTGATGGCTTTCATACCAAATGAAGCTAAGATGTGGTTGACCAATCCTTTGTCCACGTTAAGGAAGGCATCGGTGAAGAAGCTGATGATAACCCATGATAGGAAGTATGGGAAGAGCATGGAGGTTTGAAGCACCTTGACCACTCTTTTTGATCTCAACTCACTAAAGATGATGGCAATCCCTACGGAAACAATCAATCCTAAGAAGATAAATCCTAAGTTGTACAATACCGTGTTTCTTGTAATAATGTAGGCATCTTTGGAACTAAAGAGGAATTTGAAGTTGTCAAAGCCAACCCACTTACTCTTCATGACACTGTCAATGAAGCCCTCTCCTGTGATATGATAGTCCTTAAATGCTACGATATTCCCAAAAACCGGAATATAGAAGAATAAGATTAACCACGCTGCACCAGGTAAGACCATTAAAAGAAAAATGAAATTTTCTCTCAGAGTCCTTACAAACTTTTTCATTTAACTCCCCCCTTTGAGCCTTGAGCGTGTTTATTTGCTTTGGTAGCGTTTACATTAACTATTATAAGATAGCCCATTTACATTTTCAAACTCCTAATTATAGAAAAAATTCTACAAATTTATGACATAGCTTTAAAAAAGGAGTAGAAAAGGGTGATCGTAAAGACAGTTCCTCTTCTACTCCTAGCCACTGTGGATGAGACTTCTGTCATCCAACTTGGCATTTTTTACGTTGTATAAATGGTTGAGGCAGTCGCAATAGTATGCCACTGATTAGCCGTTGTGGCTGCGAAGTCCTGATCTCCGTAGAAATCGTTGAATGGCAAGATCTCTACTTCTAGTTCATCGATACGAGAGATTTCGCCTGCTAGATAGTCTTCAATCCGGCTTTCTGCGCGCTTGATGCGCTGCAAGAGGCCACCCATCCGGATGTCCACGGTATCCAAACCAAAGACCTTGTTTTCTTTCAACCATTGGTGGCTAAAGAGCTTGTGGAAGGTTTCAATCTGGCTTCTGAGTTTTGGTAATTCTTCCCGAGCAATTTGTTGCAAGCTCTCTTTATCACCTGCGTGATAGGCCTCACGGATGCGTCGACCTACATCCACCTTGCTACTTAAAATAGCATTCAACTGAGCCTGGGTCTCAAAGAGATAGGCGTAGACACCCGCTTTTTCTTTAATGTCAGAAAGAATCTCAGCCGCCTTGGCAAAGTGTGGCTTGTCATGTTCAGGTGTCATGTGCTTGTCCAGGATTGGGCAGAGAACATCCTGATAAAAGACATAGCGATTGGGGTTAATGCCACTGAGATTGTCTGGTAGGTCTGGCAAGAGGTTGGCCAGATCCAGCTGCATAAAGTCCTCAACGGATAGACCAGTATTAGTCTTAAAGTGAGCAGATAGACACTCTAAATTATTGCGATAGCTGAGCTCCGCCCAGATTTGTAAGCTCGGTAGGATCGAGAACTGGGCTGTTTCACCACCATTGTCCCCCCAGCCCGTCACAATGACTTCCTTGATCTGGTTGGCACGGCAAGCTTTATTGGCTTCAAGAGCGATAAGACGACTGAAATGGTTGTGGGGTGTGAAGCCAATCCACTTCCAAGCCCCACCAGCAAAGGCGATATCTTGGCTAATCTTGTGGTGATTACGGAAGTTACGATTGTATTTTTCCTCGCTATCCTGATAATAATCCCAGTAAACCAAGGTGACACGGTCTTTGAGACGGTCTAGATAAACTCGTGTTTCTTCTGGAATGTCCACCTCACGATCGTACTGGCCATCTGCTGACATAAGCTTGAAGAACATATCGCTCCACATCTGGCAGTGGAAACCATACTTATCTGCAATATCCAGCACGCGCTCCAAGTGTTGGCACATAAGGAGACTACGGTCCACAATACCATTCAAGATAAGATAACGACCCAAACCAACCAGGTGGGCTTCGTCCATCCCGATATTGACCTTGCGCGTTTGTAGTTTAGATAGCGTCGCAAACATGCCATCAATCAGGTCATAAACTTTTTCTTCACCGATAAGGAGAATGTCCTCTACATCGCGGAGTTCCTGCACTTCTTTGACACCCCATTTGACAAAGGCTGATAAGTGGGCCAAGGTTTGGATGCATGGGACAAAGGTCATGTCAAACCGCTGGGCATAGGCTTCAATTTCCTGTAACTCTTCAGCAGCATAAGCTCCACGGAAATAACCAAAGTAAGGTTGCCCCTCAATCTGATAGGTGTCTTCCATATAGAGCTCAAAGGTTGAATAACCCATGAGAGCCAAGACTTCAATCATCTGCTTGGCTGATGCGACATTGAGCACGGCATTGCGTGAACAGTCCGCCATATAGGCCAAATCTTCATAAGCCGCCTGCTCCTCAATCTCTACCTTGTCTCCTTCTGCTAAAGCTGTTGCGAGCACAGACAAGGCACGATAAAGCTGGTGAGGTTTGCGGTAGGTCAGTTGATACTGCCCCTTCTCACCCTTGATAGAGATAGAAGCTTGGTCAGACTGAGCGACTGCCACCTCTACATCTGGTAGGGAGATGTGATTGTTTAATACTTCGATAGCTTGGGTTTGTTTGGGACTAAGTCCTGTAAAACTTACCATTGGTTTTCCTCCTGTAACCAGTTGACAAGGGCACCGTAGAGATTGGCATCTGCCTGATAGGTGCAGGCTTGAATGACTGGAGCGATTGTATATTCTTCATATCTTTCCACAAAAGCATCTACTGCTTTTTGCACACCCTTGATAAAATCTGGGTTCTGACTGATAGAACCACCTAGGCTAATGACATCTGGGTCAATGAGATACTGGATATTGAGCAGTCCTTGAGCAAGATTACGATTCATGCGCTCAATAGCTTCTTGGCAAAGGGCATTGCCTGCTGCCGCCTCTTGGTACACCTTGCGGCCATCCCAATCGGTTTGACCAGATTTTTCAATGACGTAGCGAACCATGTTTCCTGTAGAAGCGAGTTGCGACCAGTTGTTGAGCTTTTCTGCCGGCTCGATGGTTGTCATATAGCCAAACTCTCCACCCAAACCATGACGTCCACGGTGAAGCTTCCCATTGATAATCATGGCTCCACCGATTCCTGTACCAATCACGACACAGGCTGCATTTTCAATCTCAGGATGCGCCAGCAATTCACTCAGTCCAACACAGTTGGCATCATTTTCTAGATGGACAGGTAGCTTGTGATGAGAAAGGGCCTCATACCATGAAAAACCATGGATGTAAGGAATGGCACTGATCCCTTCAATTACCCCTGTTTCTTGGTTAACAGCCCCTGGCACACTCATAGCAATCCCACGGTAGTCACGTTCTGACAAGCGCTGGTCCAGCCAAGCCAACAAATCTTCTAGAGTTTCTGGAGTTGGGGTGCTGGCCTTATCTAAAATCTTTCCATCCGGAGTGAGACTAGCAAACTTAATCCCAGTCCCTCCGATATCAATCGTTGCAATGGTCATTGCTTTTACCTGTAAAAAGGAGCGAGTCAGCAGTCGGTTCTTACTTTTTCGCTCCTCCTTTCCTTTTATTGTTTCTTCAGCTGCAACCAGCTATACTTCTTCTTTTTTAATCCATTCTGTCCGGATTTCTTGCGGTGCCAATAAACCTGTATGGACCGGATACGGTTGTTCCAGAAGATCGACAACCGTTTGTTGTCCTTCTGACACGCGCACATTTTCTTGGCTCATGTTGTAATAGCGAAGGATGTAACCTTCTTCATTTTCTGCTACCTTAAAGGCTGTTGGACAAACCTGAGGATGTGTCAAGGCTGTATGCTTGAGTAAGCTACCAGACGCTGCTACACTTCCTTCTTGTTTTTCAACTTGAAGGCTGGTCATCGGGGTCTGCAAAGCTTTCGCTCGGCGATAAGCAGAGAAGCGCCCCTGAGCTTGATGGCATTCTACTGCATATTCAACCTCAAAGTTCCGCAAGCATTGTGCTTCTGGTGTTGGGAAATAGCCCCAGTCACCAAGTTCACCGGAAGCACGGAGAAGTGTTACAGCTATCGTATCGTCTCCAAGGATTTCGTATTCATGCAATCCTTTATTGGCCACTGTTACCCCTTTGACGTCATCATACAAGCTGACGAAGGCTTGTTGGTGTTGGGGATTTTCAGGATTTTCCCAAGAAGCAGCCGGTTTATTTGGCCGTGTCACAACTTCATAGATACTTTCAGAATCGTTGCTTGGACGTGTATTGTGAGTCTTGACCAAGAGACGGATGCGGTGATCCTTAGCTGTATTGGTGAAGCGCGTCTTGAAGCGAATTTGCGGATCATCTACAAAGATGGTCATCTCCGTTTCAAGAGGGATGGTTGTCAGCTCTTCTGAGCGACTTGCCTTGCGGTTCATAAACTCGATAATGCCTCTTTGCTCCGCATCCAATTGTTCATCCGCGCTGACCGGGATCGTCAAGTCATGCTTGAGCAAGATTTTGGCATAGCGAGCATTGTTTTCCAAGACCTCATAAGCTGTTAACTCCGCATAGATCGGCTCTGTTCCTTTTGGTTGGAAGTAGATATATTCATTTCCAATATCACCACGATCTTCAAAACGAAGGAAATCCTCATAAGCCTCATTGGTCGTTTTATCATAGAGGGTCAAGCCATCATCGATACTAAGGGTTACAAATGGCGTATCGATCACCCCATTTTGGAACAGACCATCATGATGAGGTGCTTTACCTTCCAAGAGCTGGAAGGTGGTCCAAGAAAGAGGCGCTAGGTGAACCGGAACCGTCACGCGCACTTGACGCGCGATATAAGGTTGACGGAATTTATCCTTAGGCAGGGTATAGCCAAAGCTTGCTCCCAAGTCCTCAATCTCTGCTTCTACAAGATGTCCATCTAAATCCTCTACATGGTAGTCTGGCAAGCTCAAAGCAGCCATTTTCTTGAAGCCTTCTGTCGGATGCAATTCCTTAAATGGACAAACCGCAACATCGACAATCGTGCTGACGGTGTCCACCTTATTATGCAAGCCAGTGTTGATGACCGTAAAGAGGTGCTCACTCTGGGCTTTTTGAGTCGCTAGTTTACCCTTCCATTCATTCAGAAGGTTGGTCTTGACAAAGTTTCCGACTTGATTGACCTTGGCAAAACGAACTTCCATTTCCCGGTGAACTTCATCAATACTACAACCACAAATACTATCATGAGGTGCATTTTGTAAGAGCGTCTTCCAAGCATAGGTCAATTGATCCTTATGATTGTGTCCACCTGTAATGATGGTCAAAGGTTCCACCACTTGCTCTAGCAAATTGCTGTTTTCTTGGAAGGCTTGCTTGAGATAAATCCGAGAGGAAGATGTATTTGCCAGTGTGTACCAACCATCGGTTTCCTGACTGGTCAATTCTCCCGTAACTGTAGATAATTGTTCAGGAAGTGCACTTTCCACTGCTTGCATATATTCATCAAAGGAGCTATGAATAAAGGTCACGTCAGGGAACAGTTCGTTGGCCACGCGAATAGCTTCACTCAAGTTTCGTTGAACCGGTTGGTGGTCGCAACCGTTCATCATCAACCATTGGTTGGTGGAGGCATAGTCACGAACGTCTGCCAATTTTTGTTTCCAGAAAGCCAAAGCTTCATCTTTATCCACTGGAATTTCGTTCCCGTTACTGTACCAGTTGGCAAAGAGAATACCAAGTACGCGACTACCATCTGCCCCTTGCCAGTACATTTCAGAAAATTGAGAGGTGAATTGCTCATCTTCGAGGACTTGGTTGTCAAATCCGATTGGCTTCACCCCGCGCCCAAAGGCTGCTACGTGAATGCCTGATTTTTGAAGGATTTGAGGTGCTTGCCCCATATTTCCAAAGGTATCTGGGAAGTAGCCAATTTGAGTTGATTTGCCCCATTTGGCACATTCAGCTTGTCCAATCAAAGTATTGCGGACGTTGGCTTCACTGGAGATCAAATAATCATCCTGCAAGATATAGAAGGGACCAATCTTGAGCTTGCCCTCGTCGATATAACGTTGTACCTTGTCGCGGTTTTCAGGGCGAATTTCTAAATAGTCGTCAAGGACAATGGTTTGTCCATCCAAGTGGAAACTTTTGAACTCCGGATCATTTTCAAAAAGATCAAAGAGATTGTCAAACAGTTCCACCAATTGCATCCGGTGGCTTTCAAAAGGTAGATACCACTCACGATCCCAGTGGCTGTGAGAGATGATATGTACAACAACATTTTCCATGAGTAAAACCTCATTCTAACTTAAATTTTTAATGTTTTAAATATAAACTTGTGATTCTAACAAGAATCAGTGAAGCTAAAGCGTGCTCCTTATACTCAATGAAAATCAAAGAGCAAACTAGGAAGCTAGCCGCAGGTTGCTCAAAGCACTGCTTTGAGGTTGTAGATAGAACTGACGAAGTCAG
>JAGZVW010000029.1:0-21606 GCA_018379295.1 Streptococcus parasanguinis | reverse complement strand
CTCTCAATTATTTTTGAATTGTCGAGCAAGACGCAGTGGTTGAGTGGGCTCTACTACGCTGATCCCATCAGCTTTTACAGCCCTACTCAACTGTGCGGAAGTGGGACGACGAAATCGAATTCTAACGAATTACCGATTTCTGTCCCACTCTCTTTTTCAAAATAAAAAAACACCCAAATGGGTGCTATACTAGCTCCGCCAGTAGGACTCGAACCTACGACATCATGATTAACAGTCATGCGCTACTACCAACTGAGCTATGGCGGAATGAGATATAGTCCGTACGGGATTCGAACCCGTGTTACCGCCGTGAAAAGGCGGTGTCTTAACCCCTTGACCAACGGACCATATATTCATTAACAGAACATATCCCATTATATCAAAATTTAACTAATTGTCAAGCACTAAATTCTAAATTTTGCTCTTCAATTAATTTTTTGGCACGTTTGATATTGCTTCTTGAGATTGGACAAGAATAGCCTTCTTTCAACAGTAGCTGTTTCTTTTTCTTATCCATTCCAATGATCATACTTCTATTCACGATAAAAGATTGATGGGGACTGAAATATCTCTCCTCCACATCTTTCTCCAAGACATCTGATAAACTTCCCGCAATTTCTTTTTGAAAATTTTTCCCAACTAAGTTTAATTTATAAGCCGAACCAACAGTTTCAATATAAAGAATATCCTTAAATGGAATTTTTATCTTTTTATCCTTAAAGTCATACTCAAAATAATCTGTCAAATCATCATTTCCAATTTGAATAGTCGTTAGGTACTCAATACACTCCTTAATTTTTAATCTAAATAAATCTTCATTCAAATTTTTATCAATAAAATCTAAGGCAGATACTTTATAACGATAGGTAATCGAAGCGAATTCTGATTTTGTAGTAATAAAAACAATAATGGCATAAGGATTTGCTTCTCGTATTTTTTGAGCAATTTCCAGCCCACAATACTCATTGTCTTGGATATGAATATCTAGAAAATATAATTGGTGGATATCCGAATGCTGGATATAATTTTCAAATTCCGAAATTTTACCGGTAGAAATCACTTCAAGTTTAATTTCTAATTCCTTAGCAATTTCTGCAATATGTTTTTCTACCCGTATCTGTTGAGAGAGCTCATCTTCTAATAAAAAAATCTTCATTCTTGTTCGTATCCTCCAATCTTCAAAACTTGTAAAAAACGATTTCCTTGCAATTCTGTTTCTAAAAACATCGTTCCATAATTTGCTAAGATTTTTCTCACATTATTTAATCCTAGTCCTCTATTTTCTCCTTTTGTCGAATAGCCTTCTTCATATATTTTTCTAATATCAAAAGTGATTTCATTTGTTGTATTATGAATCACTAAGTAAACAATTTTTGAAATAGAGAAAATAGCAATATGAACTTTCTTTTCTTCTGCTTCTTTTGAAGCTTCCAAAGCGTTTGTCACTAGAATCCCAACGATTCTCACGATATCTAATAAATCAACTGGTAGTTGCTCGATTGGTTCACTCGTTTCAAAGGTCATCTCTACCCCAGCATCTCTTGCATCCAACCAGCCTCGAATCAAAATACTTCGTAAAGCAGAATCTTTGATATTGACCAAGTTGAATCCTGATAATGCTTCTGTATTGATCTCTTTATAACCTTTTTCCAATACTTCTCTATGGATTCTCTGTATTTCTGGAATATTTTCTTCCTCAATAGCTAATGACATAGAAATAACTAAATTTCCCAAATCGTGACGAAATCCCCTAACAATAGAATAGAGACTTTGAATTTCAGCCATATACCGACTCATTTGTTGCTCAGAAAATTCTTTATACTCCAGTTCTAAATTTTTACGATACTGATCTCGCTCGATTTTCATATGGAATAAGCTGACTACAAAAGAGAAAAAACAAATCGTTGCCAACATACTCCCAAAATTTTTAAATTGCGCTTGTTCACTAATCCATAAAGCAAAATTAATCACTACAAATATAGCAAAATAGACACAGATGAGTCTCTTTAAATATTTTTCAAATTCTTGCTCATAAAAAGGAGTGAAATCAAATTCAAATAAGTCAATTAACTTCAAAATGATTCCTAAAGAGACCAAACGAATGCACATATTGTAGACAATCGAGTAAGCTGCTACTAAAGCATCTCCCAACACTGAAGAGACAATTATCGTCAGAAAAGTTGCTGTTCCTTCAACCGCTAAATAAGTAAAAAAAGAATAAAAAATGGCGCACAAGCGATTCGTCCGATTGGCATAATGATAATAAGGATATAAATAAACCGGCCATAAGAGCATATTTAAATCAGACAGTCGAATATTTGAAACTAAAGTCACATCTAAAAATACTAAGAGACTTTCAAAAAGAAGAACAAAGGTGCTCAGCAGAAAGATAAATGCAAATTGATGTTCCTGATAGATTTTTTCGTCCACTAATGCAAACGTCAGAACAATGATCCCTCCCAAGAGAAAAGACAAGATTAATGACTGAATCACACAAACTCTCCCACTTTTTTCTATTTTATTATACTCTAGTATTATTATAAAAAATAAAATTTTATATACAAAAAATTATAATATAAAATAGCCTAAAATTAAAGGGAATCGGTAAAATTGTAATGTTTTTAATGTTTTTGTTACATGAATGAAAACTATTTTACACAATTTATATAATCTACACTTTGCACTATATAGGGATTGTTAGTTCTTTTTTTTTAAATATTCCTAATAAATCATTTCATTACTATTTGTCTATAGTGAAGTATACAAAAATTAATAGATAATGAAAATTTATACATTTTTACATAAAAGAAAAGATGCAGCAAAAGCTGCATCTCTCATTTGATCCCAGCAGGATTCGAACCTGCGACCGTTCGCTTAGAAGGCGAATGCTCTATCCAGCTGAGCTATGAGACCGACTTACTTCATTTTAGCAGAAAAAGGAAGGAGCGTCAAGGTTATTTATGGTAAGGACTCCCCTGTTGAATCATGAAAGCACGATAGATTTGTTCCACCAACACTAATTTCATCAACTGATGAGGAAGAGTTAATTGACCAAAGCTCATTAATAGATTTCCTCTTTTTTTCACTTCAGGAGACAGACCAAGACTGCCTCCAATAACAAAAGTAAGGTTTGAATAACCAGATGTCATAATCTGGTCAATCGTTTGACTAAATTTCTCTGAAGGAAATTGTTTTCCTTCGATGGCTAATACAATCACATATTCCTTATCTGAAATCTTAGAGAGAATTCGTTCCCCCTCTTTTTCAAGGATTTGTTGATTTTCGAGTTGACTGGCACGATCTGGAGTTTTTTCATCAACTAACTCAACCTGTTCTACTTTTGCAAATCGACCAAGCCTTTTAATATACTCCGCGATCCCATCTTTTAAGTATTTTTCTTTTAATTTTCCAACGGTTATCAATTTAATTTTCATTCCCCTATTGTAGCATAATTCTTCAATTCCACAAATAATCCACAGCTATAGAAAGGAAATCTATTCTATAAAGTCCTTTTTAAAGCCATTTCTCAACTAAATTCTACAAGTTATCCACAAATTGTGGATAACTTTAGTTATTTAAGATATAATTAAGAAAGTTTTTCTATACTTTAGACAATTTGATATCCTTAGGAGGAAAATATGAAATCTTCATCTAATTTACTGAAAAAACTTGGAAACATAACCCTCATTTTCGTTGTAGGTTTTCTAGGTGGGATTCTTGGAACCTTTTTAACCTTACAAACCTCTCATTCTTCTACTTCAAATACTGAAAGTAAGCAAGTACACTCAACCACTGTTAAAACAGCTTATAAAAATACAACCTCAACTAGTGAGGCCGTAGATAAGGTGAAAAATGCTGTAGTTTCTGTGATTACTTATTCTGATTCTTCGAATCAAGGGTTATTTGAAAAAGAAGAAAACTCTGACTCACAAATTTCTAGTGAAGGTTCTGGGGTCATTTATAAAAAAGAAGGAAAATATGCCTACCTTGTTACCAATACCCATGTGATCAATGGTGCTAAAAAAGTAGATATTCTTTTAGCAGATGGCAATAAAGTCCCCGGAGAAGTAGTTGGGTCAGATGTCTATTCTGATATTGCAGTCGTTCGCATTAGTGCGGATAAAGCAAAGGCAGTAGCTGAATTCGGAGATTCAAACCAATTAACAGTCGGTGAGACTGCAATTGCAATTGGTAGCCCTCTTGGAACAGATTATGCTAATTCTGTTACCCAAGGGATTATTTCTAGCCAAGGCCGCAATGTGAAATTGAAAGCCGATAATGGACAAAATATCTCTACACGCGCCCTACAAACAGACGCAGCCATCAACCCAGGGAACTCTGGAGGGCCATTAATCAATATTCAAGGACAAGTCATTGGGATTACCTCAAGTAAAATTTCAAATAATGGACAAACTTCAGTAGAAGGAATGGGATTTGCTATTCCTGCAAATGATGTTGTCAATATTATCAAACAGCTAGAAGAAAAAGGAAAAGTAGTTCGACCAGCTCTTGGAATCCAAATGATGGATTTATCCAACCTTTCAACTTCTGATTTAAGCCAATTAAAACTTCCTGAAAAAATCTCTGGAGGAGTACTAGTTCGTTCAACACTTGAAAATATGCCTGCTTCAGATAAATTGCAACGTTATGATGTCATCACAAAGATCGATGATACAGATATCGAGTCAACTGCAGATTTACAATCCGCCCTCTATTCTCACCAAATCAATGATACGATCAAGGTCACATTCTATCGTGATGGAAAACAACAAACAACTTCTATCAAGTTGACAAAATCAACTGAGGATCTGAGCGATTAACTTTCACTTTCTTGACATACTTGTAAACACACCTTTACGAATTTGTAAAGGTGTGTTATTCTATTCATAAGATGGAAAAATTAGAAAAAATAGCGGTAAAGGACATTCGAACCAATCCTTTCCAACCAAGAAAAGTATTTGATCAAGAAAAATTAGAAGAACTGGCTCAGTCAATCAAAGAAAATGGCTTAATTCAACCCATTATTGTCAGAAAATCTCCAATAATTGGTTTTGAATTGCTTGCAGGTGAAAGACGTTTTAGAGCTTCAAAAATTGCTGGATTAGAGCTTGTTCCTGCGATTATTAAAGAGTTAACGGATCAAGAAATGATGCGACAAGCCATTATTGAAAATCTTCAACGAGAAGATCTCAATCCAATTGAAGAAGCTATCTCCTACCAAAAGCTCGTTGATCATGGCTATAAGCACGACCAAATCGCTCAATTTATGGGGAAATCTAGACCCTATATCAGCAATATGCTTCGCTTGTTACATCTAGCTCCCTCTGTTCAAGAAGCAGTCATTCAAAATGATATTTCTTCGGCTCACGCGCGTGTTCTTGTTCCTCTTGATGAAGAAGAGCAGCGCTTTTGGTTGGAGCGAATTAAACAGGATCATTTAAATGTTCGAACATTAGAAAACAAGATCAGTTCAAAAAGAAAACAGAAAAATAAAAAAGCAAAAGAGAGCTTCCTACTAGAAGAGGAACAACGATTGAAAAAAATATTAGGAACAGATGTGACGATACACTCCTCTTCTCAAAATAAAGGAACTATCCAAATTTCTTTTTCCAGTCTTGATGAATACCAACGAATTATCAACAGCCTCAAATAAGGCTGTTATTTTTATTTTTTGTATTGACAAGCTTTTCCACTATAAAAATCTTTTGTAAGTAGCAGAAAAATAAGGATATTCTCTAGTTATCCCCACTTTGTGGATAACTTTTAAAAACAATGTGAATTTAAATCCACAACTTGTGGAAAAGTTTAAAACTATAATTTAATTTCATGAAATTTAGCCTGTGGAAAACTATTTTTGTTTGTGGTAGAATAGGAGTACGTATGATTTGATACAATTCAAGAAAAGGAGGGAAGTCTGATAGTGTCACAAGAAGAGCAATTTTGGTCTCGTTTTTTAGAATTAGCCCAATTACAACTAAAAGATAGTGCCTATGATTTTTTTGTCGCCGATTCAAAATTAGTCAAAATCGATGGAGAGACGGCTACCATTTATCTTGATGGAAATTATAAAGAATTATTTTGGGAAACAAATCTAAAAAATGCTTTGATCACAGCCAGCTTTGAAGTCTACAATACAGATTTGAAGTTTCATTTCGTTTTTGAAGATACCGAAGAAATTCCTAGTAGTCATAGCGGTGAGAATAGGAGATTATCTTCAGGTAGCTTAACAACCGAACCGTTACCTAAAATTGATACAGGTCTGAAATCAAAGTACACCTTTGATAATTTTGTGCAAGGGGATGGAAATATTTGGGCGAAAGCAGCAGCGCTTGCAGTTTCTGAAAATCTTGCAACAACTTACAACCCTCTCTTTATCTATGGTGGACCAGGGCTTGGAAAGACTCACCTATTGAACGCAATTGGAAATCAAATCCTAGAAAATATTCCAAATGCACGGGTTAAGTATGTTCCAGCAGAAACCTTTATTAATGAATTTTTAGAACACCTTCGATTAGGAGAAATGAAGACGTTCAAGAATACCTATCGAAGTCTTGATCTCTTACTGATCGATGATATCCAGTCACTCGGCGGGAAAAAAGTCACGACTCAAGAGGAATTCTTTAATACCTTTAATGCCCTCCATAGCGACAACAAACAGATTGTTCTAACAAGCGATCGAAGTCCGGATCATTTAGATAGTCTTGAAGAGCGGCTGGTGACTCGTTTCAAATGGGGACTAACGCAAAATATAACACCACCTGATTTTGAAACTCGGATTGCCATCTTACGGAATAAAATTGAAGATCTAGACTATATTTTTCCTAATGACACACTAGAATATCTAGCTGGTCAGTTTGATTCAAATGTCCGAGACTTAGAAGGTGCCTTAAATGATATTTCTTTAATGGCGAAGGTGAAAAAACTAAAAGAAATTACGATCGATGTTGCAGCTGAAGCTATTCGAGCTCGTAAAAACGATAATAGCAAGACGCTTGTCATCCCCATTGAAAAAATTCAGGAAGCAGTTGGAGCCTTTTATGGAGTCAGTGTAAAAGAAATCAAAGGTTCGCGAAGAGTTCAGAATATTGTCCTAGCACGACAAGTGGCCATGTATCTTTCAAGAGAGATGACGGACAACTCACTTCCTCGAATCGGAAAAGAATTCGGTGGAAAAGACCACACGACTGTCATTCATGCTTATGAAAAAATTAAAAGTATGGTCGACACAGATGATAATCTACGACTCGAAATTCAAAGTATCAAGAAAAAGTTAAATTAATCTGTGGATAACTTCCTCTAAACTTCTAGGGGTTATGCACAATTTTTAAACAAGTAACTTTTTAAGTTATAGATAGGATTCTGAGAGTTTTCCACAACTTCCACACAACCTACTATTACTATTAACTTACTAATCATAAAATAAATAAAAGGAATGACCATGATAAATTTCTCTATTAACAAAACTTTATTTTTACAAGCACTAAATACTACCAAAAGAGCGATCAGTTCAAAAAATGCTATCCCAATCCTTTCCACGATTAAAATTGATGTCACTCCAGAAGGAGTTGCCTTATCTGGATCGAATGGCCAAATTTCAATTGAAAACTTTATTTCTATCAAAGATGAAAATGCTGGTTTATTGGTGACCTCTCCAGGTTCTATTTTATTGGAAGCAACTTTCTTTATTAATGTGGTTTCAAGTTTACCAGATGTTACTTTAGATTTTAAAGAGATTGAACAAAAACAGGTTCTTTTAACAAGTGGAAAATCAGAAATTACACTTAAAGGAAAAGATGCAGATCAATATCCACGTATTCAAGAAATTGCTGCAAGTAATCCATTAGTTTTGGAAACAAAATTATTAAAACAATTAATTAATGAAACAGCATTTGCAGCAAGTGTACAAGAAAGTCGGCCAATTTTGACAGGTGTTCACTTTGTTCTATCAGATAATAAAGAGCTAAAAACAGTAGCAACAGACTCTCACCGTATGAGTCAAAAAGTGATTACACTGGAGAAAAATGGAGACAACTTTGATGTTGTCATCCCAAGTCGCTCTCTTCGTGAATTCACCTCTGTTTTTTCTGATGATATTGAAACAGTTGAGGTTTTCTTTGCTAACAATCAAATTCTCTTTAGAAGTGAACACATTAGTTTCTATACCCGTTTGCTAGAAGGAAATTATCCTGATACAGACCGTCTCATTCCAACAGAATTCAATACAGAGGCAACCTTCAATGTGGCTAACCTTCGATTTGCAATGGAGCGTGCTCGTCTTCTTTCAAATGCGACTCAAAACGGTACGGTTAAATTAGAGTTCAAAAATGGAGTGGTTTCTTCCCACGTTCATTCACCAGAAGTTGGGCGAGTAAATGAAGAGATCGATACGAGCGCCGTTTCAGGAGAGGATTTGTCTATTAGCTTTAATCCAACTTATTTGATTGAAGCGCTCAAAGCTATTGACAGTGAACAAGTTGTTATTCGTTTTATTTCTTCTGTTAGACCGTTTACATTGGTTCCAGAAGGAAATGAACAAGGGTTCATTCAATTGATTACGCCAGTTCGCACAAATTAACAAAGGTGAATCATGTATACGTTAGGTGATTTTGTAGAAATGAAAAAGCCCCATGCTTGTGTGATTAAAGAAACAGGCAAGAAGGCAAATCGTTGGGAAATTACGCGACTTGGTGCAGACATAAAAATCAAGTGTAGCAATTGTGATCATGTGGTCATGATGAGTCGCCATGATTTTGAACAGAAAATGAAGAAAGTACTATAAAAGGTTCAGTCACTTATGTGACCGAACCTTTTCAATTATTTTAATTCTTCAAATTTTCCATTTTTAACTTCTTTGAAACCACCCTGTTTCATCATATCAAAAGTTGATTTGAAGCTGATATAGTCGACTTTTTTATCTTTTTGTGTCGTTACTAATTTCTTTTCAATTAGCTGATCTAAGTCTGCCTTTTCATAATTTAGTGTTGTTTTTTCAACCATATAATCATCTTTGTATTCAGCAGAATGTGTGAATCCTTTGACATCTTTGTATTCTTCATCATATTTATCGATCATTTCCTTTAATTGATCTTTCGTAACTCCCGCCTCTTTGTAATAAATAGTAGTGGTGGTTTGGTTACTGATCGCTTTATCACCTTTATGTTCTAGTGTAATACGAACATCTGTTTTCTTTTCTTGGTTGATTGCCTGAAGATAGGATTTTTGAACAGATTGTTGTCCACAAGCTCCAAGAAGAAAGAGAGTAAAGATAGCAATTAAAGAAAGAAAAATAGATTTCCATGTTTGTTTTTTCATCTGAAAAACTCCTTTGTTCATTGTTAAATATAGTATACCATTTTTATCTTTTTAGAACGTTACAGTTTGATGAAAAAATCTAGTTTCAAAGGTGATGAAATATTTCATTTTTCATCACTTGTCTTTTGAATTATGTTATAATAAAAGAGATTGAAATTTGAACGGAGAAAAAGAAAAATGGCATTAACAGCAGGTATCGTTGGCTTACCAAATGTTGGTAAATCAACCCTATTTAACGCAATTACAAAAGCAGGAGCAGAGGCCGCAAACTATCCCTTTGCAACCATTGATCCAAACGTCGGGATGGTAGAAGTTCCAGATGAACGCCTCCAAAAATTGACGGAAATGATTACTCCTAAGAAGACAGTTCCGACTACTTTTGAATTTACAGATATTGCTGGGATTGTGAAAGGAGCTTCTAAAGGGGAAGGACTTGGTAATAAATTCTTGGCCAACATCCGTGAAGTAGATGCCATTGTCCATGTAGTGCGTGCTTTTGATGATGAAAATGTCATGCGGGAGCAAGGTCGTGAAGATGCCTTTGTTGATCCACTGGCAGATATTGATACCATCAATTTAGAATTAATTTTAGCCGACTTAGAGTCTGTCAATAAACGCTATGCGCGTGTAGAAAAAATCGCTCGTACACAAAAAGATAAGGATTCTGTTGCGGAATTTAATGTTCTACAAAAAATCAAACCAGTTCTTGAAGATGGTAAATCAGCTCGGACCATTGAATTCACTGAGGAAGAACAAAAAGTGGTGAAAGGACTTTTCCTTTTGACTACCAAACCAGTTCTTTATGTAGCCAATGTGGATGAAGATGTTGTTGCAGATCCAGATTCTATTGACTATGTGAAGCAAATTCGTGACTTTGCGGCAACAGAGAACGCGGAAGTCGTGGTGATTTCTGCGCGTGCTGAGGAAGAAATTTCTGAGCTAGATGATGCAGATAAACAAGAATTTTTAGAGGCGATTGGCCTAACAGAGTCTGGAGTTGATAAACTTACGCGTGCAGCTTATCACTTGTTGGGACTTGGCACTTATTTCACAGCTGGTGAAAAAGAAGTGCGTGCTTGGACCTTCAAACGTGGCATGAAAGCTCCTCAAGCAGCTGGAATCATCCACTCTGATTTTGAAAAAGGATTTATTCGTGCCGTGACCATGTCCTATGATGATTTGGTCAAATACGGTTCTGAAAAGGCTGTAAAAGAAGCGGGACGCTTGCGCGAAGAAGGAAAAGAATATGTTGTCCAAGATGGGGACATCATGGAATTTCGTTTTAATGTATAAGAGAGTTAAAAAAATGTAAAGGTTGGAAAAAATATTTCCAACCCTTTTAGTGTTTTGAAAGGAAAGAGATGACGAAATTAATTGTTGGATTGGGAAATCCGGGTGATAAGTATTTTGAAACCAAACACAATGTAGGCTTTATGTTAGTTGATCAAATGGCAAAGTCTTTAAATCTTACTTTCTCCCATGATAAGATTTTTCAAGCTGATATCGCCTCAACATTTTTAAATGGAGAAAAGGTCTATTTTGTAAAGCCGACTACTTTCATGAATGAGAGTGGAAAAGCAGTCCATGCCCTTCTGACTTATTATGGTCTGGATATTGAAGATCTTTTGGTTATTTACGATGATTTAGATATGGAAGTTGGCAAGATTCGTCTTCGAGCTAAAGGATCAGCTGGAGGTCATAACGGAATCAAATCGATTATCAATCATATTGGAACTCAGACTTTTTATCGAATTAAGATTGGAATTGGAAGACCTAAGCAGGGCATGTCAGTTGTTCATCATGTCTTAGGAAAATTTGATAAAGACGATTACATCACCATTCTACAAACAATTGATCGAGTAGAAGAAGCGGTTAACGATTACTTGGTAGAAGAAAATTTTGAAAGAAGCATGCAGAAATACAACGGGTAAGTAGATGAATGTAATTGATTTAGTGAGTCAAAACTCCAACCTTCTATCCTGGCAACAAGGTTTGCAAAAAAATAATAGGGAATTGATCTTAGGATTGTCTGCGACCACAAAGGCTATTGTAATGGCTTCAGCCTTTGATTCTATTGAAAAAGCAGTCCTCATCACTTCCAGTTATAACGAAGCAGAACGATTGGCCAGTGATTTTATTGCCCTACTTGGAGAAGAGAAAGTCCATACATTTTTGGGAGATGATAACCCTTTAGCAGAATTTGTTTTTGCTTCACAAGAAAGGCAATTTGCACGATTAGAGGCTTTGAACTTTTTATGCCAAGAAGATCGTCAAGGCATCCTTGTGACCAATGTGAGTGGTATAAAACTACTATTACCTTCTCCTAAAGTTTTTGCATCTAGCATTTTTCAATTGAAGGTTGGTCAAGAAATAGACTTAACTACTCTGAGTGAAACATTACAGAAGATTGGCTACCAAAAGGTGAGCCAAGTTTTGCAACAGGGAGAGTTTAGTCTACGAGGAGATATTTTAGATATCTTTGAGATCGACCAACTCCAACCCTATCGGATTGAATTTTTCGGAGATGAGATTGATGGAATCCGAATCTTTGACCCAGAAAGTCAGCGTTCTGTTGAAAATGTTGAAGAAGTTCAACTGAAGGCAGTGAGTGATCTATTGTTGCAAGAGGAAGATTTTATACGTGGTCAGCAGCAAATCGAACAATTGCAAGAACAGAGTGCAAATGAAGAATTTAAATCTTATCTAGCAGAAATTCTGGGAGATATTTCTCAAAGGAAACTCCATCCGGATCTTAGAAAATTTATTAGTTTCTTTTACAAGAAACAATATACCCTATTCGATTATCTCCCTAAACACACTCCAGTCTTTCTGGATGATTATCAAAAAATAGCAGATCAAATAGCGAGATTTGAACTAGATACAGCTAATCTCTTGACGGAAGATTTACATAAAAATAGAGCTTCTTCTCGCCAAGTGTATTTTGCAGACACCAGTACAACATTACGAAAATATACGCCTGCAACTTATTTTTCAAACTTTCAAAAAGGATTGGGAAATCTGAAGTTTGATCATTTGTATCAATTCAATCAATATCCCATGCAGGAGTTTTTTGGACAATTTGATTTACTAAAAGAGGAAATTGAACGATATCGAAAATCAAACTATACTGTTATTGTCCAAGCAACTTCTCATCACAATCTTCAACAGCTCCATAAAAATTTAGAAGAGTATGGGATTCGATTAGATTATATTGATGGGGATACGATCATTCCTCAAGCTAGTCAATTAGTCGTTGGAGGATTAGCTCACGGTTTTCAATTTGTTGATGAAAAAATTGTCTACATTACAGAATCAGAGATTTATCAGAAAAAGATCAAACGAAAGATTCGCAGGCAAAATATTTCCAATGCAGAACGCCTAAAAAATTATAATGAACTGGAAAAAGGGGACTATGTTGTTCACCAAGTTCATGGTATTGGTCAATATTTGGGAATTGAAACGATTGAAATTTCGGGTGTCCATCGTGATTATGTTTCAATTCAATATCAAAATGGAGATCGCATCTCGATTCCTGTCGATCAGATTCAGATGTTGTCCAAATACGTTGCAAGTGATGGAAAAACGCCAAAAATTAACAAGTTAAATGATGGGCGTTTCCAAAAAACGAAGCAAAAGGTTCAGACCCAGGTGGAGGACATTGCGGATGATTTGATAAAACTTTATGCGGAGCGTAGTCAATTAGAAGGCTTTGCCTATTCCCAAGATGATGAAAATCAAGAGGATTTTGAACAAGATTTTCCATATATTGAAACAGATGACCAATTACGTTCCATTGAAGAAATTAAAAAAGATATGGAATCGAATCGTCCGATGGACCGATTGCTGGTTGGAGACGTCGGTTTTGGGAAAACAGAGGTCGCTATGCGAGCAGCCTTTAAGGCAGTAAATGATCATAAACAAGTAGCAGTGCTGGTTCCTACCACTGTTCTTGCCCAACAACATTATGCCAATTTTAAGGAGCGTTTTGAATCTTTTGCAGTAGAGGTTGCTGTTTTAAGCCGTTTCCAGAGTAAGGCAGAGCAGAAAGAAACGCTTGAAAAGTTGAAAAAAGGACGAGTGGATATTATTATTGGAACTCACCGGCTCTTGTCCAAAGATGTTGTTTTTTCAGACTTAGGCTTAATCGTGATCGATGAAGAACAACGTTTTGGAGTGAAGCACAAAGAAACCTTGAAAGAATTGAAAAAAAAGGTGGATGTGCTTACCTTGACAGCTACCCCTATACCTCGAACTCTTCATATGTCTATGCTAGGAATTCGAGATTTGTCAGTCATCGAAACACCTCCGACCAATCGGTATCCTGTGCAAACTTTTGTATTAGAGACCAATCCAACCATTATTCGAGACGCTGTGTTGCGGGAGATGGATCGTGGAGGACAAGTGTACTATCTTTACAACAAGGTAGATACAATTGAACAAAAGGTGTCTGAATTAAAAGAGTTGATTCCAGAGGCTTCGATTGGCTTTGTTCATGGTCAGATGAGTGAGGTTCGCTTAGAAAATACCCTGTTGGACTTCATTAATGGCGAATACGATGTCTTAGTGACGACAACCATTATTGAGACAGGTGTGGATATTCCAAATGCTAATACACTCTTTATTGAAAATGCGGATCATATGGGACTTTCAACTCTTTATCAACTAAGAGGTCGTGTGGGACGAAGCAATCGAATTGCTTATGCTTATTTGATGTATCGTCCAGACAAATCTCTTACAGAAGTGTCTGAAAAACGCTTAGAAGCTATTAAGGGTTTTACTGAGTTGGGGTCTGGCTTTAAAATTGCTATGCGAGATTTATCGATCCGTGGAGCAGGGAATATCCTTGGAGCTTCTCAATCTGGTTTCATCGATTCAGTTGGTTTTGAAATGTATTCTCAATTGTTAGAAGAAGCTATTGCTAAGAAACAAGGCCAAGAGCATCGTAGGCAAAAGAGCAATGCAGAGTTGAACCTTCAAATAGATGCGTATTTACCTAATGAATATATTTCAGATCAACGTCAAAAAATTGAAATTTACAAACAAATTCGTGAAATGAATTCTGCGACAGACTATGAGTACTTGCAAGATGAATTGATCGATCGTTTTGGAGAATACCCAGATGTTGTCGCCTACCTACTTGAAATTGGTTTAGTGAAAGCTTACTTGGATCAAGTCTTTGTCCGTCTTGTTGAGAGAAAACAACAAAAAGTGACAGTGAAATTTGAACCTATTGCCAAACAACTGTTTTTAACACAGGATTATTTCAAAGCTCTGTCAATGACACAGTTAAAGGCACAGATTGCAGAAGAAAAGGGATTGATTGAAGTGATCTTCGATATTCGAAATAAGAAAGATTTTGAAATTTTAGAAGCTCTGAAGCAATTTGGTCAAACCTTATTGGAAATTAAACAGGAAAAAAAAGAGGACTAGCAGTTCTTAGCTCATTTTTCGCATTTTATGTATAAAAAATGTTACAATACTATGTTAGAGGTGACAGTATGAGATTAGATAAATATTTAAAAGTTTCTCGCATTATTAAGCGTCGTCCTGTTGCAAAGGAAGTTGCAGATAAAGGGCGAATCAAAGTCAATGGAGTATTAGCCAAAAGTTCAACGGATTTGAAAGTGAATGATCAAATTGAAGTTCGTTTTGGAAATAAAGTATTGACGGTTAAAGTCTTGGAAATGTTGGATAGTACAAAAAAAGAAGATGCATCCAAAATGTACGAAATAATTAGTGAAACAAGGATAGAAGAAGATGCCTAAAAATATCGTTCAAATGAACAATAAATATATCAAAGACGAAAGTCAGCGAAAACGTTTTTTAGAAGAAGAAAGAAAAAAACGCAATCGTTTTCTAGGGCTCGTTTTGATATTGGTCATGTTACTGTTTATTCTTCCAACTTATAATTTAGCCCAGAGCTATCAATCGCTACAAGATAAAAAAGAACAATACAAACAGTTGGAAAAAGAGTATAAAGAAACAAGTGAACAAAAAGAATACCAACAAGACATCGCTAAAAAATTAAAAGACGATGATTATGCAACAAAATATGCACGCGCTAAGTATTCTTTTTCAAAAGATGGTGAATATGTTTATACCATCCCAGATTTACTCCCCCAATAACCGATGGAAAATATCTTACAAACAGTTAAACAATTTCTTGAATTTTCGGATGAAAAATTAGAGGAATTAAAAAAGAAAAACCAAATGATTAAACTTCAAAAGGATGAAAAGGAAAGGAATACAGGTGTCTAAACGATTTCTGCTCCTATTGTTAGTTCCAATTTTATTTATTGGGTCTCAAGCAGCGAGTGTCGAGCAGTCTGAGTCTTCTCAGACAATAGCTCATCCATCAGAACTTTATTTTTCTTCAATTCCAGCGAACCCTAATATCTATCGCAAAATTTCTGTTTTTTCTGATCCTCAGTTGAAAAAAGCAAAAGGAGAAATTCTTCCCAACACATCGTTTACAATCGAACAACTCTTTGTAAATGATGAAGGGAAAGCTGTATTTAAAATAGCAGATAAAGGATATGTATTAGCAGATTCTTCTGTCATTTTTTCTGATGTTGTACAAGAAACACAAGAAAAAAAACAAGACATGTGGCTAAAACCTGGTTTTAAAGTGTATGACCGACCCTTAATAAATGGTGCAAAAGAAAAAAATACACCTCTTTCTCCTTATACAAAAGTGACAGTCTTACGTACAGCTAAGACTTTACGAGATGAGTTTGTGGAGATTGAAGGTCAGGGCTGGGTGAACAAGGCATTCGTTACTGAAAAAGATAATCGAATGGAAAAAGTTCAGGACTTGTTAAATAGTAAATACAATTCTCCTTCATATGGAATCTATGTAAAACAATTAGAGACTGGAAATACTGCTGGAATCAATCCGCAAAAAGAAATGTATTCTGCCAGTGTAACGAAATTACCATACTTGTACTACGTCCAAGAACAGCTCAATAAAAAAGCCATTTCTCCAACTACAACCTACAAATATATTCCAGAAGTCAATGATTTCAAAGGAGGCTATGAACCAGAAGGAAGTGGTAGTCTTTCAAAAACACCAGATGGAAAAGAATATAGTGTTCAAGAGTTGATAGATAAGATTGCAAAAGAATCAGATAATGTTGGACATAATATCTTGAATTATTATGTCACTCATCAATCAGATCAAGATTTCCAAAAAACATTGGATAAAATTGCAAAGAAACATTGGGATGTTAAAAAAAGAGAAGCATCCGCTGAAATGGCTGGCAATGTCATGGAGGCTGTCTATCAACAAAATGGCCCTATTATTGATGCGCTCTCCTCTACAAAATATGATAATCAACGGATTGCGCGTGACCTTCCAGTAAAAGTTGCTCATAAAATTGGAGATGCCTATGATTTTAGACATGATGTTGCGATTGTATACACAAATTCACCCTATGTAATAGCTATTTTTACAGATCATTCGAATTATGATACGATTTCCAACATTTCAAAAGATATCTATGAGGTATTGAAATAATGGAAAAGCGATTTTTAGAGTTTTGTGAAAAACAAGATCTATTTACTCCCCATCGCCGTGTTTTGGTTGCCTTATCTGGTGGATTGGATTCAATGAATCTGTATGAACTTTTATATAAGAATAAAGAACGATTGAAAATCCATCTGGTACTCGCTCATGTCAATCATGGACAAAGACCAGAATCGGATTTAGAAGAAAGTGAACTTCGAACGCTAGCTGATAGGCGAGAAACACGTATCCATGTGGCTCACTATTCGGGTGATTTTACAGAAGCAAAGGCTCGTACCTTTCGTTATGATTTTTTTAAACAGATTATGGAGAAAGAGGATTGCACCGCTTTAGTAACAGGTCATCATGCAAACGATCAAGCTGAAACAACTTTCATGCGCTTGATACGAGGAACAAAATTACGCCATTTAAGTGGCATTCCTGTACGCCAACCATTTGGCAAGGGTGAATTAATCCGTCCTTTGTTAACTTTTACCAAAGATGAGTTGATGAAAATCCCTCACTTTGAAGACAGTAGCAATGACTCACAGGACTATTTTCGAAATCGTGTACGCCATCAATACCTTCCTGAATTTGAAAAAGAAAATCCTCAAATGCAAGCAAGTCTTCGTTATTTAGCAGAGGAAGTGACTCATTGGCACCAAGCACTGAAAGAATTGACTAGCGAGTTAAGCATTCAAGATTTAGCTTCTTTTAGAACGTATTCTCATTCTGTACAATCATTCTTATTAGAAGAGTATCTGGCACAATTTCCAGATTTGCAACTTGGTAGGGTACAGTTTCAAGAATTATTAAATTTACTGCGAAAAAAAAGAAATTGCGTTCATTTTTTAAAGTCGAATTATGAACTACATCAAGAATATGATTTCTTTGAAATACAAAAAATCAGTCAAAAGTCGGATGACCACCCTCTCCCATTTTTGTTAGAATTTGGGAATATCTTTGAAATTGCAAATTATAAACTATCTTTTGGACAACCATTAGTAGGGGAAAATGTAGAAATTCTTTCTGTTTCACGCGAAACTCCCATCTTAATTAGAAGGAGAAAGGAAGGAGATCAGCTACTTGTTAATGGCCACCATCAAAAATTAAGACGGTGGTTTATCAACCATAAAATTCCAATTTCTCTTCGGCAAAAGGCTCTCATTATAGAACAAAATCATAATATTCTTTCTGTAGTGGGATTGGTAACGAGTGATTTGAGTAAGCCCTCAAAAAGTGGTATAATAAAAGATAGTCTTTATATTCAAAAAATAGATAGGTAAAAACATGTTAGAAAAAGATATAAAAAAAGTATTGGTTTCACATGATGAAATTGTAGAAGCAGCAAAGAAATTGGGTGAAACTCTCACAAAAGAGTACCAAGGAAAAAATCCAATTTTTGTTGGAATTTTGAAAGGCTCTGTTCCATTTATGGCAGAGTTGATCAACCACGTGGATACACATATTGAATTGGATTTTATGCTGGTTTCAAGTTATCATGGTGGTACAGCAAGCTCAGGTATCATTAATATTATCAAGGATATCGACCAAGATATTACTGGTAGAGATATTTTATTTGTAGAAGATATTATCGATACAGGTAAAACCCTCAAAAATCTAAAAGAACTCTTTGAAGAACGAAATGCAGCATCTGTGAAGATTGCTACCTTACTGGATAAACCTGAAGGACGTTTGGTTGAGATCGAAGCAGATTACACCTGCTTTACGATTCCAAATGAGTTTGTTGTAGGATATGGTTTAGACTATGATGAAAATTATCGTAACCTACCCTATGTTGGTGTATTAAAAGAGGAAGTGTACTCAAAATAGAGGAGACTAGATGAATAACAGAAAAAATAACGGTTTTGTTCGAAATCCATTTCTGTATTTGTTGATTATTGTAGCGGCTGTGACAGGATTCCAGTACTTTTTTGCGGGTAATGGAGTTGGTCAAAGTCAGCAAATCAACTACACAGAATTGGTCAAAGAAATTAAAAATGACAATGTAAAAACGATCAGTTACCAACCAAATGGTAGTGTGATTGAAATTGCAGGGACCTATAATAAAGCTAAAGAATCAAAAGATGATACTGGAATTCAATTTTTTACCCCAAGTGTTCAAAAAGTATCTCGCTTTACTAGTGTCATCCTTCCATCTGATATCACCGTCAATGAATTACAAAAATTAGCAGCTGATCACAAAGCAGAAATCACCATCAAGCGTGAGAGCTCAAGTGGCATGTGGATAACCATTCTCACTTCAATTGTTCCATTTGTTATCGTCATGTTCTTCTTCTTCTCTATGATGAACCAAGGTGGTGGCGGAGGTGCCAGAGGTGCGATGAATTTTGGTCGCAATAAAGCCCGCGCTGCTAATAAAGAAGATATTAAAGTTCGTTTTTCAGATGTAGCAGGAGCTGAAGAAGAAAAACAAGAACTTGTTGAAGTTGTTGAATTTTTAAAAGATCCAAAACGCTTTACTAAATTGGGTGCAAGAATCCCAGCAGGTGTGCTTCTTGAAGGCCCTCCGGGAACTGGTAAAACTCTTTTAGCAAAAGCAGTAGCTGGTGAAGCTGGAGTGCCATTCTTCAGTATCTCTGGTTCTGACTTCGTTGAAATGTTTGTCGGAGTCGGCGCTAGCCGGGTTCGTTCACTTTTTGAAGATGCTAAAAAAGCAGCTCCAGCTATTATCTTTATCGATGAAATTGATGCTGTTGGGCGCCAACGTGGTGTAGGTCTTGGTGGTGGAAATGATGAACGTGAACAAACCCTCAACCAGCTCTTGATTGAGATGGATGGTTTTGAAGGTAACGAAGGAATCATTGTTATCGCAGCAACTAACCGTTCTGATGTCCTTGACCCTGCCCTTCTTCGTCCTGGCCGTTTTGACCGTAAAGTATTAGTTGGACGTCCAGATGTGAAGGGTCGTGAGGCAATTCTTCGTGTTCATGCTAAGAATAAACCACTTGCTCAGGATGTGGACTTGAAATTGGTTGCTCAACAAACACCAGGATTTGTCGGTGCTGATCTCGAAAATGTTTTGAATGAAGCAGCCTTGGTTGCAGCTCGTCGAAATAAAAAAGTAATTGATGCTGCTGATATCGATGAAGCAGAAGATCGTGTTATTGCAGGTCCATCTAAGAAAGATCGGACGATTTCACAAAAAGAACGTGAAATGGTTGCTTATCACGAAGCTGGTCATACAATCGTTGGTTTGGTCTTATCAAATGCTCGTGTGGTTCATAAAGTTACCATTGTTCCACGTGGTCGTGCAGGCGGTTATATGATTGCCCTTCCTAAAGAAGATCAAATGTTACTTTCTAAAGAAGATATGAAAGAACAATTAGCTGGGCTCATGGGAGGACGTGTTGCCGAAGAAATTATTTTCAATTCGCAAACAACGGGTGCTTCAAATGACTTTGAACAAGCTACCCAAATGGCGCGTGCAATGGTAACAGAATATGGTATGAGTGAAAAACTTGGACCAGTCCAATATGAAGGAAATCATGCGATGTTTGGTGCTCAAAGCCCACAAAAAATGATTTCAGAACAAACAGCTTACGAAATTGATGAAGAAGTTCGTGGTTTGTTGAATGAAGCCCGTAATAAAGCAGCAGAAATTATTCAAGGAAATAGAGAAACGCATAAACTAATTGCGGAAGCTCTATTAAAATATGAAACCTTGGATAGTGTTCAAATTAAATCATTATATGAAACAGGAAAAATGCCTGAAAATTCAGAGCATGAATTAGAAGAAGAAGCAAAACCTCTATCATATGATGAAATTAAGTCAAAATTAGAAGAAAACAACTAATTCAAAAGAAGGAAAATATTTCCTTCTTTTTTATTAAAAAAGTGTTGACAGAGTAAAAATATTCTGTATAATAGAATATGTTGTAAAAATGGTCCGTTGGTCAAGGGGTTAAGACACCGCCTTTTCACGGCGGTAACACGGGTTCGAATCCCGTACGGACTATCGATAAACTGTCACCAAGTGGCAGTTTTTTTTGTGTATTTGAACAAAATAGTCAAAAATAATAACCAAATAGTTAAAAAAACGTGCAGAATAGAAAAAAAGTCCAATGAGCTTCTTTATTTTTATAAAATACAGATAAAAGTAAAGGAGAGCTTATGGAATTTAATAAAATGTATCAAAAAGTAAAATATATCGTAAGAAAATGTGAAAAAGAGTATTATATTCAATTATGGGAAAAGGATGATTGGGAACAAGAAGGTCAGCTAACTCTGTTTGAACTTTATCAAAAAAATCCTGAAATTGAAACAAATGAAGAATTACTTTATACATATTTCAAAACAAAATTTAGAAATCATATTAAAGATAAAATAAGACAACAGGAAAGTGATAAGAGAAAAATTAATAGACTTCCATATATTGAAATTGGAGAAATTAGTCACAGAATTTCATCAAGAAAAATATATTTAGATGAGCTGGTTGTTCTGAGAGATGCATTAAAACGTTTTAAAGAAAAATTAACAGTAAAAGAAAAAGAACAATATGAAGCATTACTAGCAAACAGAAGATGTCTAGGAAAAACAAAAATGAAAAAGAAATTAGAGAACTATCTAAAGGATTTTAAAAATTCAATTTAAGAACTGAAAGTTGACAGTGTATAAATGAACTTTCAAAAAAATAAAATTTTTTGAGAAAAAGTATTGACAGTAAGGTAAGGTCATGATATACTAATATAGTTGTCGCGCGAGAGCGACAAAGACCTTTGAAAACTGAACAAGACGAACCAATGTGCAGGGCGCTATAACTAAGGTTA
>JAGZVW010000028.1:0-21860 GCA_018379295.1 Streptococcus parasanguinis | reverse complement strand
CGAGCAAGACGCAGTGGTTGAGTGCTCAAAGCACTGCTTTGAGGTGGTAGATAGGACTTGCTAAGCAAGTTTCCTAAGTAGTTGTTCGCTTTTCAAGTTTCAAAGATGCCCTACTCAACTGTGCGGAGGTGGGACGACGAAATCGAATTCTAACGAATTACCGATTTCTGTCCCACTCTCTCTTTTCTTACAACAAATGCGCTTCGTGTTTTTGGAAGACTTCTTTTCCAAGCTCTACTAACTTGGTGATCAAATCTGTATAGTTGAGTCCCATATTGTCCCAAAGCAAAGGATACATAGACCATTGGGTAAATCCAGGCATGGTATTGAGTTCGTTTAAGAAGATCTCTCCTTTATCAGTATAGAAGAAATCACAACGCGCCAAGCCCAGACCGCCGACCGCACGAAAGGCTTTTTCTGCGTTGGTCCGCATGGTTTTCACAACCTCAGGGTCCAATTGAGCTGGAATCGCCATGGTAATTTTGTTGTCGATGTATTTGGCATCATAATCATAGAAGGCCACATCTTTCACAACTTCACCTGGCAAGGTGCTCTTCACATCATAGTTTCCAAGTAGTCCAACTTCGATCTCACGCGCATTGACTCCTTGTTCTACCAAGACACGGCTATCGTATTTGAAGGCCAATTCGAGAGCAGCCCGAAGCTCTGTTTGGTTTTCAGATTTTGAAATCCCTACACTAGAGCCCATATTGGATGGTTTGGTAAAGACAGGATAAGGGAGATTAGCTTCAATTGTAGCAATTTTCTCTTCCAAGTCATCGCCTTCCACTACAGCTACATAAGGAACTTGTGGAATCCCTGCAGACTCCAAGACCCGTTTGGTCGTGATCTTGTCCATCGCAACACTGGAAGCTAGGATGCCACAGCCGACATAAGGCATCTTCAAGACTTCTAAGAAGCCTTGAATGGAACCATCTTCTCCCATTGGTCCATGAAGAACTGGAAAGACTACTGCTCCTTCCTTGTAAATCGCAGATGGTGCCACTTTTTTAGACCAGTCCACTGTATCATTGGTCATCAATTTCTCATCATCCGCTGGTTTTTCTTCAAAAGCTTGCGTCTGGATGAAGTCTCCTGACTGCGTAATAAAGTAGGTTTGAACCGAAAATGCTTGGTAATCAATCGCGCGCATCACGCTTTCTGCTGAAAGAACAGATACTTCACGTTCTGCACTACGTCCACCATACAACAGGATTAAGTCTTGTTTACTCATAGTTTCTCCCTAATTGTTCCCTTGATTTCTTACTTGATAGTATACCACAATGATAGCCCTTTCGAAAGAACTTCTCTTATAATTCTGTCCGATTTTCGATCGCACGAAGCAAGGTCACTTCGTCCGCATACTCGATATCGGCTCCAACTGCCAGACCACGTGCCAAACGTGTTACTTTGATCCCTGCAGGTTTGAGCACGCGCGAGATATACATAGATGTCGCTTCCCCGTCTGCTGTTGCATTGGTCGCAATAATGACCTCTGTGACTGTTCCATCCATCAAGCGACTAATCAAACTCTTGAGATTGATGTCATCAGGTCCCACGCCATTCATGGGCGAGATCAAGCCATGTAAGACATGATAGCGGCCATGGTATTCCTGGATATTTTCCATAGCAGATACATCCCGGCTATCTTCTACAACAAGAATGAGGGATGGATCCCGCGTTTCATCTCGACAAATCTCGCAGGTTTCTTCATCGGTTAAATTGCCACAAATACTGCAATACCCCAGCTCACGCTTGGCATTGAGTAAGTTTTTGGCAAATTCATTGACATCATCATCTGACATACCAATGGTGTAAAAAGCCAGACGAGTCGCTGTTTTGATCCCAATTCCTGGCAACTTCGAATAGCTGTCAATTAATTTTGCAATAGGTGCTGGATAAAGCATAGTTTCCTCTCTAATTCATGGGGTGTTTCTGATTGTATAAATTAATAATGTCGCGCGTAATGGAATGACTGACCGTCGCTTGTAGATTGGTATTATGTGGAAAGACCACTGCTACCGCAATCTTTGGATTGTTTGACGGTGCATAAGCCACCACATTGGTATTAATGGCTTGTTTGCCTCCATCGACTGTGGTTTCAGCTGTACCGGTCTTTGCACTAATGGGCACACTAGCACCTCGACCCACAGTCTTTCCTGTCGTTAACCCACTCGTACCATTTGCAACTTGGTAGAACCCTTGCTTGATCAAGGCCATGTCCTCCTCTGAGATATGGACCTGATTGAGCTCTTTAGTTTCGATCGATTTTTTCAACTGACCAAGTCCCCCTTGATCATTATTGTCATAGATGCCTTCAACAACATGAGGACTCACCCTCTTCCCATCATTTGCAACGGTTGCCGCATACTGAGCCAATTGCATAGGGGTGTAGTTGTCAAACTGGCCAAAGGCATTGGTCAAATAATTACCGACTGTATACTCTTTCGGGATAAAACCGGTCGATTCATTGGGAAGGTCAATCCCCGTTGACGTTCCAAGACCGTACTCTGCAAAAGTAGAGCGCAGTTTTTTCATGGCAGGTTCAACCTGATCCACTTGTAAGGTCATGTTGGGAGTGTAAGGTTGCCCCATCATCTTAAGGGCAATTTGGACCATATAGGTATTGGAAGAGTATTCCAATGCTTCCACCGCATTGATGGAACGACTACCGTATTGGGTAAACCAAGAATTGATAGGAGCTGATCCTGCAAAAACAATCGGCTGATCAGTCAGAACCTGATTCCCAGAAATGGCTCCATTTTCCCATCCAGAAGTCAAGGTCGCTCCTTTGACTACAGATCCTGGAACGAAGACGTTGGTCACTGTTCCTAAAGCATCTGCTGATAGATCTTGACTACCAGCCTGGTGTTTGATCCCCGCCATGGCAAGGACCTTCCCTGTATCGGGCTCCAGAGCTACGGCATAGACACCTTCGGAGTAGGTCGCATTTCCAGCTTGCAACTCTGCACTAAAGGCGGAGCGAAGGATATCTTCCACCCCTTTTTGGAAATCCAAGTCAATCGAGAGCTTGAGGTTTTCCCCCTTAGCTCCTTTTGAAATGTCTACCACTTTATCCATATTGCCATTTTTATCCAGAAGAATTTCTTTTTCACTGCGTTTTCCTTGAAGGACGTTTTCGTATTCCTTTTCGAGATAAGACGTTCCAACCCGGTCATTGAGGGCATAGCCTTTTTTGACATAGTCCTCGACTTCTTCTGCTGGAAGTCCCGCCTGCTCAGTCGAAACCGTTCCGATGATAGAAGCTAAAGGAGTATCCAAAACCTTGCGGTCCCAACTGGTCGTGATCGCAATTCCAGGAAGGTCCTGACTGTCAGCCGCGATGGTCGCAATCTGCTCAGCTCCTAGTGCTTGCGTCGAAATAATCCCCGTCGCAAAATTCTCTACCGCATTCATTTGGCTATAAAGATAGATAATCTTTTTCTCATCATCTGTGTAACCAAGTTTTGAAGGGTCAATGCTGTCCACTGCCGCTTGATAGATTTTAGCTTCTGGCAGACGATTGCCATCAGTATCAAATTTCTTTTTCTCAGGCAGGTGCTCTACGACCTCTTGGTAGACTTTGGTATTGGCCAGATAGTAATCCACTTCTTGCCGTTCGGTCACTTGAGGATTTTCTACATCAACATACTGCAAGAGTTTTCCAGCTGTCTCTCGCATTTCTTGGGCCGTCATTTTACGATCCCGCGTAAAGGTCAAGACTTGCTTTCCCACATTTTCCACCAAGGGCTTACCAGAAGCATCATAAATTTGCCCTCGCACACTCCCTTGTTTGACCGTCTTTTTCGTAGCTTTTGCCAATTTATCCGTATAGTAGGCTTGGTGAGAGATCTGCATATAGCCAAGTCGGGCAATCAGAACCAAAAAAAGAAGGCAAATCAAACTAAACAGCAGATAGAGTCTGCGTGTTATCGAATGATTCTCAAACTTCCGTATTTTCTTCTTCATGAAATGTTCTATCCTTCTTTTCTAATCAACACTTACCTTCCATTTTACTATTTTTCCAAGAGTATCTCAAGAAAAGGAAGGGACCTTTCCTGGAATTTTATAAAGAAAAAAGATTGGACAGGCTCGTCCAATCTCTTCTTTTAATAGGTCACAACATTGATTTTTCCTTTGTCATACTCCGCAATGAAAATATCCAAAACATTATCATAGCCTTCTTTTTCCAATTCAGCCAACAACCACTCTTCACTTTTTCCAATTGTTTCCAAAATTTCAAGCTGAATCACTCCATCCGTAATAATCGGGTATTTAGGATTCTCATCCCCCGCACGGACAACGATCAATTGACCATTTTGTTCAATAACAGCGCGCTTCACATCTTTTAATTGAAAAATCCCTTGTCCACGTAGTTTCAAAGCAACATCTGAAGCAAAAAGTCCTTTGGAACGACACGCTTCCGGATCCAGTTTCCCATTTTTAATGATGACAGTTGGTTTTCCATCAATCATGTGCTTCATAAAACGAACATTGGTATTGAGCCATTTTAAGAGCAAGATCAAAATAGTCCACATTAAGAGAATCACAATGTATTGAAGAATGGTAATGGAGCTATTGTAGATGACCCCACCAATAATGCCCCCAAGAACAAAGTTCTGTATCTGGTCTACTGCAGAATTTGGTGCTAAGTTTCCTTTCCCGGTCACATTGATGACAAATACCAAGGAAATCAAGCCCAAAGCTAATTTAATCAAGATGTTTAAAAAATTTACTATCATTTGTTCACCTCCACAAGTTCCACGTCTGTTTTATACAGATCCATCTTTTCTAATAGGTAGCTATCTGGGTCAGATCCTGCGATAGCTCGGTAATAAACCTCTCCAACCTTCAGGATCGCCCCATCTGTGGCTGCTGAAGTATTGACATAGACGTCTTCTTTTTTGACATCCAACTCCTTTGAGATGACCTCAATAAAATGCAGAGACCGTTGAAATTGGTCATTATTACTTTGGCTATTTTGGAAACTGCTGATGCCGATCAAGACCACTGCAACCAGAGTCAAAATCGAGATAATGGATAATTCACGGAATTTGCTATCTTGCTTATCCCGATAGGCTTTCACCGCAAAAAAACCAGTCAGTAGAATGAGCAAACCAGAGATCCCAATGGTCACCCAATTTTGCTGACTGATCTGACTCAATACATAATCATAAGAGTAAAATTTCATAATGAACTCCCTTTCTCCAAATGAATTCAAGCTATTATAATGTATTTCAGGAGAGAATTCAAGGCATTCTAATCAGAAAAAAATATATTTTTTGTTATAATAAAGTTATCTATCATGTCAAGAAAAGGAAATACAATGAAACTCATTTCATGGAATATCGACTCGCTTAATGCTGCATTAACTAGTGATTCAGCACGCGCCAAACTCTCTCAAGAAGTCCTCCAAACCTTGGTTGCTGAGGATGCGGATATCATTGCCATTCAAGAAACCAAGTTATCCGCCAAAGGTCCTACTAAAAAACACCTCGAAATCCTTGAGGAGCTCTTCCCTGGCTACGAAAACACCTGGCGCTCTTCTCAAGAACCGGCTCGTAAAGGCTACGCTGGAACCATGTTCCTCTATAAAAAAGAGCTCACACCCGTTGTGACTTTCCCAGAGATCGGAGCCCCTTCGACCATGGACTTGGAAGGTCGGATCATTACCTTGGAATTTGATAAATTTTTCGTTACTCAGGTATACACACCTAACGCTGGTGATGGTCTCAAACGTTTAGAAGAACGTCAAGTATGGGATGTCAAATATGCTGAATATTTGGCTGAATTAGACAAGGAAAAACCTGTCCTTGCAACCGGTGACTACAACGTTGCCCACAAGGAAATCGACCTTGCTAACCCAGCCAGTAACCGCCGTTCGCCAGGATTCACAGACGAAGAACGCGAAGGATTTACAAATCTTTTGGCCAAAGGATTTACAGATACCTTCCGCCATGTCCATGGTGATGTCCCAGAACGCTACACTTGGTGGGCACAACGTAGCAAGACTTCAAAAATCAACAATACAGGCTGGAGAATCGACTATTGGTTAACCTCAAACCGCATTGCAGATAAGGTTACTAAATCAGACATGATTGACTCAGGCGCACGCCAAGACCACACACCGATTGTCTTGGAAATTGAATTATAAGGATTTTCTTTATGAACTACAATGCAGTAATTCCCGAGTTTATGGTTTCGAATATAGAACAGTCCCGTTCCTTCTACTGTGATTTGCTCGGTTTCACCATCGAATACGAGCGCCCAGAAGAAAAATTTCTCTTCCTGTCTCTTGAAGATTGCCAGCTCATGCTAGAGGAGGGGACAGTTGAAGAATTAGCTGAACTAACCTACCCATTTGGCCAAGGAATTAACATCTCCTTTGGTATAGAGGATGTCCCTAGGCTCTATCAGAAATTGTTAGAAGCCAACTATCCTATTCATCGCTCATTAATTAAAAGAAAATTTCGTGTTGACGACCATTATATCTATCCTCATGAATTTGCAATTCTGGATCCAGATGGCTATTTTTTAAGATTTAGTGAATAAGAAAATAGATCACTAGAGTAGAAAAAGAAACAAAAAAAGAAAGAGACTAATCACATTGATTAGTCTCTTTTAGTTTTTTAAGGATTATTTCCCCGGAGTATTCGGATCTAGGCCCCAAGATTGCTCGAGAACAGGTCTTAAGGATTTAATCATATCTTCTGAACCTTGGATTATGATTGTGTATACTTTATCTCCTTTTTGGAATACCCATACGTATAAAGTACTCCCATCTTTAACTGTTACTTTTATTAAGAAAGCGTCCCCACCGGCAAATATAGCTTTTACACCTTCTATACTAGTTCGATTTTTGTGTTTTCCGAATGAGCTATATAAACGGTTCGCAAGTAACTCTGCGTCAAAGGTTTCGTTGGGGCCAAGTTTAACAGTATCTTTAGTGTTTGAATCCATTATTAACGCATTGTTTTTGTCTGGTGATAAATATTCGAGCGCTTTGCTACTTCGAGTAGTGCGTACGACCCAATCTTTAGGGATATTGATATAACCATATTTTTCATTTCCGATACGTTGAGTATCTGCAAGGGATATTTCTTTTGCCCCAGAAGAAGACCCAGGAGTTGTTGTTTGAGTTGTTGTCGTTGGTGCATCCGTGGTTTCTTTAGTGACTTCAGTTGTTGGTGCTGCTGTAGTTTCGTTTGTTTTCTTTTCTCTATTTCCGCATGCTGCTAGTATAAATGCAGATAGAAGCGTCATAGAACCTAATAAGATTTTGTTTTTCACAATGCTTAACCTCCTTAAGTGGTTGACTTACAAATATTTTATCATTTTTTATAGTTTATTTAAATTAAAACAGGAAACGCCTTCGCTAAAAAGCATAGGGTACAACAAAAGAGAATTTCTTGTTGGCGACCATTATATCTATCCTCATGAATTTGCAGTTTTAGATCCAGATGGCTATTTTTTAAGATTTAGTGAATAGAATGATGATCACCCGTCTATAGTTAAGAGGCTGGGCCAAAAGTCCTAGCCTCTTAACTGTTTTTGGATTGCCGAGCAAGATGCAGTGGTTGATCTATCTTTCATCTAAAAGAACGAGATGGACTAACATTCGATACCTAAAAAACCGGAACCCTCACATGAAGGTTCCGACTTTTTTTATCCTCATTGATGGAACAATGATTGATTTATTTTTTCTTTTCGATGTGATCTTTGAGATCTTCTTGAGCTTTTTTATTGGATTCTGCTTTTTTCTTCAACCATTCTTCTTTGGCCTTGTTAAAGTCTTTTGTTGTGACAACATCTTTGGACATTTCAAGGTATTTGTAGAAGGTTCCTGTTCCTTTTGTACCAACCCATGAAGCAGCACGGCTGTATGGTACGGTCCGTTGAAGCATTGGAGCACCACCATTTGAAACAGTTGGAAGCGTAATCGAGCTATCTGTCAACCATGCTTGCGCTACTGCATATTTTTCATAGCGTTTTCCTTGATCCAACAGTTCAGCATCGGCGTCTTTCAACATGTTAGCGTATTGATCCAAACCAACTGTTGCAATGGCTGGATTATTTGAACCTGCATCAATACCAAGATAGTAGAAGACAGAACCATTTACTGGGCTGATACTTTCGAGGTAAGTCGATGGGTCTTGGTAGTCAGGAGCCCAACCACCGCCTGAGATATCGTAATCTCTCGCAGCCGCTGTATCGCTGAAGTAGGTGATATTTTGGAAATCATCATCCGATACCTTTTGAAGGTCCACAACGACATTGTCTGCACCAAGCGCTGACTCTACAGATTGTTTGAAGGAGCTAGCTTGTTGGACCATGCTGTTGTCCACTTGGCTAACAATGTAGTCCAAATGAATTGGGAATTGAACGCCTTGTTTTTGCAATTCAGCTTTAGCTTTCGCAAATGAAGCCTTGGCTTTTTCTGGGCTGTAAAGGCTCGTTTGACCATCGGCCAGGCTCACACCCTTCCATTGATCCCCATAGGTAACCAATTGTTTTTCAACGACCTTACCAAAATCTTCTCCATTGACTTGGACATAAGTTGGTGGCACCAAAGTGCTACGAAGGGTATTTTCAGCCGCATCAGATCCAGATACTTGTGCCGCATATGATTTGCGGTCAAAACCAAAGTTCACCGCTTGACGGAAGTCCTTGTTCAGGATTGCTTTCTTGGTAGAAGCTTTTTGTTCATCCGTAGTTTTGGCAGTGTGGTCATACTTTTGACGGTCCAAGTTGAATCCAAGATAGTAGGATGTTCCTAATTGCAAACCGTAGACAATGTTGTCGCCAAAGTTTTTCTTGACACTCTTATAAGTCGAGCTGTTTGGCATAACAGATGCAAAGGAATATTGACCTTTTTCAAAGTTCTTAATGATAGAATCTGGGTTTGATCCATCGTTAAAGGTCAATTTGACATGATCGATATGAACATTTTTCGCATCGTAATAGTCTTTGTTCTTGACCAATTCAATCTCAGATTTTGAAGTCAATGATTTCAAGTAGAATGGACCATTGTATAAGATGCTGCTAGGTTTCAACGAACCAAAATCTTTCCCTTGAGATTTCAAGAAATCCGCATTGACTGGGAAAAGAACACCTGAGGTTGTTTTTGAGTTCCAGAAGCTTTCTGGACGAACCAAAGTATATTGGATGGTGTGGTCGTCTAAGGCTTTGACACCAACTGTGTTAAAGTCTTTGGTTTCCCCTTTTACGTAGGCATCCAAACCTTTGATCGAATTTTGAATCAAGAAAAGACCTTCTGATTTAGACTCAACCGCGTGTTTGATCCCTGTAACAAAGTCTTGAGCCGTTACAGCACCATATTCTTCCCCTTCACTCGTATACCATTTGGCATCCTTACGAAGTTTGTAAGTATAGGTTAATCCATCTTCAGAGACAGTCCAATCTTCTGCTAGGCTTGGCACAAAGTTTCCGTATCGGTCGTTTTCAAGAAGACCATCTACAAGGTTACTTGTGACATCTGAAGTTGTTGTACGAGTTGCAGCGATGTAATCCAAGGTATTTGGATCCGCTGAATAGACGAATGAGTAAGTTGCTTGATTGCTACCACCACCGCCACACGCTGCTAAGAAAAAGGCACCTGCAACAGAAACTCCTGCAAGAGCTAACAGTTTTTTTGCTTTCATCACTATCTCCTTATGTTAGATTTTCTACCATTATACACTATTTCTTAAAAAAAACCAAATTTATTTTAAAAAAGTTCGTTTTTTCTGAATGAATATAATAAGATATAAAGAAAAAGCATCTTGAAATCGACCTCAAAGAAGCCGGATAGGCGAGTCTAGGCACCTACCACCACAGATTTGCAAAACCGAATCTTTCAATCCTTTTAATAAATATACGTTTAGCCTAAAAAAGAACCTCTGCTCTTTCGAGCAGAGGAACTGATTCCTAATCAAAATGATAGAGTTGTGGGTACTGGTCACATTCAGGATTTTTAGGATGGCAGATAGCCCGTCCAAAGTAAATCATGGCTTGATGGGCAGCCAGCCATTCGCTCTTTGGCAGAACATCCATGACCCGCTTTTCAACTTCCAATGGTGTTGCTGATTTCTTGACGATATCATGGTGCTTGCAGATTCGCTCCACATGGGTATCGACAGCAAAAGCTGGAATGCCAAATCCTACACTCATGACCACATTTGCAGTCTTGCGTCCTACTCCTGCTAGACTTTCTAACTCTTCACGAGTCTGAGGTACTTGCCCATCAAAGTTATCCAGCAATTGTTGGGCACATTTTTTTAGAAATTTGGCCTTATTTCGATAGAGGCCTAATTTAGAAATATGCTTGGCGATATCGGATTCACTGGCTGCTGCCATGGCTTGCGGGGTTGGAAAAGCCGCAAACAAACCTGGTGTCGCTTTGTTAACAGCCGCGTCTGTCGTCTGAGCTGAGAGCATAACCGCTACTAACAATTCAAAATGATTACGAAAATCCAGACTTGGCTTAGCATCTGGGAAGAGGGCGATAATTTCTTCAATCACATGACGTGCCCGTTTCTTTGATAAAACCATATTCTCTCCTTTACATTACTAGTCTTTATTATAGCATGAAAGTTCCCTATTTCTGAAAGATTCGGCTTCAAAAAAGGACTAGTCCGTAGACGAGTCCTTTTCAATTAGTCTATAAAATGAGTATGCTTGGTAATCCATTGAGTGACCTTGATATTTAACCAGAACACATAGATCCCAAATGTAATGATGGTAAAGAACCACCATTTGATCCAATTTCCAAATAACTGCATAGCCGTGCCGTCAAAGTACTGACGACGACCATCAATCACGGTATGCTTGACCTTCCAGTTATACATAATGCACACGCCCCAAGGAGCACAAATCCCAAAAGTCAATACTGTAATGAAGGTTGCTAATAAAACATGGCCAATATATGAAAATAGGCCTCCATCAAAATATGATTCACGATACATGTTCAATTTCCCTATATTTTTTTCTACACCAATCTCTTCAAGAAGGTAATCAGGGTTTGAGCAGAGCGTTCGCCAGCCTCTACGATAAATTCATCAAAAGAGATATTGGCTGCGTGATCTGCCGTATCACTCATAGCTCGAATGACCATGAAGGGACGTCCAGCTGCGTGAGCGGCTTGGGCAATGGCTGCCCCTTCCATCTCAACTGCCAATACTTCTGGGAAATGCTCCCGAATTGCTGCGACTTTTTCTTCACTCGCGATAAAGCTATCTCCTGTTGTAATCAAGCCCACATGTGTGGTTGCAGCTTCTTCTTCCAGAACTTTTTTCATTTCTGATACAAAATAGCGACTGGATTCAAAGTAAAGTGGTTGACCTGCCATTTGACCGTACTTATAACCAAAGGCTGTCACATCCACATCATGATAGGCCAATTTGTCCGCAAGGACGATATCCCCAACAGCCATCCCTGGGGCAACGGCACCTGCAGAACCCGTATTGATAATGGCTTCCACCTTAAAATCGTTGGCCAAGACTGCTACACTCATGGCTGACATGACTTTTCCGATACCACTTTCAACCAAAACGACCTCATGGCGTCCAATAGATCCTGTATAGTAGACTTTTCCAAGACGCAGATGCTTTTCCCCATTTTCAAGGGCTTCAACCAAGATCTTCAACTCCTGGGGCATGGCTGCGATAATTCCAATTTTCATGTCATTTCTCTCCTTGTGACGACCTTATAGACGCCAAATAGCAATGATCAAGGTAATGAGGAGCACAATGATCCAGAACAAAATCTTATTGAGTTTGGATTGGACCACACTTTGTTTGCGCTCTTCAATACGACGACTCTTGGTCACTGTGGGCTCCACTTGGATCTGCACAGTATCCTGAGAATAACGCTCTTGTGGACGCTCCATACGACTCTCTCTCATAGGACGTTCATAGCCAAATCCCCTGTGGTCTGTTCGAATAATTTTCGTCTCTTCAGCATCGACCATTTTAGGACCGGTGATGTCCTCGCCTCGCCTTGCTCGTTCAATCATTTCATCGGTTAATAAAGGTTTTCCCATCGGATCCTCCTCTATTTATTGATTAAGTCCCAATATTGGATCGCCATGATGGTCTTGGCATCACAGATTTCGCCAGTTTGGATCAAATCTTTGGCTTCCTTCAAGGTCACTTCTAATAACTCTAAGGTCTCATCCGCATCTTGTGGACGTGGATTTTCCACCTTTTTCAAGTTGGTCGCACCATAAAGTTTGATTCGCTCATTACAAAAGCCAATGGCAGAATAAAAATCATACAACAACTCTAGATCCGCCGTGTAGCCAATTTCTTCTTCCAATTCGCGCAGAGCAGCTGCTTTAGGATCTGCATTTTCTCCCTTTTCTAACTTCCCTGCTGGAATCTCCACTGAGGTCCTTTCAATCGCCTTGCGGTACTGCTTGACCAAGATCGTCTTTCCATCTTCTGTGATCGGCAAAACCGCTACTGCTCCGTTATGGAAGATTAAATCACGCTGCGCTTGGCCTTTTCCAGCGGGTAGTTCTACTTGATCAGTGACCACTTGGAAAATCGGCCCCTGATAAATCTCCTTGCGCTCAATGGTTTTTTCTTCAAATTGCATGAGAATCTCCTATTTATTTTTAGGATGGTGTGGCAAGCGAAGGGCATACTCTTCTTTATTCACTTGACGGCCACGACCAATCGCAATTGCATCAGCTGGTACATCCTTGGTAATGGTTGATCCAGCACCGACTAAGGAATTGTCGCCTAATTCAACTGGCGCAATGATCGTCGAATTAGATCCGACAAAGACATTGTTTCCAATCGTTGTTTTAAACTTGTGTTGGCCATCATAATTCACTGTGATGGTTCCTGCACCAAAGTTGACGTTGCTGCCAACTTGGCAGTTGCCAATGTAAGTCAAATGACCAGCTTTGGTATTTTCGCCAATAGACGAACCTTTGACTTCGACAAAGTTTCCAATATGGACATCTTTGGCGAGGCTAGAACCTGGACGAATATGAGCAAATGGTCCTACCGTTACGCCATCGGCTACCGTGCTCTCTTCAATCATAGAGTTGGTGATGACAGCACCTGCACCAATTTCACTGTCCACGATATAGGTGCCATTGGTTAAAACGGTCTCAGCCCCAATTTTTGTGTGCCCTTTTAGGGTAACATTGGCTTCGATTTGCACTTCTGGTGCGATCTCAACATCGACATCGATATAGGCCGCATCTGGATTAACAAAGCTCACTCCATTGACCATGTGGGCTTGGTTAATGCGACGACGCATGATGCCTTCTGCTGTTGCAAGGGCCACGCGGTCGTTAACCCCGAGACTTTCATCAAAATCTTTGAGCGTATAGGCCCCAACTTTTTCACCAGCTTCACGGAAAATACCGATGACATCCGTGATATAGTATTCACCTTGGGCATTGTTGGTATTGATATTTTTCAATGCTTCAAAGAGGCGCGCATTGTCAAAGATATAAGTCCCTGTATTGATTTCTTTAATTTGTTTTTCAAAATCTGTCGCATCTTTTTGCTCAACAATTCGAAGCACTTCCGCATTATCATTGCGGACAATCCGACCATAGCCAAATGGATTGGCTGCTTCTGCTGTCAGAATCGTTGCCACATTCTTGTGGTTGATATGAAAGTCAATCAAGTGTTTGAGGCTTTCACCCGTAATCAAAGGAGTATCCCCTGCAATGACAAGAGTATGGCCTTCAAGACCTTCCAAGACTGGCTCTGCCATCATGACCGCATGACCAGTTCCTAATTGCTCTGTTTGCTTAACAAACTCTGTTTGTCCCGCTAAGACTTGCTCCACCAATTCCGCCTTGTGGCCCACAACCGTTACAGTCTTCTCAGGTGAGATGGCTCCAACACTACGGAAGACATGCTCCAACATAGAGATCCCAGCAACCTTGTGAAGAACCTTAGGCAAATCTGACTTCATACGGGTACCTTTCCCCGCCGCTAAAATAATGGCATAATTTGGCATAACATTTCTCTTTTCTGTACAATATCGCTTACATTATACCATTTTTTAGCCCTTTTGGAAAATAAGACCCAAATCCAAGGGAGTGGGAAAGAACTTCGACTAATTAAATAAAAGTTGAAAAGGTTCCCCAAACCTTCTCAATTTTCCCACCCCCGCACAGCTCCAACAGTCTGGGAGACTGTTGGAGGTTGCAGATAAAGAAAACATTGTTTTCCATCTTCATAGGTCATCTTTGGAGCTAAATAGCGAACAAAGACTTAGGAACCTTGCTTCGCAAGTCATATCCACCACCTAAAAGCAGTGCTTTGAGCAATCAACCACTGCGTCATACAGTTATTCCTATTAAACATCGAAGGCTGGACAGTTTTTGCCCAGCCTAGTTCTATAATGGATAAACCTTGCGAAATTCTTCTAAAACCACCTTGCTGTCAGGTGTAAACGTCAAACCTGCTTCCTCCAGCCACTCCGTGAAAAACTCCTCATGAACCTGACGCCAATAAGCCAGAGATTTGTCTCCTTCACCTTCCTTATAGGCATGGTCAGCTGACACTTGATGAAAAGGCTGAACGGAAACCTTTGTAATTTCGACAATGCAAACAGCCTGATCTTGACTCTCTAAAATGACATCAAAGGTCCCTTCTTGGGGAAGGGATTCGTCCTCTACTGCGTAAAGATCGTAGGCTGAGGCTGTTGCTGTTTTTTCGCCTTTAAAGACCAGTTCCGCTAAAAGGTCTGGGTCCACTCCAAAAGCCCAGGCATCTATCTCATCTCCGATAGAGGGGTTGATTTGCTTGTAGGCATTCCACATTTCTTGCGGTGTCATGGGTTCTCCTTTGTAATTTTTTACTTTCTTCTTTTATATGTTTAAGATGGTCTGGATGGTCAATTTCTAAATCAAAAATCTCTGGAATAGAGCTGTAATGGAGAATACATTCGATACCCATCTGATTCATTTTTTGTATGAAAGAAGTATTCAGATAGCCTGCTACAGCAAAATCAATCTTGTTCTTCCTTGCTTTATCCTGCATCTGTCTCAACATATCTAACATAATTGGACTTTCTATATCATGCCATTGACTATTTCTCACAGTCGCAAAAACAAAAGAAGTCAAATCATTCATTCCCACTACAATCTTTGAAATACCAGTTTCCAGTATCCTGTCCAAGTCAAAATAAGCTGATGGTAATTCAATCATTGTTCCAACTTTTCCAGTAAAACCATGCTGGCGCAATACTGTAATAGCTTGTTTTAATTGTTCGGCATCATTGACAAAAGGAAAAATAACAGACAGATTGGGATTGGTTTGAAAAACTTCGGTAACAACATTTGTCTCAGCCTGAAATTCATCTGGACACGCCAACAAACGCCTGATACCTCTGTATCCAAATAAGGGGTGGCGTTCGTCAAAATACTCTTTAGTCCCGTCTAGAATATTTGCTTCTGCATTTGTTAACTCTGAAAAGCGATACCAGACTTCTTCATCTGAGTACAAATGACAAATAGTGTCTAGATAATCTTTCACAAATTGCTGACAATTTGGTAATAGTATGTTTTGGTTTAGTTCTCTCAACAAGTATTCCCCACGAATCAAGCCGACGTGGTGCAATAAATGGGGATAAACTTTTTCAACAATTTTTTCGCCACTAAGACCTAGTTGATTTTGCATGTTCATTCACCTCGTCTTAAAAGATACAATATCAGATATCATTATATGATACTTTCCTCTAGTTCAAAAGCTTCATAAGGTTCAACTAATTCGTATCCTAAAAATTCTGCTACTTTTTTAGAAGCCTCGTTATGAGCATCCCAAAGTGGGAACATTTCTCTATTTAAAGCCTCTAGAATCATTGCAGCACCAAGTTTTTTAGCAAATCCATTTCCTTGTTTGTCTGGTCTAGTTGCAACTTCCACTTCAACTGCTCCGTGGTAAACTAACCCTGAGGAAATCCCAGCAATCAGTTCATTATTTTTAAGAATAACAAAGCCAAATCCACCTTTTAAAGCAAAATCCTGGTAGGACTCAAAATCCCCCTGTAAATCTTGTGACCATTCTTCCTCAGAAAGATAGTTATAAATACGATTGTCAATAGGTACAATATTGTAACCTTCCTCTAAATGAGTAACTAGATCATTTAGAAATTCAACTTGAAAATTTGCCTTATCCTTAAAAGAATAGCGAGTAAAAGAAATTAACCCCACTTGCCGATGCAGAAAATCTTGCCATTTAGTGTCTTCTGAAATAATAATCTTATAATCTAAACCATATTGCCTAACAAAGTCTTCCCAAAATCTGGGATCCAACTCCCCTGCTAGGTATAGAAAATTCCCAATATCATAAAAGCTCGTTGTCCAATCACTGTTTCGATAAACAGTTCCAATTTGAGATTTAAGACCATAGAGAACCATATATTTCTTCCATGTTTTAAATAGTTCCATTCTCCCTCTATTTTACCTTTCAATTTCTATAGCTTGTCAGTTCTAATTCTGGAAATCCTCCTAACTCTGCCTTCACCTTCAATACTAAAGGAGAAGCATTGTCTTCAGTAATTTCTTCCACATTCAACCAAACTGCATTTGCTGAATCATTGCTTCCATCAAGAACCTCCTGAGGAAGGGATTGTTGAGGGCCTTCGAAATCGAGTACGATATCATAAAAGGCCATGATATGGTGTACAGCGAAATCTTTGCCCTCTTCTTGAACCATCACGTCATACATCCTAGGATTAGCGTATCTGCTAATCGTATAGCCCGTCTCTTCCAGAACTTCTCGCTTGAGTGTTTCAGTCAGCCCTTCCCCTAGTTCCTGGCTACCACCCGGTAGATCAAAACGCTGTTGATAGGGGCCTCTTGTTTTTTCAATGCAAAGTAATTTCCCGTCTTGAAGACAGATTCCGTATACACCAAAGTGTTTTTTGATTTCCATCAAATCCTCTACTTTCATTCAAAGCTCAGTCGATAGTGAAACCAGTATAGCTATTCTTTTTGCAACACCATCTCTTATTGACCCTAATCATTTCTTCTCTATTGATTTAATACCTTTTCAATATCAATTTTAGTAATTTTTCTAGATACCAATAATCCTGCAAAAACTGAAGTGAGTATCCCTATTAATACCGGGAACAACAATCTGGTAAGTTCAATATCTAGTGGTAATCCACTCAAAAAGATGATCAAATAAGAAATAGCAATTCCTATCACCAATCCCGCGCTTGTACCTCGTACTCCCATCATAAAGCTTTCAAATAAATATATTCTTTTTATCTGTCGATCAGATGCACCGATGATTTTAAAAGTTGCGATCTGTTTATGATTCTCCTGAATGGTAATAGCTAGAATATTGATGATATTAATAATCGCTACAATAGAGATAAGAACTATGATTAAGAGGATAAAAAGGTCGATGTAGGAAAACCATCTGGATAGCATATTGATAACATCCTGTTGTGTTGCTACAACAACATCTAATCCTGTTCCTGATAAAGATTGTTTTAAATTTTCATTTTTTAAAACAGTCTTTTCTATCTTGTTTGCTACTTCATTTAAATCGGTTCCATTTTTTACAGTAGCATTCAGATAGTAATACTTATTTGATGAAACGCTACTACTTTTTACATTGATTGCCATCATTTGATTTATTTCTGTTGGCAAGGTAGAAAATAACTGCGCTTCTTGCTTGTCTATAATGCCAGAAATTACAAACTTTTCATAATGATTATCAATCTTAATAGTCACCGTATCTCCGACATTCATTGATGTAGCCTTGTGTACGGAATCTCCGATTAATATTTCATTGTCCTTCTCTGGAAATTTCCCTTCAGCAATTCTAATATTCAGGTTTTTTAAATACTTTTCTTCTAAACAATGGATGGTATTGGAAACCGATGTTTTGCCATTTTGGAATTTGATATCATCCGTAAATAGTAGTTTCACACCTGTAATATTTTTTACTTCATCAATTTTTTTAACTCGATCAATATCATCACTAGAAAATAAAGGTAAAGCTTTATAATTCAGAGAATTTTCTTTATTACCAAAGGCAACAGTAACAACATTTTTATTTGCTACAGTCATTTCTTTAATCATTTTATTATTGAAAGAATTAGAAATGAGCATCACTAAAACAATTAGCAAAACAGAGATCGCTATTGACAGTCGAACTAATCTATATCTTCGTTTGTTAACTTCTAAATCTCTTTTAGCAATGAATAATATGGAATGATTCATTTTATCATCTCCTTACGTACTCAATTTTGCCATCAACAACTGTGCAAATAGACTGCATACTATTCGCCACCTTATCACTATGAGTTACTATTATAATCGTGATACCTAACTCCTCATTGATCCGCTTCAACAATTCTATTATATTTTGTTCGTTAGCAGCGTCTAAATTACCAGTAGGTTCATCTGCTATCAATATTTCTGGATTATTAATAAGAGCTCTTGCCAAGGCAACTCTTTGTTTTTCACCTCCACTAATCTTATCAATACTCTTGCTTAACATTTCCTTTGAAAGACCTAGAGTGTTACAAATTTCGTTAATGTTATTCTCTCCATTTTCAAAAAAATATCTTGGAAGTAGAATATTCTCTTTCACCGTGAAACCTGAAATCAAATTAAAGTTTTGGAAGACACAGCCAATATTCCTACGCCTTACCTTACTCAAATTTTTCATATCTAAAATGGAACTACCACAGACTAAGATATCCCCCTCATTTAAACTGGTAATCCCTAATATTAATTTAACAAGAGTAGTTTTTCCTAATCCAGAACGGCCAACTATTGCAGTCGTGCTACCTTTTTTAAATTCAAAATTACAATTTTTGAAAATATATCTGACATTCGATCCATCACTAAAACATTTAGTAACATTCACTAATTTAATCATGACTTCACCTTCATTCCACAATAACTTAGCAAATCAGTTATACTATTCGTTTCTTCTAAAACAATCTCTTAAGGTTTCAGGTAGAGCCCATTCAAAAAGTTCTTCTGAACTTACCCTCAGTTATCTTCATAATTGTTATTATCCCTGTCTTTTTTTGGTGAAAAAGGCTAGATCTCCATCGTGACCAATCATAAAGAAATCTGATTCATCCTGATCACTCTGGTAGGTTTAATTTCGTTCAGTAAGATCTTCTTTAGCATAGAGGTAAATACCTGTCTCACCACTGTCCTAACTTAATTGTTCACCTAGGTTTGATCCTCTTTCAGTAAGGAAAAAACAATTACATTTCTTAGCAAGATTTCAACTCTTGCTTTTTCATCCTCCTACTTCAAACTCCAACCACCATCAATGGTAAGGATTTGTCCTTGCATGGCAGATGCCTTCCCGCTAGCCAAAAAGAGGCTGACTTCTGCTACTTCTTCTGGATTAATCCAGCGCTTGATCGGCGTCTCACTGGCTACCCAGTCAGCCAATCCACCTGGTTCAAAATCCGCTGCGGTCATGCCTGTTTTGACAGCCCCAGGAGCAATCCCAAAGACCTGAATACCAGCTTCTGCATAATCCAGGGCCAACTGTTTGGTAAATCCTGCTAAGGCATGCTTGGACGAGGTATAAGCGTGACCGCCGCCTCCTGCCAGGCTAGAAGCAATGGAGCACATATTGATGATGATACCTTGCTTCTTCTCCAACATTTGAGTCAGATAATGCCGCGTCAGCTCCACCGGGGTCACATAGTTGATCTCAAAGATCTCCTGAATCTCCTGAGCGCTTTGCTCCAGAAGCGGTTTGTAATCATCCAAAACTCCGGCTGTATTGCACAAGACTTCTACCTCAGGACACCAATCAAAAATCGGCGTCAAATCAAGAGTTAAGTCCCTCTGTAAGAAGTGAAAATCACCTGCTAACTGGGGATCCGCTCCCTGGTCCACTCCATAGACCTGGTAGCCCTTTTCTAGAAAGAGTCGAGCTTGAGCTAGGCCAATCCCTGAGCTAACACCTGTAATCAAGACTCTTTTAGTCATGGACTTCCACCCAATCTGTCGCTAAAACATCACAAGGTGTTGGACTCCACATGGAGAAACCTTCACCCTCACCAGACACGTTGATGAGGAAATAAGGGGTCACTTCCAGAGCCACCCCATTTTGCTCAATGGTATCAAAGAGTTGGACGTAGTTTTCTGCTCCACCCCATCCTGTTCGCACATATTTTTTCTTAGCCTTTAAGCCTGGTAAAATCTCTTCAAATGTCATGTTTTTTCTCCTTTGTTATCTAGTTAACTTTCTCCCTTTATTATACCAAAAAAAGAGCTTTCTCTATGTAAAAAGCCAGAGTTCTTCTACTCTAGCTTTCATCTTTTATTGATTTTCTTCTGAATGGCGATACCCATAACCGAAATAAATTCCGACCCCGATCAAGAGAGCAACTCCGAAGGCCAGCCAGGTCGATAGGGAATACTGGGTCATAAAGGACAGACAGACCACAATCGACAGGATTGGCAAGACTGGAACCAATGGCGTTTTAAATTCACCAGGTCCAGGAGCCCCGTGTTCCTTGCGCAATTTCAAGAGGGCAAAGGCCAACATAACTAGGTAAGCCAAGGTACAAATATTTAAGAAGGAAGCGATACTGGCTAGTGGAAAGACTCCACCAGCAATAGCAGCCATCGATCCAGCTACTAGTGTTGCATTTTTGGGAATTCTAGTTTTTGGATCAAGTTGTTTCATAGCTTTTGGCAGGAGACCATCCCGCGCCAAACTGTAAATCATCCGTGAGAGGGCAAAGGTCATGGAAATGCAGACGGTAATTAGGGTCAAAATCGCTACCAGCGATACATAATTTCCAGCCCAGCCGGCTCCGACTTGACGAAGGGCAAAGGCAACCGCGTCTTCTACATTTAAGTTCTTAAAAGGAACCATACCAGTCAAAACCAGGGTGACCAAGATATAAAGAACCGTTGTGATCAAGAGACTGAGGACAATCCCGCGAGGGACGTTCTTTTGTGGTTCCTTGATTTCATCGACCGCCATTGAAATGGACTCAAAACCAAGAAAGGCAAAGAACATGAGCGAAGCGCCAGCCATAATCCCTGTTTGACCACCATAGATTTCTCCAAATCCATACGGAGCAAAGTTTGCCCAGTTACCAGGATTTAGGTGAAAAATCCCGACAAGGATAAACAAGGCAAGAGCGGAGAACTTGAGTAAGACCAGCAAGGAATTAAAGCGTAAGACTGCTTTTGCATTCATAAGAACTAAGGCTGTGACGAGAACCATGACCAAAATAGGCAAGAGATCCACATAAGTTCCCTTAGCTGGATCAAAAGTCCCGTTTAAAGCCGTCGGCAGACTCCAGCCAAGATTGGCCAACAAGCCCTTGAAATAAGCAGCCCAACCTGAAGCCACCCCTGATACGGCTGTCATAAATTCCATCACGGTCAACCAACCGGCAATCCAGGCGGGAAACTCTCCAAAGATAGCATAGAGGTAACTATAGGCTCCACCAGTTGAAGGGATGCGAGACGCAAATTCAGCAAAGAAGAGGGCAGATAAGCCAACGCAAAAAGCCGCAATCACAATCGAAATAATGAGGGCTGGACCAGCTAAATTCGCTGCTGCAGTTCCCGTAATCGTGAAGATCCCTGTCCCCACCATGGCACCAATTCCTAAAATAATCAAATCCCACAATCGTAAATGGCGATTTAGACCCGGGTGTACTTGCCCAAGTCCCTTTTTTCGAAATAGATTCATGTATATTCTCCCATCTAATAAGTTTATTCTATCATACTTGGACAAGAAAGAGAGTGGGACAGAAATCGGTAATTCGTCAGAATTCGATTTCGTCGTCCCACCTCCGCACAGTTGAGTAGGGCTGTAAAAGCTGATGAAATCAGCGTAGTAGAGCCCACTCAACCACTGCGTCTTGCT
>JAGZVW010000027.1:0-23918 GCA_018379295.1 Streptococcus parasanguinis | reverse complement strand
TTCAACGGCTTTATCTTGACCGATAACCTTAGTTTGCAAACGGTGACCCATATCTTTCAAACGTTCGATATCAGTTGCACCCATTTGTGACACTGGAATACCCGTCATCCGTTCTACAGATTCAGCCACATCGTTGATTGTTGCCGTTACTTTATGGTCTTCCGTATGGTTTTCAATTTTCTTTTCAAGTTCTTCGATACGAACTTTTGCATTAAGAGCTGCTTCGTAATCTTCTTTAGCAGCTGCAGCTTCTTGTTTAGCTTTTTCTTCTTCAATTTCATGTTCCACAGCATGGACATCTGTTACTGGATGTTGGGCTGCCAAGTGAGCAGCTGTCACATCGACCAAGTCAATGGCCTTATCAGGCAAGCTACGTTGTGGAATGTATTGGATCGAATAATCAACCGCTGCTTTCAAAACTTCATCTGGCAAGATGACATTGTGGTGTTTTTCATAAAGATCACGGATCCCTTGGAGAATCTTGAAAGTATCTTCAGCTGATGGAGCATTGACTTTCACTTCGTTGAAACGACGAGCAAGAGCTGCATTCTTCAAGATGGTGTTACGGTATTCATCTTGAGTAGTTGCCCCAATGACTGTCAATTCCCCACGTGAAAGAGCTGGTTTGATGATATCCGCAAGACCTTTAGATCCTTGACCATCACCTGTGCTACCTGCACCAAGGATTTGATGGATTTCATCAAAGAAGAGAATGACATTTCCCATCGCCTTGACTTCTTGGATCAGATTTTGAATATTTTCTTCAAAGCTACCACGGTATTGAGTCCCTGCTTCAAGACCAGAAATATCAATGGAGATGACTTCTTTGTTCTTGATGGCAGCTGGAACGTCCCCGTTCACAATAGCTTGTGCCAAACCTTCTACAACTGCTGTTTTACCAACACCGGCATCCCCTACAAGGACAGGGTTGTTCTTGGTACGACGAGACAAGATTTCAGCAGTTTCTTGAATTTCTTTATTACGTCCGATGACCGGATCCAATTTTCCTTCACGAGCTTCTTCGGTCAAGTTACGACCAAGTTTTGCAAGGATCCCATCTTGTTTCATTCCTTTACCTTGATGGTGTTGCACTTGATCACTCCCTTCATTTGGCAGTTGACCAGTTTGGCGGTAAATAGCAAATTCTTCAGGTGTCACTTCACGACCGTTGATCATGTAGCGACGGCTTTCAGAACGAAAACCACCCATATTTCCCATTAGTTGATTGAAAAGATCATCCATATTGTTAAAGTTGTTATTCATATTGTATACCTCTATTTTACATAATTTTAATTCATTCTTGAAAATTAGCAGACCAATTGGCTGCTATTCGATTGTTTACATAATTTTAATTCATTTATTTAATAATAGCCCTACAGGCTAACAGTTTCTATTTTTCCTTTTATCAATTAGTTGTCTTAATTCTGGAAATAGCATATCACCATCTCCCTTCCGCTATTGATCTTGTAAACCAGTAGGTTTTTCCAACCTCTTTTTGTTTACATAAATTATTATAACGCAGACTGATTTCTTTGTCAACACTTTTTTACATAATTTTTTAAAATTCATAAAAAAATCTGGATGTCATTCCAGATTCCACATTTTATAGAAGTTCTTGGCTAGATAGATTTAAATTTCCCAGCTTTTTCTTGAATAGCCGTCTGTACATTTTTAGCAAATTGCCCCACCATGGATTGGTCCAGTTGCTTTCCGACTACCTGGACATCTTCTTCAGCTACTGTTGCAATCGCAGTCAATTCATCATTGAAGCGTTTCTCGACTCCTGCCTTGCAGGTCAATAAAATGGGGGCATAGACAACCCGGATTAAATCTTTTTCCAATTTCTTTCGGCTTTCGATGAGCCTCATCTTATCTTTCATATCTAAATCAAAGAAATCTTTGACAGGACTATCACCCATACTTCCTCCTCTTCTATACTATGAAACTTTATCTTGTGTAATTTCCTCTTCCAACTGCCATCTCTCTTTACGGTAGGATTGCCATAAATTCTCTTCTTCAGTGTCGATCTGTTTTATGGCTACTTGCGCTGCATCTCTAGCTTCGAGATCATACTCTTCTATACAGCGATGGAGGGACTCCCATTCACAACTGCTATCAATCTCCTGCTGTTGTAAAAAGGAAGCTGCCATCGCATACTCTTCTTCCAACATCCGGGTGAAGAGCTGCTGTTTTCTTTCCACCAAGCAACGCTTTTCATCGACCTCCAAGCGCGCTTTTTGAAATTCTCTTTCCAAGTGATCTAGTTGCTTTTCCCTTTTCGAAGGAGTAGATGACATTAATAAGCTAGTTGTTCCCATTGATTCATTTCTCCTGCAATTTTTTGATCTTTTGTTTTTAAGAGCTCAATTCCTGCATTCACTTGCTCGTTTAAAGCATGAAATTCATTCGATAAGGACTGATACGCAGCCAAACGATTGTCGAATCTTTCTCTTACTTCAGTGACAACTGTTTGCCTTGTTGCACCAGCCTGTGCATAGGCCTCTTCTACTTCCGCAAGATTGAGAATGAAGCCTTTCGGAACGGTCTGTAATACTTTCTCTAAAGCTTCTAAATCCGTATCCAGTTGTGTCTTAGATTTCTGAGCTTGCTCCAGCCCTTCATCCACTACTCGAATCAGCTCATCAGAAGCCAAGCGCGCCTGCAAGGCATCGAGATAGATTTGTTCACTTGAACTCAGTCCACCACCTGTTTTTTGCAATTTATCCTTTAGGCGATAGTAAACCTTCATCCGTTCTTCAAGGATTTCCTTCCGAGTGATGGCTTCCGTTCCCTTTTCAAGAATCAAATTCCCATCCTTATCATAGATATAACCATGCATCATGTGTTGCAGGCCAATATTTTTCAAATTCTTAGTTTTGAGGTGCTTGACAATCCCACTGGCACCCTTGCTTCCAGAATCTGGATAGCCCAAGCTAACCAAATCTTTATGGTCAATGTGGTTGTAGATTTTGTACTTCAGCGAATCTATACGCACTTTTTGCTCTGGTGTTAAGATGGAATAGGCATTAGGACCATTGTATAGATGGACGGTCCCAATATGAGAAGCTTCCTCTTCCGTCAAACAGGCAAGAGCATACTGAATATTCATAGATCCCAGAGAGTGACCATATAGATCTATCTTGGCATTGGGGTATTTTCGGATCACCTCTTTCAAATGAGCTGCAGCATCTTTAAATTGCGGAGGTGGGAAAGTACCGTTTTCGTCATTGTATTTTTTTAAAAAAGCAGCTCCCATTAAAGTAGGAAATCTAACCTGTTCTTCGGCTGTCCTTTCTGCAAAAAATCCGACCATATCTGATGCTTTTTCCTGTACGAAATTGCTGAAAGGATTGTCCATCGCTTTTTGTATGAACCTGCCAACGGGAGTGGCCTCCGGTGGAAGATTAACTGATGTAGGAATAATTGCATCTTCAAGAGCTTCTACAGCATTGTTAAAACCATCTTTAGCCTTATCTCGCGCATAATTCTTCGCATATTCGGTTGCATACTCACTTGCACCACCAGGGTTCAAAATATTGGAAGCTGCTGGCAAATCTGTCCCTACCCAATCTGTAAATGTATCATGGAGTAATTTTTGTGTACTTATTTCAGTTTCAGATCCCTTCATCAAAACTGTCACATCATGGATTTGGGCGCGATCTTCATCAGAAGCAGAATAGGGGACTGGATCTTGTTCAACCCCCTTGCCACTATCCGTTAGTACAAAGACCTGTTCTTCATTGCCATTTACACTATCATAGATGTGAGCTAAGTTACCAATATAATCATCTCCATCGTTAATAGAATAATCTTGACCCATTTCTAACGGTTGATATTCCAATAAGGATGTTTTCTGATGTTGAAGATCCGAAAAATTAGAATTAATGACCATCACTTTCTCCTCTTATTAGTCTCGTTAACTTTTTTGGCATCCCAGACGCTGCAACGGTATATTCCCCAGAATCTTCCTCTTGAACTGTCATATTGATTATTAATGTATCATCATTGTTAATGACTACCTCTAGAATCAGTCCTCCCATTGGGTTATATTTTAATTTGTCTTTTAAAATCCTATAAGTCTTTATTTTCCCATTTGGAGTTAATGCCTCTGGATCCTGTTTTTTTAAATATTTTTCAATCGCCACTTTCATTTGCTTACTCTCTGCGATTTGAATCATTTCTTGTTTTTTTGCAGATTGTCCATTAAAAAAGCTACAGCCTCCTAAGCTCAGGCTAAATACTACCATTATCAACACAATAAATTTACTTTTTTTCATTTCTTCCCGTTTCTTTTTCTAGTTTTCTTAAAATTTATTATACAAAATTCCATCAACGTCTGAAATGTTACTTTTGTTAAAAAACATTGCCAAAAGGTTACAAGCACTAACTATTGATGTAACATACCAGCTTTGATTCAGAAAATGTTTCTGGTTACCTATTTTAATTGTTGGTTAATAAATCACTTAACTCCTCTGTTTTCCCAAAATAGGTCTCTTCATATTTCCCTGTAGTAGCATCTTCTTGTATAGTTGTGCTCAAAACTAACTTATCATCATTATTTATGACTATTTTTACTAATAGTCCTCCCATTGGATTATAATCTAAATCATCTTTAGAAATTTTATACGTTTTAATTTTTCCTTCTGGTGTAAGTGCTTTTGGATCTAATTTTTTTAACATATTCTCAATCGCCACTTTCATCTTCTTGCTCTCTGCGATCTGAATCATTTCTTGTTTCTTTGTAGCTTGTCCGGTAATAAGACTGCATCCTCCTAGAAATAGCCCTGACAGAATCATGATTACGGTCATACTGTATCTTTTTTTCATTCTCTTGCAATTCCTTATTTATCGTTTACTAATTTCTTGGATAATTCCCCTGAAATGACTACTCCATTCTGTTCCATATGACCATCAGACTCTTGGGTTAAGGTTGTCGTAATGGTTAAATTCTCATCCTCATTAACCATCATTTCTATCGTCAAACCTCCCATGGGATGAGATCTCAGCCGGTGGATATTAATTTTATATGACTTCACAATCCCCTCCGCTGTCAAGGCATTGGGATCTTCTTGTCTCAATATATTTTCGAGAACTCTTTTTGATTGCTTACTCTCTGCAATCTCTAGCATTTCTCTTCGTTGCTCTGATCGTCCGGTAGTAAGACTACATCCTCCTAGGCACAAAGTGGTTAGCAATAACCATAACGTCCCTATTATTTTAGTTCTCATATTTTCCTTTGATGCTTCCATGAATGACTCCACTATGAATTTATTTCCCAGTCTCTTCTGCTTTACTTAACAGATCATCTAATTTTGCTGAAATACCGTAACTACCTGCTTCGAACTGTCCTGAATCTTCCATTTGAATAGTCGTATCGATCGTTAACTTTTTATCGCCATTGATCACGAGATAAACATTCATGCCTCCCATTGGGTTGTATTCCAATTTACCTTTTATCAGGGTATAGGAGTGAATGACTCCTTCTGAAGTGAAAGCTTTAGGATCGATACTGATTAACAAGTGTTTTATCGCTCGCTCCATTTTCGTGCTTTCTGCAATCTGAATCATTTCTCTTCTCTCAGCGGCTTTATCCGTAAAAAGACTGCAACCTCCTAGAAACAAAGTCAGTAAGAATAATAGTACAAATCGTTGTTTTTTATCAGTCATATTTCCCTCTCACTTATATTATTCGTAATGATTTTTAAAAATTGAGCTAATTTTTAAATTTTTTCCAGAATCCAAAAAACACACCCTACATAGGTGTGCCTCTTGTTAAATCATGTATTCGACACTATAAGTGGCGTCAGATAAAATCCGTGATAGGAATTGTTTGGTTCGTTCTTCTTTTGGACTGTTGAAGAATTCATGGGGCTCATTTTCTTCAATAATATGCCCGCCATCCATAAAGATGACATGGTTGGCCACATCACGCGCAAAGCCCATCTCATGGGTTACGACAACCATGGTCACTCCTTCTTTGGCTAGCTGTTTCATGACATCTAAGACATCTCCAACCAATTCTGGGTCTAGCGCTGAAGTCGGCTCGTCCAGCAAGATCACGTCTGGTTTCACTGCGATGGCACGCGCGATTCCGATCCGTTGCTGCTGACCACCTGACAATTGAGAAGGATAGTAATCCTTGTAAGCGAGGAGACCAACTTTTTCAAGGGCGGATTCCGCCCGTTGGATGGCTTCTTCTTTTGGAATCTTCCGAGCTACAATCAAGCCTTCCAAGATATTTTCAAGTGCTGTTTTGTTGGCAAATAGATTGTAATGCTGGAAGACAAAGGCTGTCTTTTGGCGGATTTCTAGAATCTCTTTTTTGCTGAGTTTTGAGAGGTCATACTCTTTTCCACCTAGGGTTAGGTGGCCTGTATCTGCCTTTTCCAAGTGGTTAAGGCAGCGAAGGAAGGTTGTTTTTCCTGATCCAGATGGACCCAAAATAACGACGACATCCCCTTGGTTGACCTTGAGATTAACATCTACCAGGACTTGGTGGTCCTTAAATTTTTTCGATACGTGTTCTACTTCTAACATCTTCTTATTTCTCCTTCTTCTATGCGAGTGTCAGGCGTTTTTCCAAGAGGTTGAATCCCCACTGAATCACCCCACAAATGACAATATAAAGAATAAAAATCACGAGATAGGATTCAAAATATTGATAACCATAAGAGGCTTCGACCTTGGCGATGGCGGTGATATCCTTGATCGTCATGACAAAGACAAGGGAAGTTCCTTTGACCAAGTTGATGACCAGGTTACACAAATTTGGAAGGGCTGAACGCAGGGCTTGTGGAAAAACAATGCGGATATAGGCTTGACGATTGGTCAAACCAATGGCTTGCGCTGCTTCTAGCTGGCCCTTATCTACCGTCAGGATGGCTGAGCGTAGAATTTCAGCCAGACTCCCTGTTGTCATCAAGCTAAAGATGATAAAGGCATAGTAAATGGGATTGATCTCAAAGACATTAAAGTGACTGCCAATACTCTTAAAAAAGCTATTTAAGAGACTGGGAAAGAGACTATAAAAGAAGAGAATTAAGAGAATCGGAGGAGTCGCGCGAATAAAGGCTAAGTAAACCACTGAGAAACTGCGAACCCCTTTGACCTTGTATATCTGACCGAGCGCCAAAAAGAGGGCTGGAAAAAAACTCAAGAGGATCGATACGACCATGATCAGAAGGGTCACTGGAACACCACCCAAGGTGGCTAGAAATGTTTTACTAATAAAATTGAAATCCATAAGCTACCTTTCTGTTACGCTGAGTCGTTTCTCAAGGAGTTGAGCTGAGAGGGAGATTACAAGGGCAATTCCCCAGTAAATCACTGCTACGGCTGTATAGGTCTCGAGGGAATAATTCCCAAGATTGCGACTGATCAAGTTGTTTCCTGCTCCCATGATATCGATAAAGCCAATGGTATAAGCCAAAGCGGCGTCGCGCATGAGGTTCAAGATGGCCGTCGTCATATTTGGAAGAGCCACGCGAAAGGCTTGGGGAAGGACAATCCGCCAAATGGTTTGAGCTGGCGTCAAGCCAATACTCAAGCCTGCCTCCATCTGACCTTTGGGAATGGCCAAATAGGCTGCCTTAAAGACCTCAGAAATCATAGCCGCAAAGAGAAGAAACATGGCCACAAGAACAAAGACAAACTTGGACCAGTGATCAATGTCAATACCCAACCACCAGTTCAAAAATTGGGGGAGCCCATAAAAGACCAAGAAGAGCAAGACAATCGGAGGGGTACAACGCAAAGTAAAGACATAGCCTTTTGCCAGACCTGCTCCTACCTTCTCTTCTGATACTTGTGCCCAAGTCAAAACCAAGCCAAATGCAGAACCAAGAAGCGTCGTTAACACCATCAAAGCTAAGGTCGCTGGTAGAGCTTGGACCAAGGTTGGAAGAAATGACCAGACCTTGGAAATGTCGTATGAGACCATGTTTCTTTTCCTTTCTATATCCGGATAGAAATAAGGAAGCTGGGGCTATGCGCACCCAGTTCCATCTTATTTCTCTTTATCTACATAACTGAAGACATCTTCACCGAAATATTTTTTCGACAATTTCGCAAGCGTTCCATCTTTTTCCAATTCTTTGATGGCCTTGCTGTATTCTTCCGCAAATTTTTCGTTTTTCTTATCCTTATGGATCAATGGATAAGTTGGAATTCCTTTGTAGGCAAACCAGCTGAGTTTGTCTGCGTATTGGTGGTAAGAACCATCTTTATCTGTGACAGCTTTTTCAAAGGAAAGTTTGATGTCAAAGAAGGCATCGTAACGACCTTCAAGTACCCAAGCATAAGCATCTGCGACTTTGAACGATTCGGCAGCTGTTAATTCGATTTGTTGGTCCTTATGCTTTTCATTGTATTCTTTAATAACATTCCATTGCGCATTTTGTGGTGAAATTGGAACCAATTTCCCTTTTTCTTTCGCAAAGTCATCAATGTTCTTGTATTTATCCGCATCTTCTTTTCGTACGGTAAACCCGATGATACTTGCTCCGATTGGTTCTTTTGGAATGATAAATTTCTTAGCACGTTCTTCGGTATACCAAGCTCCTTTAGTTCCGATATCATACTTACCAGATTCTAGACCGATCAAAAGGTCGTCATCACTTGTTCCAGTGTACTCAAACTTGTAGTCTGGTAATTTTTCGTCAATAGCTTTGAGAACGGCTACTTCATAACCATCTGATTCTCCTTTTTCATCGACGAAATCATAAGGCACGTAGTTTTGCGTGTGGGCTACTTTCAAGGTTGTTACTTTATTAGATCCTGTTGAGCCTTTGCTATCGTTTGCATGGTTCAAGCTCCGTCCAAGAATGGTTGCACCTGCAAGGGCAAGAACGGCCACCCCACCGATAATCCATGTTTTTTTACTCATACTCTGTTCTCCCTGATTCTATTTTTTCTTATTCTGCTGCAGCTTCACGAATCCATTCGATTCGCTCTTCATCAATGTCACTTGGAATCGTACAATCGGCACCGATGACCAAGCCTGTGGTTCCGGTTTCTGCGATGATGCGTTTGGTTTCTGCTTGAATCGCAGCCTTGTCTCCTGTATAGAGAAGACCATTTTTGCCATTTTCAAAGCCACCAAGAACCGTACGTCCACCGAAGATTTCGCGTCCTTCTGCTAGGCTGATTCCTTCTGGTCCAACTGCCCAGTTAATGACTTGAGCTGGGTAGTCTGTGAAGAGATGGATATCATTGCGAGCTCCTTCGTAGCCACAGATATGAAGAATATTTACGCCACCGGCTTCCTTAGCTGTCTCTAAGACATGGAGTTCACTCGGTGCAATACTATTTTTATAAACTTCTTGGCTCACGCGCGCATCTTGGATACTTTGAACACTGAGGTAGATCCCGTCTGCTCCTGCTTCTTTAATGATGCGTTGGCTCAAACTTGCAATATCTTGACCAATCGTATCCAATACTTTTTTAAGGGTTGCAGCATCTTGATCGATGAAGTTTGCGATCAAGTCATCTCCTCCTGAAACTTCTCCGACCAACCATTTAAAGTAAGTTACTGGAGCAAAGATATTGTAGATGGCTACAATGTCCTCTTCAAAACCGACACGGATTTTTTTCACAAGCTCTACCTGCTCTGTGATCCATGGATGATCGGCTCCGAGAGGTTCAATTCCTGCTAAGTCAGAGATGTTTTCAAGGCCTTTGTGAATGGCTGGATTTGGATAAGCAAAGTAGCCATCACTCATGAGTTTGACAAAGTCTGGTTGGACCTTGTGAAGGAAGTTTTGATGACCCTTCAGGTTTTTTTCAATAATTTCAGGATTTGAAAATCCTTTTAGCCACTCTTCTTCTGTCGTGAAATGGTGCCAAAATCCAACTGGCACACGATCAACTGCTTCTCCTTTAAAAGCTTTTAACACTAATTCTCTTTTTGCTGACATGTTCTTACCTCGTTCCATCTTTTCTTGTTTGTTATCTTATCACTTCAATTATGCTTTGACTAATATATATTTTTTATCAAGCTCTTCATCTTTTTTTATCACTGATCTTCAAGAAGTAAAATTCCCGCTATATCAGAGGGGCGAAGGAGAGAGAGACTATGGGCTGGAATTTTCTCCAATTTTTCGATGTCCGGATCTTTCCGTACAATCCCATGACTGCTTGCTAGAGCAACTTTACTAAGCCCGAGAAGCAAAAACAAAACGGTTACCAGGATACACCATACATTGATCTTTTTCATCTCCCTCTCCTTTCTTTTTACAATACGGCTGCTTGACGCACCCAATCTAAGCGTTCCAATTGGAAATCATCTGGCACGGTGCAGTCTGCTCCAAGAATCAAACCACGACTTCCGGCTTCAGCCACCAAGCGACGCGTTTCTTGCTCAATAGCTTCTCGTTCCCCTTGGTAGAGCAAACCTTTCTTGCCATTGACAAAGCCACCCAAGACGGCACGATCGCCGAAAAGTTTACGACCTGCGGCTAGGCTAAGGCCTTCATGATGGGTCGCCCAGTTAATGACTTGGGCTGGATAATCCTTGAAGAGCTCCACTTCATTGCTGGCCCCTTCAAAACCACAAATATGAAGGATATTGATGCCTCCAGCTTCATTGGCTGCTTCTAGGACAGCGATGCTGCTAGGCTCAATGAACTTGCGGTATTCTTCATCTGTCACACGCTCATCTTGGATCTGCTGGGTTGAAAAGTAAATACCTTCAATACCTGCTTCTTGGATCAAGCGACGACTTAAAGTAGCGATGTCTCCTGCAATCACGTCAAGGACATGAGCTAAAGTTTCTGGATCTTCCTTGATAAAGTCTGCAATCACTTGGTCTCCACGAGATTGATCCGTACGGAACCAGCGTTTCAAATAAGAAATGGGCGAGAAGATATTGTAGAAAGAAGCAATCTCTTCATGGAAATGAGAACAAATTTCCTTGACCACCTCGATTTGTTTTTCAATCCATGGATGATGCTCTCCAATCGGTTGAATATCCTTCAATTCTCGGATCGATCTGATCTCTCTCGAATAAAGAGCACTCGGATAGCGGAAGAAGCCATCACTCATGATCTTGACAAAATCAGGTGAAATTTCTTCTACATAGTGTTGGTGGCCCTTAATACTTTTTTCTACTACAGCCGGATTGTCTAGACCCAATTCTTTTTCTTCTTGGGTCACATAATGGAGCCAAAATCCTACAGGGATTCGTTCTACTGTTTCGCCTCGAATGGCACGAAGAACCAATTCTTTTTTACTCATACTGTGAATCCTCCTCAATATTTCTCCAATAGAAAGGCTAACTGCTTTCCTTCTGGAATTTGTAACCATGATATCACCTCGAAAAGTAGCTGACTAATATATTTTCCCTATCAAGGCCTTAAAATTTCTTTATTGAGAAAGGCATCAAAAAAACGCAAGTGCTTGAAAATAGGGACTTGCGAGTATCTTTCTTTATTGTTTCATTTTAGAAGAAAAGGGATGCTTTGATCTTTTCTTGATCCGGTTATAGCATAAAACTATACCCATTCTTTTAAAGGAAAAAATAGCATATATTGATGCGAAGAAACCTTTCATAGCAGCATTTTTCCTTCTTTTTTCTTTTCACCGATTTCTAGACACCTTCTTCTCTTTCTTGTCAGGCAAGATTGAAAGGAGTATAATTTTTATAGAATAATTTTAAGGAGTGTACGGTTTATGAAAACAACAAAAACCACCTTTACCATCGTTTCTGCTCTTGCTTCTGTCATTTTACTGACGAGTTGTGGAAGCAACACCACTAAAACGCAAGAGACAAAAGCAAGCAGCACTAAAAATCAGGTAACAATGACCTATGATCAACAGCGCTCACAAGAAAATACCATGTCTGTTCTCTGGTACCAAAAGGCAGCAGAAACCAAGGCTTTGTATTTACAAGGCTACAATGTCGCTACTGACCGTTTGAAAGAGATCCTCCAAACTCCTTCTGATAAGCCTTATTCCATCGTCTTGGATTTGGACGAAACTGTTTTAGACAACAGCCCTTACCAAGTTCAAAACGTCAAAGATGGTACGGCCTTCAATCCTAAAGATTGGGATGTTTGGGTGAAAAAAGCAGCCGCAAAAGCGGTGCCAGGTGCCAAAGATTTTCTTCAATATGCGGATCAAAACGGGGTTCAAATCTACTACATTTCTGACCGTACAAGCTCTCAAGTAGATGATACCATCAAGAACCTTGAAAAAGAAGGCATTCCTGTTCAAGGACGTGACCACCTCATGTTCTTAGAAGATGGCGTCAAATCAAAAGAAGGCCGTCGCCAAGCTGTACAAGAAAAGACCAATCTTGTCTTGCTCTTCGGGGACAACCTGGTTGACTTTGCAGATTTTTCCAAGACCTCTGAAGCTGATCGCGACAAGAAATTGGACGAATTGCAAAAAGAATTTGGTGAAAAATTCATCATCTTCCCAAATCCAATGTATGGATCATGGGAATCTGCTGTTTACCAAGGTAAAAAACTAGATGCCAAGGGACAAACAGAAGAACGCCTCAAAGCCTTGCAAGGTTTTGACAAATAAAGCAAACATCCTCGCTAGGAAAAACCTAACGAGGATGTTTTTTTCTACATAGATAATTTTATTCAACGGTTACAGACTTAGCAAGGTTCCGTGGTTTATCAACATCGAGCCCACGATGAAGGGTTGCAAAGTAGGCAATCAATTGGGTTGGCACCACCATTGAGATTGGAGAGAGGTAAGGGTGAACCGCTGTCAAGACCAAATCATCTGTCTCTTTAGCGACATTTTCCTCTGCAATAGTTAAAACATGAGCCCCACGTGCTGCCACTTCTTGGATGTTCCCACGTGTGTGGCTGGCTAGGACTGGATCAGACAAGAGGGCAATGACCGGTGTACCGTCTTCGATCAGAGCGATGGTACCGTGTTTCAACTCACCCGCAGCGAAGCCTTCACATTGGATGTAAGAAATTTCTTTTAGTTTCAGACTGGCTTCCATGGCAACATAGTAATCTTGGCCACGTCCAATATAGAATGCATTGCGGGTTGTTTCCAACAAGCCACGAACTTTTTCGTCGATCACTTCTTTTTCTGAAAGGGTTGATTCGATCGATTGGGCAACGATAGACAATTCGTGCACCAAATCAAAGCCTTTGGCCTTCTCATTTCCATTGGCTTCCCCAACAGCTTTGGCAAGAAAGGCAAGGGCTGCGATTTGAGCCGTATAAGCCTTAGTAGAAGCTACCGCAATTTCATGTCCAGCATGGAGCAACATGGTCATGTCTGCTTCACGTGAAAGAGTTGAACCTGGAACATTGGTCACTGTCAAGCTTGGAATGCCCATTTCATTGGCTTTGACCAATACTTGGCGGCTATCAGCTGTTTCACCAGATTGGCTGATAAAGATGAAGAGTGGTTTCTTGCTGAGAAGTGGCATACCATACCCCCACTCAGATGAAATACCGAGTTCTACTGGAGTATCTGTCAACTCTTCCAACATTTTTTTAGACGCAAATCCAGCATGGTAAGAGGTACCAGCTGCAAGGATATATATGCGATCTGCTTCTTGAACAGCCTTGATAATCGCTGGGTCTACCACTACTTGACCAGATTCATCTGTATAGGCTTGGATCAGCTTACGCATGACAGTTGGTTGCTCATCGATTTCTTTGAGCATGTAGTATGGGTAAGTCCCTTTACCGATATCAGAAAGGTCAAGTTCAGCCGTATAGCTATCTCGTTCTTTGACGTTGCCATCATAGTCTTGCACTTCAACGCTGTCAGCCTTGACAATGACCAACTCTTGGTCATGGATTTCCATGTATTGGTTGGTTTCACGAATCATGGCCATGGCATCAGAGCAGACCATATTGTAACCATCTCCAAGACCGATCAAGAGTGGTGATTTATTTTTCGCTACATAGATGGTGCTTGGATCTTCCGCATCCATCAAAGCAAAAGCATAGGCTCCACGGATGATGTGGAGGGCTTTTTTGAAAGCTTCAAGCGTAGACAGGCCATCTTCTTCAGCAAATTTTCCGATCAAGTGGGCTGCGATTTCTGTATCTGTTTGCCCCTTGAAATGGTGACCTGCTAGGTATTCTTCCTTGATTTCAAGGTAGTTTTCAATCACCCCATTGTGGACCAACACAAAGCGACCTGTTTCAGAGCGGTGTGGATGAGCATTGTCCTCAGTTGGTTTTCCATGAGTGGCCCAACGGGTATGTCCAATCCCAGCTGTCCCTTCGACACCTTCTGCCTTAGATGACAATTCTGCAATGCGGCCAACTGCCTTTACCAATTGGCTCTTGCCTTCACTAGCCAGAAAAACACCCGCAGAGTCATAGCCTCGGTATTCGAGTTTTTCAAGTCCTTGAATCAAAATATCAGTAGCATTTGTATTTCCTACAACACCAACGATTCCGCACATAGTTTTTACGATATAGCCTTGCTATACTTTCCCCTTTACTTAGTCAAACGACCCATGGTCGATTTCTCAGTTGCTTCGGAATTGGTCTAGTCTAATTTACCTAAAAAGCAACCAGCGGAGTCAGTATACAATACTTCTTCCAGTTTGTCAACTAGGAAATTCAAGAAAATTGGTCTAGTTAAGTTAGGGTTAAGATTAGAGACAAAGTCATCTAAGAAAATTTCCACTGTAAGAAAAATGCCTGAAACAGAATGGTTTCAGACATTCGGAATAATTGAGAGTCAAACCGTTTGGGGAACTGTTTGACTCCAAACTTTAAAACGACAATACGAGGAGGCTCAAATTGAACGGAACACAGGCTGCGGATTTTGATTTAGTCTTCAAATCCATTGGCTTGGCTTAGCTCTTTAAACCAATGGCCAGATTTTTTGAGGGTTCGTTTTTGACTTTCGAGGTCCAACTCAACTAAGCCATAGCGGTTCTTGTAGCCATTGAGCCATGACCAGCAGTCAATAAAGGTCCAGATCAAATAGCCTTTACAGTTGGCACCATCTTGAATAGCCCGGTGGAGCTCACGAAGATGGTCTTTGACAAAGTCAATCCGGTAGTCGTCTTGGATCACTCCATCCTTGCGGAATTTTTCCTCTCCTTCGACCCCCATCCCATTTTCGGTCAGGATCCACTCGATATTGCCATAGTTTTCCTTGATATTTTTGGCAATGTCATACAGGCCTTGCTCATAGATTTCCCAACCACGGTGGGGATTAATCTTGCGACCTGGCATGACATAGGGTTCATAAAATTGCTCAAAGAGTAGGGGAGAAGCTGGATTCGGAGCATAACGAGGAGCTGCTACACGGAGTGGTTGGTAATAGTTAACACCTAGATAGTCGACGGTATTTTCCTCCATCAAGCGCAACTCAAAGGGATCATAATCTGGCAAGAGATCACGCTCCCGCAAGATCTCCACTAATTCTTGAGGATAGTGGCCAAGAACCGAAGGATCTAAAAAAGATTTGGCTTGAAAGAGCTCGGCGATACGAGCAGCTTTAATATCTTCTGGATGCTGACTCCGAGGATAGGCTGGTGTCAAATTGAGCACAATCCCGATCCGGGAATTGGGATCCACCTCGTGACAGGCCTTGACCGCTAGAGAGCTTGCTAACTGGGTGTGGTAGGCTACTTTTACAGCTGCAGCTACATCTACCTTATGAGGAAAATGGGCATCATAAAAATAACCAAACTCCACAGGGACAATGGGTTCATTAAAAGTGATCCACTGGTCGACCAGATCCCCATAGGTCTTGAAACAAAAACGCGCATATTCTTGATAAGCATAGGCGGTTTCCTTGTTTTCCCAACCATCGCCCTGCTTTTGGAGAGCCATCGGCAAATCAAAATGATAGAGGTTGACCAAGAGGTGAATCCCTTTTTCCTTAATCTTTTCAAAGACACGACGGTAGAAATCGACACCCGCTTGATTGATCTCCCCTCGGCCTTCTGGGAAAATGCGGGACCACTGAATAGACGTCCGAAAAGCTGTGTGACCGGTTTCTAACAAGAGATCCAGGTCGTCTTCCCAGTGTTCATAAAAAGTGGATGTTTTCTCTGGTCCCTGCCCTTGATAAAAGCGGTTGGGTTCGATCCTATACCAGTAATCCCAGAGATTGTCACCTTTTCCATCCTGATCTAGACGCCCTTCTGTCTGTGGACCCGAGGTCGAACTCCCCCATAAAAAATCCTTTGGAAATTGAAACATGTTCTAATCCTCCTCATTCTACTAGCTCTATTGTAGCGAATCCTCCCCCAAAACCTAGGCACAATTTACAGTCTTTCTTACGCAGATTAAAGAAAAAGCTCCCTTAGAAAAATTCCTAAGAGAGCTGGTCCTCATTATAAGTCATTCACAACATATTTAAAGAGTTTGTGGTCTGCAGGACTCTTGTCAAAACGCAGTTCCGGATGCCACTGAACGCCGAGAAAACGACTCCCATCTGTGGATTGAACCGCCTCTATGACGTCATCTTTGGGATCCCGCGCGATTACTTCTAAGCCATCTGCCAAGTCTTTGATACTTTGATGGTGAAAGGAATTGATGCGACTGGTCTTACCATAGATCTCTTGTAAAACCGTCTGATCCTTAGTCACCAGCTCTTGACTGGTGTACTGACCTGGATTGTCCTGCCAGTGATGTTCAATGTCTTGATACAGAGTTCCCCCTAGAGCGACATTATAGAGCTGGGTCCCACGGCAGACGGTAAAGATCGCTTTTTTAGCCGCACGCGCTTCTTCAATCAAGGCCAACTCAAAGAGATCGCGTTTCAAGAGGTAATCATCACTGTCGATGGTGATTTCTTCTCCGTAAAACTTGGGCAAGACATTTTGTCCACCGGTGATGATGAGCTTATCAATCATCGATATGTAGTCTTTGGCCAAGGCCGCATCTCCAATTGGCAAGATCAATGGAATCCCTCCTGCCTCTTTGACCGCTTCGACAAAACCAGTCGCCGCATAACTCATGTTCGCGTCTGGATCATCCGGGAAGGGTCTTTCATTTCCTGTAATTCCAATCACTGGTTGTTTTTTCATACTTTTTCCATATACTTTCATTCATTTTCAAGGCTTATTGTAACACAATTTTAAGCCAGACTCAATGGAGATTTTTTGAAGAGAAGGTCTATCCCTCTACCCCAAAAGCTTGCTGAAAGGATATAAAATTGCTTTCTATTAAAAAATTCTCAAGTGCAAAGACTTGAGAATGGTTTGTTAATTTTTTATCAACCCTTCTTTTACCAAAAAGTCACGCGCTACTTTAGCAGCAGGCTTGCCTTCTACTCCGACTTGGTAGTTCATCTGGCTCATCTGGGCTTCCGTAATTTTACCCGCCAACTTATTGAGAACAGCTTCTAATTCGGGATGTTTCTTAAGAAGAGCTTCTTTCATGAGGGGCGCCCCTTGATAAGGTGGGAAGAGTTGCTTGTCATCTTCAAGGACCACCAGGTCATAACGAGCCAGCTCGGCATCTGTTGAGTAGGCATCCGTTATTTGAATATCCCCAGACTGGATCGCCTGGTAGCGAAGGGCTGGCTCCATGGTGGAGACTTGTAAGTTGAGACCATAGATCTTCTGCAAGCCTTTGTTTCCGTCCTCTCGGTCGTTAAACTCAAGCGTAAAGCCTGCCCTGAGTTGTCCTTCCACCTTTTTCAAATCTGAAATAGTCTTGAGTCCATACTCTTGGGCAATCTTTTTAGGGACTGCAACAGCATAGGTATTTTGATAAGCCATAGGTTTGAGCAAGGCCAGGTCGTCTTGTCGTTTGATCCCATCTCGGGCAGCTTTGTAGACTGTTTCTGGATCATGACTGACTTGTGGTGCTGGCTTGAGGAGACTTTCGGTCACCGTACCTGTAAACTCTGGATAGATAGTGATATCCCCTTTTTTCAGGGCTTCATAGAGGAAGGTGGTCTTGCCAAAATTCGGTTTGACGGTCACTGTCATATCTGTATTTTTCTCGATCAAGATCTTATACATATTGGCGAGAATTTCAGGTTCTGGTCCTAACTTTCCAGCGATGACCAGATTTTCTTTCTTCGGTTTTGGAAGAAGACTTGGTGTATAAGAAGCTCCTAATCCAATAACCATCACAGCAAAAGCCGCAAAGATGGTCCGCAATTTGGCCTTTTCCATCCATTTGAGAAGAAGGTTAAATGCGATAGCTAAGAAGGCAGAAGATAGGGCACCGATCAAAATCAGACTGGCATTATTGCGGTCAATCCCTAGGAGGATAAAGGAACCAAGTCCCCCTGCTCCAATCAAGGCAGCTAGGGTAGCTGTCCCAATAATCATCACGGCTGCCGTGCGAATCCCAGACATAATGACGGGCATGGCCAAGGGAATCTCGAACTTCTTGAGTCGCTCCCACTTGGTCATCCCAAAGGCGATTCCTGCTTCTTCAAGGCTTGGATCAATCCCTTGTAAACCGGTAATGGTATTTTGAAGGATCGGGAAAATGGCATAGATGACAAGAGCTGTTATGGCCGGAAGCGTCCCGATTCCCATAATAGGAATGAAGAGGCCCAAAAGAGCCATGGAAGGAATGGTCTGGAAGATCCCAGCTATCTGTAAAACCCAGTTGCTTGTTCTTTTGTGGATACTCAAATAAATAGCTAGAGGAACAGCTAGAAAAATCGCAAGGAGCAAGGTCAGTAATGACAGTTGCAAATGTTGCCCCAGTGCAGCGAGCCAGTCCCCAAAGCGTTCTTGAAAGGTTGCAAGTAGTTTAGACATGGTGAGCACCTCCAAATAGATCTGCGACAAAGTCGTTGGCTGGCTGGGCAAGAATGGTCTCAGAATCCGCTACCTGTACAATCTCTCCTTCTTGCAGCACTGCAATCCGATCCCCTAATTTTAAGGCCTCGTCCGTATCATGGGTTACGAAGATGGTCGTCATGCCGAATTCTTTGTGCAATTCTTTGGTAAGAGCCTGCAACTGCTTACGGGAGATGGCATCCAAGGCTGAAAAAGGTTCGTCCATCAATAAAATCTTTGGTTCCCCAATGATAGCTCGCACAATGCCAATCCGTTGTTGCTCTCCACCAGATAGCTCGCTTGGTAAACGATGGGCATAATCTGCAGGGGGCAGGCCTACCTTGTTCAAGAGTTCTTCTGTTTTCGAAGCGATTTGCTCCTTGCTCCAGCCCTTCATCTCAGGAATAAGAGCTATATTTTCCGAAACCGTCAAGTTTGGAAATAGGGCAATGGCTTGAAGGACATAGCCGGTACTGAGACGTAACTCCCGTTCATCATAGTCCTTGATACGTTTTCCATCCATATAGATATTGCCATCAGTCGGCTCCAAGAGACGATTGACCATCTTGAGCATGGTGGTCTTTCCAGATCCTGAAGGACCCACTAGCACCATAAATTCTCCATTTTCAATGCGGAGATTGACATCTTTTAAAATATCCTTTTCTGTATAGCGCAAGGCTACATGTTTGTATTCAATCATATTTTTCCTCAATAAGTTTTCTGTCTCTTAGAATATCCAATAGGCTGCTTGCTGGATGCCCTAGGACTTTTTCGACATCTGTAGAAACCCCAGCTTGTTCTCCAGCTTTAATCGCTGTATAGGTGCTGACCCAGGCATCGTACTCCCATGTTTGTGCTGGCCATTTTTTCCGTGACTCATAAGCTTCTTCTACCGATTCATCTACATACGTGATGGCGACACCCGTCTCTTTTGAGAGAAGCGCTACGATTTCTTCCATGGAAAGATCCTCTGGCCCTGTCAGATTCAAGGTTTGATTTTCCCACTCCTTAGGATTTAAAAGAATCTCTGCTGCAACCCTAGATGTGTCCTTACGGGCAACAGCTGATACCAGGCCACTACCGGCCGGACCACGAATCTCTCCATTTTCAAGTGCAATATCAATCAAGAAGTCCAAGTAAAAATTATCTCTCAAAAAAGTGTAGGTGAACCCTAACTCCTTGATATAGGCTTCCGTCTGGGCATGATCTCGAGACAAGGTAAAAGTTGCCTTCTCATCTGCCCCATAAAAGGAGGTATAAACAATATGTTGCACCCCTGCTAGTTTTGCAGCATCCAAAAACTCCTTGTGCTCCTTGACACGCTCTGGATTTTCCCGAGCAGAAATCATCAACAAGATATCAATACCCTTTAAGGCCTCAACCACCTCTGGTGTATTGGCATACACTATTTTACGAATTTCCGCTGAAACATAGATCTTTGCACGCTCTGGGCTTCGTGCTAGATGGACTGAAGCGATTCCCTTCTTATCGACAAGATTCGCCACATAAGAACCTAATTTCCCTGTTACCCCTGTAATACCAATCATAACTGTTACTTTCTTTCCCTAGATGTCATTCTCTTTAGCTTTTAGATTTGAGATAATGCGCTCTTGATAGGCCTCAAATTCTCGGATTTCTTGATCCGAAAAGCCTTGGTAGAAAATCTCCCCCAATTCTTTACTGACACGGTCTCCAATTTCTTTTTGTGCCCAACCGAGGTCTGTCAAAGAGATATATTTTTTCCTTTTATCCTGCGTGCAAGGTTGAATCGTAACCAAGCCTTGTTCTTCCAATTTCTTAACCATGCTGGTCAATGTATTGTTGGCTAGACCCGTCGCAAGAGCGATATCGGTCGCAGTAGCGCACTCCAACTCTTGCTTCCACAAAATCGTTAAAATTTTCCCTTGTTCACTTCGGTATAGGGCATCTGGTTCCTTGCTCAGCAGTTTTTGAAAGATACGCCCATTTAACAAGCGTATCTGTAAAGCTTGGTGGCCCCCTTGCATCTTGTCCATTTTGTCTCCTTTTTATTTCGATATCGAAACATTAAAGTCATTGTACCACTGCCTGTTACACCTGTCAACTATTTCGATATGGAACCAATAATTTTATCTAAATTCACCTTAAAAAGCCTTTCTAGCCCTTCAAACTAGTTTCTTCTCCCTCTTTCTAGCAAGTGTAACAAATGTTGGACTCGTTTTGCAACGACACCTGATTTTATAATGTGGTAATCTGTTAACGAAATTAAATCATACTAATGGAGAATTTGTTATGCATATACCAGATAATTACCTTAGTCCTGCAAGTTGTGCAGTTTTAGCGGTTGCTGCTGCGCCTGTTATTGTCTTGTCCATCAAAAAAGTCAAGGTCCAATTAAAAGAAAATAAAGAGCTAGCGCCGATGCTTGGGATTGCTGCTTCTTTGTCCTTCTTATTGATGATGTTTAATGTTCCTGTTCCTGGTGGAACGACCGCTCACGCTGTCGGAGGGACCCTTCTTGCCATTCTCATAGGTCCCTATGCGGCCTCTCTAGCGCTGACAGTTGCCTTACTCCTACAGGCCTTCTTATTTGGTGACGGAGGGATTCTCGCTCTTGGGGCCAATATTTTCAACATGGCCATTGTGATGCCTTTTGTTGGCTATGCTATTTATAACTTGTTCCGCAAGCACCATCAGGAAACGCTTGGCGTTATTATCGGTTCTTTTCTTTCGATCAATGCTGCTGCCTTCTTAGCTGGTGTTGAATTGGGCTTGCAACCCCTCATCGCGTCAGAAGCTGGTCAGCCACTCTATAATCCTTATGGATTGAGTATCACGGTGCCTGCTATGTTGGGTGCTCACCTCCTTGTCGCAGGTTGGGTCGAAGCCTTCTTCACCGTTGTGATTTACCGTTTTGTAAAACAAGTTGCTCCTGCAGAGTTGTACACACCAAGTACAGTCAATACAACTTCATTTGTTAAAAAAATTCGCTGGGTACTCCTTGCTTTGATCGTCCTCAGCCCACTTGGACTCCTCGCAGATGGGACAGCTTTTGGTGAATGGTCTACTGAAGAATTGGGTAGCCTGCTTCATGGCAAAGTCCCAACAGGGATCAAAAATGGATTCTCTTTTGAAGCCTTGTTCAGTGATTACACCATTCCTGGAACAAAAATTGCGATTGGCTATATCCTATCAGCCATTACAGCTGTTCTCATTTTCTATATCATCAGTAAAATCATTCGATCAATGAACGGAGAAAAGACTTCTCATGCGTAAACTCCCTGACTGGCTTCATCAAGAGCAAGCGACTCTAGAAGCTTCAAAAAGCCATCACTATTTACAAATGAATCTTCAAACATTGCGCCACTTTCTTGGCAAAATGAAACAAACGACGCCCGCATTCAAGGCCAAAACTTCGTCTTGGATGCGGCTCGTTTCCTTTTTAATTCTAGCCATTCTCATTACGACTGCCCACCATCCCATCCAACTGTGGTTGATCGGTATCCTTTTGTTAATGCACATTGCCATGCTTCCTGGAGAGGTCCTACTCCACCTCTTTAAGGTCCTGTTCAAGGTGCTGTTGATTTCAACAATTGTGATATTGCCTAGCATCTTATTTCAAGGATTTCAAAATGGAGGACTCTTTTTGCTACGCGCAGGGATAATTGTCCTCAATATTTCTCTCTTTTTAGCCACTACCACAAGCATCCAACTGGTTGAGGCCCTAAGGCAGCTACATGTCCCCAAGACCTTTGTCCAGACCATTGATATTACGCTGAAATATAGTTATATTTTGGGAAAACACCTTCACCAACAAATTGAGTGCGTCCAACTCCGGACAGTTGGTCAAAAAGTGAACCTCCATCTCTTTGGCTCTCTTCTGGGTCTCTTGTATCTATCAACGAAGAACCATACCAAAGAGGTCTACGAGGCCATGTTGCTGAGAGGCTACGGTATGGATACAAAGCGCAAAGAAGCCTTCCACTGGAAGAAGGAAGACGTCTTTTTCCTATTGGAATTGGCGGTTCTCACGACCTTCACGACCTTACTTGGCTAGAAAGGAAGCCCTATGATTACCATTCAGGATGGAAATTACCACTATACCGAAGAAACTGGTGTCCACGATATTCAACTCCAGATTCAAAAAGGGGAAACCGTGGGCTTGATGGGCCCAAACGGAGCTGGAAAATCGACCCTCTTTAAAATTCTGGTTGGGCTCTTGCCCCTGTCTTCTGGTCAGTACCACTTCAAGGATTGGACCATTGACAAAGACTTCTTGAAAGATCCCCATCGTGCTGGGCAACTCTTCCAGCAGGTTGGACTCATTTTTCAAAACAGCGATACCCAATTGTTCAATACAAGCGTCTATGATGAACTGGCTTTTGGCCCACGTCAACTCGGCTTATCGGCAGTTGAAATCGAACAACGCGTCAATGATACACTCACTCTTTTAGAGATTGAGCACCTGAGAGATCGTATTCCCTACCATCTTTCCGGAGGGGAAAAGAAGCTAGTCGCTATCGCTAGTGTCCTCACCATGAATCCTAGTCTCTTGCTATTTGACGAGCCCTTTAACGGTCTCTCACCAAAATACCAGAAGCTGATTGTCGCCTTGCTCCAAGAACTCAAAACAGCAGGAAAAACGATTGTGATTTCCTCCCACCATTTCGAGCAAATCGCTCCGATTGTGGAACGGGTTCTGCTCTTTTCTGAAGAGCACACCATTACAGGAAGCTACAATCGAGCTGATTGGGAAAATCATCCAGATATTCAACAATCGTTTTCAACATGTTAAAAAGCCTCGGTAGGGTTCTTCCTACCGAGGCTTTTTTGATGAAAGAGATAAGGGTTAATATCCTTTATGCTTCTCTCTTCGTTTTTGCTGTTTGCGTTCGAATTTCTCTTGTTTTAGCAATTGTTTTTGGACACTAGATTGATGTTTTGAAATCTTTTTCCTTTCCTCATACTGCAACTGCAATAGTTCTTTCGACTTGGAAGAAACTTTCTGATTTACTTGTTTCTTCACCATTCGCTGTAATCGTTTAGGATTCTTGATTTTTACATGTTGCTTAACTATAGCTTCTGGACTAAAAGATAATTGAGTAAACTGAGTCTGTAAGATCTCTAGAATTTCATCATCTTTTGGCTCCTGACCAAATGTCACACGACAAACTTGATAAGTTTCTCGATACACTTGTTCGAACAAACCATGCCAAAATCCATCTTCAAAATAAACTGT
>JAGZVW010000026.1:0-24084 GCA_018379295.1 Streptococcus parasanguinis | reverse complement strand
GATGAAATCAGCGTAGTAGAGCCCACTCAACCACTGCGTCTTGCTCGACAATCCAAAAATAATTGAGAGGCTAGGACTTTTGTCCCAGCCTCTTTTGTGTGCAAAAAAATAATTTAGGAAGCCTTGAGAATCTCATCTATTGGGGACTCTGCTACATACAATTTTCCCGTTTCTTATGTTGAATAATTGGTCAAGTTACAAAACAAAATTGTGATTCGTTTGAAAGCCCTTGCAAAACAATTGTGTTGAACGTATAATATAAGCGTAATACAATCATCTATTTTAAGGAGGTCTAGCGATGATTAGACGTTATAAAAAATTATTTTTATCATTCGTTGCTCTGCTCTCAGTTTTCGCACTAGCTTCTTGTTCTCAAGAACAAAGCGGCTCTAAAAATGCCGCTAAAACAGAAACACCAAAAGTCGAAACGATTGATGGCGAATGGGAATTAGTCGATACTCTCGATGCTTTAACGGAGTCCATCGGAGCCTATACCCTCCATGGAATCCACTTTGCACACTTGCTTGAATCTGTTAAAGACTTCAAAATGGACATGAAGATTGAAAACAACACGGCAACCATTAAATACGACTATAACATTGATAACTTTATTAAAGCTTTCTCCACTGTCACAACAGAAGCTAGAGGCAAGACTGAAGAAGAATTCAAAAAAATCATGTATGACTCTCATGAAGGATTTGCAGGCGACTTTAAGAAATACAAAGTCAGCATGAATAAAGATACTGGCGTGTTTAGCTACGAAGCAACGGGTTCTATTGATCAAGGTGCCAAAACAATGACCTTTGATGAAGGACTTTCCGTAGCAAACTCATTCTTCTTCTCATTCGGTGAAAATCGCGTTTCGCCAAACACATATCACTACAAATTAAAAGACGACATGCTTTATGTCACGATTGACGGAAAAGCGAAGAAAAATAATCTTCCAGTTCACTATGAACTACACTTCAAACGTAAAGGAAGCACTACTCAAAAAGACCCCGTTCCAATTGAAGGAAAATGGCAAGCCATCGACTTCCGACCAGCTCTTGAACGTAGCTTAGCCTTTAAAGATTTTGACAATGATGATTCGGCTATCAAGCTGATCTATCCTGAGGCATGGAAAGATTTAAAACCAACGTTGAACATTACAGATACATCTGTTGAATTCGACTATACTGTATCTCTAGCAGATGGTTTTGGAAGGTTCTACGATTACTTAAAACAAAAAGATTCATCTAAAGTGACTCAAACGAAAGACGAATATATTAAAAATCAATTTACCAAATTATCAGTCAATCTACAGGATGGCGCTAAAGACTTGCCCAATACAACTTATGAATTTGATAGAGGTAATACTAAAATTCATTCTGTATTGAAGAACGGTAAATTAGATACAGCAAACCAAACGATTATCTTCCCAGAAGCTATCAATATTGTGCAACTTGCAACCATGTCCATTGGACCTGTCGCTAAAGAAACTACGTATAAATACTCTATTGATGGAGATATTTTAACGTTGACGATTGAGCAACGCGATGGACGGAATAATCTAAATACGGTTATTTCAGCAAAATTCAAAAAAGTGTCTGACACAACGAGCGATTAGTCATTCCACTACCCCTTGAGAATTTCTCAAGGGGCTTTTTTGTGTGCAAAAGAATTAATCCAAGAGTTTACGCTCTATTAAAATACTTCGGTACCTTTGGTTCGGTTGAACTCTCTGAGTTCACCTCATTAAATTTTTAAAGATCGTAGTTCTCACTAGCGTTCGAACTGCGTCAATGTACCTAATTTCGTCTACGTCCCTATCAGGCTTGATTAGATGAAATAGGTTTAGTAATAATTACATAACGCAGTGGTTGATTGGTATCTTTGTTCGCTCTTATAGCTCCAAAGATTACCTAATCAACTGTGCGGGGGTGAGACAACGAACAATTTTAAAAAATTGTTCTGTCTCACTCCCAGAAAAAAGCCACCGGTTTTGGTGGCTCTTATAGGGAGATTATTATGAAAAAGTTTTAGGAGTTTTATCATTCAAAGTTAGGAGGTCTTTGATGATGGTATTAGTATACGATAGGAAGCTTAAACTTTCCTTATAGTTTTTCTAAAAAATCTTTTTCGAGAAAAAGAGGTGGTCCCAAGCAAGAATTTCACATCCTTTTTTGGGTCACCCCTTTCCTCCTTATTTCTTAGCAATGGCATGGTAGCTAGTCTTGCTGGTGAAGACTTGACCTGCTCTCAAGATGACCTTTTCAGCTTGGTCACTGTGAATGGCATCTGGCACTGTTTGGAATTCTAGAGCCAAGCCATTGTGCTGAACCATTGGTTGGCCTTGCAGATGAACAGTTTCGTCTACGAAATTGGCTGAATATACCACCAAGGCTGGGGCTTCTGACCTGAAGGTCAAAAAACGTCCAGATGGCTGATGGTAAAGAAAGCCGGCATTTTCATGCCCTTCTGGAAGAGCAAATGGATGGTCTAATCCTTCTACCAGACGGATTTGCGGATCAGAGTCCTTAAAAAGATCCTCCAAGAGCATAGCTTGGTAGAGATGCTGGACAACCGGACTTTCTCTATCCACGGTCTGAAGAGGAACACCGTCTGGATGGATAGGGTAAAGCCCTTGATGGTTGATCTGAAAGACATGGTCATTGATCGGCTGGGTGAAGTTCCCAGATAGGTTGAAATAGCTGTGGTTAGTCGGGTTGACCAAGGTATCTTGATCCGTTTCTACCCGATAAGCAATCTCGAGTTCACCATCTTCAGTCAAACCATAGGTTACCCAGATCTTGAGATTTCCAGGGAAACCACCGGTTCCATCTGCACGTTCTGTGTATAGGGTAATTTCCTGATCCGTTACCGACTCCACGCTAAACAAAGCGCTGTCCCAACCCGTCGGTCCACTGTGGTTGCAGTTGGCACCGTTATTGGCCTCCAAGTGATAGGTCTCTCCATTGAGTTCAAAGCTAGCTCCTGCAATCCGACCTGCTACCGGTCCAATACTAGCCCCATATTTAGGGCTATTGCCCACATAGTCCTCAAAGCGATCAAAGCCTAGAATAATATTCGTAAACTGGTCTTCTTTATCCGGTGTCACATATTCTAAGATCGTCGCCCCATAGGTCATGACAGATAATTGGTAGCCCTTGTCATTTTCGAGGCGATAAGCCCGAACCTCTTGATTTTGCCATTCCCCAAACACGCTTTCTTGATACTGTTTCACTAACCTTCTCCTCTCACTGTTTTTCTCCATTGTATCAGTTTCACAAGAAGAAACACTCCACTTTTTATAGAAAATTAGTGGCTATTCTTTATGAAATGGATGAATGATCACCCCTTGAACAACCCGATTGACGGTACCAGTCGGTGAAGGTGTGTCTGGGCGATTTTGCACCTTGAGCGAAGTCAAAAGAGAAATCAATTGACCATAGATAATGTAAGGGAAGGCACGGTAGATATCTAATGAGTCTGCTGATGCTTCCACCAACACTTCCCGTACATGCTCGATCCCTGCAGCTTGATCAGCCAAGAGAACGACCTGACGGGCAATTTGATCTCCTGCAACTTCGCGAACCAAGTCCAGATCATACTGACGGGTATAAGAATCAATGGAGCCAAATACCAGGACCAGAGTCTGGTCATTGATGAGGGATTTCGGACCGTGACGGAATCCGACAGGACTTTCATACATGGTTGCAATTTTTCCTGCTGTTAATTCCAAAATCTTGAGCTGGGCTTCATGGGCTAGGCCAAAGAAAGGTCCTGCTCCCAGATAGATCACGCGCTCAAAGTCTAGATCGACCACTTCCTTGACCGCACGGTCCTGCTCCAAGATTTGTTCAGACAGATGAATCAGTTCTTCTACTCGTTTTTCTTTGATCTCTTCCTCGCTTGGATCAAAGACCAAGAGAGCTGTCAAGAGCATGGAGGTAAAGCTAGAGGTCATCGCAAAGCCAGCATCGTTGGTTTCTTTTGGTTGGAGAAGCAAGAGATTGCGCTCATCTCCGTGGGCTTGCTGGGCCAGTTTCCCTTCTTCGGCACAGGTAATGGTGATCTGATAGAGCTCATCAACCAAGTCTTGAGCTAACTGCACGGTTGCGACACTTTCTGGCGAATTGCCACTCCGGGCAAAAGATACTAAAACCGTTGGAACCTCTTTTTTCAAATAGGTTTGAGGATGAGCTACGATATCCGTCGTCGCAATGGATTGAAAATTCCAGTGGCGTTCATCGTGCACTTCCTGCAAGTAAGGAACCAAGGTATCCCCCACATATGCTGAGGTTCCTGCCCCTGTCAAGATGACCTTGATATAGTCATGCTCTTGCCCAATCTTTTCTAAGAAAGCTTTGATTTCCGCTTTTCTTTCTTGGTACAAGCGAGCCGTTTCTTTCCAAACACTTGGTTGTTGGTAAATCTCACGTGTTGTGATCTCTGCTCCTAGCTCCTGCAAGTCTTCTTTTGTATAGTCTAACATAGAACCTGTTGTTCCTTTCTACAATCTAACGTTGATAAATGGGAAAGGAGCCTGAGATGATGCTCCCAGACTCCCATACCAACCTACTCATCTTCATCATCATCAAGGTTTGACAAGAGGTCATTGACCTTGACAATACTTTCTTTTGCACGTTCAGGGTAGTCCCCTTCATTACCAGTCAGGCTACTATTGATGAATTCGATAACCATCGGAAGATTCATCCCTGCGTATAAGTCAATCGCACGTCCTTCAAGGATCAAGCGGCTCACGGTGTTGCAAGGAGTTCCTCCCAAGAGATCGGCAAATACAATATAGTCTTCTAGACCTTGGACTGTTGCTTCGAATTTAGCAGTAAAGTCTTCTGGTCCTTCTTCTGGTAAGAGTGCAACCGTATGGATGGATTCTTGTGGTCCCATAATCATCTCTGTGCTCGCTTTGAGCTCTTCACAAAAGCGACCATGGCTGACCAATACTAACTCTTTTGCCATACCTTACTCCATTATGCCATTCCAAAGAAGAAGTGGCCAAATGCTGAGAATGCGATTGCTGCAAGGATGATGAGCAAGATAGCTTTTGTAGAGTTCATACCCTTACGTCCAAGCAACCAGTAGATTACACCTGTGATGATAGCTGGTACCAAACGTGGGAAGATAAGGTTGAGCATATCTTGAATTTCAATCGCTTTGTCCCCAATGTGTGGAGTCCAAGAAACTTCAACACCAATCATGCTGGCAATCAAGGCACCAACCATGAAGATACCCAGAACGGCAGCTGCGTCGATCAAAGCTGTCAAGGTACTTTGCATATTGTTGATGAGGTTAACCCCTTCTTTATAGGCAAATTCCAACTGTTTCCAACGGAAAATGTCATAAGCAACTGCCACAGCGATCCACAAGAAGATACCGGCTGGGTTTCCTGCAATAGCCAAAGTTGCTGCGATTGAACCCATAATAGCTGGTACCAATGATCCAAAGATTGAGTCCCCAAGAGGAGCGAATGGTCCCATGAGACCTGTCTTGATCCCGTTCACCGCATCTTTTGATTTGACACCATCTTTTTCTTCCAAAGCAAGGTCAAAACCAGTGATAATGGTGTGGAAGAATGGTGAAGTATTGAAGAATTGCGTATGCAATTTCATCATTTCTTTCAATTCTGGAGTGCCATCACCATACATTTTACGCAACTGAGGTAAAAGCATATAAAGGTAACCAGAAGCCTGCATCCGTTCGTAGTTCCAACCCAATTGGAAGGTGAAGAGGCTACGTTTGTTGATTTGTTTAAAATCTTCTTTTGTTAGTTTGTAATTAGAATTCGTCATCTTCAATTTCCCCGCTTTCTACATTGCTTGCTGGAGCAGCTACGACTGTACGTTGACTGTTTTTGAAGTGTTGTACTGCAAGGAAGATACCGATAATGGCAATACCAATCATAGATACACTCTTGAAGTTGTTAACAAAAGTAATAGCTTGTTCTTTTGGAAGTTTAGCGAACACATCAGAACCAACAATGCTAGACACTGCAGCACCAAGGCTTTGAACATTGCTATAAAGCACTGTCAACATTGCTGTTAAGCCAAAGCCAAGTGCTAAGTAGTGAAGGTTACGACGAACAGGAAGGTAACGAAGCAAGATCGCAAATCCAAGACCTGGAAGCATTTGACCTGCGAGTTTCAGACCGTTTGCCAACCATTGTACATTAGCAAGACCTGTAACAACAGTTTCTACGAAAGAACCACCAAATGCAAGAGCCAAGAAGACTGGAAGGGCACGAGAAAGAGCCCAAGGAACAGCACCAAGAAGGTAGTTGCGTTCAATTCCTTTATAGTCGTAACGTTCGATCGCAGCATCTACACGGTGAGCGAAGTAAGTTGTAGTCATACGACCAAGAATATCAAAGTAGGTCAACAAAGTTGCTACCGGCACAGCGATTGTAGCAATAGCAATCTCTGCATCAATCCCTTTTGCTACTGAGAAGGCAGTTGCAAGAACGGCACCAGATGTTGCGTCAATACGAGAAGCTCCACCGAAAGTACCAACACCGAGCACTGTCAATTGAAGAGAAGCTCCGATAAATAGACCTGTCTTTAAATCTCCCATGACAAGTCCTGTAATGAAACCAGCAAAGACTGGTGATCCTGCTGATGAAACAATCGTCAACTCATCACAAATTTGATAAGCTGAGTACAAAGTAAGTAGTAAAATTTGCCACCATTGTATCATGACAATTTCCTCCTAAAAATTTTCTTTTACTTTAATAACTTCATAAAGTCTTCTGCAGTGTCGTTTGGCACCATCTGAGACGTAATCTTCACACCTTTTTCGTGGATCTTGTTGAAGTCTTCCACGTCCGCGTCCACCACATTGATCGAGCGGGTAATCGCACGTGTCTCATCAGATTGAGACATATTGCCGACATTCAGCGTTTCAAGCTGAACGCCTGCTTCGATCAAACGAAGGAAACGATCAGGTTTGCGAGCTACGATAAAGAGTCGTTGGCTATCATATTTTCCAGCCAAGATATTTTCCGCAGCCTTTGCGACTGGCAAGATACTAAGCTTAACACCAGGTGGTGTTGCTAGTTTCAAGCCACTTTTTTCGATATCATTTTGAGCGACTTCATCATCGATCACCATGATACGTGAAACATTTAGTTTGGTAGTCCAAAGATTGGCTACCTGCCCGTGGATCAAACGTCCATCGATACGGCATCCTACAATAGTCATAAGTTTTCCCCCTTTACTTCTTTGAATGTAGGTTGTTGAACAAGTTGAAGTGTCTCTTGGTAACGCCCTTCTGTCTCAAAGACGATCAGGCTATTGGCTCCTTCTTTGAGGAAACCATGAGGCACATAAAGTGAAGTGGTCGGTCCGACCTCCCAGAAGCGGCCAAGGTTATGGCCATTGACAAATACGACCCCTTTCCCAAATCCTGTCATATCCAGATAGGTGTCAAGGGTGTGGTCCAGCTGAAAATCATATCGGTAAAATGCTGGAGCACCTGCCTGCCATTCCTTTGAAAAATCGAGCTGACTGAGATCTTGTAAATCCAGTGGGTACTGCTTCCAATGAAGGTGGAAATGCAAATCCACACAGACACCTGTGCGAATGCCCTTGTGCTGGCTATCAGCTAAGAGCTTGTGCCCATAGTTGACACGGCCCATATTCTCAAGCAAGATTTTTAAATTCGTAACCGCTCTCTTTTTTCCTTTGATAAAAAGATCTTCACCGATCTCTGTTTGGTATTGTGTTGCTATATGTTGATCATCTAGGTAAATCTGTACCCGATCCCGACCATCAATGATACGCAATTTTTCTTCTTCCGCATCCAACTCAAGGTCTGTCTCATATAGGAGATAACCTGTGGTTTGCCCCAACTCTTCCATCTTTTCGGGATAAAGGCTTGTCTCAACCTGAGCCAGATTGTCCAGATTCCCAAAAAGACTAGTCTTGGCTGCCAATTGCAAGGTTTGTTCTGGCAAACACTCTTTGATGAGTGGTTCTTGCTGTGGGTATTCTGGATAATAGGTCGCCATCATTTTTTGAATAGCATAATACTTCTCCGTCGGATTGCCCTGCTCATTGAGCAAAGCCCCATAGTCATAGGATGTCACCTGTGGCAAATCAAGCGTTCCACGAGCTGAGCAACCATTCATGAAGCCAAAGTTGGTTCCGCCATGAAACATATAGAGGTTGATGGAGCCAAGTTCCAAGACCTCATGGACGGCTTCTGCCAACTCCTCTGGGTCCCTATGAATCACGGGTTCCTTCCAGCGGGTAAACCAGCCATCCCAGAATTCCATACACATCAAGGGCCATTTCTTGCCGTATTCGTCAAAGAATTCTTTCATCTGACCGAAGTTATAGGCTGCTTTGGAACCGAAGTTTCCCGTCACAAAGAGGTCTTCTTCTATCAAGGTTCCTGTTCTTAGCGTTGCTCGCCATGGTCCATCTGATGTAAAGAGAGGACAGGTCACGCCTTTTTCCTTCATCAAATCCCGAATGGCACGAAGATAATCCTTATCCTCTCCATAAGAGCCGTACTCATTTTCCACCTGCATCATGAGGATTGGACCACCCTGATCCACTTGGTAGGGTGTCAACAAGCCAAGCAAGCGATCATAATAACGATCCACTGCTTCGATAAAGGCTGGGTCAGATGAGCGGATTCGCAGGTCTTCTTCTAAGAGCCAGGCTGGTAATCCACCAAATTCCCACTCTGCACAGATAAAGGGCGACGGCCTTACAATCATGTAAAGTCCAAGGGTTTGGGCTGTTTGAATGAAACGCTCTAGATCCAATCGACCACTAAAGTCAAACTGCCCTTTGCGGGGTTCATGCGCATTCCAAGGGACATAGGTTTCAACCGTGTTGAACCCCAATGCCTTTAGATTATACAAGGAATGATACCAGTCTGCTGGGTCAATTCGGAAATAATGGATCGCTCCGGATAAAATCTTGAAGGGTTGATCTTTTAAATAGAAAGCATCGCGAATCTCAAAAACTCCCATAAACGCCCCCCTTTCTTATATGTAACCCTTTTCATTTATTAATATAATAAATTATTTAAAAAATGTCAACACTTTTATAAAAAATATGTTAAAATAGGGTTAAATAAGAGAAATCTAAAGAGAGGTAGCACTATGGCAATTCCAAAGTACCAACACATCAAAGATGAATTGAAGCAGCAAATTATCTCCGGAAAATTTGAAAATGGAGATAAATTTTATACTGAAGCTGAACTCATTAAAATTTATGATGTCAGCTCTATCACTGTTGTCCGTGCTTTGAACGACCTCGCTGCTGATGGCTACATTGTCCGTCAGCAAGGAAAAGGAACCTTTGTTTCTCGTGCTCGAAAACACAAACTGGTTGAATTTTCAGATGTTGAGACCTTCCCAATCCAAAAGGCCAAAGTCAAAGTTCTCTCTATTAAACGTGGAAATACCTTAAGCATCCTAGACAAACTAGGCCTCAACCCAACGCAATTCTACTATAAGATCGAACGGACTCGCCAGACAGGGGATGATACCTATATCTTCCACCAAACCTATATTCCTGAACAATACATCAATCCAAACTATCCAAATTTGGAATACTATAGCTCTATCTATGATCGCTTCAAAGAAGACTACCACATTCATATGAATGATGAACACTTCGAAGAAGTCAACGAAATCGTCTTTCCTACACCAAGCAAGGTTGCTAAAGTATTGAAGATCGACGAAAATTTCCCAACGGTTAAACAAGTGAAGACGACCAAGCTAGAAGCGACTGGCCAAATCCTTGAATACACGGAAACCTATAAACGCGGGGACTACTACAAGATCAAGTTCATCTCCTGTGACCGCGATCACTAAGAACCAAAAAGACTGAGACATCTCGGTCTTTTTTATAGGTCCAGTATAGCATGTTAAAAACGATTTCTAAAGACCTCTTTAAAAATATATATAATTAGTGATAGTTTAGCTATAAAAAGTTTAAAAAGAGAGTGGGACAGAAATCGGTAATTCGTTAGAATTCGATTTCGTCGTCCCACCTCTGCACAGTTGAGTAGGGCTGTAAAAGCTGATGAAATCAGCGTAGTAGAGCCCACTCAACCACTGCGTCTTGCTCGACAATCCAAGAACAATTAAGAGGCTAGGACTTTTGTCCCGGCCTCTTTCGTCTATTTTTCAAATTCCCGTTTTTAGTTGCGCCTAGTCTCCCAAACCGATGCGTTCGAAGATCTCATCCACCCGTTTGGTGTAGTAAGTTGGATTGAAGATTTCGTCGATTTCTTCTTGAGTCAGGCGTGATGTCACCTCTGGATCTGCTTCAAGAAGTGGTTTGAAATCTACTTGATTATCCCATGATTGAGCTGTTTTTGGTTGCACCAAGTCATAAGCTTGCTCACGCGTCATACCTTTTTCAATCAAAGTCAACATGGCACGTTGGCTAAAGATTAGACCGAATGTAGAGTTCATGTTGCGGATCATGTTTTCTGGGAAGACTGTCAAGTTCTTAACAATGTTTCCAAAACGGTTAAGCATGTAGTCAATCAAGATAGTTGTGTCTGGTGCGATGATCCGCTCAGCTGATGAGTGAGAGATATCACGCTCGTGCCAAAGGGCTACGTTTTCATAAGCTGTGACCATGTGACCACGGATCACACGCGCGAGACCTGTCATGTTTTCAGAACCGATTGGGTTGCGTTTGTGAGGCATTGCTGAAGACCCTTTTTGACCTTTGGCAAAGAACTCTTCCACTTCCCGTTGTTCAGATTTTTGAAGACCACGAATTTCAGTCGCCATCCGCTCAATAGAAGTTGCGATGCTCGCAAGAACCGCAAAGTACTCAGCGTGAAGGTCACGAGGAAGGACCTGTGTAGAGATTTCTTGAGCACGGATACCCAATTTATCGCAGACGTATTTTTCAACGAATGGTGGGATGTTGGCAAAGTTACCAACCGCACCAGAAATCTTACCAGCTTCCACACCAGTAGCCGCATGCTCGAAACGCTCGATGTTGCGCTTCATTTCGCTGTACCAAGTTGCCAATTTAAGACCAAAAGTTGTCGGCTCAGCGTGCACACCATGAGTACGACCCATCATGATAGTGAACTTGTGTTCTTTCGCTTTGTCAGCGATGATGTTAAGGAAGTTTTCAAGATCTTTGCGGATGATGTCGTTGGCTTGTTTGTAGAGGTAACCATAGGCAGTATCCACCACGTCAGTAGAAGTCAAACCATAGTGAACCCACTTACGCTCTTCACCAAGCGTTTCAGAAACCGCACGTGTGAAGGCCACCACATCGTGACGAGTTTGCTGCTCGATTTCCAAAATACGGTCGATGTCAAAGTCCGCTTTTTCACGGATCAAAGCCACATCTTCCTTAGGAATTTCTCCCAATTCAGCCCATGCTTCGTCAGCCAAGATTTCCACCTCAAGCCAAGCACGGTATTTATTTTCTTCAGTCCAAATGTTCGCCATTTCTGGGCGGCTATATCTATCAATCATGTTTAATTTTCCTTTCTTTTGATGTTTTACATCAGTTAGCAACCGACAGTCGCTTTATTCAAATTCTTCTTTCCCAATCCACACAGATGGATAATGATCCAGTGTATTCAAATCCGTATCCAGCGGAACATCATAGATAGCTAAATAGTTTTCAGGATATTGAGCAGTCAGCTCTTCATACTTAGCTTTCACTTTTTCATGATCACTACTAGCATACAAGACTTCGACGACTGCTCCTGTCTTGTCCTTCTCAACAAAAGCATTGACAATGAGTTGAATCATAAAACCTCCTAAATCGAAATACCCTTCATATTTGCTTCCAGAATAGGCATCTTGACACCTAACTCCTGACCAGTCTGATAAACACTTTGACAACAATAGAAGATGTCCTGTTTGTCATTGTGCAAGGTCATGATTTTTCGAGTTAGCTCATTTTTCGCAAACATGACTTTCATGGCTTTGCCGGCTATCCAAGCGGGAATTTTGTAAGGTAAGAGTTCAGCTTTGTAAAGCTTCAAATTCACGCCACGCGCTTCTACGACTTTCAAAGCCTCTCGAATGGCCTTGATGGCCAATGACAATTCCGATGAACTATTCATCAAATTCAAAGCCAATTCTTCTGGTTTTTCCAGATTTCCCGAACGAGCAGCTGTCGAAGTGACACCTGCGTTAATCGCCATATGAATCCAAATCCACTCGACCATATCATGAGGTACTTCCCACTTCAAATCTGCAGAAGTCAGTAAATCCGTCAGATCAGCATAGTTAGAAATATGTGCTTTTTGCTCTCCCTCTAACATTAAATGGTCGAACAAAACACCATCCAAATGGTTCTCCTGCATGTGACCACCCGCTGTCGGAAAGGCCAAAATATAGTCGTAATCCCCTGCCCACTCTAGGACCTCTTCTCGAGTATCCCAGAAATTACAGAAGAAAACAAGGGTGCCTTTGATATGATTTTTTCGCAAGGTCTCCACAGCTTCTTTGATAAGCCCATGACGCACACTCAGAAAAATAAAATCATATTCTGAATCAGCTTCTGCCACATGAACCTCATAGGTGTCGTGTTTGTTTTCACCTTTGGAATGATAGCGACCATCTAGTAGATCAACCGACAACTCCTTCGGAGCTGTACTTTTCTTACTATCTCTCAGTACGTGTTCCACTTGATAGCCTGCTTTTTGAAAGGCGTAGGCATAAGTGGTCCCGATGACTCCAAGTCCTAGAATCGCTATTTTCACTTAAAAATCAATCCCTTTCCAGCAGTGGTTATATGGTTTCTCTTGTTTAAACAAAGAGTTGACGATGAGTTGAATCATATATTTCCCACATTCAATTTAAAGACTATTCTTCCTCAGAATCTTCGTAAACACAAAATTCAATCGAAAGTTTTATAGGGCGACTTGTTAATCCACAACTCTTTATATAATCATAGACCTCATCATCATCGAGGATATGCTTTATAACTAGTCGATTATTTGTTATCTCTACAACATGAATCCCTTCTGTATCAGGAATTTCTGGAATCTCTACATCGTCCGCATAAGTAAATGTTAGAGTAGTAATGTCATCATCGAATACATCATCGAATTCTTCTACCATTTTAAAAATCAATCCCTTTCCCAAATTCAACCACATTATCTGGTTCATCACTAAACAAAGTCACATGTCCCATTTTGCGGTTGTGCTTTGCTTCTAGTTTACCATATAAGTGGAGGTGAGCGCTTGGATTTTCTGTCACATATATTTCAGCAGCCTCGACATGTTGGCCGAGAACATTGAGCATAACAGCTGGTGCATGAAGGTGAATTGCTGGGAGTGGTGCTCCGAGAACGCCCAAGATATGGGTATCAAACTGGGAGAAGTCGCAGGCTTCGATTGAGTAATGACCTGAGTTGTGTGGACGTGGCGCAATTTCGTTGACAATGATGTCATCAGCTGTCGCAAACATTTCTACACAAAGTGTACCAGAAAGGTTCAGTTGTTCTGCGATTCGCACTGCCATGACTTTGGCTTTTTCAGCTAGACTTTCTGAAATGCGAGCAGGCACAATGGTTTTTGAAAGAATGTTGTTGCGGTGGATATTTTCCTGAACGGGAAAGACTGTCACATCCTTGCCATTTCCAGACACGATGACTGAAATCTCAAGGTCAAAGTTGACAAATTCTTCCAAGACACAGTCTGCTGAATCGGCTAAAGTGTATGCTTCTTCCAAGTCTGCTTCTGAACGAATAACCTTTTGACCATGGCCATCGTAACCACCGGTCGCAGTCTTGAGGACATAATTTTTCGACAGGTCAATATCTGCCAAATCCTGGCTTGAGGTCACGACCTTGTAAGGAGCCACAGTGACTTGGGCCTTGTTAGAAAGAAAATCCTTCTCAAAGATTCGATTTTGAGAAATGCGGAGCAGGTCTGTTCCTTGAGGGAGTTGTCCTTCCTTGATAACAGCATCCAAACCGTCAGCATCCACATTTTCAAATTCATAAGTGAGAACATCACAGCGATCTGCCAACTGACGAAGGGCATCCACGTCGTCGTAAGGAGCTACGATGATTTCCGCCACACGAGAGGCTGGGCAATCAGCTGCTGGATCCAGTGCGATAACCTTGTGCCCCATGTAGATAGCTGAGATTGCCATCATCTGACCGAGCTGGCCACCACCGATAATCCCAATGGTTTTAGTTGAGCTCATTTGTAGACTCCTCTGCGATTTTTCCTTGTTCTTCTGCGAAATCCGCTAACGCTGTCGCAATAGCCTGGTCCTCTACCGAAAGAAGACGGAGGGCAAAGAGGGCGGCGTTAGTCGCACCAGCTTCACCAATCGCCATGGTTGCAACAGGTACCCCACCTGGCATCTGAACGATAGAGTAGAGCGAATCCACACCACTAAGGGCACGAGACTTGACGGGTACCCCAATAACCGGAAGGGTAGTCTTGGCTGCGACCATCCCTGGCAAGTGAGCTGCGCCACCTGCACCCGCGATGATGGCCTTGATGCCACGGCTACGTGCTTCTTCGGCATGTTTGAACATGAGGTCAGGCGTCCGATGGGCGGAAACAACTTTCTTTTCGTAAGCGACACCGAAGTTATCGAGGACTTCAGCTGCTTTTTGCATGGTTGCCCAGTCAGATTTTGAGCCCATGATAATGGAAATTACTGGTTTCATTTATTCTCCTTTTTTGATAATCGTCTATTGTAGTGCGGACGTAAGCGACCGCCTGTGGCGTTCCATTACTAAAACTGGAGCCTGAGTCTCCAGTTTTCCGCTCCTAGTAGCTCTGCTACTAGGAGTTCCACTACTGCGACGATTATCCTATACTAGCTCGCTAACGCTCGCAAATTAAGCGACCATTATCTTAGCTTGACTCGCTTTCGCTCGCCATGACAAAGTTAGTATCTGTTAATCTTTTATCGCCTTGCTACCGATATCCGTACGATAGAACAAGCCTTCTGTGTTTTGTTTGTTGAGTTCGTTGTAGATGATGTTTTGACCGTCTTTGACGGTGTCTGCTGTGGTAACCAGCATGTAGACACGTCCACCGTTTGAGAGGAGGTCTTGCCCGTTTTCAGCGAATTTGGCACCAGCATAGTAAGTGATGATGTCACCATCTGTCTTGGCTGGAAGTTTGACACCCTTCTCATAAGCGAGTGGGTAGCCGTTTGAGGCCACAACCACGCCTAGTGTCACACCCTTGTTCGTCCACGTGATGGCTGGCTCTTTGCCATCCAAAATATCAGTGATATTTTGTGCAAAGTCAGATGTCAAACGAGGCAAGATGATTTGCGTTTCAGGATCTCCAAAACGAGCGTTGAACTCGATGACTTTCGGTCCATCAGCTGTCAAGATAAGCCCCGCGTAAAGGACACCTAGGTACGGACGCCCTTCTTTGATCATGCCTTCAAGAACTGGCTTGACAATGGTGTCAACCGCTGTGTCAACCACGCTCTGTGGCAAGTGAGGAACTGGCGCATAGGCACCCATCCCACCAGTGTTAGGGCCCTTGTCCCCATCATAAGCACGTTTGTGGTCCTGAGCCGTTGGCATAATGTAGAATTTATCTCCATTGACAAAGGCAAAGAGAGAAAACTCTTCCCCGTCAAGAAATTCCTCGATGACCACACGCGCACCTGAATCACCGAATTTATTGTCCAAAAGCATCTCCTGAGCCGCTTCAACTGCTTGCTCAACCGTTTCAGCAACGACGACACCTTTCCCAAGGGCCAAACCGTCTGCCTTGACGACGATTGGAGCGCCTTTTTCCTCGATGTAGGCCTTGGCTTCCTCGAAATCTGAAAAGGTTCCATAGGCTGCTGTCGGAACGTCGTATTTGACCATGATTTCCTTAGCAAAATCCTTAGACCACTCCAGCTCAGCCGCAGCCTTGGTCGGACCAAAGGCCTTGAGACCAGCTGCATTGAAATCATCCACGATACCAGCTGCAAGGGCATCATCTGGACCGATAAAGGTCCAAGCAATATCGTTCGCTTTTGCGAAGTCAATCAGCTTAGAATGTTCGGAAATTCCGATATTGATCAAATCCAGACCATCTAATCGCATCCCGTCATTACCAGGAGCCACAAAAACCTGCTCAACGTCCTTAGACTCCAATAATTTCTTGGCAATCGCATGTTCACGACCACCAGAACCAACAACCAAAAGTTTCATCTTGAACCTCTTTTGCGAATTATTTTATTAAATTATATCATAATCGTTCGCTTTATTCTAATGATTTCAGCAAAAGTCTCCTATTTTCAGTAGAATCCAAACATTTTTTGCTATTTTCTCCTATTTCTCATTTTTTTCCGAATAGTATAGGTGAGACCTACTAATTGACGAAAAGGAGTATTATGCAAACGATCAAAAAAATTATCGTACTGACTTGTGCGACATGGGGGATGCAAACCTCTTTTGCTCATGCAGATCAAGCGACCAATGCTATCTATGCCGAAAAAGGGCAGCTGATGATTCATCTTGGAAATGTCCCGGATAAGTATCATAAGATCCAAGTTCCCATCTGGTCTGACCAAAATGGCCAAGATGACCTGACTTGGTATCCTGTGGAACGCAGTGACAAGGGATTTGACCTACAAGTGCCATTGACCAACCATTCTGATCAAGCCGGACTTTATCATGTTCATGTCTATGGGGTGGAGGCAAATGAACAGTTAACCGGTCTTTACCCTCTCACGACCAGCGTCCAGCAAAAAGACCTGGCTTCTTCCCAACCCAAGATCACGATCACACCCATCTCCTCACAAGAATTTGAGGTAGACCTAAAGTTGTTCGAAGACGTTGACGAGATTGTCTTCCCCATCTGGTCAGAAGAAAACGGGCAGGATGATCTGGTCTGGTATCCCGCAAAGAAGATTGCACCTGGACACTTCCAACTGCGCTTTCAGGCTCAAAAACACAAGGGAAGCGGGCTATTTCACCTACATGTCTATCAGAAAAAGAAGGGGCAACTAAAAGGACTATTCCCCACTACCTTTCAAGTGGAAAAGGCAAAGCCAAAGCTCACTCCACTCGCGACACATCCGGGAAACACCTACCCCATCGGTGAGTGCACCTGGGGAGCCAAAGAATTAGCCCCTTGGGCCCACAACTGGTGGGGAAACGGTGGCATGTGGGCAGCTAGTGCACGCACTGCGGGATTCCGGACAGGAGACATCCCAGAGGTCGGTGCCATCGCCTGTTGGAATGATGGGGGATATGGGCATGTCGCCTTGGTTACGGATGTCGAACATGACCAAAAAATTCAGATCCAAGAGGCTAATTACAACGGCCATCGCTATATCGACAACTTCCGTGGCTGGTTTGATCCGACCAACCCCATCTGGGGAACTGTCACCTATATCTACCCAGATTAAGGTCGTCTTAACCAGCAGAAAAGGCACCCATCCATTGATGTGTGCCTTATTTGATCAATGTCTAAAATGTCTTACTCCTGTGAAGACCATAGCCATTCCGTATTTATCAGCAGCTTCGATAGATTCTTGGCTGCTCATTAACCAGTTATATCAGAAAGGTTAAAAAGTAGCTCTCATTTAATCGTTTTTCATTTCGCGTATTTTTCTAGATGTATTTGAATTTTTGGCATGATGAGATGCATGATTTTAAGATTCGTAAAAGCTAATACCATGGCCAATAAAAGATAGACAACGACTGATAACAAAGAACTGTCAGAAGGCCAATAGTGGGAAACAATCATTAGAACCATTGGCAATTCTAGGGTTACCGTGACGACTCCAGGAACATAGCCCCTAAATTGTAGGCACATGATATAATGGATTATGAAATGAGCTGTATAAGCTATTACAAAAGAAAAATAGAGTAAACTGTTGTGAGTTATTTGGCAGAATCCAGAAATAAACACCAGGATGATAAATTCTTCGAACACACCTACTGCAAAAGCGGAACCTTGCGTAACGGAACCAAAGAACGGTTTCTTAAAAGTTTCTAACTTTTGATGATGCCGTGTTTTCCACAAGGGCATAAAAATTATTTCTTCAAAATCATGTAAAATAAATAAAATAGGCAGCATCCAAACATTAAAAAGAATGCTCATACCTTTACCTCCTTAATAACAACTAACAATTATACAATGTTCAAAACAAATAATAATTCTACATCGCGCGCAACACTTTTAGTATAAAGATAAACTGTTACAAAAACAAGAGGTTAAGATAAATTGGCACAGTTTGACCAAAAGTGTGACAGGAAAGGAAAAATACCATGGAATATCAAACGCGACAATGGCTGGAGGAAGCCTTGTTCGATTTATTAGCAACTAAGAAGTCTCTCCAAAATATCAGCATTGCTGAACTCAGCGAGCATGCTCAGATTGCTAGACGAACATTTTATCGTTATTACCATTCAAAAGAGGAAGTTCTTACGAACTATTTAGACCGCTTAATCCAATACTATATTATCGAACTTCAAACAGCAAAACTAACTAATTTTGAAGATTTAGTGAACCTTTTCTTTCAGTATTGGAGCCAGTACACTGAGCCATTAAAAATTTTGCAAGACGCAAACTTACTCGTGCTTATCTTGCCAAGGTCTTATGATAAGTTTCTTGCTGCTTATACCACTGTCATGGCACCTTGGCACATTACAAATAGTGATCAAAGACAAATCAACTATGATAGTAGATTCATTACCGGCGGTCTCTACAATATTTTTGATGAATGGTTAAAAGGAGATTATAAAGCCATGCCTGTTAACGAGTTGGTCACTACAGCTTTAAACACCCTAAAACGAATGAAAGATAGTTAAGTGAGAAGCTGAGTTTTTCGAGATTAGTCATGAGCAACTCCAACAAAACATTTTCATAATTTCTAAAACTAAAATGCTTATTATTTCAGCCATACAAAAAGAGAAGACCACTTGCATCTTCTCTTTTTGTTAGCTATCAGTCATTCATGATAGTTGATAACGAGCTAATTTTTAAATAACCATTAATGTCTAAAATGTCTGACTCCTGTAAAGATCATGGTCAAGCCATATTTATCAGCCGCTTCGACTGACTCTTGGTCACGGACTGATCCACCCGGCTGGATGATCGCTTTAATCCCTGCTTTGGCGATTTCTTCCACGTTATCCGCAAATGGGAAGAAGGCATCGGAAGCAAGAACAGCGCCGTCAAGACGATCTTTGGCTTGGTCAATGGCGATACGGACGGAAGCCACACGGTTGGTTTGACCTGGGCCAACACCAAGTGTCATGTGGTCGTTGGTCACGATAATACCATTTGATTTCACATACTTGATAGCTTTCCAAGCAAACTCAAGAGCTGTCGCTTCTGTCTCAGTTGGTTGGCGTTTGGTAACCACTTGCCAGTCAGCTGGACTTTCTTTCACCACGTCTTGGTTTTGAACGAGGAGACCACCAACAACACCAGTGTATTCTGCTTCCACTTCACTAGCATCTTGAGCGTCAAATGGCAGCTCAAGGATCCGCAAGTTTTTCTTCTTAGTTGTCAAGATTTCAAGCGCTTCGTCTGTGTAGCTTGGTGCAATGATGATTTCAAGGAAGACACCGTGCATTTTCTTAGCTGTCGCAGCGTCTACTTCACGGTTGAGAACGACAATACCACCAAAGATGGATACTGGGTCAGACTCATAAGCGTAGTCCCAAGCCGTTTCGATATCGTCAGCTTGACCAATCCCACATGGGTTCATGTGTTTCAAGGCCACAACTGTTGGACGGTCTTTGAAATCACGGATGATCCGGATAGCCGCATCAGCGTCACGGATATTGTTGAAGGACAATTCTTTCCCGTTCAACTGTTTCGCTGAAGCGATGGAGTAATCCGTTGGAAAAGCTTTTTGGTAGAAGTCTGCGTCTTGTTGAGGATTTTCCCCGTAACGCATTGGTTGCTTGAGATCATAAGTCAAAGTAAGTTTTTCAGGTTTACTTTCACCCACTTGAGCTGTGAAGTATTCTGCGATCAAAGCATCATAGGCTGCTGTGTGGCGGAAGACTTTCGCTGCCAAACGTTGGCGAGTTTCGTAACTTGTTTCGCCGTTGGCTGCCAATTCGTCAAGCACCACAGCATAATCAGTAGGATCTACCACAACCGTTACGCTAGCATGGTTTTTAGCTGCTGATCGAAGCATGGATGGCCCACCAATATCGATATTCTCCACCGCATCCGCGTAAGTTACGTCTGGTTTAAGAATCGTTTCCTTGAATGGGTAAAGGTTGACCACAACAAGGTCAATCAATTCGATATTATTGTCCTTAGCTGCTTGAAGGTGGCTATCGAGGTCACGACGAGCGAGGAGACCACCGTGGATATTTGGGTGGAGGGTCTTCACACGACCGTCCATCATTTCTGGGAAACCAGTCACATCGTCGATGGCAATGGTATCAACACCAGCATTGTCAAGGGCAACTTTAGTCCCACCTGTTGAGATAATGTCCCAACCAAGTTTTTTAAGTTCTTGGGCAAATTCAACGATGCCCGCTTTGTCTGAAACACTAATTAGTGCGCGTTTAGTCATTTTCTTTCTTTTCCTTTTTAAAAAAGTTCTTTATCTGCTACAGTCGAAAATGTTCTTTCCGATCAATGGCTTCCTTATTTTCGTGCTACTCCCAAACGTTCCAAGACTTCTGGATAGAGCTTGTACTCTGTTTCATGGATGCGAGTTTCGAAAGTATCAAGGGTATCCCCTTCAAGGCGCGGCACGCGCACTTGCTGAATAACCTTACCGGTATCAACACCAGAATCCACCCAATGAATGGTCACACCGCTCTCAGCAACACCTGCATTCCAAGCATCCTCAATGCCATGAGCACCAGGGAATTCAGGGAGATAAGCCGGGTGAATATTGATGATACGGCCTTCATAAGCTGCTAGCAAGGTTGGACCGACGATTTTCATATAACCCGCCAAACAAACCAAGTCAATCTGGTATTCATCCAAGAGTTTGACGATAGCTTCTTCATAAGCTGCTTTATTGTCAAATTCCTTGAGTTCAAAGGCATGACTAGCCACACCAAGGTTCTTGGCACGTTCTAAGACATAGGCATCCCGGTGATCTGAAAAGACAAATTCTACTGGAAATTGTTCTGCAATCACCTGAAAGTTTGAGCCGTTGCCAGAGGCAAATACAGCGATTTTCATATTCGATACAAAGGGACGTTTCGGCTAGCCGAACAGTTTCGTAGAAAAATAGGAAATCATTGCTGGGTGCTTGCACACAAAATAATTTCTCTTTTTTCCTAGAAAATGAGTCCCGTGTTCAGTTAGGCTAGCTAACTAAACACTCCTTTCTACAATTTCTCCGTATAAAATGGTGATATCACCATTATTTAATCACCACACTTGCGCCATCTTTCTTCACAATACGACCGATTTCATAAACAGGTTCGTCAAGAAGTTCTTTAACACGTTCCACATTTTCTGGTTTCACTGCAAGCATGAGACCAATCCCCATGTTGAAAATTTCAAACATTTCTTCATGCTTGATTTGGCCATATTTTTCAAGGGCTTTGAAAATTGGAAGAACTGGCACTTTGCTTTCGTCAATTTCAGCAGCCAAGTCATCTGAGAACATACGTGGTACATTTTCGATGAAACCACCACCTGTGATGTGGGCAATTCCGTTAACCAATTCTTCTTTGATGAGTGGCAAAGCTGCTTTGACGTAGATACGAGTTGGTTCCAAAAGAACGTCTTTAAGTTTCTTCCCTTCCAATTCAGGGAGAACTTCTTCACCTGTATAGTCCGCAAAGACACGACGAACAAGTGAGTAACCATTTGAGTGGATACCGCTTGAAGCAAGTCCAAGAATCACATCCCCTTCAGCCACTTTTGAACCGTCGATAATTTGAGATTTTTCTGCAACACCGACAGCAAACCCAGCCAAATCATAGTCATCTTCACCATACATACCAGGCATTTCAGCTGTTTCCCCACCGATAAGGGCTGCACCAGCCTGCACACAACCTTCTGCAACACCAGCAACGACCTGTTCCAATTTAGCTGGTTCATTTTTACCAGTTGCGATATAGTCAAGGAAGTAAAGGGGCTCAGCACCTGCAGCGATGATATCGTTAACACACATGGCCACACAGTCTTGACCGATCGTATCGTGTTTGTCGTACTTGATGGCAAGCATCAGCTTAGTACCAACACCATCTGTACCTGAGATCAAAACAGGCTCTTTGACACCTGCTTTTGAAAGATCAAACATGCCACCGAAACCACCAAGAGCTCCCATGACACCCGCACGTTCCGTACGAGCCACATGTTTTTTGATCCGTTCAACAACTTCATAACCCGCTTCAACATCCACACCAGACTGTGCATACGCATTTTTATTTGTCATTTGTTTCATTCCTTTTCTTTTGCACTGCTCTTAATAGAAAGAAGTATGTTCTTTCAAACTTTCCACATAGCGTTCTTCGTAGTCATATAAAGGCGTTGGATATTTTCCATCAAAGTAAGCCACACAAAGACCGCCATTTGGAGCATCTGTATCAATTCCAATAGAATCAATCAAGCCATCGATTGACAAATACGTCAAGCTATCTGCACCAATAATATCGCGTGTTTCCTCTACTGTGTGATTGGCAGCAATCAATTCCTTACGTGTTTGAATATCGATCCCGTAGAAACATGGGTAGGCAAGGGCTGGGCTACCGATTGCTACGTGGACCTCTGTAGCTCCTGCTTCTTTCAATAACTTCACAATTCGACGTGATGTTGTCCCACGTACGATAGAATCATCAATCATGACAACCCGTTTGCCTTTCACGACACCGGATACGGCAGAGAGCTTCATCCGAACCCCTTGCTCCCGTAGTTCTTGTGTTGGTTGAATAAAGGTCCGTTGGGTATATTGGTTTTTAATCAAGCCCATTTCATTTGGTAGGCCAGATTCTTCCGCAAATCCCATGGCTGCGCTAAGTGATGAATTAGGTACACCGACCACAATATCTGCTTCATGTTTGAATTCACGTGCCAATTGAGCGCCCATACGTTTACGTGCTGTATGGACATTGACCCCTTGGATATTGGAGTCCGGACGGGCAAAGTAGATATACTCCATCGAGCAAACAGCCAATTGGGTGTCCGTTGTATAGTTATCGTAAGTGATGCCGTTATCATCGATGATCACGACTTCACCTGGATTCACATCGCGGATCCACTCAGCACCAACCACTTCAAAGGCACAGGTTTCAGAGGAAACTACGATAGCGCCATTGGCCATTTTCCCAATCGAAAGAGGACGGAAACCATTTGGATCCAAGGCCGCAATCAGCTTATCTTCCAGCATGAGAAGGTAAGCAAATCCACCTTTCACCGTATTCAAGGCTTCTTTCACCTTACCCATGAAAGAAGGGTTGTGGCTCCGACGAATCAAGTGGGCCAAGATTTCTGAATCAGAAGTTGAGCTAAAGATCGCTCCGTTATTTTCCAACTCCCGTTTAAGGGACTTGGCATTGGTTAAATTCCCGTTGTGGGCCAGTCCAAACTGGGTATCATGAAAGCGAAAGAGGAAGGGCTGGATGTTATCCACCGAAGCTTCCCCAGCTGTCGCATAGCGAACATGGCCAATCGCTCCCGTTCCTGTTAACTTATCCAAGTTAGCAGGATTTCGAAATACTTCTGAGAGAAGACCCGTATCACGATACCGTTTTAGTTGACCCGCATCATTCGAAAGGATCCCCGCCCCTTCTTGACCACGGTGTTGAAGACTGTGTAATCCGAAATAAGTCAGTTTTGCAGCATCTGGGTGTCCCCAGATCCCAAAAATACCACATTCTTCATTAAGAGATTTAACTTCGTATGTCATGTTGTATACCTTTTATTTTCCAGTAAAGTATTTAACCGCTGATGCAAAGAGATGTTGGTCTTTATTTCCTGGAATATTTTGGAAGAGACCATCTTCGAAACGTTCTGAGTGACCCATCTTACCAATAATTTGACCGTTCTTACTTGTGATACCTTCGATAGCATTTACAGATCCGTTAGGATTATATTTAGAATCCATGCTTGGTTTACCTTCGAAGTCAACATATTGGGTAAAGATTTGACCATTGTCACGAAGCTCTGCGAATTCCTCAGCTGTCACGACAAATTTACCTTCACCGTGTGATACT
>JAGZVW010000025.1:0-25493 GCA_018379295.1 Streptococcus parasanguinis | reverse complement strand
TTCATCACCAAATTGTTCAGCAGCTTCTGCTTTGTTTTTACCAGTCAAACCACCGTAGTGACGTTCGTTCAAGCGCCATGATTTTTCAACTGGAACCCACAATTGGTCAGAAGCTTCAAGAGCCAAGTTAGTAGTTTTGATCGCACGTTTCAATACTGAAGTGTAAGCTTGGTCAAATTCGATACCAGCTTCTTTGATCAATTTACCAGCGTCGATCGCTTGTTGTGTACCTTTTTCAGACAAATCAACATCAGCCCAACCAGTGAAAAGGTTAGCTTTGTTCCATTCAGACTCACCGTGGCGAGCAAAAACCAATTTTACCATTAGATGGATCTCCTTTTTATTCTCCGAGGTTTCCCCCGTTTATCTATTTTATTCTACTAGATTTTCAGTAAAAAATCTAGTGGCGACCATAGAAAAGTGCAATTTCTCACAAAAAAGAGCCTGACGGCTCTAGTTTGAAATTGAGGAATGTTTATTCTTACGTTGAAATAGGTTTATTCTGCCGATTGCTCCTTCTCTTCTGCTCTTTCATCATCTGAAGGATGATTTCGTCTATAAACAATCCCGCTGATATTCCACCACTCTCTGAGGATAAAAATCCAATAGAAGGCCTGACACAAGTAAAATCCCCATTCCAACCGAAGGAGGTCTATTTGAACAGTCATAGAAAACATGGTGAAGATTAAAATAATGCTACAGGCTACAAAAATTAACAGTGATTGAAGATGCGCCAGCAAAGGATAGCCTGTTTTATCTAGAAGATATTTTAAAAAAATAGCAAGTACTGGTAATACGAAAAGAATCACTAGTGAAATGGTGAAATAGGAATTAAGAAGACCTTCGAACTCTTTGGCATTGTAGAGAGAATGTTCACCTAGGAAAATCGTAAACCGTGCCGAATCATTCTCCCCTATTTTTTGATATATATAAAACGGTGACATCAATAGGGTCAAAACATAGGCCGTAAATAAGCCAAGTTGACGCCATAACTGATGATTAAATTTTATTTTTCCTTTTACCATGTCTCCTTTCACCCCCTAACCTTTCCATTCCGAATTTCAACAGTCTCAGATACTTGTTTCCCATCATCGAATAGGCCATACCACCCATCTGGTAGAGACCTAATTGCCAAGTAATGCTTCAAAACTGATTTAAAATCATTCCCTGATTCTTTAAATCGACTTATATTTTCAGGGGTGATAATTTTAACATAAATGTCTCCTGATTCGATAAAACTACTATACGAGACATCATACCATCCCCCTAGAATTTTTAACTCAGAATTAGGAATGCCATTCTCATATTGCTCCATCAAACTGAAATAATTGTTACCTCGTTTCTTAACGGGGGATAAACTTATTTCAATCCAAGAGCCGCTAAAAGCACTATACTCGTTAATTTTTTTATCTAATTCTGCTTCAAGCTCGATTCGCTCAGTACTGAATTCAAATCCCTTCTCTATAATAGGCAAATAGGCTCTATCAAAATCATCATAGGTATTTTCTATTCCTAGGTTTTCAGCTAAATCAATCTTATTAGAATACGGCATCACCAAGTGTTTAAATCTGACTGATTTTTTTAGGGGAATTGAAATCTTTTTCCCTTCAACCGTTTCAGAATAGATAAAATTCACATCCGGACCGGCATTGGGACGAGTCCAAGAGAAACCTGTAATCTGTATATCTCCCCGGAAACTTCTACTATCATAGAAACCTTTTAGGTTAGCGTCTAAATTTCTATAAAAATAGAATCCTAGAAACAGTAGGAAGCAGATAACCACTAGAAAGGCTTTTGACCGATCACTAATCGTCGTCTGGCCCTTCTTGAAATGTTTTTTCAAAATCACGTTCCAACTCTTCTTCAACATTTTCCTCCTTTATGACCTTTTTAAATTCTTCAGCATTCCGAACGATTTCTTTCTGCCCACTCTTTGTATAAGGAGCGCTAATAGACCAACTGAAATGATCTGCATCAGGAAACAAACTCTTGATGACAGTTTTTTCCTCCTCCATAGTGAGGTTTTGTTTTAAAATCAAGAGATGGCGATATTTTTTTAGTAGGGTTAAGAGTTTACTATCCTTCACCTTCACACCATTGCGATCTAATCTCTCCGTAGAACTTGAGGAAGTTTCTACTTTTTCATCTTCATCATCATATTCATAATCTATCCAACATCCTCCTACATCTATTTTATTTCTATCAAGACTGTATTTTTTTGTCTCAAATTTGGGTGCAGGCAATATTTGATAAAATCCACTGTAACCATAATCAACAATCATTTTTGGATCTGTCTCTGCGATTTCTCCCTTGTTCAGATTCACAAATAGGAGATTATTTTTTGTAACATTGAAAGCTACATACTCATCTTTTCCATCTGTAAACATGCTACTTCGCATGTTTCCTTCAATCGAGTCGTAACCCATTTTTTGAACGAGTTTTAAAACATCAATGGTATGACCTTCTCCTTTCTCTTGGCCCAATTCATAATACCGAATTCTAAAATATTCATTTACATCTTTTTTCTTATCTTCATTACTGATTAGTTTAGAATCTTGAAGGGCTATATATTGGGATCCGACAGCATAAATATATGGGTTGTTTTTTCTATCTTCTTTCTTAAAACTATAAGCCAATATTGGAATTCCGGTGGCCTCTTCACTAATGATTCGATTTTCCAATAACCGTTGTCCTCTACCAACATAATCATAATCTCTATCACTCACAACATGTACCGCTTCTTTTAGGTAAAAAAAGCTCCAGATACCGCCAACCATTATAACGGTCACGGCAACTAAGGAAAAAATATGCCATATTTTCCAAGAAAAATTCTCTAGCTTCTTCATCTCGTTCTCCTTTTGTTTGATCGTGAAAGTATATTATATCATGATTTTCCCTATTTTTCTCTCGGTATCCTAATGTGGCTTTACCATACAAAAAAGAGCTTGACGGCTCTGGTTTGAAAATAGCTTGCTTCTTTTTGTCTTCAACAAACATTCACAATATAGAACTATTCTTTTGATAAGATTTCTGCCTCATTAGCTGTTTTGGTAGCAGAATTTCGATATTCAATCATCTTTTTTATATCACGTAAGTTGCTATAAATATGAAACAAATAAATGAGTAAGCAGACATAGAAACCTGAGCTAAAGCTATAGTGATCTTTCTGAACTGACAAAGAAAACACCGCATAAACGAACATTACTACACAAGATACATGAATCAACAAAGACTGTAAACTAGCTAAAAATGGGTATCCCTTTTTTTCAAAGAAATTATGAATGAAAAAAGCAAGGATAGGTAAGGTTACTAATAGTAAAAGTAAAATGATAAAATAAAAATTTACAAGATCCTCAAACGCTTCACCCCCAAATACAGGGTTATTGTCCAGAAAGAGAAAAATTTGTGAATTATTTGGATTTGAAATAGCTAGATCATTGTAAAATGGCAAAGCTAGAAATGAAAAAATTAGGAAAATATACAATCCAAGTTCCCAAGCTAGACTAAGTCCAGTATCCTTTTGTATTTCTGACATGTTTAATCCCTTTCTTTAACCTTTCCATTAAAAATCATAGCTCGAGCTGTGGGTAGTTCAGTTGAGGTATCAAGAGCATAAATCCCATTTGGTAAGCTCGTTTTTTGTAAAAGTGTATTCAACTCATCCTTCAGATGTATACTTTCTTTATCGACACCTTTTGGTAGCGAAATTTGAACATATAAGGCATTATATTCTAATGCATCCTCTACTGGAAATTGATACCAGCCTCCAAGTACGGTACGATTCTTCTTCATTGATTCTTTCTCATATTCACCGAGCCATCTAACTCTATAATAATTTGATAATTGACTGAAAGTTGTAAATTTCAAAGTGATTTTAGAGCCTTTTAACGTAGAGTTTTGATTGATTTTATTTTGAATTTCCTGTTCCAATTTCTTACTGTCAGGATTGAGCTCGAGTGCTTTTTCAAGAATTGGACCATATACACTATACTCCTCAGCATACATTCCAATCGAATCCCCAGTCATTCCATAACGACCTTCTTCACCCAAATAAGGATAATATGGAATAACAAATTGTTCAACCTTCATTCGTCTCTTTAATGGAATAGAAATGACTTTTCCATTGACCTTCTCAGAATAAACATAATTGACATCTATTCCCAATTTATCTTGAGTAGATAGGGAAAGACTGGTGATCTTTATCTCACCTGGATAATAATTGCTTTTATAGAGTCCTTTGATGTTTGTTTCCAAATTTCTATAAAAACAAATACTGATAAGAGCCAAAAAGCCAACTAGAACGAGACAGCTTTTTAGTTTTTCATTCTTCATTTCCATATACTTTCTCAACTTTCTCTTCATCAACTACTTGGATTAATTCCTCAATATTGTGGATATATTCGTTATGACCATCCCTTGTATAGTCATCATCAATAAACCAAACAAAGTGAGTTGCATCCGGAAATAGCTTCGACACTAATGACTGGCTACTAGATAAATTTCTGTCTTCTTCTAAAACAAGGAGAAATCCATATTTTTTTAATATTGAAAGAAGTTTGCTATCTTCAGGTTTTTCTTCACTACTGTCTGAAGTTGAATAACTACTATCGTTTGTGGTAGTCATTTTCTTCTTTGGCTGTTTATAGTGAACCCATGGCCAAGAAATTTTCGTGTTGCTTTCCTCTTCATCGAAGTTCTTCGTAATGAAATCTGGATTAGACAGGGCCCTATAGATGCCTTTATAACCATATTGTATCGTTTTCTTCGGACGTTTTTTACTCTCCTTTTGCGTCCTAAGATTAAAATAGATGGATTCCTTATCTGTCACTTTCACCCTGACATACTCGTCCTTCCCATCAGAGTACATGGTTGACTCCATGTTTCCATAAATCGTTTTATAACCCAGTTTCTGAATAATTTTAAAGACATCAATGGTATGCCCCTCTCCTTTTTCTTCTCCAATCAGATAATAACGAATTTTAAAATATTCTTCCGAATCTTTTTCATTTTGATTAACATTACCCAGCTTAGAATCTTGAAAGGCTATATAGTTATGTCCGACAGCAATTTGATCATCATAACCATCTTCATCTGTATTTTTTAATGAAAGAGCTAAAATTGGGAATCCTGTATCTAGTCCCTTTACTTTTTCATAGTTCGTCAACCGTTGCCCTTTTCCAACATAAATATAATTTCGCTCATGAACAATATAGTCTGCATCTTTTACGTAAAAGAATGAACAAAGGCTACCAATAAAAAATACAGCCACAGCAATCAAGGTATAAACGTGCCACATTTTCCAAGAAAAGTTTTCCAGCTTTTTCATCTCGTTCTCCTATTATTTGATTCCAAAAGTATATTATATCATGATTTTTCCTATTTTTCTTTTGCTATTCTAGTGTCGTTACAACATATAAAAAAGAGCCCTAGGGCTCTGGTTTCTCTCACATTAATTTTTTCTGACAGTCGGGGCAAATGCCATAGACGGTCATCTGGGTCTTGGTGATCTGGTAGCCACTTTGACTGGCTGCTTCTTCACGAAGATCTGGGACTTCGATATCCACATCTGCGATACGACCACATTTTTCACATACCACATTCAAATGGTCATGCCCCATGAAATCAAAATAGGTCGTGGTATCATTGCGAACCTTGATCTCAGAAACAACCCCCTCATCAATTAAAACCTTGATATTGTTGTAGACAGTTGCTAGACTCATGCTTGGAAACTGAGGCAATAAATCACGATAGATCTTCTCAGCGCTTGGATGTTCATGACTCGCCACTAAATAGGAAAGAACTGCTCTACGGGTATCGGTAATCCGAATGCCCTTAGCACGCAAATTTTGCAAGACTTCTTCCACGCGCTCTTCTTCATGACGATGCAATGCGTTCACTATGATCCCCCCTTTCCAATATGATTTAATCGATTCGTTACCCTTATTATATCATGTTTCAAAATAAATCACTATTTAGAATGCTTTTAATTAAAAAAATGTCCAGTGGACATTTTTTTCACGAGCCTGAAAACCGAAAAGCGAGTTTATGTCCGGGGGACATTGATTCACGAGCCTGAAATAGATTCATCTACTCTCAACCGATCCAACTGGTCATCCAGCGCACGGTTCCTAGGATCATTTTGACCACGAGGATCATAAAGCAAAATTCCAGTACGAACCACAGCCCTTTCAATAGATACAAAATAGGTCGGATAAACAACAAGGCAAAGAGGCCTAAAATGAATCGCATGGTCTTTTCTCTCTCCTTCTTTTTTCCTATTATACCCTTATCCTATAGAGCTGTCCAACAAAAAAACCATCCTAGAAATCTAGGATGGCTTTTCAAAATGCAATTATTTAACTGCTTCTTTAAGAGCTTTACCAGCTTTGAATGCTGGAACTTTAGAAGCTGCGATTTTGATTTCTTTACCAGTTTGTGGGTTGCGACCTTTACGAGCTGCACGTTCACGAACTTCGAAGTTACCGAAACCGATCAATTGAACTTTTTCACCTTTTGAAAGGTATTCTGAAACTGCTGCGAATACAGCATCAACAGCTGCTGCTGAATCTTTTTTAGTCAATTCTGTAGCTTCTGCCACTTTTGCGATCAAATCTTGTTTGTTAGCCATTTAACAAATCCTCCAAATTTTTTTAGGCTTTACGCCTTAACAGTACTATAATATCTAAAAAAAGCCTTTAGGTCAAGTACTAAACCTGTTTTTTCAAACATTTATTCAGCTTATTCGTAGCGCACCAAAACTGCAAATGCATTCTCACCTGTATGGGTTTGAATAATCGATCCAGTTTCGAGAACTGGGATAGCATTTTCAACGAACGATTGCAACTGAGCCTTCATTTCATTGGCCCACTCTGGTGTCCCTGCGTAAGAAATCCCGATCTCAGCCACCTTACTATGGGAAAGATTCTCTACCAATTCATCCAACCATTTCTTAAAGGTCTTGTTTCCACGTCCTTTGACGATTGGTTCCAACTGATGGTCCTTCATTTGCATCACCACACGGATGTTAAGAAGCGAGCTCAAAAGTCCGGTGACACGGCCAATCCGACCACCTTTAACTAGATTTTCCAAGGTAGATACGCCGATATACAACTCTGTCTTTTCTTTGACTTCTTCAATACGACCTAAAACGGTGTCTAGATCTGCTCCTTCTTTAGCCAACTTAGCTGCCTCAACCACTTGAAACTTCATGGCTTGGTCTGTAAAGCCACTATCAATCACAGTTACTTCTGCCCCTGATAAGGTTGCTCCTTGACGAGCCGCCTCTACGGTTCCTGACAAGGCATGAGACATATGAATTGAAACGATATGAGCTCCGTCTGCTGCTAACTTTTCATACACCTCCGCAAAGACTCCAACGGGTGGTTGGCTGGTCTTTGGAAGATTTTTGCTAGATTGCATTAAGCGCAAGAAGTCCCCTTCGCCCAACTCACTGTCGGAATAAAGGACTCCATCCACCATAACAGAAAGTGGCACAATGGTGATGCCATATTCTTCAACCACTTCAGGCTCAATTGTAATAGATGAGTCTGTAACTATTTTAATATTTGCCATATATTTCTATACTCTTCCTAAGAATGTTCTGCTTTCATTATATCAAAAAACACGGGGTTTTGCAGTGAAAGATATCCATTCCTGCTTCCTCAGTCGTCTGCGGCAGAAAAACCTGTATTATGAAGGACATGGTCATGGACAATGCCTTGATCATCCAAGAGCAATCCATGGAGGACTCCACCAAAGACAGCGCCCCCATCGACACCCATCTTCTGATCTGAAATCCAAAGATTTTCGGTGCCGACTGGCTCATTGAGCAGTCCATAGACTGGTGTATGGCCAAAGACGATCCATTTGCCTGTATGATTCTCCGCTTCATGGAATGGTTTTCGGATCCAGACTTTTTGGTAATCACTGGTTTCTCGCCAATTTTCAAGGGTTAGATCCACACCAGCGTGGACAAAATAATAGGTCTCTGTCTCGTAGTCAAAAGGCAAACTACGGATGAAGGCCACCAAGTCAGGAACGGCATTTTCTACTGCTTGCGCATCTGCAATGCCATCTACAGGAGCATCGAGTGGCCGGCCTAACAGAGAGTTGATGGTCGTATCGCCACCATTTCTTCGGTAGTGGTCATAACGCTCTTCTGGATTGTCCAACCAGGCTAAAAACATGTACTCGTGATTTCCGGAAAGGCAAACCGCTCCGTGATGGTCTACGTAGTCTTTTACAATTTCAATCGATCGTTTGCTGTTTTCGCCTCGATCTATCAAATCCCCTAAAAAGACCAATTGAGCTTTTCCATCCCACTCTGTCATGAGCTCTTCTAGCATTTGTGCTTTTCCATGAATATCTCCGACTACAAAGTATGTTGACATTGTTTCAAACCTTCTTTCTCTTAACGCTTGAGAAGTTGCTCTGCTTGTTGACGGGCAGCTTCCGTTAGATCCTCTCCTGCCAGCATCTTGGCAATTTCTTCGATTCGTTCTTCTCTATTGAGCAAACGCACAGTAGAGACAGTTGAGTGTTCATCACTGATTTTCTCAATATAGAATTGATAATCTGCTGCAGCGATGACTTGAGGCAGGTGAGAAATAGCAAGCACCTGGCCATTTTGACCAATCTTATGAATTTTCGCTGCGATGGCTTGGGCCACGCGCCCAGAGACTCCTGTATCCACCTCGTCAAAGACGATACTGGTTTTTCCTTCTTTTCGAGAAAAAGCAGACTTAATGGCCAACATCAAGCGTGACAATTCTCCGCCGGATGCTACCTTGACAAGGGGTTTAAAGTCCTCACCTGGGTTGGTCGAAATGTAAAATTCGACAGCTTCATTTCCCTCACGATTAAACTTAGCCTTGCTAAATCGTACTTGGAAGCGCGCCTTATCCATGTAGAGGTCTGCCAATTCTTGCTGAATTTCATTTTCCAAAGCTTGGGCTAGGTCATGCCGCTGATCACTCAAATCTTGAGCCAAGGTGACCAAACTCTTTTCTAGACGTTTGAGTTCTTTTTCCAAATCCTCAGACGAGAGGTCACTTCCGGTGAGGAGACTATATTCTTTGGTGATTTGCGCCAGGTATTCCAAGACGTCCTTGACTTGGCCACCATACTTGCGCGTGATGGAGTGGATCAAATCCAAACGCGATTCCACCTGCATGAGGCGATTACCATCAAACTCCAGACCATCGACCACATCTTCTAAGCGCTTGGTAATATCCTCAAGGGCATAGAAGGTTTCAGATAACTGGCTTGAGAGCTCTTTGTAGTTTGGATCATATTCTTCTATGCTTTCCAGATCATTCATGGCTGAGCGAACATTGGAGAGGCTCGAAAACTCTTCTGCATCCAGCATGGTATAGGCATTGGTTAGGGTATCTGCAATCATCTTGTGGTTGAGAAGGCGTTGGCGTTCTTGCTCCAGACGCAGGTCCTCATCCACTTCCAAGGCAGCTGCCTCAATCTCTGCAATTTGAAACTCCAACATCTCAATACGGGCCTTGTTTTCCTGCTGGTTGCGCTGAAGTTCCACCACTTGTTTACGCAGGCGTTTGTAGTCTTCGAAGGTCTGACGATACGCGTCTTTGGTTTGGAAAAAGGCTGCATCCCCAAATTCATCCAACATAGCGATATGCAATTGGGGCCGCATAAGTTCTTCCTGATCATGCTGGCCATGGATGTCCACCAAATGTTGACCGACTGCCTTTAAGACAGATAAATTCACCATTTGACCATTGATCCGGCTGACACTTCGTCCATTTTGCAAGATCTCTCGGCGAATGATCAATTCATCGGTCCACTCTAGTCCTTGCTCTTCAAAGAGAGCTGTCAGATGACGATTGCTCTCAACGGTGAAGAGCCCTTCGATTTCCGCTTTTGGGGCTCCATGTCGGATGACATCCGTCGTTGCGCGGCTTCCCAGCATCATGTTCATGGCATCGATAATGATGGATTTCCCTGCACCTGTTTCCCCTGTCAGTACCGTCATTCCCTTTTCAAAATTTAAGGAAATCTCTTCGATAATGGCAAAGTTCTTAATCGAAATTTCTAATAGCATAGGCTCTTACCACCCAAAGATTGATTTGAGGATGTTCTCTGCTTCTGGAGCTGAATAGGCGATCAGTAAGATCGTGTCATCATCTGCAACAATACTAAAGATATGCTCCTTATAAATCTCCCGTAAGCGACGTTTAACTAAAGGCGCTGTCCCCGGAACCATGGTGAAATTGACATATTCTCCCATGCGACGATGAGACAAAATATTGCTTTCGATCATCCCGATCCCTTGGTGGTGCTTACGTGGCAATTCATAGACATAGGTCATGTCTTTCAGAGGGCGTTTTACGATGCCCAATTCTTTGATATCCCGTGACACTGTCGCTTGGGTTGCTGAGATGCCTTCTTCTTTCAAATGTTCGACGATCTCTTCTTGCGTCCCCACTTCATGATCGCGAATGAAACGGCGAATTTTTTCTAATCTGATATTCTTACTCTTCATGTTTAAATTCCTTGTGTGCCCGCTCCACAACAGCCTCCAGCTGCTCTGTAGTCGGCTTTGTTTTCTCTTCTTTTTTTTCTAGATACATCAAAAATTCGATGTTGCCATGGCCTCCTTGGATAGGGGAATAATCCACTCCCATTACCGCAAAGCCATGTGTCCCTGCAAAAGCAGCGACCTTTTCAAGAACGGCTAAATGAATCTTAGGATCCTTAATGATCCCATTTTTCCCGATCTGTTCGCGTCCTGCCTCAAACTGAGGTTTGACCAAGGCCACGACTTGTCCATTATCTGCCAAAATCCGGTGAAGGGCTGGTAGAATCAAGTCCAAGGAAATAAAGCTGACATCGATACTCGCAAAGCTCGGTGTCGCTTCAAAATCATCTGGCTCGGCATAGCGGAAATTGAACTGTTCCATCGAGACCACCCGAGGATCATTGCGCAATTTCCAGGCCAACTGATTGGTCCCGACATCCACCGAAAAGACCTGACTGGCTCCGTTTTGCAGCATGACATCTGTAAAGCCACCTGTAGAAGCCCCGATATCAATGGCAATTTTACTCTCTACAGATAAACCAAATTGGTTCAGTGCTTTTTCTAATTTAAGACCGCCCCGGCTGACATATTTGAGCTTTTCGCCCTTTAATTTCAACTCGGTTGCTTCATCAATTTTTTCACCCGGTTTATCGAAGCGCTCACCATTGATAACGGCAACGACAAGGCCTGCCATCACCCCTCTTTTGGCTTGTTCACGGGTATCAAATAGGCCTTGTTTATAGGCTAATACATCCACTCTTTCCTTAGCCATCTATTCGTAATCCTTCTATTAATTTCTTGATCGCTCGCGGATCAAAGTCACAAGCAGCTGTAATCTGATCCAACAAGTCCTCGCAAGCGTCTAATTCGCTTGTCAGCAAAGCTTTTGATTCTTCCAATCCCAACAGGGCTGGATAGGTCGATTTTTCAGCTACTAAGTCCTTTTGAGGGGTCTTCCCCAAAGCTTCAAAATCAGCGACCAGATCCAAAATATCATCCCGTACTTGAAAAGCCAGGCCTAATTTTTTCCCGATTTTTCCTAAGAGCTGAGCAATATCTGCTTGCAACTCTAAAATCAAACCAGCTGCGATGAAAGGATAGGCAAGGAGGCGTCCTGTCTTATTGGCATGGATGGTCTGCAACTCTGCTAGAGTGAGCTGTTTGTGCTCCCCTTCCATATCAAGGACTTGGCCAGCTACCATTCCACGACTACCGGAAGCATCTGACAATTCAAGAATCAAAGAGACCTTGACCGCATCAGGAAGGGCACTCGCAGCTATTATTCCAAAAGGATCGAGAAAAAGCGCATCCCCTGCTAAAATCGCCAGGTCTTCTCCGAATTTCTTATGATTGGTCAATTGCCCCCGACGGTAATCATCATTGTCCATAGCTGGCAAATCATCGTGAATGAGACTTCCTGTATGGATCATCTCTAAAGCCCCTGCTACTTGAAAGTGAGCCTCTGTCAATTCCAGCCCAAAGGCCTCAAACAATTCTAGAAGGAGCAAGGGGCGCAGGCGTTTTCCACCTGCCTGGATCGAATACAGGACCGACTCCACTAAATGGGGGGCAACGGCTTTCTCCTCATAAAAAGAGCGAACCGCTTGCTCTACTCTATTTCGTTTTTCTTCTTGTCTCATGCTAGATCCGCTTCAGTACCATCTGCTTGCATGACCTTGACCAAGGTTTTCTCTGCTTGATCCAAGGTATCTTGCAATTCTTTTGACAATTTCATTCCTTTTTGGAATTCTGTAATAGCTTCTTCTAAAGCCACATCACCACTTTCCAATTTTTGGACGATGGCTTCCAAATCTGCTAAATTTTCTTCAAATTTCTTTTCTTTCGACATGTTTTACCTCTACTTCTAACTGACCATCTCTCATGATGAGTGACAGAGGGTCCCCTTCTGTTACTTTCGCAACCGAGTCTAGAACCTGATCGTCTTGCTTAACCATGGCATAGCCACGCGCAATAATCCTACTGGTATCGAGCATCAAGAGGGCTTCTGATAAGCCTTGCACCTTGATCTTTTGCTCTTTAAGGACTTGTTCCATTCGGTTGGTTAAGATTCTCTTATCTTGGAGCAGGCGGTCCTGGTAGCGCTCAATACGATGCAAAGGAGACGTGGCTTCTAAGCGATGACGCAGACCTTGCAGCTGATTGGCCCCTTGTCCATAAGCATCGCGCATTCCTTGTTTCAATCGCAATTGCAACTGGTCAATTTTTTGCAGGTAGCCATCATAGAGTCTTTCAGGCTGTCTAAAAATAACCGATTGACTTAATTTGGCCAAGCGTTCACGATTATAGGCCAAGCGATTGGACATTGCTGTTGCCATACGATTTTCCTGCTTTTGTAAATGGGACAAGAGATCCAATTTGGTTACTGGAGTAGCCAATTCAGCAGCTGCTGTCGGAGTAGCAGCTCGTCGGTCTGCTACAAAATCGGCTAGAGTCGTATCTGTCTCATGTCCAACACTGGAGATAATCGGAATCCGCGATTCAAAAATGGCTCGCACCACTGCTTCTTCATTAAAGGCCCAGAGATCTTCAATCGAACCACCCCCACGACCGATAATCAAGACATCCAAATCATCCCGTTGGTTAGCCCTTTGAATATTAGCAACCACCTCACTAGATGCGCCTTCTCCCTGAACCTTGGTCGGGTAGAGCACAATCTCTACACCAGGGAAGCGTCGGCTCACCGTTGTGATAATATCGCGAATCACGGCCCCACTTTGACTGGTGATGACCCCGATCTTTCTTGAAAATTGTGGCAGAGCTTGCTTCCACCGGTCCTGAAAGAGCCCTTCTTCGGTCAACTTTTTCTTGAGTTGCTCAAATTGGATGGCCAAGGCCCCTACCCCATCTGGCTCAGCCTTTTCAATGACAATGGAATAACTCCCACTTGGCTCATAGAGCTGAATACGACCGATGACGTTGATCTTCATGCCTTCTTCTAGCTCAAAACCAAAGCTTCGATAAACCCCAGCCCAGACCGTTGCCTGAATGACCGCTTTTTCATCTTTTAATGAAAAATATTGGTGGTTGGGACGTTTTCGGAAATTGGAGACCTGCCCTGTCAGATAAACCCTTTCCAAATAGGGATCCTTATCAAATTTTAATTTCAAATATTTGGTCAAACTTGATACGGATAAATAGTTGGACATAGGAACTCCTTTCTGTAGAATATGATCAAGTTTAATTATACCAAAAAACACCAAAAAAGGCTGGCAGACAAAGCGAAATCATGAATTTCCTTTCTCTACAAGCCTCATTTTATTCAAGTTACCCTCTACTTGTCTGTTTGACACCAGCTTCCTTATCTTTCACACTTTTCTAACCGTTCAATAAAGGAGCTAAGAAGCGCTTGGGGTTCCCCTTCATTTGGATAGGCATAACTAATATAGAAGACTGTTTTTTCCTCTTCAACCAGCGGAATTTTGACAACATTTGGATATTCTGGAAAGAGAGTCAGATCGGTCATGAGACCAATTCCCAAATTTTCTTCGATGAAACTCAAGACCAAGTTGGAATACACAAAAAAGACAAGTCACAAGACTTGTCTTTTATTCTTTAGGAGGCTATTGATTTCCTATTTTTGATAGGTTTTTACGACCCAATCGATCCCTTCATCTGCCGTGAGGGTATAGACGGGATTTTGACTCGTTTCATAAAAGGTCATCGAGAGAGTTTTGCCATCCACGAATACTTCGATTGAGTTGGTATCGCGAATGATCGAAAAATGATGATCCTTTTCAGCATCCAACTGAATCCATCTCGATTGAAATGCTGGATTTTCTTTTCCAGTAATGAGGTGCCCAAATTGGTCTCGACTTAAGCTAAAGCGTTTTTGAGAGGCGTCGTAAACCAATTGCAAGACACGATCAGGATCAGTTTCCTCGCCATAACCAAGGATAAAGGAGCGACCCGGTTTGGCATCTAGCTCAAACAAGGTTTGTTTCCCTCTAGCTGGGATAATGATTTGATTGCCCTTAACAATGGTTTCTGACGCATGCTCCACAAGAAAGTGTTCTTTCACTGACTCAGGTAACTCCTGAACCAATCGTCCGTCTTTCAGAGACAATTTTCTTGGAAGAGTCATACTACCTGCCCACCCATGAGCTAAATCATGACTGGGGATAGACCGGTGCCACATTTGCATCCAGGCAACCATGTATCGTTCGCCATTTGGTCCTTGACAAGTTTGAGGGGCATAGAAATCCAAACCACCATCCAATTCATCATAGGAATCGACATGAAAGCGTCCTGTTTCCCAATTCATGTCACCGATAAAGGCAACCGTCGAATTTAAGTTCCAGTATTTTTCTTGCTGCCTTTCCATTTCAATTGGAGACAGGATCAAGACCCATTTGCCATCTAAAGGGAAGAAATCGGGACACTCCCACATAATCCCTTGCCCTTTTTCACCTTCTAAAAGAACTGATGTAAAGGCCCAATCTACTAGATTACTTGATGCAAATAGGAGAATTTGTCCTCTGTCATCTGGTGTCTTAGAAGCAACGACAGCATAATAGCTTCCTTGGTATTCAAATACTTTAGGATCACGAAAATCTGCAATATCTGCGATCCCCTCAATATGGTGAGCATGGATCACAGGATTAGTAGGCAACTTTTCAAAGGTAATGCCGTCTGTCGAAACCGCAAGACACTGAGTCTCCTCGCGCTTTTCCTCATCGTCTACATGACCCGTATACAGCAAATAGAGCTTGTCATCTTTCACAATAGCACTACCCGAGAAGCAGCCATCCTTATCATAGCTTTCACTTGGTGCTAAAGCTACTGGCAGTTCTTCCCAATGGAGAAGATCTTTTGATTTGGCATGCCCCCAATGCATGGGACCCCAAACACTATCATAGGGATAGAATTGGTAAAACAAATGGTATTCCCCACGGAAATAAACAAAGCCATTTGGATCGTTCATCCAGCCGATTGGAGGTAGCAAATGAAATGCTCCTCTATATTGCTGGTCAACCTTCTCCCTGTTTTCATCGATATACTGATTTACTTTTCGAATGCTTTCCTTCATACTGATCACCTACTTAATACCTGTACCAGATCCACCTAGACCTTGAATAATATATTTTTGTGCTACGATATATACTAGAATAAGTGGAATTGTAGAAATTGTCAAAACAGCCATTACTTGATTGATATAAACTGGTTGAGTTGTATTAATGGTTGTAATCGCCACCTGCATTGAAAATTTTGACGAATCGGTTAAAACCATCAACGGCCAGATATAATCATTCCAACTAGAAATAAAGGAAAGAACACCTACTGTTGCGACTGCCGGTTTCGACATCGGCAACATAATCTTGAAAAAGATCCGTAAGATACTTGCGCCATCTATTTTTGCAGATTCGATAATTTCTTCTGGAATGGCAATAAAGAAGTTTCGGAAAAGATAAATATTAAAGACACTAGCTAATCCAGGGATAATAACCGCTAAACGATTATTGACTAAGCCAAGTGAATTAATAATTGTAAATTGAGGAATCAACACTGTTTCCATCGGAATGATTAACAAGGCCAATAAAAAGCCAAACAGAATTTTTTTACCTGTAAAATTAATTTTTGCAAATGCAAATCCCGCTAAGGCGTTTACTATAATAGACCCAAGTGCAAATGTTCCTGCATAAAAAATACTGTTCCCTAGATATGTTAGAATACTAAAACGGGCAAGAACTTCTTGGTAAGGTTTAAACCAATCAGCTGGATTAAAACTAGGTAAGAATGCTTTCCAACTTGTTAAATTCTTATACACATCTGCTTCTGGCTTCATTGCTGAAACCACCATCCAAATCATAGGAAATAGAAAGAGGCCTGCTAATAGAATTAATAAAACATATTCTAAAATAGTAGTCGGTTTTAAACGTTTCATCCTAATCATCCTCCTTCAAAACTCGCCGTTGTACAAGACTAATCATACCAATCAATGTTGTAAATACTAAGGCAATCGAACTTGAGTAACCAACAAGACGGTCAGTGAAACCTTGTTGATAAATGTAATATACCATAGTGATTGTTGAGTTCAATGGACCACCTTGAGTCATGACCATTGGTTGCACAATCAATTTAAATGCTGAAATCAATGTCGTCAAGAGTACAAACAAGGCAGTTGGTTTCAATAAAGGCATCGTGATATATCTAAATTGAGCCCATTTTGAAAATCCATCCAACTCTGCCGCCTCATAAATATCTTGTGGAATATTTTGCATTCCTCCAAGGAATAACAACATTTGATAACCTGCACCTTGCCATGCAGAAACAAATACAATGGCATACATGGCTTGTTTTGGACTTGTCAAGAATGGTTGTGAAGAAATACCAATTTTATTCAGTAGAGCATTGAGCAAACCATTATTTGGATTTAACAAGTATAACCAGAGGATAGAGATAACGACAAGAGACATCACAACAGGAGCAAAAAATGCTACCTTAAAGAACATATTTCCTTTACGTTTCTTATTAACAATTAAGGCCATCCCGAGAGCCGCACCAAGTTGCACTGGAATAATCCAAACTACAAATTTCAAGGTATTCAAGAAGCTTTTTATAAAGATTGGATCTTGTGCTAAGCGCATGAAATTTTGTAATCCTACAAATTTTCTATCCTCAGGCGTTAATAGGTAATAATCTGTAAAGGCATAATAGATCACCATACCAACAGGTATCACTAAAAAGATGAAAAGCAATATTAAAGCTGGAGCTAAAAAGCTATAGCCCATAATATTTTCTTTAAGGCGTTCTTTCTTTTTTGTTTCGACTTTATTTTTTTCGCTCATTGTTCGTCTCCTAAGATGAAACTATTAAATAAAATAAGGTGGAAGGTACATTCCATAACTTACCTTCCACCTTTTTGAATGTCAACTATTTATTTAAAGATTGGTCGATTGCTGTTTGCATTTCTTTCGCACGAGCATCTAATACTTTTTGTACATCTGGATTATCTTTATAATAGCTGATATCTTGCATTGCTTGTTGGAAAGCGCGTGAAACTTGTGGATAAGCTACTACAACTGGACGAGCATGAGCCGTTTTAGCATTTTGTTCCATCAAGAAACGCATTGGCTCAGATACTTTGTCCTTAATATTTTTAATTGTTGATTTTCTGATTGGAAGAACACTGTTACCTAAGCTTAGGATTTCACTAGATTCAGTATTTGTAGCAAACTTAACAAATTCAGCGGCTGCTTCTTTTTTATCAGATTTTGTTGTAACGGCTAATTGCCAACTACCTGAAGGTGATACCAATTTCTTCGTTTTATCTGAAACTGGATAAGGAAGAATACCAAAATCAATATCTTTGTAATTTGTTTGTAGGTCTGCAATCGTCCAAGAACCGCTCAGAACCATAGGATATTCACCGGTTTCAAAACCTTTTTCAACAGGACTAACTGTCGTATATCCATCCTTCACAAGATCTTGAATAAATTGAACAGCTTCAACACTTTCCTTGCTATTGAAGTAGCCTTCCGCTTTTGTTCCTTTAGAATTCACAACAGATCCACCATTTGACCAAATAAGAGGCATGTAAGCATATGGCAACATCTCATCGTTTGAATTCAAACGGAAATCAATTGCTGGTTTGTTAAAATGATCTTTTAATTTCTTAGCAATGGCATTAAACTCAGACCAAGTCCATGGTTTTTCTAGGGTTGGTAAACTAGCTTCATCAATCCCAGCTTCTTTAAACATTTTCTTATTATAGTAAACACCTACATTGGATTCTGAATAACCAAATGCATAAAATTTACCATCATAAGTTCCCTGTTGTTTAATACTGTCCAGTACATCATCCATATTATCGTCTTTTAGATAATCATCCAAAGGAGCAATCACTTTTGATTTTGCATAGGCTGCAGTATTAGGACCATCTAGTGTAATGACATCTGGTAAACTATTTGTCGTAACAGCGGCGTTAACCTTATCTTCATATCCACCACCACTACCGCTACGTGGAATAAATTCTGTCACAACCTTATATTTCGTTTTCTTTGATTTGTTGAAATTATCAACAACTTGTTGCCAAGCTTTTCCCTCAGCTGTTTCATCTGAGAACTGAACCCAGACTTTAATCTCATTTGAAGAACTTGCAGTTTTGGATTTTGATCCCCCACCACATCCTGCAAGCAATCCTAATGATAGTGCTGCAACTACAGATAACTTAATACCTTTACGCATAGCGTCCTCCTTTTTGAAACGTTTCATTTTTGGTTATATTTTTAACTCAAGCTAAAATAGTTGAGTTTTTTGAAACGTTTCATTTTATAGCTAAATTATAACAGCGCTTTCATAATTTGTCAAGCACTTTTTATAATTTTTTTGTAGTGTTCCCTTCAAAGAAATGTACGGGTAAACTAATCACATTCTTTTCTATTTTTTCTTTACGAATCAATTTAAGTAATAATTCTACTGCCGCTTGGGCCATCTGAGCTATTTCTTGAACAATGGTCGAAAGTAAGTACGGTTGATCAAAAGCAGGTCTTAACCCATCAAAACCAATAATTTGATAGTCCTCTAGAGGAGTTTTTCCCATCTCCGTCAAAACTTTTATAACACGTAGAGCCATAAAATCATTTACTGTAAAAATCCCATCAATCTGAGGATGAGCTTCAAAAAAGGACTTAATTTGTCTTTCTGCTTGATCTAACGGTTCTGGCATTTCAAGACTACAGAGTTTTGTATTTTGCTGCTTAGCTTCATCTTTAAACCCCCTTCCCCGTTCCGTTGTTTCATTCAAATGTTTGTTCACACCACTAATGTATGCTAAATTTTGGCAACCTCGTTTGACTAATTCTCGGCAAGCCAGTTGACCACCATGATAATTTTCAGAGGTTACGTAATAGACATTTTCAGAAAAATGACGGTCAATACTAACAAAAGGTAAATTAGAGGAGATATACTTATCGATATCGGAGTAGGTGATCCCAATGATCCCATCTACCTTATTTTTTTCTAGTAATTTTATGTACTCTATCTCGTTTTGAGCATCTTTATCTGCATTACAAATCAATAATTTACATTGATTTTTCAATAATTCCTTTTCTACATGATAAGCAAACTCAGAAAAGAATGGATGCCAAATGGTTGGAATGAGTAAAGCGATAATGTTACTACGATTCGTTTTTAAGCCTCTCGCATATTCATCTGGGACATAAGAAAGTTTTTCAATCGCTTGTTGAACTTTTTTTAATGTCACCTCTTTAATGCCTTTTTCGTTATTGATGACACGAGAAACGGTCCCAACACTAACCCCAGCTTCTGCTGCAACATCTTTCATCGTAATCGATTTTTTTTGCTCATTCATTTTCTCACCTCCTTTCATCCATACTATCATGAAAACGTTTCATTTTCAACATTTTCGTTTGAATTGTCACTCCACTTCTTCATCCATTTGGGGATTTCTTGGCTGATGGTTGTCGGTAGAACCACATAAGCCTCCTTGCTCAAGTCTTCAGCAATGGCTGAATGAAGATAGGTCGCAACCACCACGCGCTCATAGAGACTAACCTGTGGAAATTGACCTGCAAACCCTGCGATCATCCCTGCCAAGGTATCCCCCATGCCACCTGTTGCTTGGTAGGGACCACCAACATCTAGCTGATAGCCCTCTTCTTGCCCACTTGTCCAAATGCGGGTGTGAGGCCCTTTTTCTACAATGACAGTCCCTTGAGGAAAGTTCTGTACTGCTCTTCGACTCTTGTCTTCAGTCTGGCTTGCAAGATCAATCCCTGACAGTTTTTCCCATTCTTTTTGATGAGGGGTAAAGACCAACTGAGCTTCTGGCAGGTCAAACTGAGAGGCTGTAAAAAGACTGATAGCTCCTCCATCTAATATCAAGACCTGCTGGCTAGAGACTTGTTCAAAAATCATGTGCAAGATTGCTTGGTTTTCTCTTGCTTCCTTTAAGCCCGGTCCAACGAGAATCACGCTAGCTTTTTGGAGCTGCTCACAAAGGAGTTCGTGATCTGCCAAATCAAAGCCCATAGCTTCAGGAAGATGTCTATGAAGGGCTGTCAGATTATCAGGATCTGTTGCGACAGTAACCAGCCCCGCACCACTATGAACCGCAGCAAGCGCCGCCATAATGATGGCTCCCCCATAGGGGTAAGTCCCCCCAATCAAGAGCAGGCGACCAAAATCTCCCTTATAAGAATTCACCTCTCGCTTTGCAATGACACGTTGGATCTCTTCTTTCTGAACTGTTTTCATACCTTCCTCATTTCTAGCGAAAAAGGAGAAGCCACGACTCCCCCTCCATCTTTTATTTTCCTCTGAATTCTGCGAAGACTTGCAAGATCTTAGCAGCCACAGCTTGTGGTTGATTTTGTTTGGCTACCAATTGATCATCCGCATAAGGCTGAAGGGCTGGAAAATCACCAATCTGAACTGCATAAAGAGCTTTTTCAAAGAGCTCGATATCATTTTGATCATTGCCAAAAGCCACGAAATTCTCTCCACAGAGTTCTTCTACGGTTGTCGCTTTATGCGTGTCTGCTGGATTGAGATAGATGCATTTTTCATGCGCATGATAGCGGATATGGGCCTTGTCTGTCTTTTCAATCCGCTCGATGATCTCATCCACGAGCTCCTCATGGCCACCCATATAGATCACGACCTTAATCGGATCTGTCAGCTCCTCTAAAGACCGATACTGGGCTTTCTTGAGGGGATCTACATTCGCAACAAAAGGAATCTTTTCCAAAATCTGTCCGCTATAATCAAAGGTATCATCCACAAAAAATGGTAGATTGTAATGGCGACAAAAGCCAAGGACTTCCCGATACACATCCTTGTCCAATTGTTCCTCATATACCAATTGCCCCTGGCGATAGGCCAATCCACCATTTAAGCCTATCACGAGTTGCTGACTCAATGGATCTCCTAAAAGGCCCAAGCAGTCCCGGTAAGAACGTGCAGAAGCAAAGGCAACTTCATGACCAAATTCTTCTGCTCTCAATAAGACCTGTTTGATTTCATCATCGATTGTGACACCATCGAATGACAGGGTTCCATCTAAATCAAATACAAACTTCATCTTGTTCACACTTTCATTTTTTTAAGGCACGAACAGCTGCTTCGTAGGTCTGCTCCATCAGCATTGTGACGGTCATAGGCCCAACCCCTCCTGGTACCGGAGTAATATGACTGGCCAAAGGGGCAACGGAGTCAAAATCGACATCCCCACACAATTTGCCATTCTCATCGCGATTCATTCCGACGTCAATAACGACGGCACCTTCTTTCACGAAGTCTGCTGTTACAAATTTCGCACGACCGATCGCAACAACCAAGATATCTGCTCTTCTAGCAATTTTAGGCAGATGATGGGTCCGGGAATGGGTCAAGGTTACCGTCGCATTTTTGGCGAGGAGCAACTGCGCCATTGGTTTTCCAACGATATTGGAACGACCAATCACGACTGCTCGCTTCCCTTCTAGATCAATCCCGTACTCTTTGAACATCTCCATGATGCCAGCGGGGGTCGATGGCACCATAATAGGATTTCCAGCCCACAAGCGCCCCATATTCAATGGATGAAAGCCATCCACATCTTTTGCCGGGTCAATCGCTAAAAGGACTGCATCCGCATCGATATGCTTAGGCAGTGGCAACTGCACCAAAATCCCATGCCAAAGGGGATCCTGATTGTAGTGTTCGATCACTTCTAATAATTCAGCTTGGCTGATGCTTTCAGGAAGTCGTCTCACTTCACTCCGAAAGCCTGCCGCAATAGCAGAACGCTCTTTATTTCTTACATAGATTTTGCTAGCTGGATTATCTCCTACCACGATGACAACGAGGCCAGGCACAACTCCTGTCTCTTCTTTTAATCGTGCTGTTTTCTCTGCAATCTCACCCTGTAATTTTGTAGCGAGCGCCTTCCCATCAATGAGTGTCGTCATATCAATTCTCTTTCTAGTCAAGTAATGAAAATAGTCCTCTCTATTATAGCAGATTTCAACTCTCAAACCTAACTGTTCCTAATTAGAATTTCTTATAGACGAAAACTATAGCCAGATGGACAAAAAATGAGCTTGAGACCACCCCAAACTCATCCACACAGCTGCTTAGTAAAGCAATTCATAAATTTCCATTGCAATTAAATCAATGCTATCAAATGTATAGGTTTCACGCGCTTCAACATCACGAAGTGTAAAGGTTGAACCTTCTTCTTCATTGTGGTTGTAGGCTACTTCAGCGACAACAACACCGTCACGTTCAAAATTACGTTTCAAGTTTCCACCGTCTTTTGTCATTGTCTCCAAACGGTTGATAATCCGTACTAAATGTGATTCCATTTTATTTCTCCTCTTTACTTTCTACTCTCCTATTTTATCATAAAAGAGAAAGCTCTTCCAATAAAAATTCACATTTTTCCATTGATTTGCTCTTTCTTCAATCCTTAGCGACATTCCGTAGCAAATTCTTGCAAACTTCTAGAATACTGATATAATGAAACTATAAATCTTTGACTATTTTTGACCTTTTGAAAATAGGCTCGTCTCTTGATGGAAAACCATCAAAAACCTACTGTGAGGTATGTATATGCTTTGTCAAAATTGTAAAATAAATGAATCAACCATCCATTTATATACAAATGTAAATGGACGTCAGCAGCAAGTAGACCTCTGTCAAAATTGCTATAAAATTATGAAAACAGACCCAAATAACAGCTTCTTGAAAGGCATGACACAACGGAGCCAACTCACTGGAGATCCTTTTGAAGATTTCTTCAATAACCTTGGAAACTTCCAAAGTCCACAAGAACCTCAAACTCCTCCAACTCAATCCGGAGGCAGTTATGGAGGTGGCGGCTACGGCCAAAACAATAACCGTGGTGGTGGTCAAGACCCTCGTCAAGCACGCCCTCAAAAGCCAAAAGGACTGTTAGAAGAGTTCGGCATCAATGTCACAGAAATTGCCCGCAAAGGGGATATTGACCCTGTCATTGGCCGTGACGAGGAGATTATCCGTGTCATCGAAATCCTCAACCGTCGAACCAAGAACAATCCGGTTCTGATTGGAGAACCTGGGGTCGGAAAAACTGCCGTTGTGGAAGGCCTGGCTCAAAAAATCGTCGATGGCGACGTTCCTCATAAATTGCAAGGAAAAGAAGTCATCCGCCTAGACGTCGTCAGTCTCGTTCAGGGCACAGGCATCCGTGGTCAATTCGAAGAACGCATGCAAAAATTAATGGATGAAATTCGTCAACGCGAAGATGTTATTCTGTTCATCGATGAAATCCATGAAATTGTTGGCGCAGGATCAGCTGGCGAAGGCAATATGGACGCTGGAAATATCCTCAAACCAGCCTTAGCGCGCGGAGAACTCCAATTAGTCGGGGCTACTACCCTCAATGAATACCGTATCATTGAAAAAGATGCGGCCTTGGAACGTCGCATGCAGCCCGTTAAGGTCGATGAGCCAACGGTTGAAGAAACCATCACCATCCTCAAGGGCATCCAGAAAAAATACGAGGACTACCACCACGTCCACTATACAGACGGAGCCATCGAAGCGGCAGCTATTCTGTCAAACCGCTACATCCAAGATCGCTTCCTGCCAGACAAGGCCATTGATTTGTTGGATGAAGCGGGATCTAAAATGAACCTGACCCTAAACTTTGTGGATCCAAAAGTGATCGACCAGCGCTTGATTGAAGCGGAAAACCTCAAAGCTCAAGCAACCCGCGAAGAAGACTTTGAAAAAGCAGCCTACTTCCGCGACCAAATCGCGAAATACAAGGAAATGCAAGGTCAACATGTCACCGATCAAGAGACCCCTGTCATCAGCGAAAAAACGATTGAACACATCGTTGAACAAAAGACCAATATTCCTGTTGGTGATTTGAAAGAAAAAGAACAGTCTCAATTGATCAATCTGGCTTCTGATTTGAAAGCTCATGTGATTGGTCAAGACGATGCCGTAGATAAAATCGCGAAAGCCATTCGACGCAATCGTGTTGGCCTAGGATCACCTAACCGTCCGATCGGAAGCTTCCTCTTTGTCGGACCTACCGGTGTCGGAAAGACCGAATTGTCTAAACAATTGGCGATCGAGCTCTTTGGCTCTGCAGACAATATGATCCGCTTTGATATGAGCGAATACATGGAAAAACATAGCGTAGCGAAACTAGTCGGAGCTCCTCCGGGCTATGTTGGCTACGATGAAGCCGGACAACTAACGGAAAAGGTCCGTCGCAATCCTTACTCTCTCGTGTTGTTGGATGAAGTGGAAAAAGCCCATCCAGACGTCATGCACATGTTCTTGCAAGTTTTAGATGATGGCCGTTTGACAGATGGTCAAGGCCGTACCGTCAGCTTTAAAGATACCATTATCATCATGACCTCTAATGCTGGAACCGGCAAAGCTGAGGCCAATGTTGGTTTTGGAGCTGCTCGCGAAGGTCGAACCAACTCTGTACTTGGAGAACTCGGTAACTTCTTTAGCCCTGAATTCATGAACCGTTTTGATGGGATCATTGAATTCCAACCTCTATCAAAAGAAAACCTTCTCCAAATCGTTACCCTCATGCTCGATGAAGTCAATCAACGTCTCGCACAAAATGAGATTCATCTGGATGTAACAGAGAAGGTCAAAGAAAAATTGGTCGATCTGGGTTACGATCCAAAAATGGGGGCCCGCCCACTCCGTCGTACCATCCAAGACCATATCGAAGATGCTATTACCGATTATTACCTGGAACATCCAAGTGAAAAACAACTCAAAGCCGTCATGACCAGCAATGGGAATATTAGTATCAAAGCTGTTCACAAGACGGCTGAAAAGAAGTTAGAATCATAATCAGTAAATGTACATTCAGAGAGTGGGACAGAAATCGGTAATTCGTTAGAATTCGATTTCGTCGTCCCACCTCCGCACAGTTGAGTAGGGCTGTAAAAGCTGATGAAATCAGCGT
>JAGZVW010000002.1:0-100449 GCA_018379295.1 Streptococcus parasanguinis | reverse complement strand
CTGATTTCATCAGCTTTTACAGCCCTACTCAACTGTGCGGAGGTGGGACGACGAAATCGAATTCTAACGAATTACCGATTTCTGTCCCACTCTCTTTTCATTTTAACTAATCTGTTGCTGAGCAGTCTGCATCTTGTAGTAAACACCTTGCGCTTTCATCAGCTCTTCATGAGTGCCATGCTCAACAATATCGCCATCCACCATGACAAGGATCGTATCGGCATTTTGAATAGTCGACAAGCGGTGAGCAATGATAAAGCTGGTCCGTCCTTTCATGAGTTGATTAAAGGCATCTTGAATCAAGACCTCCGTCCGAGTATCGATGGAGGATGTCGCCTCATCCAATATCAAAATCTTAGGAACTGAAAGGAAAACCCGCGCAATCGTTAAGAGTTGGCGTTGTCCTTGAGACAAAGACTCTCCAGCATCTGAAAGATAGGTATCGTACCCTTGTGGCAACTGTCGGATAAAGAAATCTGCATTGGCTGCTTTGGCTACTTCTATGACTTCTTCTCTAGTTGCATCTGGACGAGAAAAGGCGATATTTTCATGAATCGTCCCGACCTTAAGCCAAGTTTCTTGCAGGACCATACCAAACTGTTGGCGGTAAGAAGCACGGGTGTAGTCCGTAATTGGCACCCCATCAATCGTGATCTCTCCAGAATTAACAGGGTAGAAACGCATGAGCAAATTAATCAAGGTCGATTTTCCTGCTCCAGTAGGCCCTACAATGGCCACTTTACTGGCGGCTGGAACCTGAATAGTTAGATCTTTAATCAAAGTCCGCCCCAAATCATAGCCAAATGTGACGTGTTCAAAACCAATCGCACCTTTAACATCCTGACTTTCCAGAACCCGTTGCCCTGTCTCTTCGACCTCAGCTTGATCCAAGATGCTGTACAAGCGCTCTGCGCAGGCAAGGGCACTTTGGAGTTCTGACAAGACAGAGGAGATATCATTAAAGGGCTTGGTGTATTGATTGACATAATTGAGGAAGGTCACCAATTGACCGACAGTAAAGTGAGATCCCGAAATAATGCGTTCCGCACCAAATCCAGCCACTACTGCATAAATCAAGGCATTCACAAAGCGAGTGGCAGGGTTGACAGTTGAGGAATAAAAGACAGCGGATTGGGAATAATTGGCATAGCTTTCATTCGTCCCTTTAAAAGCCTTACGGAATTGATCCTGAGCATTAAAGGACTGGATCAAACTTTCCTGGGTCAAAGACTCTTCGATCAACTGGGTTTGAAGACCACGCGCCTTGGTCTGCTTTTGGAAAAGCGTATAAGAACGCTTGGCAATAAAACGAGCAATCAACAGGGATAAAGGGGTCAAGACCAGAACCGCCACCATCATAAAGAAATCCAATTCCGCCATAGTCACGATAGTGACAAGAATGGTTAAGAGGCCAACAAAGAACTGGTTAAAGACCATCAGAAGACCACTATTGAGTTGCTCTACATCGGTCGTGAGGCGACTGACAAAGTCCCCGCTCCCTTGTTTATCTAGATAAGACAAGGGCAATCGGTGTACTTTTTCCATCACTTCTGCTCTTAGGCTTTGGCTAAACCGATAGACCAATTGATTGTAGACAAGAGGATTGATCCATTGGATCAGGGTATTAGCCACAATGACCAGAACCATTTGGATCAAAACGGGCCATAAGACTGTCATTCCTTGAGGATTGATGACTAAATCAACCGCATGTCCGATCAGGATCGGTAACCAAACCGTTAAGGCCACTTGAGCAATGGTTCCAAGACTAGCTAGGATCAGGAGCCCGGGATGGTGAGCAAAATCTCTAAACAGACGTTTTAAATAACTGGAACGTTTTTGACTCATGCTTCCTCCCTCCCGTGTTGTGAATAATGAATTTCTTGATAAATCTCATTGGTAGACAAAAGGAAATCATGATTTCCCAGTCCTACTTGATGTCCCTTGTTCAAGACTAAAATCTGATCAGCAGTCTTGAGACTATTGGTTCGTTGAGATACTAAGATCAAACTCGTATCACTCAATTCTTCTTTAATCGATTTTAAGAGACGAGCTTCCGTCAAATAATCCAAGGCAGAAGTTGAATCATCCAAAATCAAGAAAGGAGCCTTCTTCAAAAGGGCACGCGCAATGGTCAACCGCTGGCGTTGCCCACCTGAGAAATTTCGACCAAAGGCTTCCACTGGCTCATCGAGTTGTCCTTCTTTTTCACGGACAAAATCAGCAGCCTGAGCTGTTTCTAGTGCCCACCACAAATCTTCATCCGATAGATTTTCTTCCATTCCAAGTAAGAGATTCGAGCGGATGGTTCCTCTAAAGAGCTCTGCCTTCTGTGGGACAACAGCTACCCACTCCCGCCACTCCTTAAGAGTTTGAGGAGAGTGACCTTGATGATAGAGGGCTAATTTCCCATGACTAACGGCATACAAATGACTCAATAACTGAACCAGGGTGGATTTCCCAGATCCTGTACCACCGATAATTCCCAACATCTGTCCATGATCCAGATCAAAGGAAATATTTTCTAGAGCTGGGCTTGAAGCCGTTGGATAAGTGAAAGAAACTTTCTGGGCGCTAATCGCTTCTTGCTCTCTTGCAGTTTTTACTGGCAAAGCTTCTAGGAGGTCTTCTTCCTTCAAATCGAAAATCTCTTGGACACGCTTGGCTGAAATATAGCTGACATTTAAAGACGTGACCAGCATCGCCAGTTTGATCAATTCTGTTAAAATTTGTAATAAATAATTGACCAAAGCGACCAACATCCCTTGGGTTAAAAGGCCAGCAGAGATATTCAATTGTCCTTGCCAAATGACACAAATCAAGGTCGTATTGACCACAAGGAAGGTCAAGGGACTCACCAAACTAGACCAGATACCAGCACGAATTTGCCAGATCTTATAGTCTTGATTGACTTCTTTAAATTCGTCCAATTCACTCACTTGCTGTCCAAAGGCTCGAATCACCCGCATCCCTTGAAATTGCTGACGCGTCACCGTAACCATCCGGTCTGTGATTTTCCGAATCTTAGCAAAGAGCGGATTGACAATCCGTGACATGATCACAATAATCAGGGTTAAAATCGCCACCATCCCCAAGAACCAAAGGGTTAGTTTAGGACTGATCGTAAAGGCCATGATAATAGAGCCAAAGACAATAATCGGCGCCCTCAAAAAGAGGCGCAAGAAGAGATTGATCCCAACCTGGATTTGATAGGTATCAGAAGTGAGACGGATTACCAAACTAGATGTACCGATTCTATCTCGCTTGTCCTTTGGAAGGGACAAGATCTTATCATACAAATCCTTGGTCATCTCACGGGTAAATCCGACAGCTGCTTTAGATGAAAAATACTGAGCCGTAATGGCAACGACGACACCAAAGCTAGCAAATATAACCAAAGCACCGACCATCATCACCACTGCGCTCGTTTCCTTTTTCGGAATGACCTGATCGACTAAGTGGGCGATGATTAAAGGTACGCACAATTCAAAGATAGCTTCTAATAGTTTAAATACAGGACATAAAATAGTCTCTCTTAGATAACCCTTAAAATACTTCAATAAAGATTTCATACTACTCGATTCTAATTGTAAGAGATGTACCTATTTTATCACAATTTTTAAAGATAAAAAAACTCTCCCTGCAAAGCAGAGAGAGTTCGTTCGGTTTTTCTTGACCAGCTTATTTAACATGCTCTTGTTTCATTTGCACTTGTTTAGACGAATGAAGGTCAGGAATATTATTCCATCTTTGTCCCCTTATTTAATATCTTGCCCATTTTCCTCAATCCAATCAGTAAGAGTGGGAAAGAAAGGAGTGTTATAAGGCCTAATACAAGAAAGACTGCTACAAAGCCACAGCTATCAATGAACCAACCAGTCAGTGGGAAAATGACAATCATAGATAGACTAAACATCATGGAATTGATACTCAGCATGGTTGCTCGCACACTGGAAGGCAGATAAGCTTGTAAATCATTGTAGTAGATGGGTTGATAAACGGCATAAAGGGCATTGGTCAAGAGATAGACACTCAGATAGGCAAATGGAGTCTTTAAACCTACCAAAAGCAAGGTCAACCCTGTCAGTGCAACCAGAATCGGAAAGACTTGATTACTATTCCATTTTTTCCCGATTTGACTAGCCAAATAAACCGCTAGGAGATTGAATCCACTACCAATTAACATGATGAGCGAAACTTGCCAACTAGCTAAGTCACTAATTTTCTGTTGGTAGTAAAAATAAAACATACACATGATGGTCCCTACCAACTGATAGGTGAGCATCCAGTAAAACAAGACTGGTTTTTCCTGCCATTCTTGTTTCACTACCTCCAATATCCGCTTTAAGGTCAAATGATTTCTTTCATCACTCTTGCTCTCTGGCTCTTTCATCAGAAAGATCAAAAGAATGGAAAGCAAGGAAAGCCCAATAGCAATATAATAGGTCCAAGCCAATGCTCCGTGAATAAAGAAGCCTGCCACAACTGTACCTAACGTTCGGGTGACTTCGGCCACACCAGACAAGAAGCTAGAAATCTGAAGATAACGGTCTTTTTGACCTGCTTCCACCGCTGAATCAAATAAGAAAGCGGTACTGGTCCCCGAGTCAAAATTATAAGACCAAGCATTGACCATCATGGCAATGGCATAGATCCAAAAATTCCCCTGACCAAATAAAATCAAGATAGAAGATCCAATACTGGACAAGCGAGCCAAATAGAGATTGGTCTTGTAGCTAAAGCGATCAGCTAACATACCAGATGGGATCTCACACAAGAGACTCGTCCCATGAAAGATACTCTCTAATAAACCAATCTGAAGCAAAGAAAGACCATTTTGAATAAAAAAGAGAATCCAAAAACTGGTAATTCCAAAATAAGATGTAAATTCCAAACCTGCTAGGAGTGAAATATTGCGTTTGTAAGTTCTTTTAAACATTGTTTTTCCTCTTTCAATAGATTATATGAGTGTTTCTAAAAGACTTACTTAGATTTGCCTACATCTTCTCCACCTCCTTCATTTTTCTTGATTCATTTCTTGACGCAGCTGGGCCACTTGATTAGACAAGGACACCAACAATTCGGTTTGCAACTTTTGAATTTCCAGTAAATCCGTCTGGTCTTGTTGCACCATATGGTCAATTTTCGTATGCAGTAAGCGAATTTCCCGTTCAGACTCCATATTGACGTTAAAGTCATTTCGCGCTTGCAGGCGATCATAATCTGCTGCCCTGTTTTGGCTCATCATGATCAAAGGAGCTTGAATCGCCGCAATCGTAGAAAGTGCTAGATTCAGCAAGATGAAAGGATAAGGGTCAAAATTCCAGCCAAAGGGATGCAAGACATTAATCAACATCCAGATAGCCATCATCAGGATAAAACTAATAATAAAGGTCCAAGAACCACCGAAGCGTGCAACAGAATCAGCCACCCGCTGACCAAAAGTATAGCTGGCTGTCAAGCGGTCTTCAACGTTAAAGGGACGCTCGCTTTCAGGCATGACAGCTGTCACCTGCTGTTTAATGGCTTCGTTTTTATCATTGGCACGCTCAATAATCTGACCTAGATAATCCATACAATATTGGCTCAAATTTTTATACGTGATAAAATCATTCATTTGACTTTCCGGGTAGGATGTCTTGAGCATTTGTTGAATGCTATGGTCTAGATCTGCGATCAAAGCCCCCTGACCATCCTCGTATTCTTTCCCATCGATGATGTCTATTTTCAGCATTGAGTTTCCTTTCATAGTTTTTGGAGCAGATAAAAGTGAAAAACGCCTAATGGCGTTTTTACGTCTATTAAGGTTTGATACGATGCAACATACGTGGGAATGGAATGGCTTCACGGATATGTTTTGTACCAGCTGCGAAGGTTACCATACGCTCGATACCGATACCAAATCCACCGTGTGGAACTGTACCATATTTACGAAGGTCAAGGTAGAATTCATACTCTGTAAGATCCATGCCAAGAGATTCCATCTTCGCAACAAGGGCGTCGTAGTCTTCCTCACGCATAGATCCACCGATGATTTCTCCGTACCCTTCTGGTGCGAGCAAGTCTGCACAAAGCACGCGGTCTGGGTTACCAGGAACTGGCTTCATGTAGAAGGCTTTGATATCTGATGGATAGTTGATCACGAAGGTTGGTACACCAAAGTGGTTTGAAATCCATGTTTCATGTGGTGAACCGAAGTCATCTCCATGTTCCAAATGCTCGTAGTCAGCATCTTCATCGTTTTCATGCTCTTGCAAGAGATCAATGGCTTCATCGTAAGTGATCCGTTTGAATGGCTCAGCAATGTAGCGTTTCAAGAGCTCCGTATCACGCTCCAAGGTTTCCAAGGCTTGAGGAGCACGGTCCAAAACACCTTGAAGCAAAGCTTTGACATAAGCTTCTTGCAAGTCAAGTGACTCATCGTGTGTCAAGTAAGAGTACTCAGCGTCCATCATCCAGAACTCAGTCAAGTGACGACGAGTCTTAGATTTTTCAGCACGGAATACTGGACCAAAGTCAAAGACGCGACCAAGGGCCATAGCACCAGCTTCCAGATAAAGCTGACCTGATTGGCTCAAGTAGGCTGGTGTTCCGAAGTAGTCTGTTTCAAACAATTCAGTTGAATCTTCCGCCGCATTTCCTGAAAGAATGGGGCTATCAAACTTCATGAAGCCATTCTTATCAAAGAACTCATAAGTTGCATAGATGATGGCATTACGGATTTGCATAACAGCAACTTGTTTGCGTGAACGCAACCACAAGTGACGGTTGTCCATCAAGAAGTCTGTCCCGTGTTCTTTTGGAGTGATTGGGTAATCTTGTGATTCACCGATCACTTCAATATCTGTGATATCGAGCTCATAACCGAATTTTGAGCGTCCGTCTTCTTTGACAATACCAGTCACAAACACTGATGTTTCTTGGCTCAAACGTTTGATGGTGTCAAATTTTTCAAGCCCCACTTCTTCGCCGAATTTTTCTATAAAGTTTGGTTTAAAAGCCACACCTTGGAAAAAGGCAGTTCCGTCACGCAATTGCAAGAAAGCAATTTTTCCTTTACCTGATTTATTGGCCACCCAAGCACCGATGGTCACTTCTTGACCTACATAGTCTTTTACTTCGATGATAGTAATCCGTTTTGTCATCATTCATCTTCCTTTTCTCGTTAAACTTGTCCGAAGACATTATCTTCTTAATTGTATCATAAAAAGGCTTTCAGTGCTAGGTTCTACCTGTGAAAACCAGATTTTTTTTAAAGAAAAAGATCCTCAGCTCATTACTAAGGATCTTGCGATTTTATTTTTCCATAAAGGCCTTGAGTCGGCGAACAGCTTCTTTCAGGGTATCCAAATCTGTCGCATAAGACAAGCGAACATTTTCAGGGGCACCAAAGCCAGCTCCCGTTACCAAAGCAACCTCTGCTTCTTCTAAAATTGCTGTGGTAAATTCCGTCACATCTGTATACCCCTTCATCTCCATGGCCTTCTTGACATTTGGGAAGAGATAGAAGGCTCCTTGAGGTTTGATGGCTTCAAAACCAGGTACTTCATTCAACAAAGGATAAATAGTATTCAAGCGCTCTTCAAAAGCTTGACGCATGATCTCAATAGAAGATTGATCTCCTGTAAGGGCTTCGATTGCAGCATATTGGGAAACGGTTGTTAAGTTGGATGTTGTTTGGCTAATCACCTTGGCCATAGCTCCGATAATCTCAGGATCTCCTACAGCAAAACCAACCCGCCAACCAGTCATAGCATAGGTTTTAGAAACTCCGTTAATCACGATAGTTTGCTTGCGAATCGCTTCTGATAAGCTAGAAATAGGCGTAAAGGTATTGCCATTATAGACCAATCGCCCATAGATATCATCTGCCAAAATCAAGATGTCATGTTTGACAGCCCAATTTCCGATTGCCTCGAGTTCTTCTTTACTGTAGATCATTCCTGTTGGATTGGATGGCGAGTTCAGCAAGACTACCTTGGTCTTGTCTGTCCGTGCTGCTTCCAATTGCTCTACCGTTGCCTTGAAGTGATTTTCTTCTGTTGTTTGGAAAGTAACAGGTGTGCCTTCTACCATCTTAACCTGGTCTACATAAGAAACCCAGCATGGGGTTGGAATGATGACTTCATCACCTGGATTGATGACAGAAGTAAAGAAGGCATAGAGGATAAACTTAGCACCAGTACCGACCACAACCTCATTCCGGTTCACTGCATAGCCATAAAATTCCTTCATATAGTCGCTAATGGCATCCTTCAATTCTGGAAGTCCAGATGCGACCGTATAAAAGCTAGCGCGGCCATCCTCGATGGATGCGACTGCTGCTTCTTGAATATTTTTTGGAGTCGCAAAGTCAGGTTGACCCAGGGTCAAACTTAAGATATCACGACCTTCTGCTGCCAAAGCTTTGGCACGCGCATTTGCAGCCAAGGTCACACTTTCTTCCATTTCCAATACACGATTTGATAATTTCATATTTCCTCCTCAAATCTTAAAAAACACCGGTGACTTTCCCAGTCTTGAAATCCACCACATAATAAGAGCTCCCAGCCTTGACTTCCCAGATCGGTTTGCCTTTAAAGCGCCCAAAAGTTACCCGATCAATCGCGTCCTGACTCTTCTCTTTGACGACGGAAGCTGCCTCTTTGGAACTAACTCCTTCTTTCAAAGGGTAGGTATAGACTGCATCATCCGCCTGCGCCACCAAAACCGCTAGTTCTTGCCCCTCTTGGTCCTTGCCAATAAAGGAAAGATAGGCTTCTTTGCCATGAAAGAAACTCTCCGTCTCAATAGTAGCAATCGAAGAGTGAGACAGAGCTATTTTTCTTGCTTGCGCCATTTGATCCTGCAAGCGATCAGAAGTTTTTTCAGCAAGAAATAGCCAAGAAAAAAGGACCGTCAACACTAAGATACAGATTCCTATTATATGTTGCCATACTATAAAAAGATTATTTTTCTGTTTCACTCCCTCATTATACACCAAAGCCACCTAGAATTCTATAGATTTTCAAGAAAGAATTGTTACTAATATTTCATACCTGTTACAATGTTTTAGTATAAAATTGTTTGATAAACAAAATAAAATTAACACCTTCGCTATCATTTGTTCATAGTTTAATAAATTTGTCACAATTTTGTAACTAATTTGAAAATAAAATTAAACGACAGAAACACTATTTATTGATAAAATATAGATATGGAAAATTTAAAGAGATTATTCAAAGAAGCAAACGTAGATTTAAAAACCATGATCGTCTTCCACAAGGCAGAACGATTGATCCGTGCGTCTGAGGCTCATATCTTTAAAAAGCACCAGTTGACACCAACTCAATTCTCTGTTCTTGAGACCTTGTACAGCAAGGGCGATCTCCGCATTCAAGATCTGATTGATAGCATTCTTGCGACCTCTGGAAATATGACTGTGGTTATTCGCAATATGGTCCGCGATGGTTGGATTACACGCGAAACCGATCCAGAAGACCGCCGTGCTTATCTTGTATCTATTACAGATGCCGGTCGTAAAAAGATCGAAGAAGCTCTTCCAGATCATATCAAAAATATTCAACGCTTGATGCAAGTCTTTAATAGCGGCGAGCAAGCTGAGTTGACAGAACTCTTGAAGAAATTCAAACATATCGCCTAAGCCTACTGCTCAAGACGATTCTGACTCCAAAATCCTCTATTTTGGAGTTTTCATCGTGCATTCTCTTTATCTAACAGATCAAAAAACTATTCCTGACGCTTCTCAGGAATATTTTTATTTATTCTTTCACAAAGATCCATTCTTTCTCTTGCGATAAATCCTCACGATAAGAAAAACCTGCTACTTCTAGTGATTTCAGATCTTCTAGATGGGTGATTTCTTCCTTCATCATGGCTGTCACCATAGCCCCACGTGCTTTCTTTGAAATCGTTGAGTGAATCTTTAGTGTCCCACCACGATTCTCCATAAATTTGATCCGAATCATTCGCTCACGAATGGCTTTTGAAAAGACCTGTTCAAACTCAGAAGACAAAAGGGATAAGATCTGCTCCTCACCTTCTACTGCCTGATCATAGTCCTCTTTCCAGAATGCCTTTAGAGATTTTCCAGCTGGTTTTAGCTTCATCATAAAATCCAAGCGATGGGGCGCAATCCCTTCATAGGCAGGTAGCACACCGTATAAAGCAGTCGTGATCAACAAATGTTCCTGAAGATAAGCCTGCTCTTTTTCAGATAAGTCTTGACGCTCGATACTACGGTACATCAGACCATCAAACAGTTCCAAAGCAGGATAGGTTTTAGCACTCCCAGCTAACAGAGCTTCAATTCTTTCCTTTTCTACTAGGGCTCTTTCTTCTGAGATCCCGTAAAAGGTCGCTAATTCTTCTAGCGAGAATGCCTTCAAAGCTTGGAGGATGGTTTTTGTGTTCTCTGACAAGGGTTGGGGCTCGACGATACGAGCCTGTTCGTTCAGTTCTTTAGCGGATGGAATTAATAGTTTCATAGTTCTATTGTACCATAATTTTCAAATTTTCTTGACAGGAGTTTTTATTAATGTTATTATCTAGTTATGAAAACTAGATTAAAGAAAGGTGAAGATTTAGTGTCCACTTTTTCCTATCCAACGTGGGAGCAACTGCCTGAGCTAGACCTCTATCTCGATCAGGTCCTACTTTATGTCAATAAAACCTGTGCACCTGTTCTCTCTTCTTCAGACAAGGGCTTGACGGCTGCCATGATCAACAATTACGTAAAACATGGCTATGTCGAAAAACCAGATAAGAAGAAATACCAGCGTAGACAGGTGGCTCGCTTAATCGCTATTACAACCTTAAAAACGGTCTTTTCTATTCAGGAGATCGCTTCTACCTTAAATTTCTTGCAGGACCAGGCGAGTTCAGATCTTCTCTATAATAGCTTTGTCGCTTATCTCAATGAGCAAAAAGAGCCGATCGCTCCCATCATTCGCTCTGCCTGTCAGACGGTTCAACTTTATCTTGAAACCCTATCTTATATTCAACCAGTAAAAACGGAGGAAGAAACTGATGAATTACACCATGAAACTAAGTAAAAAATTATCCTTTGGAGAAGAGATCGCTAATAGCGTAACCCATGCTGTTGGCGCCCTCCTCATGTTGATCTTGCTTCCGATCTCAGCAGTCTATAGCTTTGAGCAACACGGTCTGCTCAGTGCTTTTGGGACTTCTATCTTTGTGATCAGTCTCTTTTTGATGTTTCTTTCTTCGACCGTCTACCATGCCATGTCTTACGATTCACCTCAAAAGTATGTGCTTCGCATTATCGACCATTCCATGATCTACATTGCGATCGCAGGTAGTTACACACCAGTCGTCCTTACCTTGATGAACAACTGGATGGGCTACAGCATTATCTTGATCCAATGGGGCACTACCATCTTTGGCATTCTCTACAAAATCTTTGCTAAAAAAGTCAATGAAAAATTCAGCCTAGCTCTTTACTTGATCATGGGCTGGTTGGTTATCTTTATTATTCCCCAAATTGTTAGTCAAACTACCCCTATCTTCTGGGGGCTCATGCTCATGGGGGGGCTGTGCTACACGGTGGGAGCTGGCTTTTATGCCAAGAAAAAACCCTATTTCCATATGATTTGGCACCTCTTCATCCTTGCAGCTTCTGCTCTTCAGTATTTAGCGATTGTATACTTTATGTAATAGGCTCACCACTCTTATGAGTGGTTTTTTTGTGATTTTTTCTGTACAATAGAAAAAAACTGTATGGGGACAGTCAGGATGAAGACGAGTAAATACCAAGAAATTATTCATGTTCTAAAAACAGCCATTCAAGATGGAGAACTGGAAACCGGACAGAAAATTCCTTCTGTTCGTCAGTTAGCTAGTCAATTTTCTTGTAGTAAGGACACGGTGCAACGAGCCCTGCTGGACTTGACTTACCAGCACTTCCTCTATGCTAAGCCTCAAAGTGGCTACTATGTTTTGGAGCAAGAACCTAATCGACATGAGGATCTTCCACTAAAATTAGAGAAAGACCGCAACCAGGCTTTCGAGGACTTCCGGACCTGTATCAACGAAACCTTGATTGGACGGGAGAATTATCTCTTTAATAACTTTTCGGACCAAGCAGGCTTACTCGAAGTACGCCAATCGATTCAAGGCTTATTGAAGGAAGAAGGGATTTATACGACTGCAGATCAGATTGTTTTGACTGCTGGTACTCAGCAGGCGATTAATATCCTCAGCCAGATTGACTTTCCCAATAAAAAATCGCAGATCTTGATCGAGCAACCGACTTATCATCGGATGAACCAACTCTTAGATTCGCAGCAACTTACCTATCGTACCATTCAACGAAATTTAACGGGTATTGATCTCGAGGAACTTGAAGAGATTTTCAAAAGTGGTCATATCAAATTCTTCTACACGATCCCCCGGTTTCACTATCCGCTTGGTCATAGCTATTCGACCAAGCAGAAAGAAGCGATCTTGCAACTAGCTGACCAATATGATGTCTACCTTGTTGAGGATGACTATTTGGGAGATCTTGATGGCAGTAATGCTCCATCTTTTCATTATTTGGATCAAAAGGGCCGAGTCATCTATATCAAATCTTTTTCGACCAATCTTTTTTCTGCTCTTCGCATCACTTCCATGATCCTTCCCCAAGACCTTCTTAAGCCGGTCTTGACCTATAAGACGATTCTGGACTATGATAGCAATCTCATCATGCAAAAGGCCTTGAGTCTCTACATTGATAACGGTATGTATCTGACCAATAAAAAGCGACTCCTAGCCAGAAAAAGAGAGGTAGAAGCCAGTCTAAAGACCTTGATGGCCCAGTCTCCTCTTCTTCCCCATCTGACCTTGACCCACGATGGGATCCTTCTAGGACTCAGCCAAGTTCAATCCCTTGCTGCCTTAAAACACAGTGGACTCCCGCTTGATTTCTTTGAAGCAGCCTACATCACTTCTTGTCCTTATCAACTCGCCAAGATCAAATCGGCAGATGTGACCAATGTTTTACCAAAGCTTACGCCTTTTTTTGAAAGAGAAACCCTCGTATAGACTATACGAGGGTTTTTCTTATTTCTTTAATTGCTCATAGATCAGTTTAGCATTTTGAAGGCCGATCCGATAATCGAGGCGAATCAGGCGAATCGCTTCCATCTCTGGTTCTTTGAGGTACTTCTCTTTTTGTTCCTTGGAAATACTACCTGGTTTAAGAAGATAGTGAGTGAATTGATTTCTGACTTTATTGAGCTCAACTTGAAGGGTGAAATAAAGTCCAAATAAGACAATCACAACTCCCATCATGATCAGATCGTTTGACATGGTGTATGCTCCCTTTTTCTGTTCTTTTCTTTATTTTACAGCTTTCAAGAAAGAAAAACAAGGTTAAATTTGCATTTAGACCTTGTTTGTCCTTATTTCATCATACCGGCCTGGAGATCATACATTTTCTTATACGTTCCTCCTAGAGCAATGAGTTGATCGTGATTGCCCGATTCGATGATTTTTCCTTTATCGAGAACATAGATGCAATCGGCATCTTGGATGGTAGAAAGACGATGGGCAATGGCAATGGTTGTCCGCCCTTGGCGCATCTTCTTCAGAGAGTTTTGGATCATCTCTTCCGTCTCTTGGTCGATATTGGCAGTGGCCTCATCCAAAATGAGGATCTTAGGCTGGGCAGCAATGGTTCGAGCAAAAGCCAGAAGCTGTCGCTGACCAGTCGATAAGGTAGAACCCCGCTCGGTTACCGGATGATCATAACCACCAGGTAGACTCTCAATAAAGTCTGCCACATCCACAAATTCGGCGGCTTGTTGGATTTCATCCTCTGTCAGTTCTTCATGGTACATCCGGATATTAGAAGCAATGGTTCCATGATAGAGGAAGGGTTCTTGCAACACTAGACCGATGGACTTGCGCAAGGCTTCCTGGCTGTAGTCCTTGATATCCTGTCCATCAATCAAGATCCGTCCACGATCAAATTCATAAAAGCGCATGAAGAGATTGATAATAGAGGATTTACCTGAACCAGTATGGCCAACAAAAGCGATGGTTTGTCCGTTTTTGACCTCAAAGGAGATATCTTTTAAGACATCCCGTTTGCCATCATAAGAAAAAGATACATGGTCAAAACGAATATCTCCCCGCTCGATCTCTTTCAGGCTACCAGCTTGCTTGGGCTCATAGTCGTCTCGATCCATCATTTCAAACACACGACCTGCAGAAATGGTTGAGGTCTGCAAGGTTGCAAAATTTTGGGTGACATCAATCAAGGGCTGGAAAAGCTGGCTAACATACTGGATAAAGGCATAGATAAGACCTGCTGTAAAGCCAGAGGACTGCCAATTTAGGCCAAAAAAGGTTAGAATGACCGCATAAGCCAGGACCTGTAACAGGGTCATAGCTGGCCTCAAAAAGAGGGAATTGACATCCACAGATCGGTTGGCATAATCCAAATGTTCCCCATTAATCTGTTCGAATTCATCCGTCAAGCGCTTTTCTTGACGAAAGGCCTGCACGATCCGCATTCCTTCAATGGATTCCGATAATTTTACATTGATATCTGATAATTTTTGTCGGGTCATCTTGACCAAGCGATTGGATAACTTGCGATAGAGACGGATGGAAAACCAAATAATGGGAAGAAAAGGCAGGATCCAAATGGTCAAATGCCAGTCCAAGCTAAACATGGTTACTAGGGTGACTAGAAAGAGTAAAAAGGATGAAACCAGGCTTGAAAAGACCGTAGAAAACATATCTGCGACTGCCTGGGTATCATTGGTTACCCGCGAAACAATCGAACCTGCTGCTGTCTGGTCATAAAAGGACATGCCCAGCCTTTGAAGATTTTGGAAAATATCTAGACGGATGTCTCTTACGATAGAATTGGATACACGCGCAAAGGTTAATTGACTCAGGTAAGTTGCCAGCACGCGCCCAACAAATAACCCATAGTAGAGAATCAAAAACTGAAAAGCTGTCATAACTGGAGAGCCTGCTTCTGTTGGATCCACTAGGTGGTCAATATACCAGCGAGCTGCAAGAGGGATCGCCGTCAATAACAGACTAGTTAGGAAGGTAAAGGCTAAGGCTAGGGCCGTTAACCATTTATAACGCCACATGTAAGTCAAGAGCCGCTTCATCACATGAGCTTCAGATGTTTTCATTCAGCTTTCCCTCCATTTCTTCTGATAATTGTTGGGCTTGGTAGGTTTCATAGTACCAACCTTTTTGAGCCATTAATTCCTCGTGATTTCCTCGCTCCTTGATCTGTCCATTCTCCATTACCAGAATCAAATCCGCATGAACGATCGCTGATAGGCGGTGGGCTGTAATGATCGTTGTTTTCCCCTTACGTTCCTGCTTCATATTTTCAATGATTTGGTGCTCCGTTTTAGCATCCACTGCAGACAGGGAATCATCCAAAATCAAGATCTCAGGATTCATGACCAAAGCACGACTCATGGCAATCCGTTGCTTTTGCCCGCCAGAAAGAGAGACTCCTCTCTCTCCCAGCACTGTCTCCATCTGGTCTGGCATGGCCAGAATATCCTCATAGACTCCACAAGTTCTCAGAGCCTTCATCACCTCTTCTTCCTCGATCTGTGGATCTGAAAAAGCGACATTCTCTCGAATGGTCATGGCAAAGAGGATCTGATCTTGAGGGACGTAGCCGATCAGGCTTCGAAGATCTTCTAAACGATAGTCTTTGATAGAGATTCCATTGAGCAAGATATCTCCCTGCTCCAAGTCGTGCTCTCTAAGCAAGAGACGCAACAAGGTAGTCTTTCCAGATCCAGTTGGTCCTACAATTCCAAGGGTTTGCCCTTTTTCTAAATGAAAGGCAACCTTTTCAAGGACAGGCTCTTTCTCATAGGCGAATTCTTTAATGTCATATTCCAGATCGCCGTTTTGGATGTCTGTGACTGGTTGACTTGGATCTTGGATATCAGGTATTTCTGCTAAAAGTGTCTCAATCCGATCATAGGAGACGCTAGCACGCTGACTAATATTAAACAAGAAGCCCATAGCTTGAAGGGGCCAGACAAGCATATTGAGATAGGTAATAAAGGTTACGATTTGTCCAACCGTCAGGCTTCCTTCCTGAACAAATAGCCCCCCGAAGTAGAGCGTCAAAACATAGGAGAGACCGACAAAAAGAAGAGTAGTCGGATCAAACAAAGCATTGTAACCGGCTGAAGTCATATTTTTTGAAAAGACCATTTGATTGGTTTTTTCAAAAGCCCTAATCTCATCTGCCTGAAAGCCAAAGGATTTGGTCACCTTAACCCCTGATACTGATTCCTGAACAAAGTTGTTCAGCTCTGAAAATCCTTCTTGGGCCTCTTTGAAGGCTTTGTGATTTTTGCGTCCAATGGCGGAAGTCACTACCACCATAACCGGTAGGGGCAAAATAGCCAAGAGGGTTAAGCGCCAATCAATCATGAAAAACATGCTGACAAGGGTCACCAAGGCTGTCACGGAAGCATCCACTGCAGACATAACCCCGCCACCTGCAAACATGGTTACCGCATTGATATCATTAGTAGCATGGGCCATGAGATCCCCTGTCCGATAACGCTGATAAAAAGACGGAGACATGAGCGTAAATTGCTTAAACAAACGGAAACGCAAGATCCGAGCCAACTTATTGGCCGTTCCAAAAATATAGCGTCTCCATACAAAACGAAGGCCATACATGGCTAGAGCTGCGAGGACCAAAAGGGTGATATCCACAACTAACTGCCCCAGTGTCAGCCTTCTTTTATCGATCAAATCGATCACAAGTCCCATGATTCTTGGAGGAATGAGATTTAAAAAACTAACCAAGATCAAGGACCCTATCCCGATCAAGTATCGCTTCTTCTCTATATTAAAAAACCAAGATAATTTCCTCAACAGATTCATCTTATTTCCCCTTTTTGGTGAGTTGCCAGCTACTATCCACTAGAGCAAACAACTCCTCATCAGCAATTGTTCCATCTAAGGGGATACTCACCCAATATTTTTTATTCATATGAAAAGCTGGATAAATCCCCTTCTGCTGGATTAAATGGGCTACTTGATCAGACTTAACATTCAAAACTTCTATTTTCCCAGACTTGCTAGCATCTAGTTTTTTCCAATCAATGGTCATAAAGACACCATACCACTTGAGGGTGTCTCGGTGGCGAATGGCACCAGATTCCGGAGATCTCTCCCACAAATACTCAATCGTTCCCTGATAGTACAGAGAGATATAGGCCATGAGACGCTTGGCTTGAGGATAGTGAAATTCTTCTACCTCAAAACAAGCTTGGCGAATCCTTGCAAGACTTTCCTGACAGGCTTCCCTGACTTGGCCAACGAAATTTCCTTGTAGCTGTTCCTGATGGATCTGGATATACTCGTCCCCTGTATCCTGATCATAGACCTGAAAAGATATCTTCTGGTCGCAGACACGGACCTTTAAGAGAAAAGAGTCCGATAAGACGGGACACTGGTACTCATAGCCTGCCCCTCTCTTTTCAAATCCAAAAGCCAATCCCTTTTCTGGCTGAAAGGTGTATCGGTCAAAATAATGCTCTAAAAACATTTTCTCTCCCTTATTCATTTTTGCACTAGAAGAGGCTGGAAACAACGTCTCCAACCTTGATAACGGATCTTCAAAACTACTTCAAGCAGTGATCGTTTCTTTTTTAAAACACGATGCGCGTGCCATGCAGTTGACAAACACCCAATTGCTCCAAAAAGAGCTGACGATTGTCAAGAGTCACACCCCCACCTGGCAAGATCTGAATCTTTCCCTTAGCTGCATCTAATAAACGATGATAGTGGGCAAAACGTTGCTCTAGTGTATCACCTGGACTTCCAGCTCGTGTTAAAATGCGGGCCACACCTTGTTCAGAAAGCCACTCAATCGCTTCTAGCTGATCTGTATGAGCTAACTCATCAAAGGCCATATGAAAGACAACCTCTGCCTCTCCACAGGCTGCTAGTAAAAGCTGCATGACCCTCTGGTCCAACTTTCGATCGCTCGTCAGAGCACCCAGCACAAAAGAAGTAACCCCTATTTCTTTCGCAGCCCGAATATCCGTCAGCATAGCTTCGACTTCCAGATCAGTGTAGACAAAATCGCCACCACGGGGTCGGATAATGACACATAGATCCACAGACTTCTCTCTTGTCAGTTTGATTGCTTCATTGATCACACCAATACTCGGTGTGGTTCCGCCTACTGCCAGATTGTCGCACAGTTCAATGCGACCTGCCCCAGCAGCAATCGCCTTATCAATAAAAGTTAAATTTTCTGCACAAAATTCAAAGACAAGCATGACAACTCCATTTTCAAAGACTTAAAACAAGGATATACTAACAGTTACCTTAGCATTGCCATTTTCTACTCTCGCTTTTGAGATACTATAGCCTGCTTGAGGAATCTCAAGGGTGATTTGATCACCATTCACTGTGAAGCCGCCTCCATTTTGATTGGATTTATCCTTCAAATAGTTGAGAACCAAGAATTTTGGAATGGGCATTTTCCCTAATTTAGCACCGGTCACGGTCAAATTCATGACATTGTTTTCGACTTGACCAGTCATGGTTAAATCTAGATAGCTATCAACTGGCCCTAATGATACAGGAACTTTGACGTGAAGGTCATTGCCATCCATTCCTAGTGCCATCTTTTGATAGTCAGAATTGTCAAGGGCGGTTCCAGCACTTGTTTTTACGACCTGACTTAATTGTACAGAATTGAGACTTAGCTCAGTTGAGAGCCCTTCAGTGCTCACAGAAGCGTTTGAAACTGCATTTTGAGCCAGCTCAATCAAAGAACTCCCTGCCTGCACATTTCTCAGTTGCTCCCCATCAGGAATAGATCCAGGGACCAATAAAATCACTAATAAAATAAATAAAACGATCACCATGCCAATCAGGCGTCTTATCCACTTAAACATCTGCTCCTCCAATACATGAAAAGTTGTATTCTTATTGTACCCTAAATCTAAAGAAATTGCGACTACGAGGGGCCTTTACAAAGCAAAAGAGACCGAGGAAACCTCGCATCTCTCAGTGCATTATTTCGATTTAATGTAGTTAACACCATCTGCTTTAGGCGCAACTGCTTGTCCAAAGAAGGCTGCCAAGACAACCATGGTCAAGACATAAGGCGCAATTTGCAAGTAAATGGATGGGATACCTTTAAGCAAAGGCAATTGATTCCCGATAACTGCCAAACTTTGTGAGGCTCCAAAGAAGAGACTAGCCAGCATGGCACCGATTGGGTTCCATTTCCCGAAAATCATGGCCGCAAGGGCGATAAATCCAGGACCTACAATAGTAGTTACCGCGAAGTTAACAGAAACTGACTGAGCGTAAATGGCTCCTCCGATTCCTGCTAGGGCACCTGAGATCATCACTCCTAAGTAGCGCATTCTATATACATTGATTCCCAATGTATCTGCTGCTTGTGGGTGTTCACCAACTGAACGAAGACGCAATCCAAATTTCGTCTTGAACATGATAAACCAAGCAAAGAATGAAAAGAGAATCGCAACCCAACCAATGATGCTGGCATTGTTGAAGAAGATATCTCCAATCACCGGAATTTTAGATAAGACCGGAATGGATGTTTTCCCGAAGGCAACTTTGATATTATCAGTTTGTCCCTTGTTGTACATCGCTTTAACAAGGAAGACCGCAAGTGGAGGTGCCATCAAGTTCAATACTGTACCTGAGACGATATGGTCAGCACGGAAATGAATGGTTGCCACCGCGTGGATCAAGGAGAAGAGTACTCCAATCCCTGCAGCAACGATCAAGGACAACCATGGTGTCAAATTCCCTAACGTAGGCTCAAAAGTCAAGTTAAAGATAATACCTGAGAAGGCTCCCATAACCATGATTCCTTCCAGACCAACGTTAACAACCCCAGCGTGTTCTGAGTATGCTCCTCCGATACTTGTGAAGATCAGCGGCGCTGCATACACAATCATAGAGGAAACAAGAATACTTAAAATCGTTACAATACTCATTAGTTTGCTCCTCCTTTTTTAGCTGAACGCATCGAGATCATCTTTTCGATAATGTAGTGAGCACATACGAAGAAGATAATGGATGCTGTCACAATTTGAACGACTTCTTCAGGGATGGCAGCTGGCTTCATACCAACTCCCCCAATTTGAAGTGCTCCAAACAAGAAGGCAGCAAATGGAATACCAATTGGTGAATTCATCGCAAGAAGGGCAACGGCCATACCGTTAAATCCAACACTCATCGAGCTGGTTTGAACGTAGACATTTGAGTAAATCCCCAGACCTTCTGCTACCCCACCGATACCAGCAAGAGCACCAGAAATGATCATAGAAAGGATAATGGTCCGTTTTGCAGACATCCCTGCGTATTCTGCCGCATTCGCATTGAGACCAACGGCACGGATTTCAAAACCAAGTGTTGTTTTCTTCATCAAGAACCAGATGACCACCACTGCAATGATGGCAAAGAAGATCCCGATGTTCATTTGTGATTTGTCCGTCAAATTACGCAACCACTCAGTCTGATAGACAGCGTTGGCTCCCACATCAATGGTTGAGTCCTTGTTTTTCATCAAGGAAGCTGGGAAGCTATGTATCAAGGCATTCCCACCATAGAGAACAATGTAGTTCATCATAATGGTGATGATGACCTCACTGGTTCCAAGATAGGCACGAAGGAAACCAGGAATCGCTCCAATAAATCCACCTGCGACGGCCGCAATCAAAACGGTCATCGGAATCATCAGTAAGCGAGGCATATTTGGGAAGGACAGGGCAAACCAAGTTGCCATGATCCATCCTGCAAAAGCCTGACCAGGAAGTCCAACGTTAAAGAAGCCGGCCCGGCTAGCTACTGAAAATCCAAGAGCAACCAAAATCAGTGGCCCCATGGCACGGGAAATATTTCCCCAACTCTTAATCGAACCAAAGGCTTTTTTAAACAGCAATTCATATCCCCAAAGGGCATCATAGCTGAAGGCCCACATAATAATGGCACCCAAGACCAATCCTAAAAGGACAGACACCAATGGAACGGCAATTTGTTTTAAATTCTTATTCATTTGATGCTCCCTCCTTTACTTTTCCTCCTGCCATGAGGATTCCAAGTTCTTGCTTATTCGTTGTTTCAGGGGTTACGATCCCTTGGATCTTCCCATCATGAATAACCGCAATACGGTCAGAAACATTCAAAATTTCATCTAATTCAAAGCTGACAACCAGAACGGCTTTTCCATTATCCCGTTCTTGAATCAAACGTTTGTGGATATATTCAATCGCTCCAACATCCAAACCACGAGTCGGCTGGCTGACGATCAAGAGATCTGGATCGCGATCGATTTCGCGAGCGATAATGGCTTTTTGCTGATTTCCTCCAGAGAGAGCCTTAGCTGGTACCACTTCACTAGCTGCACGAACGTCAAACTCTTCCATCAACTTCTTGGCATAAGAAGTAATATTTGGATAATTCAAGATACCATTCTTGCTAAGAGGTTCTTTATAGTAGGTTTGAAGGGCAATGTTTTCAGAAATCATCATATCCAGGACCAAACCATCCCGGTGACGGTCTTCAGGGACGTGCCCTACCTTCATTTCTGTGATTTGACGTGGGCGAAGTCCTACAACGTCCTTGCCTTTAATCTTGATTGAACCGGATTTTACCTTCCGCAGTCCTGTAATTGCTTGGATCAACTCAGACTGACCATTTCCGTCAATCCCTGCAATCCCGACGACCTCACCAGCACGAAGTTCCAGTGAAAGATTCTTAACAGCTGGGACACCCCGGTTTTCGTTTACAACCAAGTTTTCAATCGACAAGACGACTTCTTTTGGTTCAGAAGGACCTTTTTCAGTCTTAAAGGAAACAGAACGGCCGACCATCATTTCGGCCAAGTCTTGGTTAGTAGCTCCACCAATCTCGACTGTTTCAATCGATTTACCACGACGGATAACCGTTACGCGGTCTGAAACAGCACGGATTTCATCCAACTTGTGCGTAATCAAGATGATAGATTTTCCTTCATTCGCCAAGTTCTTCATGATTGTCATCAATTCTTCGATTTCAGCTGGTGTCAACACCGCAGTTGGTTCATCGAAGATCAGGATGTCGGCTCCACGATAAAGCGTCTTTAAGATTTCCACACGTTGCTGCGCACCAACGGAAATATCCTCAACTTTGGCATTTGGATCTACTGCCAAGCCATATTTTTTAGACAACCCAAGGATATCTTGACTGGCTTTTTTAAGGTCCAAAACACCATGTTTAGTGGTTTCAGAACCAAGGATGATATTTTCAGCAACTGTGAAAGCTTCAACCAACATAAAGTGTTGGTGTACCATTCCAATTCCTAAAGAAGCTGCTTTTGAAGGTGAGTCTAGGTTAACAGTTTTTCCATTTACCACGATGTCTCCGCTTGTTGGTTCCAATAAACCAGCCAGCATATTCATCAGTGTAGATTTCCCTGCACCATTTTCTCCAAGAAGTGCATGGATTTCACCTTTGCGCAACTGAAGATTAATCTTGTCATTTGCTACAAAGTCACCAAATTTTTTGGTAATCTCACGCATTTCGATGACATATTCGTGTGTCATGTGGGGTGTTTCCTTTCAAATCAATTTTTATTTCAATAAAACCTATTAGGACAGCTAATAGATTTTACTGAGACAAAAATGTCTCAATTTATTAAAAGGAACGGCCCTTGAAGGTCGGGCCGATCCAATCAATGATTATTTTTCAGGAACTTTAAGTGACCCGTCAAGGATCTTAGCTTTAGCGTCTTCGACAGCTTTTTTAGCTTCTGCAGAAAGATTGTCAGTTGTCAAGTCAACTCCACCATCTTTCAAGCTATAAGTAATCACTTTACCGCCAGGGAATTTACCATCAGCAGTTTTCTTAGCCAAGTCTTTTACAGATTCTCCGACTTTCTTCAAGCTTGAAGCCAAAACAAAGTTAGATTTTTTACCATCTTTAGAAGTGTATTCACCTTCAGCTTTTTGGTCACGGTCAACACCAAGAACCCAAACTTTTTCGTCTTCATTTTTCTTTTCGTTCAAGTCTTTAGCTTCAGAGAAGACACCTGCACCAGTACCACCAGCTACTTGGTAGATAACGTCTGCACCTGCAGCGTATTGTGCAGCGGCAATTGTTTTACCTTTCGCAGAGTCACCGAATGAACCAGCGTAGTCTACTTGAACTTTGATAGATGGGTCAACAGATTTAACACCAGCTTCAAATCCAGCGCGGAAACGAGTGATAACTTCACTTTCCATACCACCTACAAAACCAACTTGTTTAGTTTTTGTAGTTTTCGCAGCAGCGATACCAGCAAGGTAACCAGCTTCGTTATCGGCATAAACAGCAGATGCTACGTTCTTTTGTCCTTCAATACGGTCATCGATGATGACATAGTTCACATCTTGGTTGTCTTTTGCAGCTTTTTTAACAGAGTCGCTCAAGGCAAAACCAACACCAAAGATCAATTTGTAGTCGTTAGAAACAGCTTCATCAAGGTTTGTCGCATATTGAGATTCATCTGTTGATTGGAAGTAGTCAAATCCGTTCCCTTTAGAAAGACCGTTTTCTTTACCCCAAGCTTGCAAACCTTCCCAAGCAGATTGGTTGAATGATTTGTCATCCACACCACCAGTATCGGTAATGATAGCAGCTTTCAAATCTGTTTTAGATTCTGAGTTTGCGCTATCTTTTTTAGACGCACGATTTCCACATGCTGCAAGTCCGATAGCAGCGACAGTTACTAGACCAAGGCCTAGCCATTGTTTCTTGTTCATTACTGAACCTCCTAAATTATTGTGCAACATTGTTGCGAAGTATTGAAAGGGTCAAAAGACCGCCTCACAGACCTATTAAGTCAGGTCTGTAAAGGAATATGGAAGTAATTCCTTGACCGTCATCACGACCGTCGATTTATCTTTAGATACTAAGGTTACAGGAAGGTCTGGCTCAAAAAATTCAGCCATGACCTGGCGACAAGCACCACATGGAGAGATGGGCTTTTCTGTTTGCCCGTAGATAATGAGCTCTTGAAACTCACGAGCTCCTTCAGAAACAGCTTTAAAAATGGCTGTCCGTTCTCCACAGTTGGTTAAACCAAAACTGGCATTTTCGATATTGACACCTGTATAGATTTCGCCATCCTTCGTTAGCAGTACAGCTCCAATTGGGAAATGAGAGTAAGGCACATAGGCTTGTTTACTCACTTCAACTGCTAAGTTGATCAACTCAGTAGTCGCCATGAGCCACCCTTCCTTCCATGATGGCTACACCAGAAGAAGTCCCGATACGGGTCGCACCTGCTTCGATAAAAGCAAGAGCATCTTCATAAGAGCGAGCACCACCAGAAGCTTTAACACCCATGTCGGGTCCAACAGTTTGACGCATTAAGGCCACATCTTCAACCGTTGCTCCTCCAGTTGAGAAGCCAGTTGAAGTCTTCACAAAGTCTGCGCCAGCTAACTTAGCGATTTGACAAGCAACGATCTTTTCATCATCTGTTAAGAGACAAGTCTCAATGATGACTTTGACCAGCTTATCACCGCTCGCTTCGACTACAGCTTGGATATCTTCTTCAACTAGTGCTAAATTCTTAGACTTAAGAGCCCCAATATTAATGACCATGTCAATCTCATCGGCACCGTTTTGAATAGCATTTTTTGTTTCACACGCTTTGACAAATGGTGTATTTGCTCCTAAAGGAAAACCAATGACGGTACAAACTTTAACGTCTGAATCGCGCAAGCCCTCAGTCGCAAAATTCACCCATGTCGGGTTCACACAGACACTCGCAAAATCATAAGCCTTAGCTTCTTCGATTAGCTTTTCGATCTGTTCTTGTTGCGCATCTGGTTTTAAAAGAGTGTGATCGATATATTTATTTAACTTCATACAATCTCCTGAGCTGCTTAAGATATTATTTCAATAATTTCTTTAACGCTTTCAGCCCTTTCTAGTATTTTAACATTTTTTTTGAATTCTGTAACTCTTTCTTGTGAATTTTTTTCATTCATGAAAATGCGGGCAATGCGTTCCCCTTTTTTGACGTGCTCTCCCACTTTTTTGTCAAACACAATCCCTGTTTCATAATCGAGGGGATCTGATTTGACAGCACGACCAGCACCCAGGCGCATAGCAAACAAACCAAACTCCATGGCAGGTAAAGCAGCAATGACGCCATCTTGGTCCGCTGTTACTTCAAGGACCTGATCCACTTTAACGGGACGATGCAAATCTTCTAAGTCTCCACCTTGAGCCACAACCATTTCTTCAAACTTCGCTAAAGCCTGACCATTTTTCAAGTGTTCATGGATGGCTTCAATCGATTGATCTACATTGGCCAATTTCAACATGATTTGCGCTAATTCACAAATAAACTCTGTGACATCAGCACGCCCCTGTCCTTTCAGAATATCCAGGGCTTCCAAAATCTCTAAACGATTGCCAATACTGGTTCCCAATGGTTGGCTCATATCTGTAATAACAGCGATGGTTTTCCGACCCACTGCATTTCCAAGATCCACCATGGTACGTGCTAAGAGACGAGCATCCTCAATATTCTTCATGAAGGCACCCTCGCCCACTGTCACGTCCAAAAGAATGGCATCCGCACCAGCAGCAATTTTCTTACTCATGACGGAGCTAGCAATCAAAGGAATGGTGTCCACTGTCGCTGTCACATCACGCAGAGCATACAAGAGTTTGTCTGCTTTTACGAGTTGGTCGGATTGACCAATGACCGATAAGCCGATCTCCTGCACCTGCTGGATAAATTCCTCTTGGGTCCGTTCAATCTGGAAACCTTTAATGGATTCCAACTTATCGATGGTCCCACCTGTGTGGCCTAAGCCACGACCACTCATTTTAGCAACCGGCACACCAAAACTAGCAACTAAAGGCACCAAGACCAAGGTCACCTTGTCTCCCACACCACCTGTCGAGTGTTTGTCCACCTTGATCCCTGGAATAGCTGACAGATCAAACTGTTGCCCTGTTTGAACCATCTTCATGGTCATATGGGAGATTTCTTCCGTCGTCATCCCTTTAAAATAAACAGCCATAGCAAAAGCGGACATTTGGTAATCTGGTACTGTTCCAGCCACATAGCCCTCAATCAGCCATTCAATTTCTTCCTTGTTTAAGGCAAGACCATCTCTTTTTTTCTGAATGATATCTACTGCTCTCATGATTCTTTCTCACTTCTTAAAATATAATAGCCTTTGTCTTTTTTTACTGTCTCACAATTGCCAAACGTCTCTTCCATCTTGGCCTTAGCACTTGGAGCCCCTTGTTTTTTCTGAATGACAATGGTCAAGTCTCCACCTGGTTTCAAATGTTCAAAACTACCGGTGATCACTTGGTGGACCACTTTCTTACCAGCTCGGATCGGCGGATTACTGATTACATGGTCAAAGACCCCTTCGACTGCTTCATAGACATCCGAAGAAAAGATCTGAACTTCCACGCCGTTTCGGCTAGCATTTTTCTTAGCCAAGTCTAGTGCCCTCTCATTGACATCGACCATGGTCACTGCGACTCCCTGGGCTTTAGCTAGAGAGAGGCCAATTGGACCATAGCCACAGCCAACATCGAGGACACTTTCCCCTTCTTGAAAATCCAGGGTTGATAAGAGCACCTGGCTTCCATAGTCAATCATTTTTTTACTAAAGACGCCGGCGTCCGTATAAAAATTCATCTTTTGTCCCAATAAAACAACAGCCAGATCATGAATATCATGGGCTGCATCTGGGTTTACATCGAAATACATTTTACTCATAAGGTTATTTTATCATAATTCACTCCTTTTTTAAATCGTTTACATGACCTCTAAAAATTGGTATACTAAAGACTACAATAGGAGTGACATATGGACAAAGAATTTCTACATTTTGAAAAAATTAATCGGGAAACCTGGCAAAATTTGCACCGCAAAACCACCCCACCACTCTCTCAAACAGAGCTCAATTCTATTAAAAGTTTTAACGACCGCATCAACCTCCAAGATGTACGTGACGTCTACCTGCCTTTGACAAACCTGATTGGAATCTACAAGCGTTCCAAAGAAGATTTAGCCTTCTCAAAAGGTATTTTTCTCCAAAAAACGAGTGAACGCCAACCCTTTATCATTGGGGTTTCAGGGAGTGTTGCGGTTGGAAAATCCACCACTAGCCGTTTACTTCAAATCCTGCTGTCACGAACCTTCGAAGGCTCGACAGTGGAGTTGGTAACAACGGATGGTTTTCTCTATCCAAATGCTATCTTAAAAGAACAAGAGATCCTCAATCGAAAAGGATTTCCGGAAAGCTATGATATGGAATTGCTTCTTGATTTTCTTAATCAAATCAAAAACAACAAGAGCGTAGAAATCCCTGTCTATTCACACGAAATATACGATATTGTCCCAGATGAGAAGCAAACCATTTTACCGGCTGACTTTGTCATTGTCGAAGGAATCAATGTCTTTCAAAATCCGCAAAATGACAGTCTCTATATGACCGATTTCTTTGATTTTTCGATCTATGTGGATGCCGCAGTTGATGATATCGAATCTTGGTATATCGATCGCTTCCAAAAACTCCTTGCATTAGCTCAGAATGATCCCAATAACTACTACTATCGATTTACAGAGCAACCCCTAGAAGAAGTTTTAAGCATGGCCCATCAGGTCTGGGAATCCATTAATTTAGTCAACTTGCAACATTACATCCAACCAACCAGAAACCGAGCTGATCTGATTCTCCATAAGGCAACCAACCATGAAATCGACGAAATTTATCTCAAACGCTAGAGAAAATGGCCTGTTAACGGTACTTTTTTAAGGAAAAGCTATTTTAGGCTTGTCAAATCTTAACTTTTCATATATAATGAGATAGTTAGATTATCAATGGAGGTGAATAACTTGGCAAACATTAAATCAGCTATCAAACGCGCTGAATTGAACGTTAAACAAAACGAAAAAAACTCAGCTCAAAAATCAGCTATGCGTACTGCAATCAAAGCTTTTGAAGCAAACCCATCTGAAGAACTTTACCGCGCTGCTAGCTCAGCTATCGATAAAGCAGAAACTAAAGGTTTGATCCACAAGAACAAAGCTAGCCGTGATAAAGCACGTCTTGCAGCGAAACTTGGTTAATCAAGAACAGCATAAAAATCAAGCTCTCCGGAGCTTTTTTTGTGCCTAATTTTTTGAGAGGTGCTTATGAAAATTGTTATTATCGGCTATTCTGGCTCAGGTAAATCCACCTTGGCTGAAAACTTAGCTCGCTACTACTCCATTCCCAAGCTCCATATGGACACCCTTCAATTTCAACCGGGTTGGATAGACAGTGACCGGGATACGATGGAAGGTGAGATGAGACAGTTTCTCAGCGATCATAAAGACTGGGTCATTGATGGTAATTACTCTTGGTGTTGCTATGAGGAGAGAATGGAGCAAGCCGACCAGATCATCTTTCTCAACTTCTCTCGTTGGAACTGCCTCTATAGAGGGTGGAAACGATACCGCCGTTATAAAGGTCGGGTCCGTGAGAGTATGGCAGCTGGCTGCCCTGAACGATTTGACTGGGAATTCATCCGTTGGATTCTTTGGGATGGACGCCAAGCCAGACAGGTCACACGCTATCGGACTATCGGCCAAACCTATCCAGACAAATTTATCTCTCTTAAAAACCAAAAAGAACTGGATGCATTTTTAAAAACAATCCAATAAAAAAGGTTGGGATATCTATCCCAACCTTTTCTTATTTATCAACGTAATCGCCACCGGTGAAGCCATAGTATTCTTCCAGACTCAAACCTGAGTCAGCGATATCTTGTGCTTCTTTTCCGATATAGCGGAGATGCCAGCTTTCAGGCATGTAGCCTGTCACTTTTTCTTTACCTTCTTGGTAACGAACCACAAATCCATATTTAGCTGCGTTCTTGAGCAACCACTTACTTGGTCCAGGTTCTGTCACCAGATTCCCACTGGTATCGATCAAATCAAAGGTCAAACCTGTCTGGTGTTCACTATAACCTGGTCTAGCAGAATAACGATCTGCGGCCTCCTGACCATCTTGATTGACATAGTTTTGATAGAGGCCAACTTGGGTATCGTAGCTACGAAAACCACTATATTGATCACTGATCGGATAACCTTCTGCCTGCATAGCCGCAATCAATTCATGAAGAGCTGAAACAGCTTCAGGATCTTCACCTGGGTTAAAGTCAGGCGACAAGGGATAATGTTTGTTGGCGATCATGACCTCACCATATTTCCCTTTGACACTATAGTAGGAACCATTATAGCTCACACCAGAGTCCACTTTCACATCTGACTTACCAGCTTTTGACGACTCTTCTTTTCCTGTCTCCTTTGACGTATCCTTTGCAGAAGACGTTTCTTTGGAAGACTTAGTCTGCGTTTGTTTAGTTTCTTCTCTTGCAGAAGATTTAGAACTAGTGGATTGAGATTGGGAGCAAGCTGTCAAGGTTAACAAGGCAACTGTCACCAAAGTTAATTTGGAAAATCTTGCTTTCATGAGGAATCTCCTATGATTCTTTTGTTACGACAATATCCGTAATCACATAACTTGCACCTACTTTTTTCAAAGTGTAGGTCTTGTACTTGCGGTTTTGTGAATCTGGATGGCTATCGGTATAATGCACGGTAAAGTCTTCATAAGTCTTGATCGTCACCACACCATTTTCTTCAGTGACACTTTGAATGTCCAAAGCTCCTGGAGTATAGTAGTCAATTTTAGCCTTTCGAACACCATCACCAGTTGTGAACTCAACCATGTCCTTGTAAGCTTGACTTTGTGTGTCATAGTATTTAGAGTAGGTGTTGTTTCGATTTGAAACGGAGCTAAAGACAGCGTCGCGGTACTCTTTCAAGAACTCTTCCGCCAAGGTCCGATTTTGTTCTTCTTTGGTTGCTTGCGCTTTCTTAGCATCTTGTGCACTCTTGATGCGTTTTAGAGTATCTTTGGCTAGTTTGAGTTCGATCGGGTCGTTCTCACCCTCTTCAATCGTCACCTTAGCTTTTTCAGTTGTATAGGTTTCCCCATTCATGTTGAAGACAGCATGTACTTCAATTTCTTGATAAGGGATGCTATCTACTTCAAAGGTCGTGCTGGTTCCGACTTCTTTGCCGTTGACCACCACCTTCACATCCGTTGGGTTTTCAACTTCATCTGGGAACTCAACTTCTAAATTGCGTTTTTCAGAATTCAACTGCAATTCTAAGTTGTTCTTGGTTGCTTTTTTAGGATTGAGATGGATCTTAGAAGTGACATTTCCGACCTCTGTTTTAGCAGTCAATTCCATTTCTTTTGTATTGTAATGGAAAGAACCAAGGTCGGTCACTGCATCCTTTTTCAAGGTCACGGTTTTATTGGCAGCCACTTTGAGTTTGGCTTGGTCCAAATTGGTCTTGACCTTCACTTGTACTGGATAGCTGGCCACACGGTATTCTTGGAAGATTCCAAATTTCTTGTCCGCCTTTTCCAAACCGAAAATCTTGTTTCCAGATTTATCCGTATAACTGCCTTCTCCACCATTATCAATGATCTTGTTCAACTCTGTGCCGATATCGACCCCTTGATCTTCCATGCTGGTAATAAAGCTTTCGGCTTCATCCTTTGTCCATTTATCGTTATCGGTTGAAAGCAGATCTGCTGCTTCGCGATAATCCTTGGTGTCCACTGCCTTAATAAATTTATCTGCAGTTACCTCGACACGCGTTGTTGACTGGAAGTAAAAGAAGGCTGCCACCAAAGCGATCACAAGGGCTGCAATAGCAGAAATAATCCCAATTTTCTTCTTGGAAAGTTTCTTTTCACCCTTCGTTTTAGGGGCCTTTTGTTTTTTCTGAGATGGGCCTGCTTCTGTAACATTTGGACCAGCACAGACCTGCGTTTGCTCAGCAGCAAGTGGAGTCGTATACTCTTGAGTCGGCTGTTGAGGTACATATTCCTGTGTTTCTTCTGTTGAATCTGGGGTCGCAAATTCTGCTTCAGGCACAGGTCCTACAAAAAACTCAAAGTTTTGACTTTTAGCCACGGTAAATTCTTCTGCACTTGGCTTGCGCCCATAGGTTTCTTCAAAATGTTGCAACCAAGCCTGACGAGCTGCTAGAAGTGGATCGACATTCTTCACTTCTTCAACTGGTTCAACCACTGGTTCCTCAACAGGAGCGACTTCCTCTGCCGGGGCATTCCCTGCGATAGACTGAATTTGTTTCAAATCAAATCCACAAGCTTTCCCAGCCATAAACTCTTCTGGTGACGGTTTGCGACCGACCACTTTTTCAAATAATTCAACCCATTTCTTTTGCATGGATCTCTTCTCCCTCATTATAAAATAGGGAAAGTGGGTTCCCCCACCTTCCGTTTTGTGATATTGTTAGAATCCAAAGTTAGAGAAATTTGGAGCACTTGGAATAAATCCTACGGCTACTTGTTCTAAAATACGAGCATTCACATAAATGACAAAGATGGCAATGAGAAGCAAGACAACAGATGATGCTACTAGAAGCAAGAATTTATCTGCTTTAAAGCTTGTCTTGTTCAATCCTTGATGAACGACATAGCATGTTCCAACAAAGAACAAGAAGAAAATAAGGAAGTTTACAAAGCCATAAAATTCATAAACTTTTACAAGACCTACTAAGAAAGCAAGAAGGGCAAGTGGCAAAGTGTAAACAGACAAACGTCCAAACTCTTCAAATGAACGACCGTAACTGTATTCCTTATCTTGGAGAACCACACGACGAACAAAGAATCCAGCTACTTGAAAGGCGTAAACGCTAAAGAATAGGGAAATCAATGTCAACATAAAGGCACGGAAATCCATTCCATAACCACCTGTAAATCCACTAGCTGTGAAGAAAGTTGATAGGGTCAAGACAAAGGCAGTTAAGACATACTGTAAAATTCCGTTAAGAGCTTTTGGATTTTCTACAACTGTTGGACGTTTCAAAGCTGAAAGGAACCAATTCCAGTAACCACCAACGGCTACACCAAATTGACTTGGTTGGGCAGGATAAGGTTGTCCAGGTTGACCTTGGTAGGGAGCTTGTTGATAAGCTGCTTGAGTCGGTTGTTGGTAGGCTTGCTGTGGAGCTTGAGGGGCAGGCTCTTGAACTGGAGCTGCGACTGGTTCTTCTGTAGGAGCAGTTGGAGCTGCTGGTGCTGCTGGCGCTGAAACAAACTCTGGGGCTTGTGGAGCTGCTACTGGTTCTTCCACAGGGGCAGTTGGTGCTGCAACAAATTCTGGAGCTTGAGGAGCTGCTACTGGTTCTTCAACAGGTGCAGTTGGCGCTGCAACAAACTCTGGGGCTTGCGGAGCTGCTACTGGTTCTTCCACAGGGGCAGTTGGCGCTGCAACAAATTCTGGGGCTTGTGGGGTTTCTGGGACCACTACTTCTTCTTGAAATTCTCCTGCAGCCAGTGCTTGAGCAATTTCTTCTGCACTAGCAGAACGACCATTTACGGCTTCGAAATAATCCAGCCAATCTTGTTTTGACATAATGAATCTCCTTAACTATTGTTTATACTAGGGTATTATACAAAATTTCTGAACCATTTTCAATGAAAGACTGGAAAATCCCTGTAATATCTTTTGAAAAACATACAAATTCTACTCATTTTTAGAAATTAGTAAAGAAAACGACCTCTTTTCAGAGGTCATTTTTTAGGATTCAAATGCATCCATGCCACCTTGGACGTTGGTCACATCATAGCCTTGCTCTTCCAAAAATTGGCAAGCACGTGCTGATCGTCGACCAGACTTGCAGATGACATAATAGGGATGATCCTTCTCTAATTCCTGGTAGCGATCTGCTAACTCAGATAAGGGAAGAAGACGAACCCCATCTAAGTGAAGGGCATCATATTCCTCCTGCTCGCGTACATCAAGAACGTGTATGTTTCCTTTTTGATAAGCTTGGTAAAAGCTTGAAAATGGAATTTCTTTCATGATTTCTCCTGTAAGATATGTTATGGAAGGGTTAGGATTTCATAGTTAAAGTCAATAGACTCTAAAAATCGGAACAAGTCTTGGGTTTTAATAAAGATGGTTTTTTCGTTAGTATTGGGATGGAAGGTCATGATTTCCTCTGACACAATATCCTGATCAAAATAGACCCGAATATCTTTTTCTTCATTGTTCAATAAACCAAATGGAGAAACCGTTCCTGGCGGTAATTGCATTTTTTCAGCTAAAGAATCTGCTGAAGCCATGCGGATCCGGTTGGCTTCCACTTGCTCTTTGAAATCATCCATATCCAATGGCTTCTGGTCATCCATGATGAGCAAATAGTATTGAGTTTTCTTTTTGTTGGTCAAAAACATGGTCTTAGTGCGGACACCTTCTAAGCCTTCAATATAAGAATCCGCCTGCTCCGTCGTAAATGCAGGTGGGTGTTCCACCACATCAAATGAAATTCCCAACTCATCTAATTTTTCTTTAACTTGTTGATAAGGATCCATCTTCGCTCTCCTTTATTTTTGAATGATCTCTTGTACTAAGGTTTGCAATTCTGGGACAACTTCTGCCTCAAACCAAGGATTTTTAGCCATCCAGATTTGATTACGAGGGGAAGGGTGAACAAGTGGAAAATAGGTTGGCAAATAGTCTTTAAAATGGTGGACCCGTTCGGTTACTTTGCCACTAACCTTTTCATGAAGGTAATAAGCTTGAGCATATTGTCCAATTAAGAGGGTTAACTCAATATCCGGACACTCCTTGAGAAGTTGAGGGTGCCACTTTTCCGCAAAGCCTTTGCGAGGTGGAAGGTCACCAGATTTCCCATGCCCTGGGAAATAAAAGTCCATGGGAATGACTGCAAACAAACCAGAATTGTAAAAGGTGTCTTCGTCAACTCCTAACCATTCGCGCAGGCGGTCACCACTCTTGTCCTTCCAGTAAATACCAGCTTCTTCCGTCTTCATCCCTGGAGCCTGTCCGATAATATTGATACGAGCAGTTTTTGGAGCTGCAAAGAGTGGCTCAATCCCTCTATCCGTATAAGCTTTATTTTGAGGGTCTGCCATAATGGCTTGTTTAATAGTTTCAATCCTTGACATAAGTCCTCCTTCTATGGAAAAACTCAGCCAGAAAAACTGGCCGAGTAGTGGATTATTTGATTAGTTCATAGATAGCTTCTGCGTAAATTGCAGCTGCACGATAGAGATCTTCGACATCTGCGAACTCATTAGCTTGGTGCATGGTATTGACATAGTCTGGGAACATAGCACCAAAGGCAACCCCACGTTTCAAGAGACGACCAAAGGTACCACCACCGATCACTTGTTCGTGTCCTTTGAGGCCAGTTTGTTTTTCGTAAACACGCAAGAGAGTGGATACCAATTCGTCATCCATCGGAACATAGTGAGGTGTGTGACCATGAGCGGACAAGCTTACTGTAGCTACTCCTTCGATCTTTTCAAGGGTGGACTTGATGGTTTCAGGATCTGTACCTTGAGGGTAACGGATATTGAGAGCAATAGTATTGTCTGCTTGGCTGTCATCAAAATGGAAGACACCTGCATTCATGCTCAATGGTCCCATCTTGGCATCTGTATGGGCAATGCCTAATTTTTCACCGGCAAAATCTTCGTGAAGAAGCGAAGCTGTCACATGAAGGTAAGCCTTAGCAGCACCACCAAAATCAAATTGGTTCAACAAGAGAGCCAAGTAGGTCGCACCATTGATTCCATCTTCAGGGGTTGATCCGTGAGCGGATTTTCCAACAATCGTAACGGTATAGGTTTCTTCATCGACAGTTGAGATTTCATACTTGAGCTGGTGTTCCTTGGCAAAGGCATCTAAGAGGCCAGCAAGATCTGGTAGTTGTCCAGAAACGACTGCAGTCGCTGACTCTGGTACCATGTTTTCACGAAGGCCACCTGTAAAGCTATGAAGATGGGCACTTCCTGTGTGGTCATTTCCAAAATGAAGGTACTCAGTGATGTTTCCTTTTTCCCCATTGATGATTGGGAATTCCGCATCTGGTGAGAAGCCAAAATCTGGCTCAGGAAGTCCGACGTGTTTGAAATAGTAATCCATGTCGCCCCAGCCTGATTCTTCATCCGTACCGACAACAAAGCGCACGCGCTTAGAAACAGGGAGTCCTAGGTCTTTAATGATCTTCAAACCATAGTAGCAGGCCATTGTAGGCCCTTTATCATCAGACGAACCACGCGCATAGAGCTTACCATCGATAATTTCTGGTTTATATGGGTCTGTCTTCCAGCCACTACCAGCAGGCACGACGTCCATATGGGCAAAGATTCCAAGCTCTTCTTCTCCTTCACCAAAGGTAAAGTGACCGGCATAATTGTCGACATTCTTAGTTTCATAGCCATCACGCTTGGCAATTTCCAAGAATTTTTCAAGAGCTTTTACAGGACCAGGTCCAAAAGGATGCTCCGCATCTGCCTTGCTGTCATCGCGTTCAGAATTGATTTCCAAGAGGCTGTATAAGTCAGCCATCATCTCATCGCGACGTTTTTCTACTTCTGCTTTAAAGTCAACTGTTGTCATGAATTCCTCCTCAATATTTTATTTGCTAAATGGCTTAGCGTTTGTCAATGATTTCGTCCACTGGTAAGCGATAGCTTGGCTCTACTTTTTCAGACGCATAGCCAACCGTAATCAAGACTTCCGGACGGAAACGCTCTTCGATGTCCAATACTTCATTGATTTTTGATTTATCAAATCCCAAGATAATATTGGTTCCAATGCCTTGATCCGTCAAAGCAAGTACCAAGTTCATAGCCACAAGACCGGCATTCAAAGCCAAGTAATCACTTGTTTGTTGGGCATCATAGCGCGCAAATTCAGCAGGAAGATTTTGCATAAAGTATTGCAACTGCTCGTCTGTGAAGTTTTTAACCCCACCGACACGTGCAATCTTACGAGCCCGTTTTTGCAAATCAGTATCTGTAAAGAGGGCGATGGTCACAGGTGCTTCCATGACTTGATCGTAGTTTGCACCATAGGCTAATTTTGCTAATTCTGCATTTTTTTGACGAACGACCACAAATTTCCAAGGCTGGCTATTGTGGGCGCTAGGGGCCAAGGTTGCGATCTCAATGGCAGTCCGTACATCCTTTGGATCGACCGGTTGGTCAGTGAAATGCTTGATCGCATGGCATTTTTTATTGAGCTCTAGAAATTTCATAAGCTTCTTCCTTTTCTATTTCTGTTACCTCTATTTTAACACAAAATGAAAGAGCTTGCAGGGTTTTACAGCCTAAGATTGTGAAAAAAGAAGCGGACATTTTGAAGATCCGCTTCTTTTTTATAGGTTGAATACACAAGAGATCCACCTATGATTCATTGGAAAGATTGAAATAGGCAGCTACTTCTTTGGTATAGCCGTATTTCTCAATTAAGGTAGTTAGCAACTCGATGTTATGGCCCCGATAGTTATCCTCGCGTCTCAGTTCTTCATACATCTCAATAAAGGGAAGACCCTTGTCCTTGGCATCTTGGAGCTCTCCTTCATAGTCATAGGCCACCTTACGAAATTGCAGGTTGGTCACTCCATCTTCTTCGACATCGATCAGCGCATACTGAGCTCTGTGGTTTTGAATTGGTTCCCAGTCGAAATATGGCATGCCAATAGTCCCTGGATTGAGAATCTGCTGGCCCTGGTTGCCATAGCGAAGCAACTGCTTGTGAACATGACCGTAGATGGCCATATCCGTCTGGTCATCCAGCAGTTGGTCAAAGTTCTCCGTCACATTAGCTGGACGCAAGTCACCACCATAATTCTTTTCTGGCAAGTTGTGGGTCAGTGAAAAACGAATACCATTGACCTCCTTCTTCTCTACCAATGGAAGGGATCGAAGCCAATCGATCCGCTTAGGATCCAGTCCTTCCATGAGGTACTGAGTGAGACGAAGAAGCTGGATCTCCTGCGGATCCTCGAGCCCGTACTCGCCATCCAAGGCCTCTAGGACACAATCGTCCCAATTTCCACGAACAGCTGCTGTAATGGGAATCGCATCCAGCAACTCAAAAAGGTCATCTCTTCCAGGCCCCGGAAGCAAAATGTCCCCTAAAAGCCAGTATTCCGTCGCGCCTTGAGCACGCGCATCCGCAATCACTGCCTCCAGGGCTGTCGTATCTCCGTGGATATCAGATAAAATAGCAATTCGATGGTTCATATCTACTCCTTTATGGATTGAAAAATCTGTGTGCCTTAAGTATAACAAAAACGAGCAAAAATAAAAAATGTGATCACACTTGGATATCACATTTTAAACGACCAGTCATCATTTGATTTCAAAACCATAAAAATATTTTCTTCCTTCGACCCAGTCTCGCTTGGAAACATCTTCAATGTAATCAATCATATTATCGATATCTTTTCTTGAAATTGTTTCGTTAACTTTTACTGGAACCCTTTTACCAGTAAATGTAGAAAGGAGAGCAGATTGAAGGTATTTATGAAACTTACCTTCAACTTGGATACCAGTATACAATGAAGTCATGATTTCCTTAGCAAACATTCCCGGAAAGACAGGAGAGCCCTTATAGTAATAGGTATCTGGTTCTTTCTGTTCGCTTACTAACGACCATAATTCTTCAACCTCTTCTTCGGTTGCTTCCTCCGTCGATAATTTCTGATCATAAAAATAATCATCCAATGCATCTTGGATCGCATATTCAATGTCTGAATCGCTATCTTCCCACTCGTCCCAAAGTGCAAGCAAATAAGGAACTACTTCATAGGACATCGTGTCCACAGCACCAGTGACAAATGTAAAAATAGCAAATTCTGACACATCGGATAAACATCTAAGATTGGAAACATCCCTTAAATCTTCATTGGTGCATACCGAGCAAAACAATCGAATACACAAATTTAAGACAGATTCATCTTTCGTTTGATTCATCAGTTCAATCAACAATGGTTTAACTGAAAAATCCCCCTTTTTTAATATCTCTGCAATCAGTAAAATACATTCTTTTTCATCAGAAATAGACTCTAGATTAGTTTTCAACTCTTTAAGAGACAAAGGACTAACCCCACCAAAATCTACTCCTGTCAGTAGTAAGTTATTTTCCATCAAACCTAAAATCCATTCGTTCCTATTGTATTTTAAGACGTGTGATCACATCTCGCCCCGCCTAAATCAGCATACAATAAAACTAGTATAACAAAAACGAGTACAAAACGTGAAAACCATCCACATGAATATGAATGGTTTAGACTATATTATAATAAGGTTCTAGAATGAACTAGATATTCCCTTCATCATCGGCTTCTTCATCCTCTACAACCTCTACATTCAAGTAACCATTATCTAGGTATTCTTCATGAGTGATTTCACCGCTATGATACATAAATTGCTTATTTAATTTTATGGACATTTGCTTAAACTCTGAAAAGCTATCTGCTAATCCGTCTAGAGCCAAAAAGACATCTACAAAACCAGTTGTATAATCTTGATCTTTTGATGAAGAAATCTTATCTTTCTTTTTGTCTAACAAGGTAATTCCATTTTTTAATTGCTCCAAGTAGTCTTCTATTTCATTCTCACAAGTTTTTAAATCAATAAGATATTCAGAATTATCTATATGCTGTTTAATATTTAATTGTTCAAAAAAATCGATATATTGTCTTATTAGTTTGCTTACTTCAATCATTTATTTAGTCTCCGCCCTGCTCCTAATTTGGTCTTCATTTTGTTTATTGTACCGTCAATATTTATTACTTTTTTAAATTCTCCATTCGACTTAAATACTTCCAAATGGTCTTTATGCATACCATCTAAATATATCTGATCACCTTTTTTAAGCCCAGGAATACTCTTATCTACTACTTCATAAATAGTTTGTCCATCATATCGCTTCTTTGTCTTTCTCACCGAACTTTTTAACTGTTCACCAAAATCCGTCTCAAAAAATTCTTGCATATTATTAACTGGTGTAGGAATCGATCTTCCCCCACCTCTACCTTCGAATGCTGCAATCTTCTGTTTGTGATCGACTGAGATTTGTTGGATGCGATCGGCGAAATCATCTATCTTCGTTGAGACGTTAGACTTTGGTAGATTAACATTTCCATCCCCTGCAAGAGCAAAGGCAGGTTGACGTTGATTTCCAATGGAATCCATCATGTTTTGAACATTTTGTCGACCTGTTTCCATCGCATCATTGAAGTTCCGAACTTTATTGGAAAGCGCTTCTGCACCTGCCGCAACAGTTTTATTCTTCACATTTGAAACACGGTTCTTGAAGTGTTCAAAAGCTTCTCCAGCTTGAACCTTGACATCGCCCACCTTGGTCTTGACATCTGTCCAAGTTGATTTGACGCGATCTTTAATGCTAGCCTTAAAGCTAGTCGCTTCCCCACTGTGGATATTGACATTGGCTGCTTGACTAGCTCTATAGGATTTGTATTTATTTCCGAGGTGACCAATGGTACGCCCAATCATTTGACTGGTTGCTAGGTTCGTCAAGGCCATCTGAGGGTCTTCCACAAAGTCATGCCCAAACTGGGCAGTATCATAGACATTTGCTCCCATATGAGCAAATCTTTCAGCCGCAAGGAGCGACTCTGAAGCTGTTTTACCAGCTATCTTTGTGGCAGTTGTCAACCCACCAGACAAAAGTGTTGTTGTAGCTTCTGCTAAAGCCCACTGAGTTTGTTCTGTGGAGAGAACTTCTCCAGAGATGGTCTCTCCGGTTGTTGCACGATAAAGAGCTTCTCCTCCAACGAGTACAGTCCCAGCTCCATATGCTAACGGAGCAAGAGTTCCCCCAGAGGCAAAGGTCCCCACAACTAGCAAACTAACACCAAGGATCTTGACCCCAGTCTCCACCCAACCAAGCCATTGTTCATTGTCTTTAGAAAAGGTGGATTTCATCCGTTTGTATTCACCCATTTCGGTTGGATAGAAAGCATCCATCAACTCACGGTCACTCAAGTCCTTAAGCTTATTATACGTATCTCTATCAGATTTTTCAAGTTCTTTAAGGTGCTCCTTAGCCACTTTTAGCTTTTCCTTGTACTTCGCAGCAGCAGCTGGTATTGGACTCTTGTCACTATTTAGGATATCAGACAAAGTGAAATGTTTAGTATTGGTTGTAGTTTGCTCAATTTGTCCAACCATCCCATTATTGATATAAGACTTTTCAGTTTCTTTATAGGTAAGATGGTCAGTTTTATATTGATTTTTTCCCTCATTGACCTTGTTGAGGGCCTCCATGGCATCTTCTAGTCCACCGATGTACTTGTTTTCTATATTTTGTACGATCTCCTTGTGAACTTCCTTTAAGGCTCTCATAATTTTTAAAACCTTATGCTCCGCATCTAGAAAGTCACTTTCCGGCATGTCTTTTCCTAAGGTCCCTTCACCTTGAGCGACATAGAGATCCTCAACTTGATTCGTTTTAACAATCTCAGTGGCCTTTTTTATATCTCTCAATAAGTCAACAACTTGCTTGACATTATTCTCGCCCCAGCCTAGGTTATCACCTTTTTCAAAGTCACTTTTATTTGTATAATACTCTGTCATCAAGCACCTCCTTTATTGGTCCGTCCACTGTAGAGGATAGCGTCTTCTGATTTAGGGCCCGTATAATCTGGCTTAGTTTGGCTTTCTTTGATATTTTCTTTAGTAAGTTCAAAAGCCTGTTGGGGATCCTGTTCCAGTGCTTGTTTTGTTTCTGGATCAATAGTTGGATCTACTAAAGCTGCATTGACAATGTCTGCTGCTAAGAGTTTGTCTGTGTCAATCATAGCTCGATAGGTTGTTTGGATATGATTGTACATCAACTCTGTTAAGGATTGAAATGTTTGGGCCTTAGCTGTAAAATGACTTAATTGCAATTCACCTAAACGTGATTGAAGTGATCCTTCCTTACAAACTGCGGGCACTTTTTCTACCAACTCTTGTAACTGAGTTGTCAGATCCATTGTGCTCATGACCAATTCACGCGCGGCTAATAAAAGTTCTTCTTGTTCTGTCAAGGAAATACTAATCTTTGGCATGGTTCAATCCTCACTTTCAATTGCTTGATCACTTCTTTTTCCATTACTTCTGTACTGACAGACCGAATCCGTTGTTCCAACATATCGTACTGATAGAGACCTGAAGGAGCATCCAAATAAAGATAAGCTGTCGAGCATTTCTTATAAGAATAAGTCATCACAGTTAATGCAGGTCTTTGACCGTAATAAATCAGTAATCGCTCATCTGAATACGGTTCCCAAGAAGAAGCATTGGGATTTCCTTCTCTTTGGGGATTTTGAGCACTCAAAAAATCATGGAGTTGTATCGTCATCCCAAGGAACTGAAAACTATGAATCCGATTAAGGGTGTATGCATTTTCCCCAACCCTTTCAATTACGATATGGTACCAACGATTTGAATCGACCAACTGTGCACAATAAAATTGCTGATCCACTTCACAGTGGGAAAAAGCCTTCTGGTACTGATCCAGATAGATTCCTCTAGCCATACAGGCTTCAGTTGGCTCATCGTTCTCATCAATCAGATCCATAGAGCGCAGATCTTCAAAACCTTTCTCTAGGACCTCTTTTAACTGTTCTAATTTCTCTTTCCCTTCAACTTCAGGAAGAGGAAGGAGAAAGAGATCTTCACTATAACCGTCATTTGTAATCATATGCAATGCATATAATGCTTCAATTGAAAAAATCATACGCTATCTATTTCCTTGATTCTCTTTGCGTCTTTTATGTGATAAAAGAGTGTTTCTAAACCATCTGCTGCTTCGTGTAACTTACCAACTGCATCCGCAAAATCTGCTTGATATTGTTGGATAAAATCTTTAAGGCCAAGATATTTCTCCTTGGTTTCACCAGACCAAAGTGATTCCTTTTGGCCTAAAGCACTCACTTGTGATGGGATGGTGGAATTGATTAGATTATGAACACTTTTCAGTTGCTCAATCAATGCCCTTAACTCACTATCCTCATAATGAACGGTATCATGAGTAAAACGTGACTCGATATCATTAATATTTGTATTCATATGCTAAAACCATCCTCTCGCCAGTTCCGACCAATCTTCTTCTATGCCTAGTCTTTCCCAACCTTTTTTGCCTTTGTTATACTCTGCTTTCACAGATTCCATCTGAGAATTAAGGGAGGCAATTTGAGCAACCAACTCATTGTATAGGTCTACAAAAGAAGCATTCGAATCATTTACAAAATCAACGTAATCTTGCAATTTATCACGATTTGTTTTCAACTTACTGGAAGCAGTATCCAAATAAGCATAACCAGCGTGACCATCAATCTTATCTATAATCCCTTTTGTATACTCGATATACTCGTCCATTTCTGAGGTCGAGCGTTTATGGTCAAGATTACAATTTTTTATACCATCACGCACTCTTTTATATTTATCTCGTTTCACTTTCAAACTATCGTACTGACTTTTTAAGGATGCGTCACTTGCCATAATATCTCCTGCCTTTCTTGTATATTGTATTAGTTTACCATATTTGAAGCATCATTTATACGATCAACCCTTATTTTTTACCTATATAAACATATCGCAATTATCTGTTGATTTTAACCTAAAAAGGATAAGTATTTTCATTACTTACCCTTGTTGATCTATATTTTCTTTAACCTCGAAATCTTATTCTCCATTCATTTTTTCTTGCACTGCCTCCGCGACTGCTCGTGGGATACCGACCGTGACGATCTCATCCACAGTAGCTTCCTTGATCTTGGTCAGTGACTTGAAGTGCTTCATCAGCAACTGCTTGCGTTTTGGTCCCAAACCTTCGATGCCATCCAGCTGAGAGGAGAAGGAATTCTTGGACCGTAGCTGGCGGTGGAAGGTGATGGCGAAACGGTGGACTTCATCTTGGATCCGTTGCAGGAGGAAAAATTCCTGTGAAGTCCGAGAGAGTTCGATGACTTGAAGGGGATCACCGAAGAGCAATTCATGGGTCTGGTGCTTGTCATTCTTTTGCAGGCCTGCGATAGGAATGTCCAGCCCCAACTCTTCTTGGATGACTTGCTTAGCGATATTAACCTGGCCCTGACCCCCATCGATAACGATCAGGTCTGGTGGCGTCAGGCCATCCCGCATAACCCGGCTGTAGCGTCTGCGAATGACTTCTCGCATGCTGGCATAGTCATCTGGTCCGACAACGGTCTTGATCTTGTACTTGCGATAGTCCTTTTTGCTTGGCTTCCCATTAACAAAGACCACCATGGCTGAGACCGGACTGGTCCCCATGATGTTGGAGTTGTCAAAGGACTCAATGCGCACAGGAGTTGGGATTTGCAGGAGTTTTCCAAGATTTTCAATAGCACCTTGGGTCTTTTCCATGGATTTTTCAAGGAGATTAAACTTCTGCTCCAGACTAACACGCGCATTCTTGATGGCCAGATTGACCAACTGCTTCTTCTCCCCACGCTGAGGCTTGAGGACCTTGGTATCTACAAGGGCCTTGACCGGTTCCTCATCGATATCCTGAGGGATCAGGATTTCATTGGGGATCAGGTGGGATTTCTCCTGATAAAACTGTCCCACATAGGTCAAGAAATCCTCGTCTGGATCATTGTAGTATGGGAAAAGATTGACGTCGCGCTCAATCAGCTTGCCCTGACGGACAAAGAAGACCTGCACACACATCCAGCCCTTGTCCACGTAGTAGCCAAAGACATCCCGGTTCTGCAAATCCTTGGCCATGACCCGCTGTTTGGTCCGCAGGGTCCCAATAGCCTGGATCAGATCCCGATACTCGGCCGCCCGCTCGAATTCCATATTTTGCGCAGCGGTAGTCATCTTGAGCTTGAGCTCATCGATAATCTTGTCATCCTGCCCCTTGAGGAAATCAGAGACCTCCTGGGCCATGCCCTTGAAATAGGCCTCGTCCTTGTGGCAAACCGTGTGGGCCATACATTGCCCTAGATGGTAGTAAAAACAGACCTTGGAAGGCGGATTGGTACACTTACGGAATGGGAAAATTCGATCTAAAAGTCGCTTGATCTCATTGGCCGCCCCTACATCCGGATAGGGACCAAAATAGAGGCCACCATCCTTTTTGACCTGGCGCGTGATAATCAGACGCGGATAGCGCTCATTGGTAATCTTGATGAAGGGATAGGACTTATCATCCTTGAGCATGATATTGTACTTGGGCTTGTTCTCCTTGATGAGGTTAATCTCAAGAAGCAAGGCCTCAATATTGGACTCGGTGACGATAAACTCAAAATCCACAATCTCAGATACCAGCGCTTCCGTCTTGGTATCGTGGCTCCCTCTGAAATAGGACCGCACCCGATTGCGAAGATTCTTGGCCTTCCCCACATAGATGATGGTTCCGTTCTTGTCTTTGTGAATGTAACAGCCCGGACTCATCGGCAAGAGCTCGAGCTTGGATTTAATCAAGTTGTTCATACTCTCTATTATAGCAAAAAAGAGAGGGGTTAGCCTCTCTCTAGTATGTTTGTATTATTGTTATCCACCTTCACCAAGTAAAAAATAATTATTAAATGGTATATCAGACACTCATCCTCAATCTTTTATCTTCACTTGTCCTTTTTAATAGCAAAAAAAGAGGGATCTAAAAGGATCCCCCTTTACTAGCAATCGATAAACTTTATCCTTTGAGATTAGCCATCTGGAAGATCGGAATCACATAAGGAACAATAGACATCAGGATAGTGAATAGCACGAAGAACCAGAACCAGAAGGACGCGAGGGCACGCTGGAAAACTCCCGGTTGAGGTTTATTGGCTTGAATATAAGCCTTGATAGCTGGCCATTTAGTCGCAAGAACCACTATCATGACAATGGAACCAATGGCTAAAACACCGATTTGGAGCCAATTCGCTAGTCCCTCGTCCACATGATAGGCCACATAATGCAAGCCTTGGGAAATGACAAAATTATTGAAAATGTGATAGAAAATAGCCCACCAGATATTGTATTCAAAGGCAATGTAGCCGAAACCTAGACCAATGATACTTGCGAAAAAGAGCTGGTCAAAATTGGCATGGAAGAGTCCAAACAAGATAGCCGTCATGACAATGGCAAAGACCTTGCCATACCGTTCCAAGCCTCGCAAGCCGGCCCCACGGAAGAAGAATTCCTCTGTGATAGGACCAAAAAAGCCAGCATACAAGAGCATAGTCCATGATCGCTCAATCGTATCACCTAGATCGGGTGTTGGAGAATGAAGGCCAATGGTCTCAAACATGCGCTCAATCATTTGTGTCATCACAGATGAAAAGACTTGAGAAAAGCCAAGAAAGGCGAGAAGGATAAAGAAGACTGAAAGAGTCATCTTACGTCCCTTGTGCTTAAGATCATATTTATAGAGGGCCTTCTTACGATAGGCATTAAAGAGAAAGAGTCCAATGGAAATAGAGATAAGGTAGGGAATACCAGCCCAAACATTCAGGGCATTGAGTTTTTCCGTTACTTGACTTGGATCTTTTCTGAGAGAGCCTGCTATGGTCAATCCAAGGAGGACTTCCCACAGGACGGTTACCAAGGTCATTACCAAGAGATAAATGGCAAGGGTCCCGGAATACCTTCCTATATCTTTTTTAGGGTCTAATAATCGGTTGTATTGGTTCATTTCTTCCTCCTAGAAAATAGATAAAAACTTGCACACATTCCTTCGTATAAGACAAAGAAAATCAAAAAGGCATGCATAAAGTAGTCTTCTGGTAATGCAAGAATAATCGAATCCACGCGCGGATCAAAGAGCCAAGTATTGTCCCCAGCAAATAAGACCTGATGAAAGAGCGTAAAGAATTGATCAAAGCCAATCATAACAGCTATCACTGCAATCACCACTGGTAAAACCATCATCCAAAAGAAGAGACTACGGTACAAGGTAAGGTAGCCTTTTTTGACAACTGTCCGCATAAACTGGATAAAACCAGGTAGTGTGACCAAGAAAACGACCGTCACTAAGTGAAATAGATACTTGACGGCCTCAAAATGGTGCAGTCCATTTTTTGAAGAGGGGAATTGAGGCATCTTCAACACCCATTGAAAAGGATTGGTCAAGTAGTTCATCAAGACATTAAAATTCTTCATGATGATAGAAGCCGAAAAACCAGTTCGGCTTTGAATTCCCAACCAATGAATCTCCATGGGATAGAGGACCCATGCTAGGCCAATGGTGAGAAGGATCGTAGCTGACAAGATAAAGAAAAATTGGTTGATTGATTTTAAACTTTTAAGCATCAAAATCCCACTCCGCTAAACTGGAAACAACATGTGTCGGTGCAATTGGTAAGGTCGGCACTTCTTCTGCTTTGGTAAAACCTGTCGTCACCAAAAGGGTTGGAATCCCATTGTCAATACCTGCACGAATATCTGTTAGATAATTGTCCCCGACCATAACGACTTCTTCTCTTTCAAGACCCAAGTGTTCAATGGCCTTATCCATGATGATGGCCTTTGGTTTTCCAATGATCACAGGCTCTACCCGTGTCGCTGCTTCGACAAGAGCAATCAGGGATCCTGCTCCTGGCATCAAGCCACGCTCTGTTGGAATGTTCAGGTCCGGATTGGTCCCGATGAAGTGCGCTCCCTTTTGAATCGCCAAGGTCGCAATAGCAAACTTTTCATAATCCACTTGCCAATCGAGGCCAATCACCACATAATCAGGTGCTTCTTCATCGATGATATAGCCAGCTTCTTCAATAGCATCTTTGAGCCCCGCTTCTCCGATCACATAGACCTTTTTGCCCAAATTTTGGTCATTCATGTAGTCAATGGTCGCAAGGGTAGCTGTATAGATAGTCGAAACTGGGGTTTCAATATTGAAATGAGTCGCTAGCATATCCCGGACAGTCTCTGGTGTGCGGGTTGTATTGTTGGTCACAAAGAGATAGGGAATCTCACGCGCCTGCAGTTCATGAACAAAAGCTTCTCCTGCAGGAATTCGTGATTTTCCTTTGTAAATAGTGCCATCCAAATCAATCAAATAGCCCTTATAGTGCATTTATTCTTCCTTTTCTGTTTCCGTTTCGTCATGTAACTTCTCTGCATCGACTCGTCCACCAGAACCATATAAGAGCAATGCTCCAGCATAGAGGACAAATTGTAACACCAAACCTGTAAAATTAATCCCTTGACTTCCCGATTGGGTGAACAAGAAGGATGCTACCATGAGGATCACAATGGTCAATAACAAGCCTATCACGGTTGCCTGATCCACACTGATTTGATAAACCGTGCGTTTGGTGCTCCGATTTTTCCCGTCAGACTTAGTTTCTGGTTGCAAATTCTCCACAAAATCCGTCACTAAGGTCGCAGCGAGGCTGACTGTTGTGCTAAAGAGCACGCCTTGGGACAAGCGGTGATAGAAATTGGACCAGAATGATCCTGATTGGCTAGTAATCCCAATCGAGAAGATCATGACCGGTAAAAGAAAGGCCAAGGTGAAATGGATCCAGACCCGATACCAGCGTACATCTTCTCTTAAAAAGCGATTAAAACTCTCTAAATTCAAGCGATAGCGGAAAAATTTATAAATTTCCTCTACTAGGATGATGCCCAAAGCACAAAGAGTCAAGAGCCAATCTCCCAACATGTACAAAGGGTTCTTTTGACGCTTGGCATAGGCCACAACCCGTTTTTGATAGCTTTCAAGTTCCTGTTTTTTATTTTTTAATCTTCTACTTTCCATAATTCCAACCCTTTTCTTCTACTTCTTCCCACTCAATTTCAGCTTGGGCATTGATCTGACCATCTGAAGTAATTTGGTGCTGAGTTTTCAAGCCCTCTTGTTCATATTGAGAGGTGATGAGACCTCCTGCTAGCACTTCTTTGACATATTTTAGATGAACTTTTTTAGGGACATGATGGGTCAAGAAGTCTGCTCCCATCACCTCAAAAACCCAGTCCAAGTACTTGCTATTATTGACATGCCCGTTCATATCCAAGTCGTAAAACCGAACCCGGTATTCTTGTTCCACGCCGCCTTCTAATTCTTTGAAACGGGGACCGCGGAGCATGGTTTTTGATAATTCAGAGTCAAAGGCATCCGTGATTTCACTCATAACAGGATGAACCTTGCGTGTATCACGATCCATCAAGACAAAGGTCGCGACCATCTCAATGATAGTATTTCCTGCTTCATCCTTGATATTAAAGGCCCGGTAGCAGAAAAGTCGATTGTGACTCTTGGCATAGGTTTCGATAGTGATTTTCTCATCAAAAACAGGGAGACGCTCGATCTTCATATTGTAATCCGTGATAATCCAGACTAGATTGTAGTTCTCTAAAATGTACATATCACTCATACCCAGCTCAATCGATTGCATGCCCGATACCTGTAAAGACAGCAAGATCAATTGGGGAATCTTAATATAACCATTGACATCGCTCATATCAAACGGAATTTTCATGCTGTATTCAAATGTTTTTGCCATTTTCTACTCCAAAATAAACTTCTCTGCTACAGTGTCTGCTAAAAAGAGACCTTTCTTGGTCATTCGTACAATGTCCTTGTCAGGGACCAACAGGCCCTGCTGGGTCAATTCCTCAACCACTGATCCATATTGTTGGTCAAAATTCACACCAAATTTTTCTTCAAAACGCTTCTTGGAAACGCCTGTTTTCTTACGTAGTCCTAGAAACATCTCTTCTTCCATCATTTCTGTCTGAGTCAGATGCTCTTCTTGGACACGCGCATTTCCCTCTTCGACAGCCTGCATATAGTGACGAATGGGGCCATGATTCTTGTAGCGAACACCGTTAACATAGCCGGATGCACCAGCTCCCAGACCATAATACTCGGCATTGTCCCAATACATGAGATTGTGCCGACTTTCAAAACCAGGCTTGGAGAAATTAGAAATTTCGTAATGCTCAAAGCCTGCTCGCTCCAACTCCTGAATGATGTACTCGAACATCTCCGCTTCTAACTCCTCCTTTGGTAGAGGAAGCTTGCCCCGTCTCATGCGATTCATAAAGACCGTGTGATTCTCCAGAATCAAACTATAGAGACTCATATGGGGAATGTCGAGGGCAAGAGCCTTAGCGACATTTTCCTGGACCTGCTCCATAGTTTGCGTCGGAAGGGCATAGATGAGGTCGATCGAAATATTGTCAAAACCAGCCAGCTTCAGACGATCGATATTGTCATAGATATCCTGCTCCTGATGGCTCCGACCAATCTTCTTTAGCAAGCGATTATCAAAGGTCTGTACGCCCAAAGAAACCCGATTAACCGGTGAATCCTTCAAAACAGCAATCTTATCCGGATCCAAATCACCAGGATTGGCCTCGATGGTCAACTCCTCCATCTGAGAAAGATCAAGTGACTTGGTCAGCTCCTTGAGCAGATACTCTAGCTGATCCGCAGTTAAGGCTGTCGGTGTCCCACCCCCAATATAGAGAGTCCGTAAATTTGTGATTTCTTCCCGACGAAATTCTTGGATCAAATGATCCAAATAAGCATCGACCGGTTGGTTCTTAATAAAAACCTTCGAAAAATCACAATAAAAACAAATCTGGGTACAAAATGGGATGTGGACATAAGCGGACGTTGGTTTTGTATGCATACCTTTAATTATACCATAAAATCCCCCTAAGTCCGAGAAGAAAAGGGTGGATGACGCAAGGATTTCCTTGACAAGAAGGAATGAAAGGAATAGAATAAAGCTAATCACATTCGGAGGTAAGGAGATATGAACAACTAAGTTTCGTTAAATAAGATACTTTATTTAGTGGACTGCTTGTTCTATCTCTTTTCGTGTGCCCTCTCGCCTATTGTCCAACTTTTTGTTGGCTTAATAAGGTCTTTTTCTGTTTGGGTCCACTTGAATACAGCTCTACTAAATAGGTAGAGCTGTTTTTTTGCCCCAGTAGAAAGGAATCTTATGCTAAAACTATCCCACCTCACCATCCGCCATACAAAAGATTTACGCGATTTGGTTCGCGATCTGTCCTTAACCATTCATGAAGGAGAAAAAGTTGCCATTATTGGCGAAGAAGGAAATGGAAAATCTTCCTTACTTCACGTCCTCATGTCCCCAAAATCCCTACCGGATTATCTGACCATAGAAGGAGAAATCACCACTTCCTTTCACTCCTATGCCTATATTCCCCAGTCTTTGCCAGAAGCATTGAAGGGAAAAACATTGGAAGAATATTTTTTTGGAGAAGACGAGCTAGACTATGCCAGCCTCTACAGACTGGCTGATCAATTGCATTTTGATAGCGACCGCTTTGCAAGCGATCAAACTATCGGAAGTCTATCTGGAGGAGAAGCCCTCAAGGTCCAACTGCTTCACGAACTTTGTTGTCCTCATGAATTGCTATTTTTAGATGAACCTTCAAATGATCTGGATTTGGAGACCTTGGATTGGCTCCAGCAGATGATCCAAACGAGTCCTCAAACCATCATATTTATTTCCCATCATGAGGATTTTTTGACTCAGACGGCGGATACCATCATACACCTCAGACAGATCAAACACCGCAAGGAAGCTGAAACCATCGTAGAGCACCTAGGCTATCAAGACTACAGTAGCCAGAGGGAACAACAATTTAAGCAACAGTCTCAGCAAGCGGCCAACGATCAACGAGCCTACAAGAAAACAATGGAGAAGCACCGTCGCGTCCGTCAGCAAGTCGAAATTTCCTTACGAAATACCAAGGATAGCACTGCTGGACGTCTCCTGGCAAAAAAAATGAAGTCCCTCCTCTCACAAGAAAAGCGCTACGAGCGAGAATTCCAATCCATGACTTCCCAACCCTATGATGAGGAAATCATTAATCTGCATTTCCCTTCCCTCACTCCCTTGTCTCCTCAAAAAAGAGTCCTTCTCTTAGATCAGGAAGAGCTCGCAATTGGGGATCGTGTCCTAGTCAAGAACCTCTCCCTCACACTTCAAGGGCAGGATAAGATAGGGATTATCGGTTCCAACGGTGTTGGGAAATCCACTTTCCTAAAAATGATCTGGGATCTTTTACAAGAGAATAAGAGTATCCGAACTGCCTATATGCCTCAAGATTACACTGAACGCCTCCCTCTAACTCAGACACCCGTTCAATTTCTGCAGCATTCAGGCGATCGCGAAGAAATCAACACCATTCAATTGCATTTAGCCTCCCTCAACTTTACTTATTCTGAAATGCATCATCCGATCTCTGAACTTTCTGGTGGCCAGCAAGGCAAACTCTTTCTCCTTCAATTAGTGCTTACAAGTCCCCAGTTTCTGCTCTTGGACGAGCCTACTCGCAATTTTTCCCCCACTTCCCAACCAGAAATTCGTCGCCTATTCGCAGACTACCCAGGCGGACTGGTTACAGTCTCCCACGATCGGACCTTCCTCAAAGAAGTCTGCCAAAAAATCTATCGTCTGACGGAAAATGGTTTGGTAGAAATAGAGTCGCTCTAACGTAAAAAAGATTGGCCAAAACCAATCTTTTACATTGAAAATAAAGTCCCCTTAGAAACTTTCCTTAGGTGAGAACGGACATCAGCGAACTTCATAGAAGTTCCATGACTAATTATTGAGCCTAAGGTCTCAATAATTCCGAGTGCCTGAAACCATTAAGTTTCAGGCACTCTTTCTCACGGTGGAAAGTTTCAATAGAGGATTGGATAATTCTTGATTTGTTAGATTTGGATGAAAGAACAGTTTGTCAACGTTCTCCAAACTTGGTTTTGACCAATTATTTTATCTAATTTCGCCCTGCCTCTTGTCCCATTTCTTGGGTGCGTTTGTATGCTGCTTCCACTCCAGCAATGATGTCGCCCCGTAAGCCGACTTGTTCCAGGCGATTAACTCCTGCAATAGTAGAGCCACCTGGGCTACAAACTGCATCTCGCAAGCGAGCTGGATGCTCGCCTGTCTCTAGGACCATTTGACTGGCTCCTTGGAAGGTCTGTGCAGCCATCTGCAAGGCTTGCTCTCGTGAAAGTCCTAATCCTACTCCTGCATCTGCCATATCTTCAATCATCTGATAGACAAAGGCTGGCCCACAGCCTGCGACAGCCGTTGCAGGATCCATCAATTTTTCTTCGATTTCATAGAGAGCTCCAGCTCCTGCTAAAAGTTGCTTGACTTTGGATACTTGCTGGTCTGTCACTGCTTGGGAGCGGGCCAGACTGATGACACCCTGACCGATCGCTACAGGCGTATTGGGCATGATGCGAATTAGCCCTAGCTGGTCGTTCTGGACCATGTCAGCCATCTTTTCAAGTTCCAGGCCTGCAGCCATAGAAACCAGCAAGAGATTGGAGCGTTGGGCTAAGATGCCCTGGTACTCTTCTAAAAGAGGGCAGATCTGATAGGGTTTGACCCCTAAAAAGATTACTTCAGCTTCTTGAAAGACTTGTCCAAGATCAGACGCCGTTCCCCCATACTGGCTGATAAACTCTTGCACCTTTTGAGGAGAACGATTGACCAAGAGCAGGTCTTGCGCGTCCACTTCTTTTGCGACTGCTTTGGCTAGACTAGCACCCATGTTTCCAAGACCGATAAATGCTACTTTCATGACTTACCTCACTTGACCATTTCCACTGACGATATACTTGTAACTGGTCATCTCCCGCAGTCCCATCGGTCCACGCGCATGGAGTTTTTGGGTCGAGATCCCCATTTCACAACCTAGGCCAAATTGACCCCCATCTGTAAAGCGTGTAGACGCATTGACATAAACGGCTGCTGAATCTACTTGCTTGGTAAAATAAGCGGCTGTCTCAGGATTTTCAGTCACAATAGCATCCGAATGATGGGTGCTGTGGGCTTCTATGTGGTCCACCGCTTCCTCAACTCCATCAACGACCTTGACTGCTAAAATATAATCTAAAAATTCGGTATCAAAATCCTGCTCCTGCGCTGCTGTCCCAGAAATGATAGCCTGTGCTTGCTCATCTAGACGCAATTCAACCGATCTTTCCCGTGCATCCACTAAACGCTCTTTAACCAAAGGCAAGAAATCAGACGCGATCGCTCGATCGACCAAGAGGACCTCCATGGCATTGCAGACGGATGGACGGCTTGTCTTAGCATTTTCAATAATGGCGAGGGCTTTCTGGAAGTCAGCCTCCTTGTCCACATAGACATGGACGATCCCAGTTCCTGTCTCGATCACGGGGACAATGGCATTTTCAACCACCGCTTGGATCAATCCAGCACCACCACGTGGAATGAGCAAATCTAGATAGCCCTTAGCCTTCATCATAGCAAGGCTAGAAGCTCGACTCGTATCTTGGATCAGTTGAAGAAGATCTGGATGGAGTCCGCCTTCTTCCAATCCAGCCTTGAGGGCTGTCACGATCGCTTGAGCAGAATGAAAGGCGTCCTTTCCAGTACGAAGGACCACTGCATTTCCACTCTTGATGGCAAGCGCTGCAGCATCTGACGTTACATTTGGACGGCTTTCATAAATGATGCCAATAACACCCATGGCGACTCGAACTTTCTGGATTTCAAGGCCATTTTCCAAGACTTCAGTATCCAGCACTTCCCCAATCGGATCTGGCAGGTCTATTAAAGCACGAATTCCTTGTGCCATACCGGCAATCCGCTCTTGATCAAGAAAGAGGCGATCCAGCATGACTTCAGAAATCTTGCCGCGTGCTGCTTCCATATCGATTTGATTGGCTACTAAAATGGCTTCCGTCGCTTTCAAAAGCTGGCTAGCCATGGCCTCCAAAGCCTGATTTTTAAGAGCTGTACTGGCTGTATTGATGCTTTTCTTAGCTGATCTCGCTAAGGCTAATTGTTCTTGTGTTGTTCCCATACGTTGTCCTCTAGAATTCTGTAAAGAGTAAGTCAATTTCAGGAGTTACCGAGATCCAGTCATCCCGGTGGATGAGGATTCCCTTGGCTTTTTTAGATTGGAGTAGATCGCGCACAGCTGATTGGCCGAGACGGACCTTGCCTTTTCCTAGTAATTGACCAGTCTCTTGATGATAGACGCTGACGATATCATGATAAGAAAAATCTCCTTCTGCCTTGGTCACACCAGAAATCAATAGACTCTTTCCATGATCCAACAGGGCTTCCGCTGCTCCAGCATCCACCCAAACGGCTCCTTTACTTTCTGCATAAAAGGCTAGCCATTGTTTCTGGGTTTTTAAGCCCTTGTCCTCTGCAAGGAAGTAACTGCCATCCGCTTGCTCTTCTGCTGCTTCGATCAAGGCATCAGACTTGAGAGACGAGCAAATATAGACAGGAACCCCTGACTCGGTCGCAAGGGTCGCTGCCTTGAGTTTGGTCAACATACCGCCAGTTCCATTGCTACTGCCAGCACCACCAGCCATCTCGATCATCTCGCGAGAAATGTATTCGATTCGATCCAAGCGCTTAGCTGTTGGATCCTGAGAAGGATTGGCTGTATAGAGACCATCGACATCCGTTAAAAGCACCAAAAGATCAGCTTGAACCATGGCTGCAACCTGCGCACTCAAGGTATCATTGTCACCTACTTTTAACTCGGCAATCGAGACCGTATCGTTTTCATTGATAATCGGAATGGCCCCACGATTGAGCAAGACAGAAAGGGCCTGGTGGGCATTCTTATAGCGGCGTTGATCCGCAAAGTCATCCTGGGTCAACAAAATCTGCGCAGAAACAATGTTGCGTAAGAGCAGGTTGGCTGTATATTCTTCCATCAGTAAGCCTTGCCCAACTGCCGCAGAGGCTTGCTTGTCTGCCACCTTAGTCGGCCGTTTCTTAAAACCAAGGGCGCCAAACCCAGCAGCAACCGCCCCTGATGAGACCAAGATCAACTCATGGCCCGATTCGTGTAAGAGAGCCAACTGCTGGGTAATGACCTTGACCTTCTGTCTGGAGAGACTCCCATCGGGATTGGTCAAAGACGAGGTCCCTACTTTAAAGACGATTCGTTTTGCTTTCATCTCTATTTTTCTTTCTAATACTATTTATTTCGTATGTAATGAAAGTGACTGAATCTCCATTCAGCCATCTTCACTATCCTTTTCGAAGGTCTTCCAGCGTTTTCTCAAAGATCGCTGGCACTTCTGCCGTAAATTCCAAGGTCTCTCCTGTACGAGGATGGGTAAAGCCGAGTGTCCGCGCATGCAGAAACTGTCCTTGTCCTTTGAGTGTCTTCTTAGGACCATAAGCAGGATCTCCAGCTACTGGATGGCCGATATAGGCCATGTGCACCCGAATTTGGTGGGTGCGACCGGTCTCCAGTTGCAACTCTACCAAGGTGTAATTTCCAAAGCGCTCCAAGACTTGAAAACGGGTCACTGCAGGTTTTCCTTTCGCCGTCACTGCTTGTTTTTTCCGGTCCTTTTCACTGCGACCAATTGGTGCTTCGATCATGCCCCGATCGTTCGGAAGATTGCCATGGACAATGGCCCAATACTTCCGGAGAGATTTTTTGTCTTTGAGTTCCTCTGCTAAGGCGACGTGGGCTTGGTCATTTTTTGCGACCATCAAGAGGCCTGACGTGTCTTTGTCAATCCGGTGGACGATCCCTGGACGCAATTCTCCATTGATCCCTGAAAGGTCCTTGACATGGTATAAGAGCGCATTGACCAATGTCCCACTGGTATGACCCGCACTTGGGTGAACAACCATGCCTTGAGGTTTATTGACGACGACTACATCCTGGTCCTCATAGACGATGTCTAAGGGCAAATCTTCTGCTTCATAACTGACCTCTTCCACTTCTGGGACTTCATACTGGATGATGTCCCCTTCTTTGACCGTGTACTTGGCTTTTTTCACAGTCCCATTGACCAGAACTTTTCCTTCTTTGATCTGCTCATTGGCCACAGCTCGTGACAAGGGAGTCAAATCCGCCAAAGCCTTATCCAGTCGCGCACCGGCTACTTCAATTTTAATTTCCATGCGTTTCCTCTTTCAACATCAGGATCAGGAGCAAGAAAACTCCAACTGTCAAATAACTATCTGCTACATTAAAAATTGCAAAATTCATAAAATCCAGGTGGAACATATCGACCACAAAGCCCTGACGCAGGCGATCGATAAAATTCCCCAATCCACCTGCAATGACTAAGGTCAAACCTGTCACCATCCAAAGCGACCCCTTGAGATGCTTATAGAGATAGTAAAAGGCCCCTACCATCACGACTAGAGTGATGAGGGTAAAGAACCATTGCTGATTTTCAAGAAGCGAAAAAGCTGCACCTGTGTTTTGAAGATAAGTCAGACTGACCACATGGGGAATAAAAGACTTGACGACACCCAGTGGAATATTCTTCACCACATACCATTTGACCAGCTGATCTAGTAGGACCAATAGCACGATCGCTACCGGAACCATAGTTTTTCTCTTCATTTCTTACCTCTTTTGATCAAAATATTCTACCATGACCTCGACAAACTTCTCTGCTACAGGAGAGAGATCCATCTCTTCGCGTTTGACATAGACCATTTTATTGTCTAAATTATCTTCTAAAGGAATCACGGTAATGCCATTCACTGACTGGCTATCCAAAAAGCCTGATCCCGTCGCATAAGCATCCGTCCGCTCCAAGATTCCATTCAAGGTTGCCCGGTCAGTCACATTGAACATTTGTGAGCTCGAGCTGGTATCGACAAAGTTCTCTGAATAATAGAGGTACTCATCTTTTTCTTGGGTAAAACGAACAGTTGGCAACTGAGCTAGATCTTCCATGACCAGTTTTTTCTTCTTAGCCAAAGGATGTCCTTTGCGAAGGTAAATATGAGTCTGAAAAGGAATTAAATCCACCACTTCAAGCCCTAATTTATCAACCCGTTGCATAATCCCCTTGGTATTTTGACGGTTGAGATAAATAATTCCCAACTCACTATGCCCTTGAGCCACTTCGTCCAAAATTTGAACCGTCGTTGATTCAAAGATGCGGAAGTTTTTATTTTCCGGATAGCGGATTGAGAATTCCGTCATCAAAGGTGGCAAAAAGTCATAGTGCTGACTAGAAATGGAGAATTCTTTCTTCTCTTCTTCAGGACTGGCATATTGATTTTGAAAAATATCAAACCCTTTGACCACGTCCTGCGCTTTTTCATAAAATTCCATTCCCCGACGGGTCAAAAAAGTCCCAGAACTAGTCCGACGAAAAATCTTAAACCCCAGTTCTTTTTCCAGATCTCTGACAGAGATGGACAAGCTAGGCTGACTCACATACATTTTTTCAGCAGCCTCACGAAAAGTACCACTGTTGGCAATCGCCACTACATATCGTAATTGTTGTATATTCATTCTATTTTCCTTATTACAGTATCGATCTATTATACCATAAATTAGGGGCTGAAAGAAGAGATCCGTTTAAGAGACCTTCATCAAGTGAAAATAAAAAACTGGAACTAAAACAGTTCCAGTTGATCCTTATTCAATCACTTGGCTTTCGGCTACTTTCTTGTACCAATGAGCCGATTTCTTTGGATAGCGCTCCTGGGTTTCAAAGTCCACATAAAAGAGACCATAGCGTTTTTCATAACCATTAGACCAAGAGAAGACGTCCATGAGAGACCAGATGAAGTAACCTTTGACATTAGCACCATCTGCAATCGCATCAGACAAGACCTCTAAGTGTTGTTTCACATAATCAATCCGTCCATCGTCATAAACCGTATTATCCACAAACTCATCTTTGTAGCCCAGTCCGTTTTCAGTGATGTAGATTTTCTTATAGTTTGGATAATCTGCTTTCACGCGCATAATTTGGTCATACAAACCTTGCGGATAGATAATCCAGTCCCAATCCGTCCGAGGCACATAGTCAGGAGCTACACGACGACCAACACCTTTAATTTGGTACTTAGAGCTTCCTTTTTCCCCTTTACCGTTGTGGATGATTTCAGTTTCACCATCAAAGGCTTCCATCCAGTCACTCATGTAGTAGTTAATTCCAAGGAAGTCGTTCAAATCTTTAGCTGCTTCAAGCGCTGCAAAGTCTTCGTCACGAAGATCCAAGCTACCACCATTGACAGATAAGATGTGATGAACACCTTCCATGGTTGCATCTGAATAGTGTCCAAGGTAAGTAGCATCCAAGATAAATTTGTTGTGGATGATATCTTCCAACTCAGCCGCCCGAACGTCTGCTGGATTTTCTGGATCCAAAGGATACTTAGTAGGAAGGGCATGGACCACTCCGATTTCACCTGCATAACCTTTGTCTTTGTACAATTTCACAGCACGTGCATGAGAAACCATCATATTGTGGTGAGATTGGAAGACTTTAGCAAGGTCATATTGAATACCTGGTGGGAATTTTCCGACTAAGTACTGACCATCTCCGATAGGTCCGATTTCATTAAAGGTTGTCCAGTAGTTGACTTCTGGAAACTCTTCAAAACAGAAGGCGGCATAATCTACAAAGTGTTCGATATTTTCACGATTCAAGAAGTCTCCATTTGAGTGAAGAGCTTCAGGAGTATCAAAGTGGTGAAGAGTTACGAATGGTTCTACATGACGTTTATGACATTCTGCAAATAAGTTATGGTAGAACTCCACCCCTTTTGGATTCACTTCACCATATCCAGTTGGGAAAATACGCGACCAGGCAATGGAAATCCGAATACCATTGACACCGTATTCCTCAGCTAATTGAAGGTCTACTGGATATTTGTGGTAGAAATCACTAGCAGGTTCTGCTGTATACCAATAGTTGTCAGCCAGGTATTTGTCCCATGCAACAGGGCCTTTCCCATCTGTATGAGTTGCACCTTCAGCCTGATATGCGGCTGTAGCGCCACCAAAAATAAAATCTTTAGGAAGTGTTTTTGTCATTTTTTCACCTTTTTCTTGATTGGATCAAAGGAAAAGTGAGTGGAGAGGAGTTAGTGAGCCATCCATCTCCATCTCACTTCTTGTTCCAAGCCACCGAATTGTGACATGAGGAGGTAAAAACGATATCTTTTTACCGACGAATTAACAAGTCGATTAGGAAAATCGCCATAGCGATTTCCGTTACGATAGGAGACTGTTTCACAGTCCCTATCGTTAATCGAATTGCGCTTGAACAAAGGCTAGGGCACCTTGTCCATCACGTGTCAATTTAATGTATTGAGCTCCTTCAGTCTTAGCCAATTTGATTCCAAGTTTATCTGTTTCAGCCTTCATATCTTCATAGTTTGAAGCTACTTGAGGAGCAAGAATAACAAGGTCAAATTCTGGCAACATTTCACGGTGAGCACCGTAACCACCAGCAGCAGCCTTCACAGGAACATTGTATTCTGCAGCAGCTTTATTCAAAGCATTGGCAAGGAGTCCACTGGTCCCACCACCGGCACAGAGAACCAAGACGTTTGTTTCTTTTGTGATATTGTTTTGAACTGGTTCGTTTTCAACACCAGCTTTTTCAAGAATCGCATCAGCTTTTGCAGTGTTAAAGTTTGCTGCGACTTTTTCTTTCAAGCTGTCGTTAGCTTTACCAGAACGTTCTTCTTCAAGAATTTGTTCATCATAAACCTTCACGAATGGATAGTAAATGATTACGTCCACTACCACTAGAAGAGCAGCAAGGATGAAGGAAAGAACTTGGAAGTTTGTACCAAGGACAATTCCAAGAGGTCCAGGCGTTACCCATGGAAGGTTTGCTGAGAATGAGTTCATTCCCAAGGTATCAACAAAGAATTTGAAGATCCAGACGTTTGCGATTGGAGCAAAGATAAATGGAATGAAGAAAGTTGGGTTCAATACGATTGGAGCCCCAAAGAGAATTGGTTCGTTTACACCGAAGAATGTAGGAACAACAGATGCACGTCCGATTGCACGGTTACGTTCAGACTTACACAACCACATGAAGAGGAAGGGAACAATCAAGGTTGCACCAGTACCACCCATGGTAACGATAAACATTTGAGTCCCAGAAGTGATGACTTTATCAGCATGTTGTCCGGCTTGAAGCAAGTGCAAGTTGTTATCGATATTTGCATATGTGATCGCCGCAATCGCTGGTTCTACGATTGAAGGACCATGGATACCTACAAACCAGAAGAAGGCATAAGCACCAAAAATAAGGGTAATTCCAAGATATCCATCTGCTGCAGAGAACAATGGAGCTAGAAGTGTTCCGATAGATTCCGCAACTGTTACACCGATAGCACCTTTAACAATCAATTCAAATGCATACAAGAGAACAATTGAAACTGTAAATGGAATCAAGTCTTTAAAAACTTGTGAAATATTCGGTGGAACCTCGTCTGGCATGCGAATCGTCACATTATTTTTCACACAGACCTTATAAACATTAACGGTGACAAAGGCTGCAATGAAGGCTGTCAATAGACCTTTTGTACCCATGAAGGCTGTTAAGAATCCACCTTCTTTAGCAGGTTCGGCAGCCATGAGCAAGAAGCCAACCATAGAAGCCAACATTGTAGAAATGAAGTTGATTTGGTTAGTTGCTGGAAGGTCGCGGTTCATTGAATCAGTCAAAGCCTTAGCCGTTGTACCACCAACGAAGAAGGCCAAGATGCCCATAGAATAGTTATATGGAGTCATCAAGAATGTTTCAATATCTTTAGACCAGTGGAATCCCCAAGCGTTTGGTACATACGCAATTAGGATGAAGATAGATGAGAAAAGGATAACAGGCATCCCTGCAATAAAGCCATCCCGAATCGCTCGCAAATATTTGTTTCGAGAAATCTTTTCAAAGAAAGGTTTCCCTTTTTCAATCAGTTCAATCAGTTTATTCATTATTTCGCTCCTCTTTTATATAGTTCAATCAGATGGTGAATCACGTCTTTTAATAGGATCGTTGTCATGAGATGGTCTTGACCATGCATCATGGTAATGCTATAGGGGATTTCTTCTCCTGCTGCTTCATGCGCTAGCATGGTCGTTTGAGATTTGTGAGCCTCAGCGATACAGGACCCTGCTTCTTCTACTAAGGATTCTGCTTTAGCAAAATCACCATTTTCAGCAGCTTTTAAGGCTTCCACTAATTTTGATCGAGCGTCACCGGCATAAGCGACAATTTCAAACCCAAGTAATTGGACTTCTTCTTTATTCATGTTGGTTCCTCCTTATGATACCTTTTGAAAATTTTTATAATAGACGTTGAATATGCAAGGCTAAATAGACTTTTTCATTAGGAGATATCTTAGCTCCAGTCTGTTCAGCGATAGTTTGGTAGATCTGATGACTAATCTCATAAGCCTTTGGATAACTTAGCTGGATCAGTTGTTCCATCTCGCTCAAGCCTTCAGGATCCTCTCTTCCCTTATCTAGGGAGTCAAGGAAATAATTGAGATGGATCATAAAGCGATCGTAGAAATGACTATTTTCTTCTTTTCGTTTCAATCCATTGTGAGCTAGTTTTTCCTCTACAGCTTTCAAAATCGCTTGGCGATCTTGGACATCAGGATCCTGCTCATGAATGACTTCCCCTTGTGCATTGATGAAGTGATAGGCGATACGATTCACTTCGTCATCAGGAAATTGATCCAAGAGCCGATTTCGAAAGATTTCAATCGCTTCCTTTGCGATTTTATAGGGAATCGGATGCATAGCAGACGCATCAGGTAGATCACTGTGTTTGTATCTTCCCTGTTGAACCGCCTGGTAAGAACAAAAGATGTGATCTGTTAGTGTCACATAGATATATTCTTGAACAGGATAGGCATATTTCTTAGACAAGGTATCAATCACTTCATAAGTGGTTGTAATGAAATCAAGAGGAACATCCTTTAGAAGGGCCATAAAGTTTTCTCTTGATTCATCCGTGTTTAAACGAAATACTTTTTCGACCTTATCCTCAGCTACTAGATCATGTTTCTTTTTCCCAAAAGCAATCCCACTCCCAACAACAATTACCTCTTGTTGAAGCTCATTTTGAACCAAAGCAACATTATTGTTCATTGGATGGATAATACGATACATGAGGCTCTCCTTTGTAAAATTTGTTAAAAGCAAATAAAAATGACCACGAAGCAACTGAAAAAACTAGCCTATGCTAATCATTCAATCTACTTGTGGTCACGCCTAATCTAACTTAGTAACGCTCACTGCTATTTAACTTATGAACTTATTCTATCATAAGTTTTTTATTTTGTAAACCCTTACAGCGAAAATTTTTAAACATTTTTTTATAAAAAAGAAACAAGTCCTTGAAATAATGAAGAACATTGAAAGGAATTTCTTCCTTCCAATGTTCTAAATGTTGCTTTAGGAGGCAATAACGATTTGTTTCTTACACGCGTTCTGTCCAAGGTGTTGCCACTTTAGCCAAGACCGCATTCAATTCTTCAATATTTTGACGACCTTCTGTACGAAGCCATTCACGAGCAGCTGCTTCTCCATCTTTGATGTAAGCTTCTACTGAACCTGCCCATGTCGCACGTCCACAAAGGACACCGTTGAAGTTAGCACCTGATGCATGAGCAAATTCCAAAGTTTCTTGGAAGAGTTTTGCTGATACACCAGCACTGAGGTAGATGTATGGAAGGTTGGTTGCTTCTTCTTGTTCTTTAAAGAAGGCAGCCGCTTCTTCACGACTATAGACAACTTCACCTTCTCCAAATCCTTCCACGTAGTTGACATTAACTGGAACTTCTACTTTCAATACATCGATATTGAAACGAGGATCTGAGAAGACTTTCATAGCTTCAATGACTTTACGAGGTTTCACTTTTGCATATTCAGCAGAGGTTGCATCCGCAATTCCTTCGTCATAAGCCAAGATTTCAAGGAAGAATGGAATGTCTTCTGCCACACATTCTGAACCAATGCGTTCGATATAAGCTTGTTTTTCTTGGTTGAGTTCTTCTGCACTATCTACATCATAGTAGAGCAAGAATTTCACAGCATCTGCACCTTGTTCTTTGATGCGTTTTGCTGACCAAAGGTTGAGGCAGTCAGGCAAACGTTTGGTGCTAGATGTATCGTAACCAGTCTTTTCGTATGCAAGCAAGAGCCCAGCATCTTTGTCCAAGGCTTTCGTAGCAGGCAAACCATATTCTGGGTCCAACAACATTGATGAAGCATATTTTGTCAATTCATCTGCTACAAGAACTTTCAATTCTTCCATTTGTGCTACAGTTGGCTCAGTGTCCTGGTATTTGGCCATCAAGCGTTTCAAAGCCCCACGTTGGTCGAAGGCCAAAGCTGAAATAACACCGTCTTTTGTACTAAGACGTTCCAAATAGTTGCGTTTTTGTTCTGTTAATACCATTTTATACCTCTTTTACGATTAATTGTTGATACAAGGCATCATAGTGCCCCATGTTGACATGTCCTGTTTGTGCTTCTTGCGCATTTAACATTCCAAGAACATTTGCTTTCTTGAGCAAGTCTGCGTCACTCTCATGATGATAGAGACCAGATGCAATCCCTGCAACAGTCGAATCACCAGATCCGACTGGATTGACGACATCAATCTTAGGAATATCTACCTTATAGAAGACGTCGCCGTGCTTTGCAAAAGCGCCATTTGCTCCAAGGGAGACAATCACCCATTCTATGCCATCAAAGAGAGCATCCTGAAGAACTTCTTTTAAGTCTTCCACATTCTTACTCACTTCTTTTCCTAACAATTGAGACAACTCTTCATTGTTGGGCTTAATGACTGTAGGCTTGACATCTGCTTGAATGGCAGCTTCTAAAGAAGCTCCCGAGCAGTCGAGCACGACTGATTTTCCAGCTTCCCTTGCAATCTTGACAAGGCTAGCATAATAATCCACTGGTAAACCAGCAGGAAGACTTCCAGAGATGGCAACAACCTCTACTTGGTCAACCAAGTGACGATAATGGTCGAGAAAGTCTTGCCCTTCTTTCTCAGAAATGGTTGGACCTTTTTCTAAGATTTCTGTTTGCTTGCCTTCGTGAAGGATGGCGATACAATTACGTGTATCTCCAGCAATTTCAAAGAAACGTTCCTCTATCCCTACTCCTAAATGATCGAGAATGAATTGCCCCGTTCGACCACCAAGTAGGCCAGTCGCTGCCACTGGATCCTTTATCTCAGAAAGTACACGAGTAACGTTAAGACCTTTCCCACCAGCTGTCTTACTCACCTCAGCCACACGATTGACTGTATCCAACTGGAGTACATCCAAAGGATAAGAAATATCAATCGAAGGGTTCATCGTGACCGTTAATATCATACGTCACCTCTTAGTCGTGGTATTCACCACGGTCCCATTTTTCAAGGAATTCTGCAAAGAAATCAGCATCCGCTTGATGAGCATTATGGCTTTCCACATGTTGGATCTTAGCGATCAATTTTTTATTTTCTTCAGTTGGTTTGTATTCAGCGTGGATGAATGCTTCAATGATATCGCACATGAGTAATTCACCCGTAATTTTACCACCAAACCCGATGACATTCGCGTTCAATTCTTCTTTTGCATAAAGAGCAGTTGTCATATCGCGTACCAAGGCAGAACGGACACCAGGTACTTTGTTAACAGCATTGTTAATCCCAACACCAGTACCACAGATACAAACACCAAGATCTGCTTGGGCACTTGCTACGGCTTCACCGACTTTCTTACCAAAGATTGGATAGTGGGTACGTGTATGGTCATAAGTCCCAAAGTCGAGCACTTCGTATCCTTTTGATTTCAAAAAATCAGAAACAGCCATTTTTTCATTTGTCACAATGTGATCACAACCAATTGCAATTCTCATTTGAATTCTCCTCTCATTAGCACATCTTATTCAACATATCTACACGGATTTGGTGACGGCCACCGTCGTATTTACCATTGACGAAGCCTTTGGCAATGTTTTTCGCCAATTCATCCCCAACAATTTCAGCCCCCATGGTAATCATTCGAGAATTGTTGTGTCCACGTGTCATATAAGCAGAACGTTCATCTGAAACTTCTGCTGCCACCATTCCTTTGATTTTAGTCGCAACCATAAATGGACCAGCTCCATAAGCATCAATCACGATTCCAAGATTTTGATCGTTTTTGTTCACTTCGCTCGCAACTGCAAGTGTCACATCTACAAAATCTTGACCTTCAGCGGTTACATCTACAACATCGAAATTTTCTTTTACAAGAAATTCTTTCACGAGATCTTTTAATCTTAATCCTGCAGCATCTGCACCAATTACAATAGACATGTCCTGTCCTCCTTTTGTTTGTTTCAGCAAATATCCCTGTTGTTAATTTTTCACAAAGAAACATTTTCTTACTTTTGATATTATATTACACCTATTTCGAACGAAAGTCAACATTAAATTGTTTATTTTCGAACATTTTTTAAAAATAAAAACACCATATTTTGTTTTATATGATTTTCGTATACAAGGCATATTTGTCTTTGATCTTCTTTGGAATACTATCATCAGTAATAATGGCATTCAGGTCTTCCACTCGATAGAAACTATAGAAAGAATAGCTATCAAACTTACTGTTATCAGCAACCACATATTTCTCAATTGCATTGTTTAGAATAATGGCATTACCATTTCCTTCTTCTTCATTGGCTGTGGAAACATGATGCCCATCGATGCCATTGACCCCGATGAAAGCTTTAGAAACCTTTATTTCTTTCAAGAGTTTATTGGCAAATTGACCGACAAAAGTTTGTGTCTTCACACGATAGCGACCACCAACTAAGATCAAGTCATAATTTGGAAAATCCTTTAGCTTTTCAAAAATGGGGAGGGAATTGGTGACAATACTGATTTCCTTTCCTTCTAAATAGTCGCCGATAAAATCTGTTGTCGTACCAGACCCAATAAAGACGGTATCCCCATTTTCGATCAACTCTGCACATTTTTTTGCAATGCTTCGTTTTTCATCAATATTGATGAGATTTTTCTCACTGTGAGAAGCCTCTAACAAGCTATCTTTTACCTTTTTGTGGGCTCCACCATGTACACGAACTAAAAGACCTTGTTTTTCAAGATCGATCAGATCGCGACGAATGGTCATGTCTGTCACCCCAAAGAGTTCCTTGAGTTCTTTGACTGATACCACACTTTTTCGATCCAGTTCCTGAAGAATTTCAACATGTCTGCTATCTTTCATGGTACTACTTCCATTCCTACTATATTTGTCTCTATTATACTACATTTTACAAAAAACACAAATTCAAACATTATATTAACAGGAGTAAACATGATATTTTTAAATAAATAAAAGAAAAAAGCCTTCTGATAAATCAGAAAGCTTTACTTTTTGCTATTCCTAGCTTCCTTGCCTTACTATTTCAAGACTCGGAATAAAAGGTTCACAGAACCTTTTTATTTTGCGATTGGGTAAACAGAAACTTGTTTTTTATCGCGACCTTTACGTTCGAAGCGTACTACGCCTTCAACTTTTGCGAACAAAGTATCGTCTCCACCACGTCCAACGTTCACACCTGGGTAGATGTGAGTACCGCGTTGACGGTAAAGGATAGATCCACCTGTTACAGTTTGTCCATCAGCTGCTTTAGCTCCAAGACGTTTAGCTTGTGAATCACGTCCGTTTGATGTAGAACCTCCACCTTTTTTGTGGGCGAAAAGTTGCAAGTTAGCAAGATTCAATTTCAACATAATTGTTTTCCTCCATGTTAGTTTTCTGTGATAACTCTTGTTTGGATGAACTCAGATGAGTTCTCCGATAAGTTTGCCATCCCTAAGAAAAATGATTCAAAGAATAGTTGGGTCATTTCTCTTTGATGAGGTGGAATGTCTGTCGGGATTGTGACCCGCATGAAACCACCCTCTTCTTCGTTTAATTCTAGTTCCGGTTCATAGCCTGCAAATTTCTCAACAGAGTTGACAAAGTTAATGGCAAGCGTAGAAACCGATGCACACACGACATCAAAGCCGTATTCGCCACTTCCAGCGTGCCCAGTGATTTCTGCACTCCTCAGCTCGCCATCTTCGGCTCGTTCAAAGACTGCTTGTATCATGTGTTCTCCTAAAAATTAAGCGTTGATTGCGTTGATGACAACTTTAGTGTAAGGTTGACGGTGACCTTGTTTACGGTGGCTACCTTTTTTAGGTTTGTACTTGTAAGTAACAACTTTCTTTTGTTTTCCTTGTTTTTCAACAGTTCCAACAACAGTAGCTCCTGAAACAAGTGGAGTTCCGACAACAGTGTTTTCACCACCAACAAGAACAACTTCGTTAAATGTAACTTCTTGACCAGCTTCAACGTTCAATTTTTCAACGTAGACTGCTTGACCAACTTCAACTTTAACTTGTTTTCCGCCAGTTTTAATGATTGCGTATGTGCTCATTATGCACCTCCTATGTATTTTTGGGTTTCCCCGTATTTTTGTGAAGACTCGCCTAGCATCGTGGGACGAACCACTTATTCTCATGAAAATGAGCAACGATGATCGAGCGGTTGCACAGGCATGTGCATAGTCAACTCTCTTAGTATATCACTTCTATCAGACAAAGACAAGCATTTTTGCGCTTTGAAAACGAATTTTCTTTTAAAAAATTCTTTTAAGTGTTTACTAGAATTAAATGACTTCTATAAATCTCAGCTATCTTTATAAAGAAGCTATTTATGATTTAGTTGTTTCCTTTTATGAATGATCTCACCCATCATAAAATTCATGGAGCAATTGGATCAGTTCTTGCTGTTGTTCCAGTAAGTTCTGACCGATGGTGGTGGATTGGATGAGAGTACGGTCCTCCAGGTCTTCAATAACCCTCTTCAAGGAAGTTTGCTCAAATGGCGAATCTACTACCTTTTGAATGTCTTGGAAGGGCTGATGGGTTACCAGTTGAAAACCATAGGAATTATTAAGGAGTGAATAGCCTGCTGTACCTGTCTTCTTTTGATATGCTTCGCAAAGACCCCCATCAATGACAAAGAGTAGTCCTTCACCCCGAATGGGCGATTCCCCCTTTCCTGTCTTCACTGGTGTATGTCCATTCACAATGCGAGATACCTTGGCTTCAAGACCAAATTCCTCTAAAATTAATTGGCAAATCTTTTTTGAATTGCGATAGCTAAAATACTCATTTTCTATTTCCTTATGCGTTTCTGCCTCCTCAATAAAATACCGTTCAAAGGTCGTCATCTTATTCTTCCCAAAGAGAGGAGATAATTGCCCTCGCCAGCAATACCATACTAAATCCGTTGAAAGGTCGTCCCCAACTTCTTTGTTTTTTGCCGCAAAGCGTATATGATATTCGAAAAAGTCTAGTAATTCTTTCCCCGCATACTGGGCTTGATGAAGAAGCAGAGGTTGAAATTCCCCAGAAGGTTTCAAGGGAATACAACCATGAAAAAGCAAGTGATGATTGTAAACCTTATACATGGAACCTTTTTTCATTAACAGCTCCATATGTTTGGCCATTTTGGGAGATCCTTGGAAGGAAGCCAGCATACTGTCTACTATTTGTTTTTCTTCTGAGGATAGTTCAGAAGGATTTTCCCGATCTATGGTTTGGAAGCAGGTATTTTTCAAGGAATAGCTCTTCCCGTCAATGCTGATTGTATTCTTCCAATAATCAATGTTATCCAGCAAGATTTGATTTCCCATCTGAAATTCTGGCCGTCTCTTCATCAATTGAGTTTCTATCTTAAATTGGAGAATGGCCAGCGCTTGATGGACCTTTTCCAGCTGTAATATTTCTTCTGGTGTAAATTCCTCCTCTCTTGTCCCCAGGATAGGCCTAAACTTAGGATTGGCTTTGTAGGTTTTATCCGCAAATAAGGTTAAGGATCGAATGTTTAAGCCATAAGCTTTTTCGATATCCCATAAATAACCATAGCGTGCTGCAATGCGCAATACATTCAATAAACACGCCTTGGATCCAAAAAAAGCTCCCATCCAAATGATATCGTGATTGCCCCATTGAATATCTAAGGAATGAAACTGAAGAAGCTCATCCATTACCTGGGCACTTCCAGCCCCTCTATCAAAAATATCTCCTACCACATGCAGGTGATCTATCAATAAGCGACGAATACTGCTGGCAATTCCCAAGATAAAGGGATCCGCTTCTCTTAGTTCAATAACATAACTTAAGATAGTATGGAAATAAGAATGTTTATCAGCTAGCGTAAGATCACTATAGATCAGTTCTTCTATAATATAGGCATATTCCTGGGGCAAGGCCTTTCTCAGTTTGGAACGGCTATATTTAGCTGCTACAAAACTCAATAGAGTCAAGAGTTGAGAAATCGTTGATTTATACCACTCTTTCTCCTTATTCACTCCTTCCAAAACTCGCTCTGGATAAGATACCAGAGCTGACAGTGTATTCTTTTCCTCTTGTGTCAAGGAAGCTGCAAAGCAATCATTAATTTTCTCATTTAAAATTCCAGCGCAACTTCTCAAAATATAATCAAAAGCCGCAAATTCTCCATGAATATCACTTATGTAGAGTTCTGTCCCTTTTGGTAGGTTTAAAATGGCCTCAAGATTAGTGAGTTCAGTAATGACTTTTTGACGAGAATCAAATTTCTCTAGTAAAATACGCTTATATTGCTCCATATCATTTCTCCAAGGAATCTGCAGTTACAACCCAATCTAGACTGATTCAAGAATCAGTTCATCTTCTTTACTTGCTCCTCAATTAGGAAAGCTGTCTCTTCAATCGATTTATCCGTCATATTGATGACTTGAGCGCCATATTGTTTAAAGACCTTCTTGGAATAATCCAATTCTTGATAGATTTTTTCTAAATCCGTATAGCTTGTTTCTTGTGTTAATCCTAAAGAATCCAAGCGATGGCTTCGAACTTTCATTAATTTTTCGGGCTCGCAGATTAGACCAATCAAGCGACGAGAATCAACCTTATCCAAGACCTGAGGTAAAGGAACTTCTGGGATCAAAGGCAAATTTGCAACCTTATAGCCCTTGTTGGCCAGGTAAATACTCAGGGGTGTTTTTGATGTACGGGAAACACCAAGCAGGACCAAATCTGCTTCTAAAAATCCCTGGGGTGCCTTACCGTCATCATATTTCACAGCAAATTCAATTGCTGAAATCTTTTTAAAATAATCACTGTCCAAGCGGTGCAAGGTTCCTGGAACTTCGATTGGTCTGGTTCCGGTCTTTTCTTGAATGATTTCAAAAAATGGATGCATGAGATCTAAATAAGCCAGACCATTTTTTTGGCTAAATTCCCTGGCTACTGATGCTAACTGACTATTGACCAAGGTGCTGATGACAAGCGCATCATCCTTTAAGGCATCATATAAGATATCCAAGAGTTCCTCTTCTTGATTGATAAAAGGGAAACGGGAACTATTATTAAAAATGATATCTGGATACTGTGCCGTAACTGCTGACAATAATTTTTGGGAAGTTCCACCCAAAGAATCTGAAATACTATATACAATGATCTCTTTTTTCATATTTATTCCTCTTCACTCTTCAGTTCAGCATTTCTTGCTTGTAAGATAATGTAATCGAGCAAGACTGATTTGGTCACCGTTCCCACAATTTTTCGGTCATTTTCCTCATCGACTACCGGTAAGGAATCGATGGCATGATCCTGCAGGAGGGCAGCCGCTTCTAGGATGTTCATGTCTTTTGTACAGGTAATGATATGTGGCATTCGAGTCATACAAACTGCTACAGGAGTCGTCTGGATACTTGAATTAAGAGATGCTCTCAATAAATCTTTACGGGACATAATTCCCAGTAAGAGCTTGTCTTCATCGATAACATAGAGGACATCGGCATCATACATAAATAGGGTGATAATGGCATCCTGAATATAGGAATCATGGGTGACTAAAACAGGAGAGGTCATGATCTCTGCTACTTCTTTTTGAAAAGTATCAAAAAAGAAAAGTGTTTCTAGATCTAATCCAGAATAAGTATAGCCAATTTTGGGAGTCGCTTTCAACATACCAACCAAGGTCAAAAAGGACAAATCTGGGCGAAGGGTCGCTCTTGAAATATCCAATAAATCAGAAATCTTCTCCCCACTTAAGGGCTGATGCATTTTAACAATTTCAACTATTTTCTTTTGACGTTCACTTAATTTCAAAATTTCCTAGCCTTTCTATTTCTAGCTCCATGATGATTATATCAGACATCTTCAAAGCAATATTCATCATATTTTCATCCTTTACTTTCAAATAATCATCATTTTTTACTGAATATTATAGCAGAATAATCCAATTAGTCAACAGAAAAAGATGTATGTTTTATTTGACAAATATATGTGATGTATAATACAATGTTTTTGTCTTAAATGTGACACATATTTAGTTTTTTTTGGAGGCTTATATGACAAAATGGATTTACTCCTTCGAAGAAGGAAGTGCGAAGGACAATGATCTCCTGGGTGGGAAAGGCGCTAATTTAGCTGAGATGAGCCATCTGGGACTACCGGTTCCTCCTGGATTTACCATCACCACAAAAAGTTGTATCCACTATCTCGATCATCCTGACTTCTTTGATTCCTCTTTAAAAGAGGAAATTTTGAAAGCGGTTGCTCAACTGGAAGACAAAACGAGTAAGTCCTTTAGCGGAGAGGATCCTCACTTGCTCTTAGTCTCTGTGCGTAGCGGGGCCAAGTTTTCCATGCCAGGAATGATGGACACAATCCTCAATCTTGGTCTCAATGATCAACGGACTCAATTACTGGCCAAAGAAACCAATCTTGATTTCGCCTACAACTGCTATCGCCGTCTACTCCAGATGTTTGCTGATGTGGTCTATGGTATCGATAAGGGACTTTTTGATGACCAACTAGCAGCATTTGAACAAAAACAGAATAAAAAGGTCCATGATTTTGACCTAGCCCAGCAACAAGAATTGATCCAACACTATAAAGCTCTCTACTCCACACACAAAAAGCAATTTCCTGAGAACCCGAATGAGCAACTTTATGCTGCCATCCAAGCAGTCTTTAAATCCTGGAATAACAAGCGGGCTAGAATTTACCGGGAGCTTCATCAGATCCCTCATGATTTAGGAACAGCTGTCAATGTCCAGGCCATGGTCTTTGGAAATAGTGACCAAGCCAGTGGTACAGGGGTTTGCTTCACTAGAAACCCTGCAACTGGGGAGGCAGAACTGTTTGGTGAATTTTTGCTCAATGCTCAAGGGGAAGATGTCGTCGCTGGCATCCGTACGCCCGAGCCGATTGCAACCTTAAAAGAGATCCAACCCGAAACCTACCAAGCTTTCAGAGACTACGCTAAGATTCTTGAAAACCACTATAAGGATATGCAGGATATTGAATTTACCATTGAGAAAGGCAAGCTCTACATCCTCCAAACCCGAAATGGAAAACGAACAGCCAAAGCTTCTTTAAAGATTGCTCTAGATATGGTGGATCAAGGTCTAATTAGTAAGGAAGAAACTCTCCTGAGAGTCGCTCCTAGTTCCATCAGTCAACTGATACATCCAGTCTTTGAAGAAATTGCTTTAGAGAAAGCACCTTTCTTAGCTCAAGGCCTACCAGCCAGCCCAGGGGCATCTACTGGCCAAATCGTCTTTACCGCCGACCGAGCTAAAGAAATCCATCAAGAAGGGAAAAAAGTCATCCTGGTTCGGCAAGAAACTTCCCCAGAAGATATTGAAGGCATGATTGTCAGCCAAGCTATTGTTACCAGCCAAGGGGGAATGACCTCCCACGCTGCTGTTGTAGCTCGTGGCATGGGAACTTGCTGTGTCGCAGGTTGCGGAGAATTGACTATCAGTGAAGAAAATAAAACCCTTTCCTGTGGCAATCTGGTTCTAAGGGAGGGAGATCTCATCTCCGTAGATGGTTATTCTGGTCGCATTTATCGTGGCGAACTTCCAACTGTCCTAGTTGAGAACAACCAAGACCTCCAGCGCTTGCTTGCTTGGGCAGATGAAGTCGCCATCCTCCAAGTTCGAGCCAATGCAGAAACTGTCAAAGACTTGACAACCGCTATGAACTTTGGAGCCAAAGGAGTCGGACTGGCCCGGACAGAACACATGTTCTTTGGACAAGAACGGATTCTTGAGATGCGTCGCCTCATCTTAGCGGATACCGAAGAGGAAACAAAAGAAGCCCTCAATAAGCTCCTAGAATTCCAAGAAGAAGATTTCTACCAAATGTTCCAAACCGTTCAAGATAAACCAATGATTGTCCGCTTGCTCGATCCACCTATGCATGAATTCCTACCTAAGGATTCCCAAGAAATTGCATTATTAGCAAGCAAACTAAAAAAATCTCCTGATAAACTTGCCGACCGTATTGAAAGTCTGCAGGAAAGCAATCCTATGTTGGGACACCGGGGTTGCCGTCTCGGCATAACCAAGCCGGATATCTACAAGATGCAGACAGAAGCTATTTTTAGAAGTGCTATCAAATTGCATCAAGAAGGTCAACAGATTAAGCCGGAAATCATGGTTCCTTTAATTGCTGATCAAAAAGAATTAGCATGCATCAAAGAGTATCTTGTTCAGCATATTGAACAGCTTTTCAAACAGTATGGTCAGGAGCCATTTCCTTATGAAATTGGTACCATGATTGAACTGCCCCGCGCCTGCCTCACTGCTGATAAACTGGTTCAAGAAGCCGATTTCTTCAGCTTTGGCACCAATGACTTGACCCAAATGGCCTATGGCTTCTCTCGGGATGATATTGGTAAATTCATTGGCCACTACAAGGACAAAGATATTCTTTCTTTTGACCCCTTCCAAAAAATCGATAGGGAGGGAGTCGGTGAATTAATGAGAATTGCTATCAGCAAGGCCCGTCAAGTAAAACCGAACCTCACTATCGGTATCTGTGGCGAAGTTGGCGGAGATCCTTCTTCGATCTCCTTCTTCCAAGACATTCAATTCACCTATGTTTCCTGCTCTCCTTACCGGGTTCCTGCTGCCAGACTAGCCGTCGCTCAAGCAGCGATTCAAGCGAAAAACTAAGCTTTGCTGACTAAATATCTCTTGAAACCCTCTATATTTTAAAGGATCTAGCCTTCCCATTACAGACTAGATCCCTTTCTTTATCTTGATATCAAAAAGCCCCTCAACCTAGAAGACAGCTCTAGGTTGAAGGGCGATTGAAGTCTAATTATTTTTTATCTTCTTCCTCTTATCCCTTGCTTTTAAATGTAAAGTCTTTAAAACTCATTTTAGCTTTCGACGAATCGGTCATGCTATTCAATTTTTCTTCTTGTTCTTTGGTGATTTTGAGAGGAATAGCTGAAACCATATTCGGTTTTAAAACACCTGATTCGTTGATCTGATAATCTACGGTAATATTTTCAAGAATCGGTGCTCCATCATATTCCAAGTTCACAACAAAGGAAGCGTCTCGATCAATGGTTGTAGTGGTCCGATTCACCATTAAGAACAAGGCCAAACGAGTTTCCTCATCTCCAAACGTATAACCTGGGAAAAAGACAAATAATTTTCCGGCATCCCCAAGCGTCGGATTGTCTTTGATAAACTTTTCAGCAAGTTCTAAAATCTCATTGTCCTGATCTTTGTACTGGTCAGCTCTAACAAATGTGAGGGCTTCTTTCTTACTGCTTGAGGTTTGGCTAGATTTTGATTCTTTATTTGAGCTCGTAAAAGATACTTTGACACAGCCTGTCAACAGAAGCAAACTCGTTATTAACACGATAATTTTTTTCATTTTCTCTCCTTCTAGTTCTTTTTAAAAAGAGGCTGGAAAATCCCAGTCTCTATTATAAAAGGTCCTCAATCAGATCATCGACCTCATCTTTTTCTGCTTTTGGTGTGATCTCCGTTACCATGATGCCAGCTACCGCACGCTCAACCAAAGCTTCCACATCCATGCGTTCCTCATATTTCTCCGCATTTTTGAGTTTGGGATTGGTCTTCGGACGGTCTGGCGCAAAAATGGTACAGCAATCCTCGAAAGGCTGGATAGAGATTTCAAAGGTATCAATCGCTTGGGCAATATCGATAATTTCCAATTTGTCCATGGTCACCACCGGACGGATAACTGGCGTATTGGTCACCGCATTGATGGCTTGCATGCTCTCCAGTGTTTGACTAGCTACCTGACCGAGGCTTTCTCCATTGATGATGACCAAACCACCACGGATTTGACGAATACGATCTGTGATGCGCATCATAAAGCGTCGGGTCAGGGTCATGAGGTAAGCTTCGGGCGCTTTTGCCTTGATTTCCTCTTGGATCTCTGTGAAGGGCACCTCGATAAATTGGATATTGCCACCAAACTTGGTCAACTTCCGTGTTAATTCCTGGGCTTTTTTCAAGGCACCTGGGCTAGTATAAGGCGGGCTCGCAAAGTGAACGGCCTCGATATCCACCCCACGCTTCAAGGCTAGGTAGCCAGCTACTGGAGAGTCGATCCCACCAGATAGCATGAGCATCCCTTTGCCAGATGTACCAACAGGAAGGCCACCAGCTCCCTTAATGGTTTCATAAGAGATGTAAGCTGCTTCTTCGCGGATTTCGACTTGCAGATTGATATCTGGCTTTTTCATCTGTGCCTGAATGGTTGGAATCGCTTCAAAGACAGCCCCACCCAAGGTTTGATTGAGCTCGCGGCTATCGAGCTCAAAGGTATGGTCACTCCGCTTACTTGAGATTTTAAAGGTCATGCCTTCTTCGTAAATCTCTTTCATAATCCCTTGCACTGCTACTTTCAAGGCTGGGACTGATTTTTCAATCTTGTAAACAGGTGAAAAATTTTGGATTCCAAAAACCTGCTTGAGCGATTCTGCTACTGGTTCATAATCTGTCCCATGTAGATAAGCATGGGCCCGATCGCGGTCCGCTGTCACTTTGACAGCTGGATAAATAGATAAAACATCTTGGATATTATTGCGAAGTTTATTGATGAAACGCATACGGTTCTTTCCTTTCGTAGAAAGCTCTCCATAGCGAATCATAATTTCTGAATAGGTTAAGGTCATGTTGATTTCCTTCTAAAATTAACGTACTTTTCTTGTTTGTTCGTAAATCAGTTTGAATTTGGTCAAGAATTGCTCGACTTGGCTCATGTCATTTTCCAGTTCGAGACTCAAGCGAACAGCTGTCTGGGCGATACTCTTGTCCACTCCCATAGCTATCAAGGTTCCAGCTGGTTTTCCAGCCTTGGAAGAGCAGGCACTGGTGGTCGAGATGTAAATATCAAACTCTTCAAAAGCATGGACCACTACTTCACCACGAACTCCCTTGATCCCGAAAGTCAAGATGTGAGGCGCAAAGTGATCCTCACCAGAAAAGATGGTGACATCAGGATAGTTGGCCAATTCTTTGCGGATCACTTCTTTCATCTGCTGGGTCTTACTGACAAAAGCTACTTGGTTTTCCATCGCTAAGCGTAGGGCTTTTGCGGTTGCTGCGATACCTGCCACGTTCTCAGTTGTCGAGCGCATTTCTTTTTCTTGGCCCCCACCCGTTAAGAGAGGGGTGATCTTTTTGCCTTCTTTGATATAGACAAATCCAACCCCGCGAAGACCATGGAATTTGTGACTAGAGAAGGTCGCAAAGTCCACGCGCTCTGGTAGATAGCCCGCCGTTGCTACCTTGGCCAAGGCTTGAACCGCATCAACATGGAAACTAATAGTTGGGCGATCTTCTAGGAGAGCAGCAATTTCATGGATGGGTTGGATGGAGCCAATCTCATTGTTGACGGCCATGACAGAGACCAAGGTCGTATCCGGACGAAGTAGGTTAGCCAAGGCATCCACTTTGACAAAGCCTCGGGCATCCACTGGCGCATAATCCACTTCGAATCCCTGCGTTTCTAACCAAGTAGCCGATTCCTTAATGGCAGGATGCTCGATGTCAGAGACAATGATATGCTTGCCATAAGGAGCTTTCTCAAAAGCGACACCCTTGAGGACCCAGTTGTCCCCTTCTGTCCCACCAGACGTGAAATAAATCTCCTCAGCTTTCTTGCCAATTAGCTCCGCAATCTGTTTCCGGGAAGCCTCTAAAATACGAGTAGCTTGACTTCCTAAATTGTGCAGACTAGAAGGATTCCCCCAAATCCGAGTCGCTACTTCCGTATAGGTAGCAAGGGCTTCCGGATAAGGTTTGGTCGTTGCTGAATTGTCAAAATAAATCATGTCCTACGCATCCATCACTTTCTTTTTACGTAACTTCTATTTTATCATTTCTAACAGCTTGGGACAAGGATTTGATAAAGATAGATGAGGTGAAATCCCTCTATAAAATTCAGTTCTTTTTAGACATTTTTCAGAAAATGACTTATAATAGGAAAGTGTTAAAAAACAATTTTTGATAGAAAGAGAATGAACATGTCACAATATTCAAGAAGTAACAAAAACCAAAAACCTGAGGAAAAAGTTGATACAAGACCATCTCGCGGTGAGAAAGTCAAACAAGGTTTGTCCGTATTTCAAACGGTTGTAGCTACGATTGCCAGTCTCCTAGGGATTATCGTCACTTCCTTTACCATCATGAGCCTGCTCAATAAAGATAATCAAAAAACAGAAGACAAACCATCTAGTAGCACCAGCGTCGTCGTGGTCCACGATAAGGGTTCTGACTCAAGCGCTACCAATACAGATGCTAACACCAATACACAAACCAATTCAAGCAATACAGATGCTAGTTCGCAAAAAGAAACCGATAGCTCATCTGCTACAGAATCTAGTTCGTCTGCCGCACAAGACCAAGGTTCCACAGCAACAGACAGTGGCGCAGATACAGCATCATCTGGAACCAACTAAAAAAACAGTAAGGACAACCTTACTGTTTTTTTTATCTTTCGATTCCAGCATTTTCTGATTTTTATAGAAAGCATCTATCTCGTTGTCATACTCCCATTTGAGCTTTGAACGCTCTTCCTGGATTTGATCCAATTACTCAAGTAATCTCCCCCCTATATCAATGTCGGATCCTATATACATCTCATCTAGATTCAATGTATTGTCCTCATTAATTGGGATATCTACTCCCCAACCCGATTCTTCAATATGATTTATACGTCCATAAACATTCATATAATATTCGGGAGTTGTAAGCCCACCATCACTCCATTGTGTCTGATCCCAATCAATCTGAACGGATTCGACTTTTGAATTTTGGGCTTTGACTAAATCAATAACCTTCTGTTCGTGTTCTTTTAGGTAGTCCAGTTGTTCTTTTTTTATGTCTTCATCTGGTTTTTGTACGACTTTCTTTGAAGATGAGGTCGTTATCTTCTGTTCGGGGCTTTTGGTCAGGGTCATAATTTTTCTTCCAAGAAAAACCAGTCCTAGGATCGGTAACAAAATGATCAAAAATAGTTCCATTTGTCTCTTCATTCAATTCTCTCCAATCTACTCACTTCGAATTGATCTATCAACTTATTTATTCGAAAATTCTTCCACCTATCCTTAAGGATTGGCCCAAAGACATCATTTTTAAATTAATTTTTCCATCTTCCACGACTACATCAACTCGCCAACTCGATTCAGGATTTTGATTAAATCCACCAAAAATGAGAATCATTTCGTCACCACCTTGAGGTGTTCCATTTCCTGCCACGCCCCACTGAGTTTCATCCCAATATATCTGAACGGATTCGACTTTCGGATTTTGGGCTTTCACAAAATCGACGATTTCTTGCTCATGTTCCTTGAGAAAAGCGAGCTGTTTTTGTTTAATGGCTTTTTTGTCTACTTTGATTGACGAAGAAACATTCGTTTTATCTTGCTTGGTATCTTCCTTCTGTTTCACGGTACATCCAACTATACATAGCACCACCCCAATTGATACACCTATCATCATGATTTTTCGACTTTTCATAAGTCCTCCTACCATTTTGTACAGATTTTTCTTTAAAATGTCCACCTATCATTTCTGGATCTATTATAAACTCATAGCTTAAGTATTTTTGGAATCCTTCCCTCTTCATAGCTAGAATGATCTGTTGATTTTATTAAGGAAAATTCGAACCAGAAATTGAATCAATTGAAATTGGATTCTCAACATTTGGTTTTGGGACAATAAAAAATGAATAACCATTAAGTTCCTTATCATTTGCCCCATAGACCTTTAAACGAATGTCAAACCCAGATTCCGTAAAAGAACCACTATCTCCTACTTTCACGCTATCCCAATCATACTTGACTCGAACAACTTCTGGATCATTCAACTTTATGTAGTTCGTAATTTCGGACTCGTGTTTTTTTAAAAAGTCGACTTGCCTTTGTTTGAGCACTTCTGTATCTTCTTTGGTGGAGGAAGAGGTTGCAGTTTGTGCTTGTTTCGTATGAGCTTTTTGATTTACACTACAACCTCCAATGCTTGTGAAAATAAGCATTAAAGCCATTAACTTAAGGGTACATTTCATTTTTCTTTTCATTTTCCTCCTAACACTAATCCTTCTATTTACTTAGGAAAAAATTTTCCAGCCACCATTTTCCTCGATATAAATATCATTAAGCATCCCCATTTTTTTGATAGTTGGTATGCTATTTTGATCTTCTAGGTAAAAATCAACGGAGAATTTTGTGTTTTCTAATTGATTAATCTGACCAGAAATAGATAAATTGTAACCACCACCCTGAGGCGTTCCATTCCCAGACTCTTCAATTACCATACTATTCCAATCAATCTGGACGGATTCGATTTTCGGACTTTGAGCTTTCACAAAATCAACAATTTCTTTTTCATGTTCTTTCAAATAGGCGAGCTGTTTTTGTTTAATGGCTTCTTTGTCTTCTTTGGTTGATGAAGAGGTGACAGTTTGCGCTTGTTTTGTTTGTTCCTCTTGTTTTACGCAACCTCCCATACTCATAAAAATAGCTATCGTAGTGATTAATTTAAATATCGTTCGTTTTTCCATTGGGTAACTTTCTCTACAACAGTTCATTTTCAAACCGTTTTTCAGTTCCATTAGTCAATAGGCTCACCATCAATACTGATGTAATCGCCCATCGTCATATTTTTAAGATTTACAGTCCCATCTTCATTCATGGGAATATCCACTCCCCATCCTGAGTTCTCAATATGATTAATCCGACCAAAAACATTTATATAATATTCGGGAGTTGTAAGCCCACCATCACTCCATTGTGTCTGATCCCAATCGATCTGTACGGATTCAACTTTCGGATTTTGAGCTTTCACAAAATCGCCGATTTCTTTTTCATTTTTTTCAAATAGGCTACTTGTTCTTTTTTTATCTCTTCTTCTGATTTTTGAATGACTTTCTTTGAAGAAGTGGTTGTTATCTTCTGCTCCGGTCTTTTGGTCAGTGTCATGATTTTTCCTCCTAGAAAAACAATTCCTAGGATCGGTAACAGAATAATCAAAAATAGTTCCAGTCGTCTCTTCATCTCTTCTTCTCCAAACTATGATAGTCTACCAAAAATAACCACACTTCGAATCAATCTATCAATTTAATCACTCGAAAATTTCTTGACCTATGCTTAAGTTTTGCCCAAGTGACATCGTCTTTAAATTAATCTTTCCATCTTCCACAACCAAATCAACTCGCCAACCAGATTCAGGATTTTGATTAAATCCGCCAAAAATGAGAATCATCTCGTCACCACCTTGTGGCGTCCCATTTCCTGCTACTCCCCACTGAGTTTCATCCCAATCAATCTGAACTGACTCAATTTTAGGATTTTGAGACTTCACAAAATCGACGATTTCTTGCTCGTGCTCTTTGAGATATGCTACTTGTTCTTTTTTTATTTCTTTTTTTTATTTCTTCTTTTGATTTCTGTACGACTTTCTTTGAAGATGAGGCCGTTATCTTCTGTTCGGGTCTTTTGGTCAGATTCATGATCTTTCCTCCAAGAAAAACCAGTCCTAGTATCGGTAACAGAATAATCAAAAATAATTCCAGTTGTCTCTTCATCTCTTCTTCTCCAATCCTTCCTTTCATGACTGGATGGGCCAGTCACTTTCCTTACTATTATAGCATCTTTCATTTGAATCTCAATCTAACTCACTAGTTAGAGACTTTTATAAGGCAATCATAAAAGAACTTGCGGTGTTCTGCTAGAATATAGATAATCCTTTTTTACAAATAACAACCTAAGTGATGCTAAAAATTCAAATGTTGCATTTTTGTAGAGTATCTAAATATATAATGAAACTTTCCGCTGTGAGAAAAGTGCTAGAAACACCATTGTTTCTAGCACTCGGGAGTTTTGGAACCTTAGGTCCAAAACTAATTGAACACGGGCAGCGGATTGTGTCAAAAAGATAAGTTTTCCTAGAATCAACAGATTCTGCGTCAAACTTTCTATTTTGACTTTATCCGCGAACACCCTTTGTATCTTTGATAAGTCATGGAACTTCCTGTATTGCTGAAATCATCCACTGGATAATTTCACCTAACGTCCGTACTCACTTAAGGAAAGTTTCTAAGAGGAGTTTATCTTCAATCAAAAAGGAACCCGAAGGTTCCTTTTTGTTATTTTCGATACATCTTGACCTGAAGGTAAAGATCATTATAGATTCCGAGCCATTTTTTTCCAAGTTGTTGATAGACTTCCAAATGGTCCAGTGTTTCATCACTTGGATAGAAGGCCTGGTCATTTTGGATTTCTTTTGGCAACATGGCTTTGGCTTTTTTATTTGGCGTTGAGTAGCCGACATAAAGAGCATTTTTCAAAGCATTTTTAGGACGAAGCATGAAGTTAATAAAGGCATATGCTGCTTCTTTATTTTTAACGGTTTTTGGAATGACAATGTTATCAAACCAAAGGTTGCTGGCTTCCGTTGGGACGACATAGCGAAGATCCTCATTGGCATCCAACATTTGGCTGGCTTCCCCTGAGAAAGTCACCCCAATAGCTGCATTGTTTTGGATCATATAGCCTTTCATCTCATCTGCCACCAAAGCTTTGATATTTGGCGTCAAGGTGTAGAGTTTATCCACCGCCTCTTGCAATTTCTTTGGATCCTTTTCGTTGAGACTATAGCCCAAGGTATTGAGACCAATTCCCATGACCTCACGCGCCCCATCGTACATCATAATGTCATTTCTGTACTCTTCACGCCAGAGATCTGACCAGTGTTCCGGAGCTTCTTTGACCATCTTGGTATTGTAGATAATCCCCAAGGTTCCCCAGAAATAAGGAACGGAATATTGGTTGCCCGGATCAAACGATTGGTTCAACAGTTTTGGATCAATGTTTTCCATCCCTTTGATCTTAGATTGGTCCAACTTTTCAACCAGATGCTCATCCATCATCTTAGCAATCATGTATTCACTAGGAATCGCAATATCGTAGGTCGTGCCCCCCTGCTTGATCTTGGTGTACATGGCTTCGTTGGAATCAAAGGTATCGTATTGCACCTGAATCCCTGTCTCTTTGGTGAATTCCTGGAGCAATTCTGGATCGATATAATCTCCCCAGTTGTAGATGACCAGCTTGTCACTATTCTTGGTATTCATGCTCGCTTCGATCTGGTGGCTAATTCCCCAGAGGACCAGAATGACAAGGACAATCCCAGTTAGGAATGAATAAAGTTTTTTCATGCTGCTTCCTCCTTTTCACGGGTGATAAAGTAATAACCGATGACCAAGAGCACACTAAAGAGAAAGACAAGGGCGGACAAGGCATTGATACTGAGGGAAATCCCTTGACGCGCACGTGAGTAGATCTCTACTGACAAGGTTGTAAAACCATTTCCGGTTACAAAGAAGGTCACGGCAAAGTCATCAAGAGAATAGGTAAAGGCCATAAAGTAGCCGGCGATAATAGCTGGTGTCAGATAGGGCAACATGATCTCTTTGAGCATTTGCACTTGGGTAGCTCCCAAGTCATAGGCTGCATTGACCATATCCCGGTTCATTTCCTTGAGACGTGGCAAAACCATCAAGACCACAATAGGAATCGAGAAAGCCACGTGGCTAGCCAGAACCGATAAGAAGCCTAGCTGGTACTTCACCGTCGTAAAGAGAATCAAGAAGCTAGCTCCGATCATGACGTCTGGCGCTACCATGAGAATATTGTTAATGGAGAGCAAAGGTCCTTCTAACTTTTTCTTGGATTGGTAAATATAGATGGCTCCAAAGGTTCCAATCACCGTCGCTATCAAAGCTGATAAGAAGGCCAAAAAGAAGGTCTCTGTCAAAATCAGCATCAAGCGACTATCTGCGAACAACTCTTTGAAATGATCCATGGTAAAGCCTGTAAAGGCATTCATATCTCCCCCTTTATTGAAAGCATAAAAGATTAAATAGAAAATAGGAAGATAGAGGATCAGAAAGACGAAACCTAGATAGAAATGAGATACTTTTTTCATCGTTCTCTCCTTTCTCTAGTTGCCCACATGGTAAAGAGCATGGCAAGGATCAGAACAACTCCGATGGTAGAACCCATTCCCCAGTTTTGTGTAGTCAGGAAGTGCTGTTCAATCGCAGTCCCCAAAGTAATGACCCGGTTTCCACCGATCATCCGTGTCAACATGAAGAGACTCAGACTAGGAATAAAGACAGACTGCACACCTGAGCGGACACCATTCATGGACAAGGGGAAGACCACACGACGGAAGGTATCCCAACGATTGGCACCCAAATCATAGCTGGCATTGATCAAGTTTGGATCTAAGTCATCTAAGACATTAAAGATCGGCAAGATCATAAAAGGCAACTCGATGTAGCTAGCTACAAAGATAAAGGAGAAATCGGTAAAGAGGATCTGCTGGGGAGCGACTCCGAGAAAGCTTAAAAAGCTATTGATGGAGCCGTTTTGGCCAAAGATTCCGATAAAGGCATAGGCCTTGAGCAAGAGATTGACCCAGGTCGGCAAGACGATCAACATCAACCATAACTGCCGGTGTTTGAGCAACGTCAAAAAGTAAGCAGTCGGGTAGGAGATCAAGAGCGTCACCAAAGTGACAATTCCGGCATAAAGGATCGAATTAAAGCTCATCTTTAAATAAGTCAGATTTTGCGAAGTAAAGAACTCTTTGTAGTTTTCAAGTGAAAACTGCCCTTCAACGTTAAAAAAGGATTGAAAGATAATCATGACTACAGGAGCCAAGACAAAGAGAAAAATCCACAAAAAATAGGGGAGGATAAATAGATTAGAGGTTGTTTTCTTCATCTCTTTCCTCCTCAATGGCATTAATCAAACCAGCTTCTTGCTCTTCCACTTCAACGTACTCTTCGATCCGCGCATCGAATTCTTCTTCGGTTTCATTGAGACGCATAACGTGGATATCTTCTGGTTCAAAGTCTAGCCCAATGACTTCTCCCACGATAGCCTTACGAGTGGAGTGAATCATCCACTCATTTCCCAAATCATCATAGGCGATGATCTCGTAATGCACACCACGGAAGAGCTGGGTGTCCACCTTCACTTGGAGCTTTCCTTCTTCAGGAAGAGTGATTTGCAAGTCCTCAGGACGAATGACAACTTCGACTGGTTCGTTTGGACGCATTCCCCCATCGACGGCTTCAAAGCGTTTGCCATTGAACTCAACCAAGTAGTCCTCGATCATGCGACCTGAAAGGATGTTGGACTCACCGATAAAGGTCGCTACAAAGTGGTTGATTGGTTCATCATAGATATCAACTGGTGTACCAGATTGGACGATCTCTCCTTCATTCATGACAAAGATCCAGTCACTCATGGCAAGGGCTTCTTCTTGGTCGTGGGTAACAAAGACAAAGGTAATCCCCAAGCGCTGTTGCAATTCCCGCAACTCATACTGCATGTCTGTCCGAAGTTTCAAATCAAGTGCAGACAAGGGCTCATCTAAAAGGACCACACGCGGTTCATTGATAATAGCCCGTGCAATAGCTACCCGCTGGCGTTGCCCACCAGAAAGTTTCTGGATGGAACGTTTCTCAAAGCCTTCCAATTGCACCATCTTGAGGACTTCTGTTACTCGTCTCTCGATTTCAGCCTTGTCTACCTTCTTCAAACGAAGGGGAAAAGCCACATTTTCAAAGACCGTCATATGAGGAAACAGAGCATAGGACTGAAAGACGGTGTGGACATCCCGCTTGTTTGTTGGGACATCATTGATCCGCTCCCCATCAAGGTAGACATCTCCAGAGCTAGCATCCAAAAGACCGGCAATGATATTAAGGATAGTTGATTTTCCTGATCCAGATGCACCGAGCAGGGTATAGAACTTCCCTTCTTCCAATTCAAAATTGATATCCTTTAGGACAACGGTTCCGCTATCTTCAAAGACCTTTGAAACATTTTTAAACTCAATAATTGGTTTTTTCAATTCACATAAATTCCTTCTTTACTGCGATTACCAAACTGCTTTTCAAACGAAAACGCAGCGGCTGACAGGAAAACCTGTCAGGCCACCAATACCTCTCGGGGACTTACTAGACTGCCCCACCTATTTACGGTATCGATAGGCACTCACCCCCTCTCCAACAGATGCTATCGATGGTTCACTATAAATTGTGTTTAAAAGCAAGCTCTTAGGCTTGGCCAATAATGCGAACTTCTGGTTCTAAACGGACACCCGAATGAGACTCTACTGCTTCAATGACATAAGCGATCAAATCTTCATAGTCCTTGGCTGTTCCATTGTCCACATTGACCATAAAGCCAGCATGCTTTTCAGAGACTTCAACACCACCGATTCGATAGCCTTTTAGTCCTGCTTCACTAATCAACTGACCAGCGAAATGGCCTACTGGACGCTTAAAGACCGATCCACAAGAAGGGTATTCAAGAGGTTGCTTGAGCTGACGAAGATGGGTCAAACGCTCCATCTCCTGTTTGATTTGCTCGTGATTACCTGGAGACAAAGCAAATTTGGCAGAGATGACGACAGCCCCTGTCTCTTGAATCTTTGAGTGACGATAGCCAAAAGCCAACTCTTTCGCCGACAAGGTTTCAATTTCCCCTTCCTTGGTCAAGACCTTACAAGATACCAGAACATGAGCAATCTCTCCCCCATAAGCTCCAGCATTCATAAAGACAGCCCCACCGACACTTCCTGGAATGCCACTAGCAAACTCAAGACCTTTCAAACTATGATACAAGGCTACATGAGTCGTTTCGATGAGTTTTGCACCTGCTTCTGCTTCGATCACATAGCCATCCACACTAATGTCCCGCAAGCGATCAAACATAATAACAAAACCAGGAATTCCCCCATCTCGAACAATAATATTCGAAGAATTCCCCAGGACCATCCATGGAATATCCTCTTGGTTTGCAAAGCGTACAATGCGTTTTAATTCGTATTGATTACGAGGAAAGGCCAGAAATTCAGCATTCCCACCAACCTTGGTATAGGTATAATGTTTTAATGGTTCTTGAAAACGGATATCAATCCCTTCAAGAATTTGGTTTATTTTTTCGATCATCTTTCAATATGTTCTCTCTCTATAAAATACAAACTATTATACCAAATTTTTGACTTTTTTTCGACCCCCAATAAAGAAAGAAGCTGGTAAATTCACCAGCCTCTTCAAGCCAATTTAAAAAGTATTGGACGCACTCACTACTAGGAAATAGCAAAAGCTGGACACGGCCTGCCCAGCTTTTTTCTTTTCTAATAAATTAGGCAATTTTACGTGCGATGGCACGATTCTTTTTCCCTTCCAGAGCTGATTGAACTGAAATCCAAGCACCACCAAGAGTGAAGACAGCTAACAAGCCTAGATTCAAGTAAAAGTTATCTGGGACGTCCCCTTGGAATGTCGCTTCATTGAGAAGCGTCCAGGTCATACCAAATGGCAAATCCAGTTCACTCATAAGCGCCAAAGTATAATCTAATTGGTTGACCAAAAAGACCGTCAAGACCATTAAAATTGCTGAAACTACCACACCTTTTTTAGTCAATTTTTTACCAAGGATCTCATAACCCTTGATGGTACAAAAACCGAGGGCTGCACCTGCCAAAACAGACACATAGCCGAGACGCGCAACTAAGAGGGCAACTGCTCCTCCGATGAGCACACCGATTACTGCCCCAACCATCCCCAAAAGGAAGTTTTCTTTCCGCTCGTCGTATGCTTGAACCGTATCTTGAACCTCTGCATGGTAGTCCTGGAAGGTAGCATCATCGATTAAATAGATGGTATCACCGATTTGATACAGACCAATTGGTTCTTCCTCACCCGTTGCCGCATTGACTTGCACGAATTGGTGGTTGAGCAAGAAATCGACAATATCTTGGATGGCTGTCCACAAGGTTTCGACAGCCTTCCCTTTGGTCATCCCACCTTTGACGACAATGGTTGTTAGATAACCATCGAAGGAAATCGAATGAATGGCTTTTGATTGTGTTTTCAAGTCATCCCAGATGACTTTTCCCTCTTCGATCAAATCTCCCTCTGATCCTTGCTTAGCACTGAAGGAAATATTAAAAACATTTTTGGTTTCCGTTCCTTCAATGACTAATAAAAATCCCTCGCGCTCTCCATACATGACACGCGCTTCACTATCAAACTGCAGACCAAGATCTGTAGCAATATTATATAAATATTCTGGTTTCATTTTTCCCCCTACATGATTGGGAAAGCTTGAGCATTTCCCCATACAGTTCCCTATTCTACCATAGGAGAAAGAAAAAAGACATATACAAATGTATACATCCTTTTGTCAATTGTGTTACATTTGGTCTCATTTCTCAACACGAACACCAAATGTGTCGATTTTAAGTTGGAAAATCTGGCCATCTAGTCCAAGTGCTTCGAGAGCTGCTACAAAGGCTGCGCTATGCTCCGGTGCCAAAAGGTTCATGATCGTTGGACCTGCTCCTGAAAGGTAGGTGGCATAGGCAGCATGTGCATGCGCAACTTCTTTGACCTGAGGGAATTCTGCAACCAAGGATTGACGGTAGCGCTCGTGGAAATGATCCAACTCGATGGAGCGACCAGCCGTTACCAAGTCGCCTTTGAGGAGGGCTGCGATAGCCACATTGGCTACACTACTGGCTGCAACAGCTTCCTTATAAGACCATTCTGTCGGCAAAACATTGCGGCTATCACTGGTCTTCAATTGGTAGCTGGGAACAAAGGCTACCAGATCACAAGTTGGGAAGTCAGCTGTCACATATTGGACATCTTCACCGATGTAACTGGCAATGACCAAATTTCCAAAGATAGCTGGGGCTACATTGTCCGGATGACCTTCAATCTTGGTCGCGATACGTAATTTTTCATCATCTGATAGCTGGAGGTCGGCTAATTGATTGGCTAACTCAATCCCCGCTACAATGACAGAGCTGGATGACCCCAAACCACGCGCCAAAGGCACTTCACTGGTCATCTTGATCCGATGGGGCTGCATATCAGTTGAGATAGAAAGGGCTGTCGAGAGCAAGAGGTTCTTCTCGTCTGTCGGAATTCCTGCTCCTAGATCATGCTCAATCAACCAAGCATCTGCTGGTTCAAGGACTTCAATGGTCAAATACTTAGAAACAGCGATACCAACAGAATCAAATCCGGGCCCTACATTGGCACTGGTTGCTGGAACAATAATCTTCATGCTTATTCCCCCAAGACCTTAAAGGTATTCAAGAGTTCGAAATTCGCCTCTGAATCCAGTTTTTCAACCAAGTTCTTGAATTGGGTTTGGTTGACTTGGTGGGTAATGATGACCACACTTGCAAATTGACCATCTGAGTCTTCTTGGAGGATTTGCTTGAAGGAAGCTCCTTCTGCATTAAAGATCTCCGCGAGACGCAAGATTTGACCAATCGCATCTGGTGCCTTGATTGAGAAGTAATAATTGTTCTTCACATCTTCAGGTTTAGCCAATTGAAGAGGGCGGCTGTATTCATTGAAGGCTTTACCAATCGTTCCTTCTTTTAGACGACGGACAATACGAACGATGTCGGCAACGACACTAGTCGCAGTTGGTTTTTGGCCTGCCCCTGGTCCGTAGTACATAGACTCACCAATCCCGATCGATTCCACATAGACTGCATTCATAACGTCATTCACGCCAGCAAGTGGGTGTTGTTTTGGAAGGAAGGTTGGCGTCACTTCAGCTGCAATCCCTGATTCTGTTTCAACAATCGAGCCGACCAGTTTGATCACATAACCAAGGCTTTGAGCAACCGAAACGTCCTGAGGAGTGATCTGGCTGATTCCTTTGTGCCCCACTTGGTCAAATTGGATGTTCATCCCAAAGGCAAATTGGCTCAAAATCACCATCTTGTAGGCAGCATCGATCCCTTCGACGTCATTGGTTGGATCACTTTCAGCATAACCTAGGCGTTGCGCTTCTGCTAAAGCATCTTCATAGGTCCAGCCTTCTTCCACCATTTTGGTCATCATGAAGTTGGATGTTCCATTGACCACACCGAGTACTTTGGTCACCTTGTCAGAAGCCAAAGAATTCACCAAGGTGCGAAGGATTGGAATCCCACCTGCTACTGCAGCTTCATAATAAAGAGCTACTTGGTGTTCTTTTGCAACCTCTAGCAATTCGCTTCCATGAACAGCTAGAAGGTCTTTGTTCGCAGAGACCACATGCTTACCAGCTTCAAGAGCACGGGTGATAAAGGTCTTCGCTGGCTCAATCCGGCCCATCAATTCAACTACGATGGCAATCTCTTTGTCTTCAATAATCTCATCGACATTGGTCACAAAGTTGTAGTCATGGCCAGCCGCTTGCAAGCTTTGCTTTTCCGCATCATCGCGAACCAAGACCTTGGCAATCTCAATGTCATCCTGAGCAGCCTGGCTAATCTTTTCATGGTTTTCTTTTAATAAAAATGGTACGCCACTGGCAACAGTACCAAATCCTAGTAAGGCAATCTTAACAGACATCCTATGGGTCTCCTTGAATTTTCTATAATAGGTCCATTATAACAAAAACTTGCGTTTTTGACAGCCAATTGCCTTAAAAAGTCTGAATCTTCATGACAATAGCAAGCTGTAGCAAGTTCTGGAAAAGAACATAGAATTTGTGGTACAATAAAGAAAATAATGAAAGCGGTGACACCATGAGTAAACGAAGACTACCTAAAAAAATCAAAATCCTACTTGGGATCAATGCCCTTCTTCTGGTTTCTATCTTTATTTGTAGCTTTCTTCTGATCAAACGGATCACTCAACCCAGTGATGGAAATACAAGTAACACTGCCATGACGCGCTCGCTAGATGAAGACAGCTCCTCTATCGAGTGGACCCGAGTGAAAAAGCCGGTCAAACTGCCCATCCTCATGTACCACTCTGTACATAATATGGCTGAGTCCGAAGCTGCCAATGCCAATCTGATAGTTGATCCAGAAACCTTTGAAAGCCAACTAAAGGCCCTGAAAAAAGCGGGTTACTACACACTGACCCCTGAGGAGGCCTATCGGATCCTCGCAAAGAACGAAGTGCCAAAAGGAAAGAAATATGTCTGGTTGACCTTTGATGATGGCGTCGAGGATTTCTATACCATCGTCTATCCACTTCTTAAGAAATACAAGATGACAGCCACCAACAATATCATCACGGACTTTACCCAACAGGAAAAAGAAAATGTCCTGACATTTGACCAAATCAAAGAGATGAAACATGCTGGCTTAACCTTTGAAAGCCATACGGTCAATCATCCAGACCTAGCCAATTCCAGTCTCGAGACTCAAAAGAATGAGCTCGTCGCTTCTAAACGCCTGCTGGATAAGGTGCTGGATCAAAATACCAGCGTTATCGTCTACCCATCTGGTCGCTACAGCCAGGTCACAATCGACCAAGCCAAGAAAGCCGACTACAAACTAGGCCTCACCACTAAAAATGGACTCGCCAGCTCCGCTGATGGCCTCTATTCCCTCAAACGAGTTCGGATCCTTCCAACCACTACAGGAGAGGATCTCCTAGCCATGATCCAAGAATAAAGAAAGACCCCTGTCTGAAATGATTTCAGACAGGTTTTTTTTGTTAGAGTTCCTTTTCTAGTTCATTTAGAAAGGTGATTAAAAATTGATGGCGACTTTCTTTTATAGATGCTCAAAACAATTGCAAATGACAACAACTGCCATAAAAGAATTCTCACTATCTGCAAACTATCCGATTCAGAATTTGAGACAACATGAAACAAATTTGAAGCAAGATTGTTGAAAAGATGATCTCCTAATCCTAGCCACAAGGAACCTGTCATTTTGTAGAATAAGGACCATTTGATGCTCATCATTCCCGCTAGCATGACATATCCGATTCCCAAGGTAATAAGATTTATGAGTGACGATTCTCCTTGAAGATAATCTCTGAACGGCATTGCCAAGTGCCATATTCCAAATAGGAAGGCTATAAAGAATAGACTCTTACGGTAAGAAATCCCTTCAAGAATTTTGGTGAAAAGGCCACGAAAAACTCCTTCTTCCATCCACACATTTATCAGGTTAAATAAGACACTTAACAAGATAAACAAGATGCCTGCTTGTGTTCCTTTTTCATCAGTTAAAGAGAAACCACTCGCATAAAATGATAAGTGAACATTGCCATGAAGAAACAAGAGAACAATACACTCAACTGTATATGCAAAGATGGAGCACACTAAACCAAAGATCAGGCCATTTCCTATACCACTTATAATTCCGTTTCGTGTAAAACCAATATCTATCCATCCTAATTTGCTAATTGAAAGAATTCCCCACAATAAAAGTATTCCAAATAGCTTGTGTAGAAAATTCTCCGATAAAAAAGTTTCATCTGTCCTTATATAGAAGTATTCGAATAGCCTTGCTGCTGAGCAGATAACAAATATCATTGAACAACTTAAAATAGGGCTTTTTAATAGTCTATTTAGCATATCTTCCTTTCAAATAAGTCTTTTATAAAAGATAATTTCAATATTTTACTCAGTCCAATTATCTATTTTTCAGATTTCGAGAGAACGAACGACCCTATTTTTTTGATAACTGCTACTACGACTAAAACCATCGCATACAATAAAAACGGCGGGATTAAAAGAAGAGCGATTTTCCAGCCTTTGAAAAAAGCGAGTCCTTTTGTGGATTTAGTTGATTTAGCTGGTTTGACTTCTACCAGCTTCATTCGCAATAATTTCAAAGTAACTTCTTCTTGTCTTGCATCAAGCGAAACACTCTTTTCTCCTGAGTTTTCACTATCTAGATAGGCTTGAGCCATTCGGACCAGATACAATCCCTCATCTTCTTTCGCAATGGTACGAAATAGCTCCATTGCCTTATTTCTATTCCCTTTGAGGTACTCATTGACTGCCTTCAGATACATAGATTCCAATTGTGAGAACTTGTTGTTTGTCACTTCCTTTAGAACGGCATCATTGGGCTCTTTTTTGACCAGTAGATCATAGCGAGCTCTGTATGCCATCTTGAGTGGTTCAACATCTGCTAAATAGTCAGAGAGCAATTCCTCGAACTCATCTTCCTTCAAATCAGGTCTAGAAAATAGGTACGCATTTAATAAAATTTCGTTTAATTTTACTTGTTCAGCATCTGTAAACTTTTGATTCTTTTGGAGTTCGTCTACAACTGCTTCAATGGATCCAAAGTCACCAATCCTATAGAAATAGAAAATAGTGGCAACCTGTACACGCGCTTTAATAGTTTTGATACTCTTTCTTTTTTGGTTCAGAATATAGCTTGCCATCAAGTCAAGATTTATTCCCTTATAGATAAGACTATTCAACTTTTTGATTAAAAGAGTATCTTTAATGATAACTAGAATCAGCTCCATCAGTAAGTAAATCAAAAAACAAATGGTCGCGATACTTTTACTTTGGGTCACTTGCACGATATATAAAAATGGTAGAGCTAGAATAAGCAGAATGACTATCGCTGGAATATTGTAACGTCTTCTTAGTTCTTTATAATCTTTCACCATAAATCTCCTTAGTTAGTAGCTTGTTGTGATTTAGCATTTGTTTACTCTGTCTTAAAATAAATCACTTAAAAGTCCAACTTAATGGTTTAACTTTACAAGTTAACTCTTACCATGATACCGAAATTTTGCGACTGGGGCAACTTCCTCACTAGTTGGAAATAGTTGCAAGAAAAAACCACCTCTCGGTGGTGTTTACTTCTTCTTTTGTGGAAAGAGGGGGAGACCTAACGTAGCGATTTTTTCAGCTGGGATCTTCATGCCATCCTTGATCCACTTGGAGATGACAGAGACAATAGCTGAGCTCCAGAAAGAATTGAGGTAGCTGCCAGCGCCATTTGAGGAGCTGCCATTTCGTTTTTCTAAAAAGTCATAGACTGCCTTGGTCAAGAGGCGCTCGAAATTGTAATCAATGGCCAGGCTAATAATCTTAGCTTCTTTCTTGACTTCCTTAAAAAGATAGACCCAGACTTGGTAGAGATCTGTCTTAAGGTTGTAGCCATCTAAAGACTTGGTAATCTTTGCGATACTAGATTGAAAGATGGACTCTAGAATCTCTTCTTTGGAGTCATAATTACGGTAAAAGGCCGCGCGAGAGACACCCGCACGCTGAACCAGCTCAGAGATGGTGATCTTTTTCAGATCTTTTTTCTCCAACAATTGCAAAAGAGAGATTTCGATGGATTCTCGTGTAATCGCATTGTTTTCTTGGTTAAATCGTTTGAGATTTTCCAAGGATTTCTCAGATATTTTTCTTTCTGCCATAACATTTACTTTCTATCTGTCTCACCTGATGGTATCTGCTTGGATAGCATGGTACTTCATGATATAATTGTAAAAGAAGACATACTACTTGTCAATGTACATTTTTATATAACTATGAGGTAATTACTAATGAAATGGAAAATTATTGCGGATTCAGGCTGCGACTACCGCTCTTTGGACAACCTGGCACCAGATACGGAGTTTGTCAGTGTCCCACTGACCATCCAAGTGGGTGATACCATCTATACAGATGATGCCCAACTCAATATCGATCAGATGATGGGGGAGATGTATGCGACTGCGACTGCATCTAAGTCTGCCTGCCCAAGTCCGGATGATTATATGAAGTCTTTTGAAGGGGCGGATAATATCTTCGTTGTTACCATCACAGGGACACTTTCTGGTAGTTATAATAGTGCCGAGGTGGCCAAGAAAATTTATCTGGAAGAGCATCCGAATACCAATATTCACGTCATTAATAGCTTGTCAGCTGGGGGCGAGGTGGACCTAATCGTTCGCAAGCTTAATCAGTTGGTCACTGAAGGACTCGATTTTGATCAAGTGGTTGATGTGATCACTACTTATCAGTCTAAAACCAAATTGCTCTTTGTTTTGGCTAAGGTCGATAATCTGGTCAAAAATGGGCGTCTCAGCAAATTGATCGGAACGGTTGTCGGGCTTCTCAATATCCGTATGGTTGGGGAAGCTAGTAAGACGGGTACCCTCGAGTTGCTTCAAAAAGCACGGGGCCAAAAGAAAGCGATCAAGGCTGCTTTTGATGAATTAATCAAGGCAGGCTATAATGGCGGGCATATTACCATCGCCCACCGCAACAATGAAAAATTTATCGAGCAATTCTCTGAATTGGTCCGTGAAAAATTTGCCCGTGCAAACATCGAAGTCCTTCCTACTTCTGGACTTTGTAGTTTCTACGCCGAAGAAGGCGGCCTCCTCATGGGCTATGAAATTTAAGTTTCCACTAAAAAAGAGGCTGGGACAAAAGTCCTAGCCTCTTTATTGTTTTTGGATTGTCGAGCAAGACGCAGTGGTTGAGTGGGCTCTACTACGCTGATTTCATCAACTTTACAGCCCTACTCAACTGTGCGGAGGTGGGACAACGAAATCGAATTCTAACGAATGACCGATTTCTGTCCCACTCTCTCTTTTTATTCTCCGATCTCTTGGTAGAGAGTGCGGATTTTTTTGCGGTAGATGGTAGAACTGATCCCTGCTCCGATTAACAGGATGATACTATAAAGGATCACAGCCAGTAGGGTGCTGACGGAATGATAGGTCCAAATAAAGCTGACAATAATCAAAAGAAACATCACAAAGAGAAAGACAATCAAGAGAATAGACTGAAGAACTGCATTCCCACGATGACGGGTCATCAACTCTGTGATATTGGTCCAATTGGTGCTAAAGTTCTGAAAATCTTTGACATAGTCTCGAATGCAGATCGGAATGGTTGTTACGACCCAGATCAGCAACATGGCTAGGATAGCTAAGGGATGGACGCCAAAATAGAGACAAACGCCAACTAGAAGAATGACAGGAAGGATGGATTGCACCAAATAAAGCAACCAAAACTTCATGAAGAGATAGCGTTTGAAATCAATAGGGAGGGATCTCAAGTACTCAAAGTTTTCGCGCTCCAGAGAAATACCGATACTAGTCAAGCCACCAAAACTATTGAAAACACCAATCAAGATGGCAACAAGGGTCAGTGGTACCAGATACTGGGGCGTCAAGTAAGAACTGAGTCCTCCTATATTTTTCGATGCTCCTGCTGCTCCACTGAGGAGGAAAATATATGGCAGAATACTCATCATCAAGAGGACTTGCACCAAAAGAGTTCCATCGCTCAAGAGTCTGCGATGATACTGAATGACAAACTGTCTAAAGGAGTCTTTCTGGCCCACATGGATGGCTTTCACACGCTCTTTAACGGTTTGGTTGGTCGCAACTGCAAGGGCTGCATCATAGAACTGCGGGATCACGATTTTGCGAACCAGGCCAATCAAGACCAGAAGGACCAGGATCCATCCTAAGAGGCCTAGGATCGCTTCTCCATCAAAAGGATGGAGGATAAACTGATGAAAGGCCGTAAAAGGTGGAAATAGAATGGGAATATCTGCGCCCCCCGTCACTTCTACCCGATGGGTCTGGACTAGATTAAGATAGAGATAAGCTCCTAGACTCAGAAGGGAACCAATTCCGACCATGATGTTGGAGACCAGGGTCGTGTGTTTTTTGAAAAAGAGGGTCTTGGTGATCAAATGAGCTAGTAAAATCGTCGCTAAAAATAGAACGCCTAAGAGAATTAAGGCACAAAAGAGGCCTAGCAGGATGCCTAACGGATTGAAGCCGCCTGCTTGGACAGGCAGGATCAGAAAATAGCTGACCAAGGGAAGGATAGCCATGAGAAGAGTCAGGATGACCGAGATGCTCTTTCCTGCTATGACTTCTGCATCTGAGAAGGCATAGGGGCGGTAAAACTGCAGGTCCTTGCTTTCATAAAAGACATTGTAAAAACTCATAAAACCTTGGGAAATGGTCATCAAGGAAAAGAGGGCGACCATATTGACAAAGAAGGCTGGTTGGTTCACAAAATCATAGATACTAAAGAGCAAGCCAAATATGAGGAAATAGACCAATCCTAAAAAGAGGTAGTTGAGCACCGATTTGCGGGCGACATTGAGTTTGACGTCCGGTTTTTTTGCCTGTTTGGCACGTAATTTTGCGATCTGAGCGGGCTGACTGGCATAGATGATATTGACATTGACCAGTTGCTGGATCATCTTAAGACGCATGATCGCCACCTTCTTCCTTACGACCCGCTAGGCTGAGATAGATACTTTCCAGACTTTGTTCGGGGTGCTGGCCCTTCAATTCCTCGATCGTCCCATAGAAAATGAGATTTCCCTTTTTGAGAATGGCGATTTTATCACAGAGTTGTTCGGCCACTTCTAAGACGTGGGTAGAGAAAATAACCGTCTTGCCACGATCCGCATGCTGGCGCATCATTTGTTTTAAATCGTAAGAAGCCTGTGGGTCCAAACCGGTCATCGGTTCGTCCAAGACCCAGATATCTGGATCTGACAAGAGGGCTGCAATAACGAAGACCTTCTGGCGCATCCCATGTGAAAAGGATTCAATCACTTCATAGCGGTGGCTCTGAAAATCAAAGATCCTAAGAAGCTCCTCTAATCGTTGATCACAGTCTTTCTGACTCATATCATAAGAGGTCGCAACCAACTCCCAGAATTCATTGGCTGTGAGACGCAAGAAAAGATCTGGCGAATCTGCCACATAACCGATCTTCTTTTTGATCGCCAGTCGATGGCTATAGAGGTCCTGACCATCTACTTCAATGGATCCAGTGGTTGGGGTGATGACACTGACCAGGCTCTTAATCGTCGTTGACTTTCCAGCTCCGTTATGGCCAATCAGGCCGACAATTTGCCCATCTTCGATGGTCAGATCCAAGTGGTTAAGGGCAATGTGCCCATCGTAATCTTTGGTAACTCCGTGAAATGTAATCATGTTAACTCCCTAATCGATCCTCATTGGGACCGTTTTTTCTTATTCTGTTGATAAGCGATCATCGAAATGGTAGAGCAATTCTAGCAGATAGTTTGGAATGGTCTCCAAGAAGTCTTCTTTGTAGACCCGCTCTCCTCGCTTATGCAATTCTTTACCCCATGGTCCTAGATTAACTGCTGGGACCTGAATTTGGGCAATTTTTTCCAGATCCAGATCATAGACTTGAGCTGGTGTGGCTAGGCTATCTAGGACGACTTGATAAGAAGTCACATCCTTTTCCAAGGCACAATAACTGGTGTCGTTAATCCCCATAAAGTATTCTTCCACTTTTAAGAGGTAACCTCTTGTGTCCAGATACTCGCGGTAATCAGTGATGAGGGACACGATATTGAAATCGGTATTGTCTAAAAAGCGGCAATTCATGGAAGGATAATATGGGGGCGCAAAACCGATGACCACCATAGGATCCTTATCTCCGAGAAACTCAAGGAGTCGCTGGATTTGCTGAATCGCAAGGCTCTGGTAGCTGGTCCCATTACGAAAATCTTGCTCCGCTTTTTTATTAGAAGCTTCTCTAAAGGCTTGGTAGCCCTCTAAGGCTTGGCAACGTTCCTCTAGTTCTTGATAGGTGATGACTCTTGGCTTTGCAATCATATGGTCTTGGCCAGCCTGATCCTGCAAGTGCTCATACTTCTTGTAAAAGGCATCCAAGGCCTCCTGACTAAGCTCATAGATTCGTTGCAAGAGCTCTTGGGGTGTTTTCTTCAAATGCAGCACACTGAAATAACCAGCCGCATAGAGTACTGTCGATACATCGTACTGCTCCTTCAAATCTCTGAGATAGGACCAAGAAGGAAGGGGAGACGTTTCTCCCAAGGCCTGATCAGCCAGATCGGGATGAAGATCTAACTGACTTGCGATAGCCACTAAGAGGGACAAGGCATTGATCCCTTTAAGAGGCTCCTTCATATGGGATAAGACGCCTTGCGCCACAACGACTGGCATGAGTTTACCCACTGTGCCAATGTGAAGGACTTTTTCTTTTTCTAGATCTGATTCAAAGGGCTCCGAATCCACTGCTAATACATAATTCAGATCAAACTTTTCCTGCAAATCTGTCAGGAGCCCCAAAGCTCCCCGCATCCCACGTGAATAGGATTCCTCGTCTCCAACAGAGAGATAGAGCAGATTGACCTGACCTCCTGAGGGATCCGCCGCATAGGCTTCCAGAACCCCTAATTGAAGGGCCAAGGCTGCTTTCATATCGCAAGAACCTCTGCCAAATTTCCATTGACCAGAAGCTAAATCAGCCTGGATATCTGGTCGCATATCTAGTGTTTTCAAGGCTGCTGCTACTTTTTCAGAATCGAGCGCGATCTCCGACAAATGTCCATAGTCTTCAAGATCGACTGTATCATGGTGGTGAAACAAGATAAGAGTTTTTTTCTTGCCTTTATCGACCAAGGCCCAATTGACCGACCGATGCAAGTGATCCTGTGGTACCTGATAGCGCCCAAAGTGGTCCGGATGTTCCTTAAAATAGGGGATTTGGGCAATCCGTTGATCCAGGAAGGCTTCGATTCCTTGCTCTGTCTCCGTGTTGGTGAAGCTTGGAATCGCCAAGGCTTCGGTAAAAATCGTTTCGATGCTCTCTCTATTGGTGGTTTTCACTTTCAAACCAATCCTCCTTTGATATGATCAAACTATAAAATAAATAGAAATATATGTATCAGACTGATATTTCTACGTAAATAAAATGCTACTTTTTATATTCTCACTTTATTTCTTTCATGTATGCGATTTCTTTTCCAGAAAGGGCTTGCTTCCAGCGCAAACGTTTGTCGCATCCAACTATTTTTGGTAAAATAGGGACATTCACATGAAAGAAGAAATAACGATGGAAAATCAAACCTTAATGCAATATTTTGAGTGGTATTTGCCCGCTGATGGGAACCACTGGACGCGTCTTGCTGAAGATGCGCAACACTTAGCAGACTTGGGTATTCGCAAGGTCTGGATGCCACCTGCCTTTAAAGCTACTTCTAACAATGACGTTGGGTACGGAGTCTATGACCTCTTTGATTTGGGCGAGTTCGATCAAAAAGGAACGGTTCGTACCAAATACGGTTTCAAAGACGATTATCTTCAAGCCATCCAAGCCCTCAAAGATGCAGGGATTCAACCAATGGCCGATGTCGTTCTCAACCACAAAGCTGCTGCAGATGGCTTAGAAGAATTCGAGGTCGTTGAGGTCGATCCGATGGATCGAAACAAGATCCTTACCGAACCTTTCACCATTCAAGGATGGACCAAATTCACCTTTGATGGCCGAAATGGCGCCTATAATGACTTCCACTGGCATTGGTACCATTTCACCGGTACGGACTACGATGCTTCACGTAATAAAAGTGGGATCTACCAAATCCAAGGGGACAACAAAGGTTGGGCCCATGGAGATCTGGTTGACAAGGAAAACGGAAACTACGATTACCTCATGTACGCCGATATCGATTTCAAACATCCCGAGGTTGTAGAAAATCTCGACCAATGGGCTGAATGGTTTATTGAAACAACAGGGGTTGAGGGCTTCCGTCTGGATGCGGTCAAACACATCGACTCCTTCTTTATGAAGAATTTCATCCACAATATTACCCAAAAGTATGGTGAAGATTTCTACGTCTTTGGTGAATTTTGGAATGGGGACACAGAAACCAACGATGAGTACTTGGAAAGCATTGACTACTTATACGACTTGATCGATGTGGCTCTCCACCAAAATCTCTTCCGAGCTAGTCAAGAAGGTGAAAATTTCGACCTTCGAACTATTTTTGACGGAACACTAGCGCTCAATCATCCTGAACAGGCCGTAACCTTTGTGGACAACCATGATACCCAACGAGGGCAAGCCTTGGAATCTACCATCCAAGAATGGTTTAAGCCTGCAGCCTATGCCTTGATCTTACTTCGTGAAGCTGGTTTGCCTTGTGTCTTCTATGGAGACTACTACGGTATCGAGGGCCAATTTGCGCAAGAAAGTTTCCAAGGGGTCCTCGATCGACTCTTATGGGTTCGTAAAGATCTGGCTTATGGGGAACAAACGGACTATTTCGATGATCCTAATTGCATCGGTTGGACACGTTCAGGTACAGAAGAATCAGCACCAATCGCCTGCTTGATTTCCAATAACCAAGCTGCTACAAAAGTCATGGAGATCGGCTCATCCTACGCAGGCCTCACCTACTATGATGTCCTTGAAAATTGTAGCGAAACTGTCCAAGTTCGAGAAGATGGTACTGCCGAATTCCCAGTGGCAGAACGCTCTGTCAGCGTCTGGGTAGCCCAAGATACAGAGGGCCAATAACCAATAAATGTGATTTTCTCCTAGGATCTACCTGTTCCTAGGAGAATTTTTTCCTGTAAAATTTTTATAGGAAATACAGCTTCATTTTAGCATTATAAGAAAGCGCTGTCAACGGGTATCGCGTCTATTTGAAAGAAATAAAGAGCATCAAAAAAAGCTGGAAAAATTATCCAGCCTTCGATATTTGATAGAAATAACTGCATGACGCAGTGGTTGAGTGGGCTCTACTACGCTGATTTCATCAGCTTTTACAGCCCTACTCAACTGTGCGGAGGTGGGACGACGAAATCGAATTCTAACGA
>JAGZVW010000024.1:0-25894 GCA_018379295.1 Streptococcus parasanguinis | reverse complement strand
AGACCTCCTAACTTTGTTTGATAGAAAATCCTAAACTTTTTCATAATAATCTCCCTATAAGAGCCACCAAAACCGGTGGCTTTTTCTATGGGAGTGAGAACTACGTTCCTTACCCTTCATTTGTACAAATACTCCAATTTATACTCGATCTATGTTATAATGAAGAGAATTTTTGTCTGAGGAGGATTTATGAAAAAAACACATTCTACGCTATTCATCCCGGGCATCATTATGCTTGGGATTGTTTTACGAACACCATTTACTACGCTTCCGACGGTCTTGTCTGACATCGCAGCTGGTTTGGGGGTTGATGTGAGCTCTCTGGGACTATTGACTAGCTTGCCACTTCTCACCTTTGCCATTTTCTCACCTTTTGCGATTCAATTTGCTAAAAAGTTGGGGATTGAGCGCCTCTTTTTCCTAGTTTTGATCGCGATTACGATCGGATCTGCCATTCGGATTATCAATCTCCCCTTCCTCTATCTGGGAACCATCTTGATTGGAGCTGGCATCGCCTTTCTCAATGTGCTGCTTCCAAGCCTGATTCAGGCGAACAGACCCCGCCAACTAGGCATTCTGACCACTTTGTACATTACTTCTATGGGGATGTCCACAGCGATCGCCTCTTCTGTGGCCGTTCCGATCACCAAAGCCACTTCTTGGCAAGGTTTGGTCAACATCTTGACAGCCTTGTGTGCTCTTGCTTTGGTCATCTGGATTCCTAACCTTCGCTACAACCACCATCTAAAAAAGACGGCTACTACAGAATCTAGTAGCAAGTGGTATACCAATAAATATGTTTGGGCTATCATGATTTTTGGAGGCTTGCAGTCACTGCTTTTCTACACAAGTATGACCTGGCTTCCGACCATGGCTGTTCAAGCTGGCCTTTCAAAGGTTGAATCTGGACTACTGGCCTCCGTGTTCACCCTGATCAGTCTCCCATTCTCCTTGACGATCCCAAGTTTAACGACACGGTTATCCGATCGCAATCGACGCTTGATGCTGACGATTGTTGTCGGAGCAGGGATTCTGGGGGTAGCCATGCTCTTAATCCCGACTGGCAACTTCTTCTACTGGTTGGTATTAAATGCCCTGATTGGAAGTTCCGTTAGTTCGCTCTTCCCTTACCTCATGGTCGCTTTCTCTATGAAATCCAGCACACCTGAAAAAACAGCTCAACTTTCCGGTCTTGCCCAAACAGGAGGCTACGTCTTTGCAGCCTTTGGTCCCATCCTCTTCGGCTACAGCAAATCTCTCTTCCACTCTTGGACACCTGCCATTCTTATGCTCCTGGTCTTAACCATTATCATGGCGATTGCCCTTTATCAGGTGGAAAAAGTCGATCATATTTTATAATCATCGTCTGGCTGAAAGATTCGTCTTCCAGCCTTTTTTGTGCATACAAAAAAAGAACTAGGCACTTGTCCTAGTTCAAAGTTTTATTATCCGTTAAATGAGATATGTACGTGGTCGTTGTGGTTTGCTGTATCTCCACCACGGTCCGGCATTTGGTTCCATGTATTAGCTGGTCCGTAAATGTTATTTACTGGCATGTAGAATTGTTGTTTCCAGATAATATATGAGATACCTGCACGGTCCATGTTATCAATCGCATACTGTGCAACTTGATCTCCAAGCTCTGAATTTGTTGGAACCATCACGTCTACTGCAAGTCCTTTACCATGGTCTTCTGGATCCCCTTCACGGTAACCACCGATGTTTGTGATACCGAATTTCGCTGCAATTTCTTGACGGAAAGCTTCCGCTTGAGGTTGAAGATTTGGATCAGTTGGAATAGTATTTCCGCTTGTTGGAGTTGATGCTACTGGTTGCACTTCAGGTGCTGCAGCAGTTTCTACTGCTGGTTGTGCTGCTGGAGCTTCAGGAGCAGAAGCTGGTGTTTCAGCAGGAGCTTCCGCTGGAGCAGATTGAGGAGCAGCTGGCGCTACTTCTTGATTTTGTACTTCAACATTGACAGCTGGAGCACCGTAGTTTGGTGTTTCTGGAACAGCTGGTTGTGCTGGTGTTTCTGCTGCTGGTACTTCAACTACAGGAGCTTCCGCTGGGGCTTCTTGAGTTTCCGCTGCTGGAGCTACTGGAACAGCTTTGTTATCTTCGTTTACTGGTTTAGACAAATCGTTGACAGCGACTGTTTGGTCATCAACTGTCACTTGGTTTGTTGTCAAGTCAGCACTTGCAACGGTTGCATCTGTCGCACCTGCTTGAGGAGTTTGGATTTCAACTGAAGTTACTTCTTTTTGATCATTTACTGTTGTTTTCAATACAGTACCTGGGTAGATCAAATCCATGTTGCTGATGTTGTTTAAGTTTGCCAACACATGAACATCGATTCCAAGCGCTTCTGCGATCGAACTCAATGTATCACCATATTTGATGGTATAAGTTTGTTGGTTTTCACCGCTTTGTTGGATATCATGTTTGATTTCATCTACTGAGCGAGCTACCCAATCTTCAAGTGTTTCTGCAGTGGCTTTTGTAAATGGAATCACTGCAAGAGCTACTGTTGAAGCGATCAAGGCTTTCGTATTAACTTTTAATTTCATCTTTTATCCTCTTTTTTCTTTGTTTTTTTGCTCAAGATTTTCTTGGACAAATTAACTACCATACTATCTTATCACAATTTAAAAATAATAAAAGGCCTTTTTGGCTATTTAACAAAACTGTATTTTTCTTGTAACATTTCGTCTTTCTTGTCACATTGTTACAAACTAGTAACATAAAATTAGGGTCCTGGAAGAAGAGTTCGAGGGCGCAAAAAAAGCCTCATCAAGGAGCGGTTCCTCGATGAGGTTCTTGTCTTTTTTAAGTAATTGAACACGCCTACAACTCTTTGTATCTTATTTTACCTTCATGATTCTGACGAGGTTGGCGCGTTCGGCTTCTTCGAGTTTCATTTCGATATAATAGATAGTCTCTTTGAGGTCTGGGATGGTCGCATACTCGAGTCCGTTCACTCGACGGCGGGTTTTCTCGATTTCATCTGCCATGAGTTGGCAGCTTTTTTCGATTTCCGCTAACTTGAGCAAATCAGGGAGTAGATCCCCCATTTCTTGGATCGTGCTATCCATTTGACTGTTGGAGGCGAGGTAGCTATAAACCACGTCCCCTTCATCATCTCCGTATGGATTATCGATACGGGCATGGAGCTTGGGCACGCGCACACTCATGACATTTTCTTCCTCGATGTGTAGCATCACTTCTCGAGTGGGAACGGCAAAGATTTCTTCTACCATGAGGTCACTCTCCAAGGACTTGGCCATCACGAAATCTTGCATATTGCCCACCAGCGCTGCCTCCACCTTTTGGCGCAGACGATTATTCTCTCGCACAGCTTCAATAAAGCGACGCATGAGTTCATCCCGCTTATCCTTGAGCAACTTGTGCCCCCGGGTTGCTGTCTTGAGGCGCTCTTTGAGAATATTGAGCTCCATCCGAGTTGGTTTTACATTTAATCGTGCCATAGGCTAATCCTCTTTGTTTGGCAGATACTTGTCAATCATCTCATCCTTGATCCGTTTAAGCTCTGTTCGTGGAAGGATGGATAAGAGTTCCCAACCGAGATCCAAACTTTCCTCAATCGTCCGATTGGTAGTGAAACCTTGGTTGATGTATTCTTGCTCAAAGCGGTCTGTAAATTTAACATAGAGCTTGTCGGTATCTGACAAGGCAGATTCCCCAAGCACTACAGCCAGTTCTTTGGCTTGTTTTCCTTGGGCGTAGGCCGCAAAGAGCTGGTTCATGGTCGCCGCATGGTCTTCCCGAGTCTTGCCTTCACCAGAACCCTTGTCCTTCAAACGAGAAAGGGATGGAAGAACATTGATCGGTGGGCGGTAACCACTATTGTAGAGATCGCGGGACAGAATAATCTGACCTTCGGTGATGTAGCCTGTCAAGTCAGGGATGGGGTGGGTGATGTCATCTTCTGGCATAGAGAGGATCGGAATTTGGGTCACAGATCCTTTCTTTCCAACCAAGCGTCCTGCACGTTCGTAGAGGGTTGAGAGGTTGGTATAGAGATAACCTGGATAACCCCGACGACCTGGAACTTCCCGGCGGGCAGCGGATACTTCCCGAAGGGCTTCACAGTAGTTGGTCATATCGGTCATAATAACCAAGACGTGCATGTCTTTTTCATAGGCCAAATATTCGGCAGCTGTCAAGGCGATCCGAGGAGTGGCAATCCGCTCGATAGCGGGGTCATTAGCTAAGTTGATAAAGAGGACCGAGCGGTCAATCGCACCTGTCTCCCGAAGGTCGTTCATAAAGAACTCGGCTTCTTCAAAGGTGATTCCCATAGCCGCAAAGACCACGGCGAAGTTTTCTTCAGAATTAAGAACCGTCGCTTGACGAGCAATCTGAGCCGCCAACTCCTTGTGAGGAAGACCAGAACCTGAGAATACTGGGAGTTTTTGGCCCCGAACCAAGGTATTCAAATGGTCAATGGCTGAGATCCCTGTCTGGATAAATTCATCCGGATAGTCCCGCGAAACAGGGTTGATGGCTTGTCCATCAATGTCCAAGTACTTCTCTGGGATAATCTCCGGACCACCATCGATGGGTTTGCCCATCCCGTTAAAGATGCGTCCGACCATGTCTTCAGACACAGGAAGTTCTAGGGGACGTCCGGTAAAGCGGACTTTGGCTTTTTCCAAATTGATCCCGCTAGATCCTTCAAAGAGCTGGACCATGGCCTTGTCTTCTTGGACTTCGAGGACTTGTCCCTGGCGGGTCGTTCCGTCATGGAGCTTGATTTCTACGAGTTCATTGTAGTGAACCCCCTCGACCTGATCGACAATCATCAAGGGGCCAACAACTTCACTGACAGTACGGTATTCTTTAATCACGCTCATTGTCTACTCCTCCTTTTGCGACGATTTGGTGTAGGGTTTCTACGATTTCTTCTTTCAAGGCTTGAATAGTTGCCAACTGATCCTCATGGATGAACTTGCTCCGGGCAATGCGGTCTCGAAGAGTTACGGTTCCTTCCATGATTTCTGTGAAGTAAGCTCCTAATTCTAGTGCTTTTTGACTTTCTTGGTCAAAGGTCAAAATGTTGGTCAACAAGGCCACCTGCTTGCTGAAAGAGGTATAGGTATCGACATCATCAAAGGCATTTTGTTGCAGGTAGTCTTCGCGGATCATCTTGGCCGCATTCATGGTCAAGCGGTCTTTTTCAGACAAGGAATCTAAACCAACCAAGCGAACGATTTCTTGCAATTCACTTTCTTTTTGCAACAGGTTCATAGCACGGGTCACTTTTTCAGACCAGCTGATTTGTTCATGTAAATCGATATAGCGACCGACTTCATCCTGGTAAAGGGAATAAGAACTCAACCAGTTGATGGCTGGGAAGTGTCGTCGTTGCGCCAATTGAGCATCCAGTCCCCAGAAAACCTTAACGATCCGCAGGGTGTTTTGGGTCACCGGCTCTGAGATATCTCCACCTGGAGGGGAAACGGCACCGATCGCCGTAATCGAGCCTTCGCGCGCAGTAGTTCCAAGCGTCTTAACCCGACCTGCACGCTCGTAGTATTCGGCGATCCGGCTACCAAGGTAGGCTGGGTAGCCTTCATCCCCTGGCATTTCTTCTAGACGACCAGACATTTCACGGAGAGCTTCTGCCCAACGAGAAGTAGAGTCCGCCATGATGGCAACGGAGTAGCCCATATCGCGGAAGTATTCGGCAATGGTAATCCCTGTGTAGATGGAAGCTTCCCGCGCCGCTACTGGCATGTTCGAAGTGTTGGCGATCAGAACAGTCCGTTGCATGATGGATTGACCAGTCGTTGGATCGATCAATTCTGGAAATTCATTCAGAACGTCCGTCATTTCATTTCCACGTTCCCCACAACCAACGTAAATTACGATGTCTACATTGGCAAACTTGGCCACCTGGTGTTGCACGACTGTTTTCCCAGCTCCGAAAGGACCCGGAACAGCTGCAGCTCCACCTTTAGTCACAGGGAAGAAAGTATCGATGACCCGTTGACCGGTAACCAAAGGCTCTACTGGAATCAGTTTTTGTGCAAAGGGACGGCCTCGACGAACCGGCCATTTTTGCATCAAAGTACCAGTAAAGAAACTGCCATCTGCCTGCTCGATCTCATAAACCGGCTCTTCTACTGTGTAAGAACCTGCTGCGATCTTGGTCACACGTCCACTGACACCAAAGGGTACCATGATGCGGTGTTCCACCATATTGGTCTCTTGAACGGTACCGACGATGTCTCCAGCGACCACTTCTGTCCCTTCAGTCACACTTGGTTCGAAGGCCCATTTGGTGTCCCGATCTAGATTTGGAACTTGCACCCCACGAACCAAAAAGTCACTGGCAGTCACTTCTTGGAAGCGTTCCAAGGGGCGTTGGATCCCGTCAAACATCTGAGAGATCAAACCTGGTCCCAATTCAACAGAAAGGGGAGCTCCGGTTGTGACCACTGGTTCTCCTGGACCGACTCCAGACGTTTCTTCATATACTTGGATAGAGGCTTCGTCACGCCGCATCTCAATAATTTCGCCAATCAAACCAAGATCGCCGACCCGGCAAATGTCTTGGATATTGGCCTCCTGCATCCCTGATGCAACCACCAAGGGACCGGAAACTTTGATAATTTTTCCTTGAGTCATGTATTCCTCCTGGGAATCCTTTGTTTCTTTGTTTTACTTTTGTGCTATCTCTCTTAGAGATTGCTTTTGTTGGCCATTGGCATCGAAATTGCTTGGATCCAACCAAGCTTCAAAACGCTCTTTGATTGCTGGCCATTCTTGGTCAATGATAGACAACCAGTCTGTATCACGGGTACGACCTTTATAAACAACAGCCTGACGGAAACAGCCTTCATAGGTGAACCCTAAGCGCTCAGCTGCTTTGCGAGATGCTTGGTTTAAGGCATCGCATTTCCACTCATAGCGGCGGTAGCCTAACTCCTCAAACACATAGCGTGCTAAGAGATACTGGGCTTCTGTAGCCATGCGAGTCTGTTGGAGCGCTGGTGAGTAGGTCACTGCTCCGACTTCGATCACCCGGTTGGCTTGATCGATCCGCATGAGAGAGAAAGTCCCCAAAGCCTTGCCTGAATCTTTGTCTACAATCGCATAGTAAAAGCGACCTTGGGCTGTCATGAGATCATCTAATAAGTGGTCCCACTCCTCTTCATTACGGGCAGGGCCTTTGAACAGAAAGGTCCACATAGCTGCTGGAGAGTCCGGCCCGTAGACCTGATAAAGATCTGCTCCATGTTTTTCTTTTGAGAGGCGCTCGATCACGGTATAGCGACCTTCGATCCGCTCAATAGCTGGCAGACGCCCCGGTGTAAAATCCGGCAGTGCATCGCCAATCGCTTGGCCAAATTCATTTGTTCTCATAAAATATCCTGTCCTACTGCTTTTTCGACATTATCACGAATCCGCTGTTGGCCCAGTCCCGTAGTTCCTCTATGGGTCGGGATAAGGATCAGAGCCGGAGTCAGCTGCTGGTCGTAAAAAGCCACTGTATCTGGAATAGCCTGAGCAATATCCTCTGTCAGGTAGATAATCCCGAAGTTTTCCCGACTGAGTTTTCGCAGGGTATTGATCGCTTCTTGTGGCTCTGTGACCGGATAGGTTTGAAAGCCAATCAGGCGAAAAGGAAGGATGGCGTCCCGATTGCCCACAACTGCGATCTTATAGGTCTGTTTGTCCATAAATCGGTCTCATCCTTTCTTTGATGTCTGCTAGCGGAAAACCATTGTCCAAACCAGAGAGGACCAAACGAAGGTTGGTCACCTCTAACTCTTTCCCGTAAAGATAACGAACAAGAGGGAGTGGTCCATCGACTTCAAAACGGCCAGCGTCTAGAAGACTGAATTTCACCAAGCTTTCTAAATACTCCAACTCTACGGTCTTTAGTTGACCGGTGCGCATCTTTTCTTCATAAGTCTCTAAGGCGAGATCGTAGTCCAGCGGATTGACTTGATAAAACCAGGTCAACCACTGACCCGATTCTAGCAGGCCGATCACCTGATGGGCACTGAGGCTCCCTTCATCTGAAAGTAATTGGTGCATAAAGCTATGCGGTTTTTGCTGATCCAAGGCCCGCTTAACTGTAATCGCATTGTAAAAGTCAATGGTCACGTCCACCAACTGCTTCAGAATCGGATGATCTAGGCTGTCCCCTAAGTATCTCAGGTGTTTAAAATAAGCTAAGTCCATCCCGATTTCGATGACCCGCAAGTCCTGATAGTCTTGGAATTCTTGCCAGGTTGCAGCTACTTCTTCCGCCATAAAAGCCGGACAATGCTCCGCAGAAAAGGTCGCCACCAAATGCTCGAGCACATCGAGAGAATAAGGACCGATAGGGATCAATAAGTGCCCTAACTTGCGCTCTGTCGCCTTGTGTTTTAGATAAACCTTGAGATTATGATAGGTGTATTTCAAGGTAAACAGGCTAACCAGATCTGACTGAGGGCTTACCTCAAAAGCCCATTGGTATTCTGCCAACAAGGCTGTCATCAGGCGGGCTTCAAGGGCTGATAAATCCTTGATCTCGTGGCTGTCTAAAGCATAAGGCGTCCCCTGCAACAAGCCTTCTCGGCTCTCACTGGAGGGACTTGCAAGCAACTGCTCGAACTGATTGGGACTGAGAAAACTAGCCTCACGTACGCTGATTCCTGTATTAACTTGAGAATAGGTCCGTTCGCTCATTGCAACCTCCTAGTTCTCTTCGTCGGTGAAAATGCTGGCTGCCATCTGGTAGCTTTCTTGCTCCCAAATGGAATCCACCAAATCACGGTAGAGATAGTTGTCATCAATCTTCCCAACCGACAAGACAAAGCCTGCCTGAGCTGGGATCGTCGCATCCGCAACTGTCACATTCTGATGAGTCTGCTTCCATCTATCGAGAGCTGCTGGATCAAATTTGCTAGCGCTCACCGCCCCAAAGGTCAGGGTCACAACTTGTCCCTGATAGCGATCTAAGACTGCATCTACAAACTGCATTTCCTTGTCAAGGGGCCAAGCCACCATCGCTTCGTAAGCATCTGCAAAGAGATCCTTTAAGACTCGTTGTTTGGTGACAAGGGTTGATTGGCGTTTTTTATTTTCGATTTGTTGGGTTTCACGTTGCAATTGACGTTGAATCCGCTTGAGCTGCTCGGAGCGTTGATTGAGTTTCTCTTGGATCAACCGCTCTTCTTGCGCAGTCTCTTCTTTTAGGATGGTTTCCTTGGTCTCTTCTAAGAGTTTACGCCCTTTTTCGTGGGCTTGGGCCAAGATCGAATCCTTTAATTGGGTTTGTTCATCCATATCGTTTTTCTCCTATTGCATGCGTCTTGTGTTTTTCACCTCGCGAGGCGAATTCATCAAAGCTAGCTCTTAGCCGACGCGTAGGGTCAATAGGAAGGACACAACGAAGGCCAAGATGGCATAGGTTTCAACCATGGCCGCAAGGATAACCCCTTTCATCATGTCTTCAGGACGTTTTGCCAAGATTTGCATCCCTGCTGTCGCAACATTTCCTTGGTGTTTGGCTGAGAAATAACCAACGATCGCAACTGGAAGAGCTGTAAAGAAGTAAGCAACCCCTGTTTCCAGTGGCATATCTGGCTTAATTTGCAACCAGATCAAGATCCCGATAACGAAACCGTACAAACCTTGTGTACCTGGCAACAATTGCAAAATCAAGGCTTGGGCAAATTTTTCTGGTTGTTCTTTCAAGAGGGCTGCTGCTGCTTGACCGGTCTTACCAACACCAAGAGCAGATCCCATCCCACTAAGTGCGACTGCGATCGCGACACCAAATGCTGCAAAGAAGGCGCCCCCATGGGCTGAAAAATATGATGCTAAAGATTCCATGAATATACTCCTATTTTTTTAAGATAATACTTATTTTTTTGTTTTAATATAGCGTTCAGAAGGTTTGAGAGGACGAAATGGCTTGCCTCCTCCTTCGTAGAACTTACCGAAGAACTCCACAAAGATCAAACGGGCTCCATGCACATATCCTGACAAGAAGGACAGGAACATATTAATGGCATGTAGGACGATAAAGAGCACAAGCCCTACCGTAAACCGTCCAAGCGGTGGGAAGAGATTGACAATGAGGTTGAAGGCCGAACCGATACTAGCTCCAGACAAGCCCAAGGCCATCAAACGGGTGAAGCTGACCAAGTCTCCGACATAGCCACTAACATTGTAGAGGTTAAAGAGACCAGACGCTAAACCGGATAGCTTCTTGGCACTGACAATGGAAACAATCAAGATCCCAATGGCATTCAAAATAGCCAGCCACTTGCCGATCGGAACTAGCAGGCTCATCCCTGGCAAGATATTGCCTACTGCTAGAAGCATTAAACCAAGTAGGATCAAGACCCAAGCAAAGCCCGCATTATAGGCTTCCGTGTAGTCTTTGAGGCGGACATTTTTCATCCCCCCTAGGAACAGTCCCACTAAGACAGTGACAAAACCAAAGACCACTGAGAGGATCAGGATGGTCATAGCGTTGCTGGTCGTACTGATCAGGGCAAAAGGCATCTCAAATCCAAAGAAAGAGCCATAGACCACACCCCAAAGGGCAACGGAAATTCCAAGAAGACTGAAGAACCGAAGATTCTTCGCTGTCCCAGGCTTGAGCTTAAAGGCTTTAAGGGCAAACCCTGTCGCTACCGTTAGCAAGAGTCCATAACCGATATCTGCGACCATCATGCCAAAGAAAACAAAGTAGAAGAGCGAAACGATCGGAGTCGGATCTTTCTCGTAATACTTAGGCAGAGCGTACATCTCTGTGACTAATTCAAAAGGTTCTACCAAGGCATTATTTCGCAACTGGATCGGAACGTCATCCCAATCTTTTTCCGTCACATCGCGTGTCTCTAGTAAGACTCGAGAACCAAAACCTTCTTGCAAGAAGTCTCGCAATGAGGCCACTTGGGAGGTTTCAATCCAACCCTCTAGGGCTACCAAGCTTTGCGTACTAGCAAGAAGCGACTTAGCTTCCTCACGAGCTCCCAAACTCAGCAAGTAATCCATCTGGTACTTGAGCTGGTCCAGTTCCTTCTGGGAGTTTTGTAACTCGGCTAGGGTTGCTGCAACTACAGCTTCTTGCTCTTTGATTTCCCCTTCTAGGCGATCCAAGTAGGCGGCCGGGACCTGCTCTTCTTCATAGTCCAATTCTTTGAACCCATGGTCTTCTAAAAGCTCCTGAACAGCTACACGATCTCCCGAACGATACAAGATGACATAGCCGTGTTCGGTTTCAGACGTAAAGACTTCTTCTAACTCCAGCTCAGGATGAGCTTTTAAGGAAGAGCGAACAGCGTCTGTATCGCTATTTGGGATCGTCCCGATCAAGCCATGCACATAGTGAAAAGTAGCGAGAGCAGCTGGCGTCACTTCTAACGGTCGCCATTTTTCTAAGCGCTCTATCTCTCCCTTTGCATCCGCAATCTTCTGACGAGCCTTGTCTAACACGCGCAATTGGCGTTTCAACTTGGTCAATAGAAGAGCCTCATCTCGAATCATCCCGTGGGCCTGCAAGTCATCAAAAGACAAACTTAAGGGTTCTTCCTTTAGAGCTTGCAGGGCCTTTTTCTCAGGCATGTAGGGCTCCAGAGTCTGAATCATTTTTTCAACTTGTTCTTGACGTTTTTGCAGCTCTACCAAGGCTTGACGATTGTCCTCTGTCAAGGGTTGAAACAAGGTATTTGCCTCAAAGGCAGCCTGCCATTCTTCCTGTTCACTTAGGTCATAAATCTGGATTTTCGCCTCAGACTGTAGCGCTAGTAGGAGACTGTCCAAGTCATCTTTGGGCAAGATGAGGGACAGTTTTTGCATCTGACTAACGGCCATAGCTTGCTACCACCTTTTCTACAATGGCTTCAACTAACCCAGCTCGCTTATCGGTCATCGCCTCTTGTACCTTGGCATCATTGCGCGCAACCGTTTCTTCCAGATCTTTCGTTAAACGGACGAGTCTTTCCTGGGCGTTTTTTTCTGCCTCTGTGACCAATTGCTTGGTTTCCTCATCGTAATGCTGTGCCACTGTTGCAAGGCGATCGCGCGAATCCGTTCGGATTTGTTCAACTTGAGCTTCATAGCCTACGATCACGCCCTGAGCAGCTTGCTCGATCTCTTGCATCATCTCGAGTGTTGCATTCGACATCGTCACACCTCCTTATTCAACCATTGTTCTTCCAACAACAGTACAATTATCTTAAATTATACCACAATTCATATCGTTTGTTCAGGCCCAACCGGAAATTTTCAGAAAATTGTGGATAACCAACAAGCCACTACTGCCAGGATTGGTAGCGTTCTCTTCTTTTCGCATATCCTGTTCCTAGTTTCAGTATTTCTTGATTTCTTTTACTTGAATAAAGCGGTTACCCATGTTATAATGTGTAATATATTATAGGAGCATCCTGTTATTTCATCTCGTGAGAAAGGAGGATTGCTGTGAAACAAGATCAAGATTTACGCGCCATTATCGCCAGCCATGAAGCTGAGTTAACAGATATGGAACGCGACATTGCCCAATATTTTTTATCATCCGAAGCACGACAGCACTCCCTGTCCTCTTCTCGTGTAACGGAGTTACTCCATGTTTCAAAGGCAGCTTTAACGCGTTTCTCTCAAAAATGTGGTTTTTCCGGCTATCGGGAGTTTGTCTATCATTTTAATGAGGAAACAAAGAATCAAAAACAGGTGCAAGAGCATGACGAACTCACTCTCAGTGTCTTGCAACGCTACCACCATATCAGTAACGTCACTGAAAGTCTGGTAAAAGATTCCCAATTAGATCAGGTAGCTGAACTAATTGATCAAGCGGACCGAGTCTATTTCTTCGGGATTGGTAGTTCCGGTTTAGTCGCTCGAGAAATGAAATTGCGCTTTATGCGCCTGGGGGTCGTTTGTGAAGCCCTAACCGATCAAGATGGGTTTACATGGACGACCAGTATTCTCGATTCCTCTTGTTTAGTCATCGGTTTCTCATTATCAGGAAGCACAAATTCCATTACAGACAGTCTTTTGGATGCCAAAGAAAAAGGGGCTAAGACGGTTCTTGTGACCGCTAATCCTGCTGCTATCCACCAAGGATTCACAGAAGTGTTACCGGCCGCACCCCTTCCTAGTAGTACCTATATCGATCGAATCTCTGCGATTTTACCACTCCTCATTGTGGTCGATTTGATCTATGCTCATTTCCTTAATAAAAGCCGAGAACAAAAGGAAATTGTCTTTAATAGCTACTGGGAAAACAAAAAGCTTTCTAGTCAACGTTCTCGAAAATCTTAATATGGTCTCCCTATTTAAAAAACCAAGAAGGATGAGTTTTATCTCATCCTTCTTGGTTTTTTGATTATTCTAAAGAAGTATTTTTACTCTATAATACTGAAACCATATCATCTACCTAGGCCATCTTTTGAGTTGCTTTTTCCTTTACGACAAATACAAAGCCGATAGAGCCGACGACGGCTCCAAGCAAGATCCAATAGACCATATCCGATGAAGCAATTGGTCCTGCCAAGAGACCTGCTAGTAAAAAGAGATCGATATACAGTCGGGTATCGCGATAGAAGGTCCAATTGAAATGGTAGCTACCTTCTGGATACTGACGTGGCGATACAGGTGGTTGAAAGACCTGAAGAAGGATCAAAATCCCAACAAAAGCAAGATAAGCTAGGCTAACTACCGAAAGCGGAGCCCGCATCGTCAAAGCTACAGCCGCTAAAAGCAAGACCAAGATCCAGAAATGGAAGTCCATCCAGAATTCACGATGATAACAAAACCGTTTCATAAGATCACACCTTTCTCTTTATGTAATCGTTTTCTGCACTTCTATTATAAGATAATGAATTTATTTTGCAAGGAATCATCTGCTATTTTGGATTGAAAATAGGACCAGAATATCTCTGGTCCGTCTAAAAAAACTATGAACAAATATTAGTTGCCACTTCATTCACTGATATCGTTTTCGATAATCACCTTGAGTGCATGGTTTTCACCCGCATGTTTAAAGACATCATAGGCTTTTTCAACTTCTGAGAGTTTGAAGTGATGGGTGATAAGCTTGGTCGCATCGATCTTGCCTGATTTCAAGACATTGAGCAACATTTCAGTGGTATTGGCATTGACAAGACCAGTGTTGAGGGTAATGTTCTTGATCCACAATTCGTCCAAATTGAAGCTAACTGGTTTTCCGTGGACACCGACATTGGCGATGTGACCACCGACAGAGATAACGTTTTGGCAGACATCAAAAGTAGCAGGATAGCCCACACATTCCATGGAGATATCGACACCACGACCTTCAGTCACTTCATTGATAAAGGCCTTGATTTCAGCGATATCACTTGAGCAGATGGTGTGAGTTGCCCCAAATTTCTTGGCTGCTTCAAGACGAGATTCAGACAAGTCCACCATGATAATCGTAGCAGGTGAGAAGAACTGAACGGTCAAGAGAGCCGCAAGGCCGATTGGACCAGCTCCAACGATACAGACATTATCGCCTGGTTTTACATGAGATGGAAGCACCCCAATTTCATAAGAGGTTGGGAGAATATCTGAGAGCATGACCAAGGCTTCGTCATCCACAGTTTCAGGCGCATGATAAAGACTACCATCCGCATGTGGAATGTGGACATACTCTGCTTGAGTTCCGTTGATCAAGTGACCCAAAATCCAACCACCATCTTCACAGTGAGAAGGCAGACTACGTTTACAGTAGTAGCAAGTATTACAAGCTGTGACACAAGAGATGATAACCTTGTCGCCCACCTTGAAGTTATTCACTGCATCGCCGACTTCTTCGACGATCCCGATTCCTTCGTGGCCTAAAATTGTGCCTTCCTTACAAGCCGGAACATCTCCTCCTAGGATGTGAAGGTCTGTCCCACAGATGGTTGTCTTCAAGACACGCACAATGGCATCCGTTGGATTTTTGATCACTGGTTTTGGTTGATCCAGCAGTTGCAGATTGCCTGCAGATACATAAGTTGCAGCTTTCATAAGCGACTCCTTTTTTGTTGGTTTGATAAAACCATTTTATTTTCGTTTCTTTGTGAATATTATAACATACTAAGTAAGCGCTTGCAAGAATTTATGAGCATATTTTAAAAAGTTTTTTGAGTAAACAAAAACATTCCTCTTATCTCTACCAGAGGAATGTTTCAATCACCTTGTTCTAATTGTTGACGCTGCTTATAGTACTCTTGCTGTTCGCGCTCACGCTCTTCTTCTAAACGCTCTTCATAGCGCTTGAGTTCTGCCTCAAACTCTTCTTGCAAGGCAAATAAACGCTCCAAGCCACTTTGGGCCTCCGCACTTGGCGCTTGAAAATGCAGAGCACTTAGCCAGTCCACTAAATTTTCTGTATGTTGGCGGACATCCATACGCATATCAGCATAATCCCACTCCAACTCGCTCAGTTTCTGGTTGAAGCGGTAATGTCGATCTTCTAGTTGTTCTAATTCACTATTTCCTGAATGGTACATCACATACCTCCTTTAATCGGACTCAATAAAATCGGCTTCTTCACTGATTTCAGTGCTGTTTCTACCGCGTCCGCTGCTCCTCCTGTAAATCCATCTTTCAAATCACTAACTAGGGTCGTTGTAGCAAAAGAGCGCATCTTTTCGGATTGACCGCCCAAGGTTACCTGCAAACTCATCCCTTCCAACATCATCAAGGCTTTTTGCGTTGCAATCAAACTTCTGATCGCAATCCGCTCTTGCTCCTTTTTAATCTCTCGATGGAGCTCCTCAATTCGTTCTCTGTCCTCTCCCAGGATCTCTAACATCTTTTTCTCCTACTTATGAAAAATCAAAGGCCGTTGCTTGTCCCTTGTCCAAGTCCACCAATTGAGCTGATGCAGCCTCCAGCTGACCTGCCAAGTCTGATAAGCGAGTGGAATAGGCCTTTGCTTGGGCGAGGTTCTCCGCCTCTACCGCTTGGTCCCAACAAGTATCCATGGAGAACTCTCCTAATAGTTGCTCCACTTCTGCGTCTGTTAAAAATTGGGCCATGCTGTGGGCCATTTGAGACACCTCAGCGACTTTATGGGAAACCATCTCCTTGGCCTCTTCCAGTTTATCCTTGACCTCTGCCTCAAAGGCAGTGGCCTGCGCTGAAGCATTCTGTGCTACTGCCAGCACCAATTCCTCCCGCAATTGAATAGTCTGGGTTCCAGATGCTCCTGCCAGTTGCTGATGGAGGCTAGAAATGCTGGACGAATGCCCACTACCTTGACCAGGCCTTTCCTGCCCATACATGGAGACCACCGAAGCAGATGATGGCTGATTTTCTGAAGTGGAAGTTCCCTGATCTCGTTGGGGCATGTCAATAATTTTCTGTGCCTGATCTTGTCTTCCTTGCACTTCACCTTCTAACTCCATATGAGATGGCCTCCTTTCTTGGTTCCTTATTATCTGTTTCCTATAACTGAAAAGCTATCATAACCCTTCAACTACAAGCAGATTCACACATTATAGGGTAACATAAATTAGCTCGCAATGCTATAAAAATAGCACAGATTTTTGAAAAAAGTCTAATTTTCTATGAAAGAAAGAGAATTCCAACCCTAAATTGCCAAGATAAAGTCGATTTTACAATTTCCATAGTCAGCATAAAATTTGAAAATCCTATCAAAAATCCCCCACTCTTTCGAGCGAGGGATAGCTGATAAACATCAGTTGTTCGTTGGCGTCTTATTTACGACGTCCTGGACGTTCCTTGTAACCATAGTATGCATCTTCGATGATTTCTTGCATATGGTCTACCATTGGAAGACGTGGGTTAGCTGGTGAACATTGATCTTCGTAAGCAAGGAAGGCCAATTCACGAGAATGTTTCTTCCATTCTTTTTCATCAATGCCTTGTGCTTTGAAGTTCATTTCGATACCACAGCGTTCACCGAGTTCGTATACAGCTTTTGCGTAAGCTTCAACAGCTTCTTCTGGAGTAGAGCATGGAAGTCCTAGCATACGAGCGATATCTTGGTATTTTTCATCTGCACGGTAGTAGTTGTACTTAGGCCATGTAGCTGTCTTGGCTGGGCGTGTACCGTTGTAGCGGATAACGTATGGAAGCAAGATCGCATTGGTCCGTCCGTGGATGGTGTGGAATTGCGCACCGATCTTGTGGGCCATTGAGTGAGAAATACCGAGGAAGGCATTGGCGAAGGCCATACCTGCGATCGTTGACGCATTGTGCATCTTTTCGCGTGAATGGAAGTCCGCATTCTTCACTGAGCTTTCCAAGTTTTCAAAGACAAGTTTAATAGCTTGAAGAGCAAGACCATCTGTGAAGTCGCTAGCCATTTGTGATACGTAAGCTTCTGTCGCGTGCGTCAAGACGTCCATACCAGTGTCTGCTGCAACAGATCCAGGAACTGTCAATACCAAGGCAGGGTCTACGATGGCAACTGTTGGCGTCAATGAGTAGTCTGCGATTGGGTATTTACGGTTGTTTGCTTTATCAGAGATAACGGCAAATGGCGTTACTTCAGATCCTGTACCAGATGTTGTTGGGATCGCAATAAATTTAGTCTTCTTACCAAGCAATGGGAACTTAAAGGCACGTTTACGGATATCCATGAATTTTTGAACCAAGTCACGGAAGTCCACTTCTGGTTGTTCGTAGAAGAGCCACATAACTTTGGCCGCATCCATTGGTGATCCACCACCAAGAGCAATGATCGTATCTGGTTTGAAGGCACGCATGATCTCTGTACCACGTTCAACAGTTGTGATATCTGGATCTGGTTCTACGTCTGCAAAGATTTGGTAAACCACCTTGTTACGACGAAGATCAAGCTGTTCGATGATACGATCAAGGAAACCAAGCTCTACCATAGCGTGGTCTGTAACGATCATGACACGTTCAACGTCACGACATTTTTGTAGGTATTCAATTGAATCACGTTCAAAGTATGTTTTTGAAGGAAGTTTCATCCATTGCATGTTATTTCTCCGGCGTCCGACTTTTTTGATATTCAAGAGGTTGATGGCACTAACGTTGTCCCCAACAGAGTTGCGTCCGTAAGAACCACATCCAAGTGTCAATGATGGCAAGAAGGCATTGTAAACATCCCCGATACCACCGAAAGTCGAAGGAGAGTTGCAGATAACACGAATAGCTTTGACTGCTTTACCAAATTCTTTGGTCAATTCTTCATCAGCAGTATGGATGGCTGCTGAGTGACCAAGACCGTTGAATTCAACCATTTGGCGAGCTTTGTTAATTCCATCTTCACGGCTTTCAGATTTCAAGACAGCGATGACTGGTGACAATTTTTCACGAGTCAACGGTTCTTTTTCACCAACTTCTTTACATTCTGCCGCAAGGATATTGGTTCCTTCTGGGACTGAGAAGCCAGCTTGTTCAGCGATCCATGCTGCTGGTTTCCCAACGATGTCCGCATTCAATTTCGCACCCGCACAGTTCTTACTGTTCGCTTTTACGCCGAAGCAGAACTCTTCAAGAAGGGCTTTTTCTTTTTTGTTGACAAAGTAAGTGTGGTAAGATTTGAATTCTTCAACAAACTCATCGTAGATTTCTTTATCGATGATGACTGCTTGTTCAGACGCACAAACCATTCCGTTGTCAAATGATTTAGACATGACGATATCGTGTGCTGCTTGGCGGATATTAGCTGATTTTTCAACATAAGCAGGTACGTTTCCGGCACCTACCCCAAGAGCTGGTTTGCCACAAGAATAAGCCGCTTTCACCATGGCGTTACCACCGGTCGCAAGGATCGTAGCAACTCCTTCATGGTTCATAAGGGCACTGGTTGCTTCCATAGAAGGTTGGGTAATCCATTGCACACAGTTCTCAGGTGCTCCAGCTGCAATTGCCGCATCGCGTACGATTTGTGCCGCATGAGCTGATGATTCTTGAGCAGATGGGTGGAAGGCAAAGACAATAGGGTTCCGTGTCTTCAAGGAAATCAATGCTTTAAAGATTGCTGTTGAAGTAGGGTTGGTTGTAGGAGTGATCCCGCAGACAACTCCGACTGGCTCTGCAATCAGCGTTAAACCAGTGACGTCATCTTCTGAAATGACACCAACTGTCTTGGTGTGACGCATGTTGTTCACAACGTGTTCACAAGCGAATAAGTTTTTTGTTGCCTTGTCTTCAAAGACCCCACGACCAGTTTCTTCATAAGCATGAAGAGCAAGCTCACCGTGTGCGTCAAGAGCAGCTACAGATGCTTTCGCTACAATGTAGTCCACTTGCTCCTGGTTCAATTTGCGCATTTCTTCAAGCGCCACCAGCGCTTTTTGCACCAACTCGTCTACGTGTTTTTCAGCAACGAGTTTCTTTTCTTCAGGTGAGAGAGTTTTTTTATCAGCCATTTGATGCTTTCCTCCAATGTTTGAAACCCTTATCCTTTTCTAGAACTTTTTCATGTTTTCGGAAATTTTCAAGAATAGTGTAAGAAATTTCGATTTGTTAATTATTTCACAATATAATTGTACTCTATTTTGAGATTTTTGTAAACACTTCCAAGCAACTTTCACAAAGAATTTTTTGAAGTTTGTGAAACATTTATCAATCCTATTGCTGCGAAAGCAATTATTTAGCAAAATTGTGAAAAAATAATTAAAAAAATTTTTTCTTCACAAAGAGATGTTTTCAATCGATTTATGTAAGCGTTTTCTTAATCTTACTAAAAAAAGCAGCTTTTTACAAGTAAAAAGTTGCTTTTTGTTTTATTTTGTTAGGATTTGTTTTGTTTCAGTTTCAGAGAAGCATTTTTACTTCTTGACCGGACCCTTTTCGGCCTTATCAAGGGCTTCTTTGACTGTTTGAGCATAGAGTTCTCCACCATTGGTTTCCATATTGAAGTGAACAGAGTCTGTTCCCACCCAAATATTTGGATTTTCCACGGCTACTTGATACCAGTCTGCAATGGTAATAAAATCATACTTCTTGGCTAATTCCAACTCATAGAGACGAGTTTGGACCGATTCGCTAGACTCGTCGTTGGCATAACGACCATCATATGGTGTCACAAGAATCAAGCGACGACCTTTTGGAAGTTTTTCAACATACTGATCCAGCAACTCTTTGTAATTGCTAACAGTATTAGTTCCTAGGGCAATGACGACATTTTTCAATAAGACCTTATTAGAAATATCAGTCTCAAAGACCTTCATTCCATTTTCCAACTGACGGCTTACCACTGCATCGATCTGGATGCCAGGGATCGCTTTGGTTAGGTAGTCTTGTGCTCTCAAGTTAACCGAATCACCGATCATGGTCACACCATTTGAGACGTTATAGTCTGTTGCCGTCGCATTGTCCACCTGCGTCCGTGTGACCTGCATTTTGCTGTCTGCTTGATTGAGACCACTCACTACCAAACTCTCATCAAAAGCTCCGACTGTTGGTGCAAAGGCAGAGATCCCGATCATCAAGAGAGCTAATGGAATCATGAGGTAAAAGATCGGCTTGGTCAAAAAGCTAAGATCCATCTTCATACCAAAGACACGAGGCTCCTTGCCTGCAATGGTTGGCTCCAAAATATAGAAGGACAGAGCCGTTAGAATCAAGGAAACGATCGTCGTCACAAGGGCTGCCATCATATTTCCCAAATGTTGAGAGAAGATGATAAAGAAAGGCCAGTGGAAAAGATAGACACCGTAACTAGTATCTGCCAAGAAATTGAGGATGGCTGGTTCTTTTTTATCTGGCGTCTTCTCATGGAGAATGCGGGCCGACAGAATCATGGCACAAGCTGCGATTGTCGCTGCTAAAAAGCCAAACAGATAGGTCCACAAGCTATCAAATGGTAAGAAAAGACTGAGCACAAACAAGAAGGCAAAGCTTCCACCCAAGACTGACAAGGTCTTTTTCATACTCCAAGACTGCACCAGCTTTGTAAAGTTCGGGCTGACATTGGCAATCCCTGTCACCGTTGCTAGGCATGATCCCGCAAAGAAGGGGAAGATGTGAGTGAAGCTAGAAAAATAGATAGTAGAGAAATTAGCTGTCAGAAAGGCGCGGATGAACATGGACAAGAAGGTGAAGAGAAAGAGCCCGCTGGATGCCAGGAAGAGCATACCTCGGTACTTTCCAACTGTCTTAGCCCGCTTAGCCAAGAACCATGCCAAAAGTGCCCAGAGCACATAGTAATGCACTTCTAGAGCCAAACTCCAGGTATGAAGGAAGAGATGCGGAATGAAGTTACTTTCGTAACTACCACCCGTTGCCATCTCAAAGAAATTGGTCACAAAACCGAAGACCGCCGCAATCTGAGTCCCAATACCAGCCACGTAGTCCCGTTGGACCATAAAGGTAAAGGGCATCACGACCAAGATCATAAAGACAAGGGGTGGTACGATCCGGTAAAAGCGCCGTTTCAAGAATGCCAGGTAGTCGATTCCTTGCTTGCGCGCAAATTCATCGATCAAGAGCGCTGTAATCAAAAATCCTGAGAAGGTGAAGAAAATATCTACCCCAATGAAGCCTCCAGGAAAGGCTTTTTGGAAGAAATGGTAAAGCAATACCAATAAGAGTCCTGTAACACGGACTAGTGAAAACCATTTAATGCGCATTTTGATAAATCCCCTGCTTGAATGTTCCTTTGTATACGACGTTGGCTTCTGTGGTTAAGGTGCCTTTGCCCTCCGGCTGGCCATTAACAAACTGCCCTTCATAGGTCCAGCCATCCTTGGACTTGAACTTTCCATAGCCACTAAAAGAGCCGTTGACGAGGTTACCTGTATAGGTATCCCCATTTTTAAAGGTGACGGTCCCCTTGCCATTCATCTTGCCACGGACCAAACTTCCGTCGTAACGGATCGCCCCCTTATCCAAGGTCAAAACGCCCTGACCTGGAATGGCTGAAAGGAAAACCAGCAAAGCAGATAGAATAATCACGACTAATGCTGCTATTTCTAAATTTTTTCTTGTCAGATAGACCTTATAAGTCTCATAAAATTCTTTCATATTCTGTATTCTCTCACATATCAAACTCTTAGGAAGTTGCTAACTGATCTAACCAAGCCTTACAGCCGCTCAGGACTCTGGAATAGGTCTCTTCGAAATCTCCTGTGTACCATGGATCTGGAACACTTTCTCCTGCAAAGAGATGAATCTTGTGCTCTGTTCCAGGCGGTGCCATTCGTTTGAGGTCAGCCACATTGTTTTCATCCATCCCTAAGATCAGGTCAAAGGTATGAAAATCTTGGTCACTGATTTGAAGGGATGTTTTAGACACATCATAGGGTACGCCATGACTGCGAAAAATCTTTTGAGTCCCTTGGTGAATAGGGTTCCCGTGCTCCCAGTTAGAAGTGGCACGGCTCTCAATCTCATACTGGTTGGTCAAATCCTTCATGACAAACTCTGCCATGGGGCTCCGACAAATATTTCCTAAACACACAAATACGATTTTTTTCATGACAGCACCTCCTTTCTATTATAACAGAATGTAAGAAAAATATAATCTGCTAAAATTATAATTTTGAGGCAAGATGAAAAAAGCCTGTCCACCGTTGAGGTGGGCTGACTTTCTTTTTTTATTCAGGCAGGATGATCTGAAGGGCTGGCCATTTTCGTTTCCAATCTTTCTTCCGCATCCGCTCTGTATAAACCGCCAAACGCTCGGGACTAGCTAAAAAATGTGGAGTTGGCTGAACGATGAGGTCTTCGATATCCTTTGTCCCATAAGGGAGAAAGAGCTCTAGCTGACCCTCTTTCCTTAAGCGAACTGCAAGTGCCGTACACTGCTCGGGGTATTTAGAAACCGCGTCACAAGCACTGCGATAAGGAGCCGTCCCCGGACTATGCTGGTGCATATAGACTTGATTTTTCACTTCCCAAGCGTACTGGGGATAGGTCTTCTTTAATTCCTGCTCGATCTGCAGAGTCTCCTCATAACTGATCGTAGGGTCATAAAAGACCAGATCCAGATCTGTCGTCGCATCAAACCCTGGTTTTCCAGAGAGCCGGTTCCAGATGAAATTTCGCACCGCGCCCGCCGCTAACCAGGCATCTGCCAAGTTGAGATCTCGAATAATGGCCAAGACAGTCATCATCTCCGGATCGGCTTGGATTTGTTCCACTATTGCTTCTTCCGTCAGCATCTTCTTCTAGTCTCCATTATAGGGATAACCCAGGTGTTCATAAGCCTTGCGGGTCGCCACGCGCCCTGTCCGGGTCCGCATGATAAAGCCTTTTTGAATCAAGTAAGGCTCATACATATCTTCTACGGTCTCTCGCTCTTCGGCAATATTGACCGATAAAGTTCCAAGGCCAACCGGGCCACCGCCGTACATCTCAATCATGGTGCGCAGGATCTTTTGATCGACATAGTCCAGTCCTTCATGGTCCACATCCAGCATAGAGAGGGCCTTGTCGGTAATGGTATCGTCAATCAAGCCATCGCCCATGATCTGAGCAAAATCGCGCACCCGTTTGAGCAACCGATTGGCAATCCGAGGAGTCCCACGACTACGAAGAGAAAGCTCTTCGGCAGCCTCGTGGGTAATTTCCATCTCAAAGATCTCGGCGGTCCGCTCGACAATCTCTGTCAAATCATCTTGCTCATAGTATTCCATGTGCCCGGTAATCCCAAAGCGAGCGCGCAAGGGATTGGACAGCATACCTGCTCGCGTTGTCGCCCCAATCAAAGTGAAAGGAGGAAGGTCCAGATGGACACTCCGACTGCTCTCACCAGAGCCAATCATGATATCGATGTAAAAATCTTCCATGGCGCTATAGAGCACTTCTTCAACTGACATAGGAAGACGATGGATCTCATCGATAAAGAGGACATCCCCCGGCTCTAGATCATTGAGGATAGCTACCAAGTCACCAGCCTTTTCAATGACAGGACCGGAAGTCTGCTTGAGATTGACGCCCAGTTCATTGGCAATGACAAAGGCCATGGTGGTTTTCCCCAGCCCCGGAGGGCCAAAAAGAAGGACATGATCCAGCGCTTCATCCCGAAGCTTGGCTGCCTCAATAAAGATTTTCAGCTGGTCCTTGACCTTATCCTGACCGATATATTCATGTAAATATTGCGGGCGTAGCGTCCGTTCAACGGCCTCTTCATCGCCCATGATTTCATTGTCTAAAATTCTACTCATACAGTCTATTATAGCAAAAAATGATACCTTCGGTACCATAAATAGAATGTGTTTTTTAAAGATCCTAGTTCACACCGTCGTTCGTTAGAAAAAGTTGAACAGTTGCCCTCATTGCCAACCTTTCTTTTTATTATACGGTCCCTTCTTCTTCACACCTCGCTCACCATTTCACTTTATAATTATTTCCTTTAATGATAAAATTAAAGCAACAAGGTTTAGGAGGTAAATTTATGTTTACTAAAACAAAGAAGATCCTTTTCGGTTTCTTGGCATTCTTTGCAGTGCTCCTCATTGCGGGATGTCAGTCTTCTCCATCGCAGTCTTCTAAAACAAATAAGTCTTCTCAAACAGATAAATCTCCTCAAACAATAAAAGCACCACAAGATCTTACAAAGGATCAACAAGGAACTTGGAAATGGACTGACCAACAAATGACCATTCAGAAAGTATTCCTAGCTTCTAATATCAAAAAACTTGCCGCTGTACTGATGCTTGATGACTTCGATAAGGTTAAGATGACGATGACTATTAAAGATAAAACCGTTGAATTGAAGTACCATTTTGATTACAGAGAACTGTATGAGGATCAAGCATTTGCAACAGGAGAGAACAAAGCAAATTATGAATCGTATTTAAAAAATAAAACTGCTGAATTTAAGAACTATATTCCAAATTTGAAACATACAAAGATTACTCTTGACGAACCTAATGATGCCTATGATTACTCTCTGACTGGCGAAATCGATACGCAGAAACACACTATTACGTTCCCTGAAACACCTACATTTTTAAGTAGAATTGTTATGGGAACCACGTATAACTCGCTTGTACCCATTACTTATACTTACACCGTTGAAGGTAACCAACTAACACTTTATGCTGAAGGTAATGATGAACAAAGTCATTTTAGAGTAATACGTCTTCGTTTCAATTACGTAGGAGACAAACATTAGAAGGAGTGATCAATCATGAACAATATGAAAAAAAGTTCCCTATGGATGTTTTCCCTTCTTGCTCTTCTATTTGTATCAGGATGTGGGCAACAGAAACAACAGCAACAACAAACAACCGCTGAGACTACAACAGTTGCAGAAACTACCACAGTAGCACCGACTCCAGTCTCACTCGAAGGAGACTGGAGAGCTGTAGATTTTAGAGATACCGTGGAACGTACTTTCTTAATTTATTATGATGATGCTGATAGTCGATTAAAGGTTACTGAAGCCTTCCAAGATATCGTTCCGACTCTAAAAATCACAGGAACAGATGTAACTTATTCTTATAGTGCTGATATGAATAAGTATATTGATTTTTATGCTGAACAGAATAAAGATGAATATCCTACAAAAGAAGAAGCTACTGCCATCCTTCTAGGCGTAAGAGAAAAGAAATTTGGAAGTTTTAAACATCAAACTGGAACGTTTGATAACAATACAAAAGTGTTAACTGCAACGTTAAATGATGGGGTTTTAAACGAGAATGCAAAAACGATCGTATTCCCTGAAGTTCCAAACATCTTTGGAGTTCTACCTCTTTATATTAATTCTACAGACGTACCAATTACTTATCACTACGAATTGAATGGTGACATCCTTACAATTTACGCTGAAAAAACATTCGAAGAAACAGGAGCACATCTCGTTTATCCAATGAAATTCAAGAAAGTTTCAGATCCTAAAACTAATTAAATAACTCACTGAGAGTGGGACAGAAATCGGTAATTCGTTAGAATTCGATTTCGTCGTCCCACCTCCGCACAGTTGAGTAGGGCTGTAAAAGCTGATGAAATCAGCGTA
>JAGZVW010000023.1:0-27047 GCA_018379295.1 Streptococcus parasanguinis | reverse complement strand
ATTTCATCAGCTTTTACAGCCCTACTCAACTGTGCGGAGGTGGGACGACGAAATCGAATTCTAACGAATTACCGATTTCTGTCCCACTCTCTTTTTTTACTGCAAGAAAGGCTCGTGGGGTCTAGGAAATTGTTAGTCTCTAGCATTAAAAGGAAAAAAATGTAAAAAAAGCTTGACAAAGCAAATGATTAGCAGTATGATTAACTAGTTAATTAACTGATTAATAAACTAGTTAACGAAAATGAAAAAGAGGTGAAGGATGAATAGGAGAAGAATGAAGGTTCTGGGACTCTTGTTTCTCGGTTTCTTTCTGCTGACAGCTTGTGGAAGTCAAGGAAATGCAGGCAAGCCCCCTTCTAAAAAAAGTCTTAAAATTGTCACGAGTTTTTATCCTATCTATGCCCTGGTCAAGGAAATCTCTGGCGATCAAAATGACATCTGGATGGTTCAGTCAGGTGCAGGGATCCATGATTATGAACCCTCAACCAAGGAAGTGGCCCAGATTTATGATGCGGATGTATTTGTCTATCATTCTCAGACCCTGGAATCTTGGGCCGGTCGCTTAGATCCCAATCTTCAAGGTTCCAAGTTGCGAGTGATCGAAGGTAGCCAAGGAATGACCCTTGATAAGGTGGCTGGATTAGAGGATGTTGAGGCTGGTCAGGGAAAAGAGGCCAAGCACTTGTATGATCCGCATACTTGGTTGGATCCTGTAAAAATTGCAGAGGAAGGAAAGATTATCGCCCAGCGCTTGGGAGAGATCGATCCAAAGAACAAGGAGCGCTATCAGGCCAATGCTCAAAAGCTTGAAAAGCGCTGTGAGGAATTGGTAGCCCACTACCAGCCTCTCTTTGACAAGGCCAAGCAAAAGACTTTTGTGACCCAGCATACGGCCTTTTCTTATCTGGCCAAACGCTTTGGTCTCAAGCAGTTAGGGATTGCAGGGATTTCCCCAGAGCAAGAACCGACCGCTCGGCAATTGGCCGAGATCCAGCAGTTTGTCAAAGACTACAAGGTGAAAACGATCTTTGTGGAAAAGCACACGTCGTCAAAAGTGGCAGATAGTATTGCCAAGGCAACAGGGGCGCGTGTCAAGGTCTTGGATCCACTGGAAGCTGATCCGAAAAATGATAAGGATCTATTAGAAAATTTAGAAGAAAATATGGCGACTTTAGCCAAGGAATTAGAGGAGTAAATCAAGAATGAAGAAAAAGGGAACGATTGGATTGGTAGCGACCTTGGGGCTAGGACTCTGTGCCTATGCGCTCAGTCAGCAGCCACAAGTCAAGGAAGAGAAAAAGAATCAGATTCAGTATTTGCAAGCGGACAAGAAATCGTCATCGTCTGCCTCCAGCAAAAAGGAAGACAGCATCGAAGCGGTCAATGCCAAGGAAAAGACCCAGGCAGAGCAGATTGTCATCAAGATTACAGATGAAGGCTTTGTCACTTCTCATGGGGATCATTTTCATTACTACAGCGGCAAGGTCCCATTTGATGCCATCTTTAGTGAAGAGTTGATTTTGCGGGATCCAACTTACCAGCTGCAAGAAGCAGATATCGTGAGCAAGGTTAAGGATGGCTATATTATCAAACGCGCTGGGAAATACTATCTCTACTTAAAGGATGCCCAACATACAGTAAATGTGCGCTCGATCGAAGAGATCGCCCAACAGCAAAAGGGAGGCACCAAAGAAGAAGGGGAGACGGTATCGGTGCAAGCGAGCTCCTCGCACAAGACAGGCAAGACCCGTGACTTCCGTCAACCGAGTCAAGCGCTAAAAGAAGGAAAGACTCTTGAGATGCTGACGGCTAAGAACCATACAGGTGGTGGCTACCGTACAGATGATGGCTATGTCTTTAGCCCTGGAGATGTCATTTCAGATACAGGGGACGGCTTTATTGTGCCCCATGGCGGCCATTTCCATTATATTCCAAAGAGTGCCTTATCAGCTGGTGAGTTAGCAGCAGCCCTCTCCGTCTTAGGCGGTCAAGCTGGCCATCAGGCTGGAAGCTCACGCCTAGCTGGAGCAAGCACAGAAGCAGGGCATGGAACTTCAGATCAAGCCTCTCCAAGCCTTGGGAAGCAAGCTAGCAACCAGGTGTCACCAAGTCCAACCAATTCCCATGTGACACCAACGACTTCTAAACCGTCTACATCGAAACCGAGTCCAAACCTGAGCAATCTGATGGAAGAATTGCAAAAAACACCTCTGTCTTCTCGTCATGTGGAGTCTGATGGTTCTGTCTTTGATCCAAGTAAGATCACCAAGTGGACCGATCAAGGAATTGTCTACCCTCACGGGGATCATTTCCACTTTATCCCATACAGCTCCCTATCTCCTTTAGAACGTGAGCTGGCACGGCAATTCCAACTGCTTCGGGCCCAAGGTGCTACTACACCTGCTGAAATAAGTCCAAACCGGCCTTCAAGTCCAAGTACAAAACCAATTGACCATGAGCACGAGCATGAACATGGGGATAGTCACGAGCATGAACATGGGGACAGTCATGATCACGAGCACGAAGAGGAGCACGATCATGGTTTCCATGCAGACATGGTCATCAGTAAGGACGAGGACGGTTACATGGTCGCTCATGGCAACCACGCTCATTATTTCTATAAAAAGGACCTCTCTCCTCAAGAGATTGCAGCAGCAGAGGCAACTCTGGCAGGTAAGAAAGAAGAGGACAAGGGACAGCCACTGACAGATGATGTTGCCAGCTATTCTCGCGATGCCTCAGATGAGGAAAAGATCCAATACATCAGCAAGACCTACGGCGTCCCTCGTGAGGCCATTAAGATTTCCAATGGTTTCTTTGTCTTTAACAATCCAGACCAAGAATACGATCCGACCCACATCCACCCTTATGCCGTTCGTAAGGAACATGTCCGGATCCCACTTGAGACTGGTAATCCTGAACTAGACTTTATCAATGAACTCTATGCAACAGCCCTTCGCTCGGGGATTTCTCCTTATAGCCTCCAGATTGAAAATGGTCAGTTTGTCATCCCACATGGCGATCACAACCACTATATCAAGGTACGTTCAGCGGGACTAGCAGACTACTTAGCCCATCGCCTTCCTACCATCCAATCGCCTTACAAAAAAGGAGACTTGGACAAAAAAGCAGTAGAGGACAAGGTCAACCAGCTCTTAGCAGAAAGTCGCAGTCTCTATGCTTCTGATCCATTGCAGCAAAGACGGATTGAGCTCATCTTGGGCCACTTCTTGGAAAACGTCAAGAGTTTCCCAAGCAACTCGACGGAGGGCTACTTGGCCAGTCTCAAACAGGTTGATGAGCAGTACATTCATGCGACCCAAGCGGTCAAACCAAAAGAAGAGACAGCCTTGGATCGTCGTTACCAAGAATTGCTGGAACAAGTGCGCTTGCTAGACACAGAAGCCTTCCAATTGAAGAAGGAAGAGTTGGTCTCTCAATTGCAGGAAGCCTATGCTGCCAAGGACAGCAAGCGTCTAGAGCAGGAAGGGAAGCTATTAGAAGCTGTTCAGGAGATGCAAGATCGGACGGGTGTGACATCGGTCGACTACCTCAAGTATTTCTACCAAAGCTTGAGCGATGCGCGCTTGACACCAGAACTCCGCACCAAGGCGGCAGATCTAGCCTTGAAGCTCTACCGAGCTCAAGCCTTTGAAGAAGCTTGGGATTCCAAGTCTCACTTTATGGAACTCTACCAAACCAAGCAAGCTATTGACAAGCTCTTCTCCCAAGAGAAAGGCCAAACCTATCCAATTGAAAAAACAGTTTTGGATCAAAAAGGAAGTCAAACCCCATCCTACAACGTAGCGGTTTATGATTTCCTCAAAGGCTTGTATGGAGAGTTGGATAAGGCAACAGAAGCCCGTCAACAGAACAAGATTTTGACAGCCCTCTTAGAGCAAATCCAGTCGCTCTTGCCACAAGTCGAAGACCAAGACAAACGAGCTGCATTTGAAGCAGTCTTGGCTCAACTTGGAAAAGAATCTGATCCAGACAAGGCTATTACAAGTGGGGAAGCACTTCTACGCGAAATCAGTGATACCATTGAAAAGCAAAAACAAAAGCAAACCGAGGAGCCTCAAATTGGGGATGTCGCCCTTTATCAACAGCTCTATAACCAATTGATGGCGCTTCACCAACAATTGCAGGAAAAGGGGGCTAGTGATGCTGTATTTGATCGCTTAGAAGCTCTCTTTGACCAATTGGCTAATCCAAAGAGTGACAAGGCAGCCTTACTACAGGCTATCCAAGCCTTTCAGGCAGAGTTAGCAGCAGTGCCATCTGCAAGCGAAGCGGGGAAACCTGCTAGCACGGTCGAAACGCCTGTAGCTACAGAAACTCCGGTAGAAAAAGAAGCAGCGGCTTCAGCAGGGAACAACACTGCCACAACTGAGACAGAAACAGAGCCTGCAAGCCCAGCTTCCATAGAAGAAGGCACGCCAGATGCTCCATCTTCTCAGGAACAGTAGAAAATAGAAAATCATCTGAAAGACATTTCAGATGATTTTTGCGTTCTAGTGAATAGAAGAGGTGGTCTCTTTTTTCAGTTGTTGAGTCTCACTCCTTGTGCTCCAGGAGCAGTGGAGAGGTAGACTCGATTACTTTTTTCCGTTTGAAAAATGCGGCCATTTGAACCAGGATGCGGGGCACCGTCTGCCATTTTTTCCAAGCTTGAAAGCGGGTGTCGATGAGCTGCTTGGCCAAGCGTTCTAGCATCTCCCGCTCGGTTGGATCCAGATCCTGGGCATTTTGGAGGATTTCCTTGGCCTTGGCTAGCTGCTTGAGATCGATTAGGTCATTGATGGAAGTGATGCCGGCATCCAGAAAAATACCAAAAAAGGTATCAAAAAACTTCTTGCGCTCGTCTGCCGATGTTTCGCGAACCCATTGCTTCAAGGTCAGATCGGTCTGCTGGCTATCTGGACTGGTTTCAGAAACGGTCACAAAGCTGTAGTCCTTGATTTCCCAAGTAAAGGCATCATGCTGGGTAAAGCCACCAAATGCGCGACTTTTGACAATGGTCGTCGGTTCTGGCACTTCCAACATCATGCCAACGATGGATCCCTGAGGGACAAAGCGACGAATATTTGGAGACGTGCGCTGGTAGCCTTCGGTTTCGATAATGGTCTTGTTGAGGCCAGGAGCATCGTAGCTGTAGATCGCGTCGACCCGTTCAAATAAGGGATCAGGTAGATACGAGCAGGCATAGGTTGCGAGATTTCCCCCTTTGGAGTGACCGGCTACTAAGAAGCGCCCTTTTGGAAATTCCTTCATGACATGTTGCAGGTAGCTGGCTGCGCGCTTCTGAGCTGGAACATGGTCCATATAGGTCATGTGGAAGTCTTCCTTCCAGCCGATCAAGGTGTCATCCGTTCCTCTGAAAACGACCAAATACGTATCCAGACTAAGCCGATAGGTCATGGCTGCAAACTGTTTTTGTACATCGGGATCGTACTCATCGACATAGTTAAGGAGTTTGATGTTCTTAAAGCGCTTTGAAGTAGCCAACTCATCGACTAATTGCAGGTGCTGGTTACTCACGATAAAATCGGTAGTCCGATCGATCAGTTCCATCGCATCAGACAGGCGCACTGGAATCCCTGTTGTATCTCCTTGAGGCACAATGTGTCCAAAGGGCAGATAGGTCAGCTCTGTCAAAGCGAGGACATCCAGCTCCTTGAAGGGGCGGTCATAAATGGAATCGTAGGTCACTTCTTTTAGGTAATCAAAAATCGTCGACATCTGTGCCTCCCGTGTCTTATTTCTTTCAGTATAGCACAAAAATGGATGTAGAAAAAGCGCCTCTTATCAAGAAAGTAGAGGCCAGTTCTTCTTTCCCTCTGAAACAGCCTTTTTCTCTGCTGTTTAATCTGTTATAATAGGAAGAAGAAAAAAAGAAGGAAAGAAAGCCATGCATAAAATTCTCTTAGTAGAAGACGATGAAATTATTCGCCAACAGGTCAAACAATTATTGGAACAATGGGGCTATGAAGTGGTCGCAGTAGAGGACTTTATGGATGTCCTCGGGATCTTTGTTGAAAGTGACCCTCACTTGATCCTCATGGATATTGGCCTGCCTCTTTACAACGGCTACCACTGGTGCCAAGAGATTCGCAAGGTTTCAAAGGTTCCGATCATGTTTCTTTCTTCACGGGATCAAGCCATGGATATTGTTATGGCCATCAATATGGGTGGAGACGACTTTGTCACTAAGCCCTTTGACCAAAATGTCCTCCTTGCCAAGGTTCAAGGACTCTTGCGCCGTTCCTACGAATTTGGGACAGATCAAAATCTGCTGGAGCACCGGGGAGCCATCCTCAATCTCAAGTCCACGGACTTGGTGTATGAAGGGGAAGTCATCAAGCTGACCAAGAATGAATTTCAGATCCTGCGTGTCCTGTTTGAGCATGCAGGCAGTATCGTGGCGCGTGATGATATGATGAAGGAGCTCTGGAATAGCGACCTCTTTATTGATGACAATACCTTGTCTGTCAATGTGGCCCGCCTTCGCAAGAAATTAGAAGAGGCTGGCTTGTCAAACTTCATCGAAACCAAGAAAGGCATCGGTTACGGGTTGACCCATGAATAAATTTGGAACGATCTTCTGGCAATATGTGGTATCCCGCAGGCGCCTACTCTATCTATTGGTCATCTTTTTGATCGTCGATTTGGTCTTTGCCTATCTCTTTCCAGAGACGGGGACGATTTTCCTCTATGCGACCCTGGTGTTAGGCTTTTTTGCCCTCTGTGTCTTGATCTGGGATTGTGCCATGACCTTTCAGGACTATCGCAAAGCAGCGCTATATGAGGAAATAGAAGTTGCCTCGCCACTAGAACATCTCCTTTATGAAAAATACACTGAAGAACAGCAGGCTCGCCTGGAGGAAGGCAAAACAGCCCAGGCCAAGTTCAATGACCTGATGGATTACTACACCCTCTGGGTTCACCAGATTAAGACGCCCATTGCAGCTAGCCAGCTCTTGGTGCAAGATGTCGAGACGCCCATTGTCAAGCAGCAGATGGAGCAGGAGCTCTTTAAGATTGACTCCTATGCCAATCTGGTTTTGCAGTACTTGCGACTGGAGAGTTTTCATGATGATCTGGTCTTAAAGCGCGTGTTGGTAGAAGATTTGGTCAAAGAAGTAGTCCGCAAGTACGCCCTCTTTTTTATCCAAAAGAACTTGACCGTGGATCTGCATGATTTGGAAGAGGAGGTCATCACCGATCGTAAGTGGCTCCTGGTCATTATCGAGCAGCTCTTGTCCAATAGCCTCAAGTACACCAGTACCGGTGGAATTGAAATCTATTTTAAAGACCAGACTCTCTATATAAAAGATAGCGGGATTGGGATCAAAAATAGTGATGTGCTTCGCGTCTTTGAGCGGGGCTTCTCCGGCTACAATGGCCACCTGACCCAGCAATCCTCAGGGCTGGGGCTTTATCTGTCTAAGAAAATTGCAGAGCAATTGGGCCACAAGATTAGCCTCCACTCAGAGGTTGGCCAAGGCACAACCGTCGCCATTCGCTTTGAAGAGAAGAAGTTGGTCATGGATTAAGAAAAAGGGATTATTATGGAAAATAAAAATGAAACATTAGAGATTACTAATAATGAATTAGAATATGGCAATTTGATAGATCTAAAAAGTACTCTTCAAGTTGAGTTAAATGATATTTTAGATGAACTTTCTTCAATTGAGGAGGATAGAGAAAAACTACAAAATAACCAATATCTTGAAGAAGCCATTCAAGACATCATTTGGGACCAAGTTCAAAATCAATTAGCAGTCCAAATTGGTGAAGAGTTTATTAAAGATAACAACGGACAAAAACTAGATTTACGAAAAGAAGCACATATACAAACTGCTGAAAATTTTGAAAAAGGGAAATTTATTACTCATAACGCGGATAGAAGTATCTATGAGAAGAGATATAAAAATTGGCAAGAAAAATTTGAAAGAGATGAATTTGGAAATATTCGAACTCATACAACTCGATCAGGGAAAACTGTAAATACAATAAAAAAAGATGCCAGAAAGTTTTTAGATGAAAATAGACCAACTGGTTCAAAAGAAAAAGGAACTCAAATGGATCACACAGTTTCGGCTGGAGAAATTATACGTGATCCAAAGACCAATGCCTTCATGGACAAAGAACAACAATATGCTTTTGCAAATAGCAAAGCTAATCTTAACGAAATAAGGAGTGGAATTAATCAAGCTAAGGGGGATCAGTCTACAACTGAATTATTAGATAATCCAAATTCTAAAGGGCAATACGCTAGAGAAGTCCATAATATTAGTTCAAAAGAAGAGAAACAATTAAGAGAGAAAGATAAAGAGGCACGCACGGAATATGACCGAGTGAGAGATGAAGCTGAGAAGCGCGCCATACAATCTGGTAAAAAATCACGACGTAAAGAGGCTTTGAAAGTGACAGGGAAAGCTTTAAAAGCTGCTGTTCTTCAATTGTTGACTGAATTTTTGAGAGAGATTGTTAAGAAGTTTATTTCTTGGTTGGGTGAAAAAGAGAAGAATTTCGAAAACTTCATTTCAAAAGTAAAGGAAGCAATTTCAAACTTTATATCCAATCTTTCTCATCATGTCCTTGGTGTTGGGCAATCGATGGTTACGATGTTAGCTACTTCTATCATTGGTCCTGTAGTTGGAACATTTATGCAGGTCTGGACTTTTATTCAGCAAGGTTGGAGATCTCTTACCGAGGCGATTGACTATTTAAAAAATCCAGAAAATAAAAATAAGAGTACAAGTGTTAAAATGCTTGAGATAGGAAAAATTATTGTCGCAGGAGTAACGGCTGCTGGAGCGATCGTTTTAAGTAGTGCGATTGGAGCAACTTTGTTATCCATTTTTCCTCCACTTGGTGTAGAAATCCCATTGCTAGGAAGTTTGTCTGGTCTGATAGGTACATTTATGGGAGCAACAGTAGCTGGTATAGCCGGTGCATTTGTCTTGAAATTAATTGATCAAATGATTGTCGACAAACAGATTGATGAATTAACAAATAAAAAAATTGATAAATACAATGATAAACTGATTGTACAAGACCAAATGAATGCGGTTGGAATGGCGCTTGTTCAAGTGGATAAAATGGAGTCTTTGAGCCAAATGGAAGATCGACATCACCAAGCAGCAGAAATAATGCGGGATGAGCTTTCTTTCTTACTTGAAGAAAAAGAAAAAAATGACAATGAATTTACAGAAATCGACGCCTTGTTGGCAGAGTTAACAGATTAGGAGTTATTATGGAAAATGAATTTGACTTACAAGTCAGTAATCATGATTTTAATGCAGCAAAAGAACAATTGAAAAAATTTGCTGAACAGGATGTAGAAGAGTTGAAGTTTGATAAAGTTCGTACACATGAAGACATCTTTGGATTAGAGTGGGCTGAACACGGAGTGACTGGGAAAGAACTTAATTCATTGATTGAAAAACTTCAGAAGTATTTTTCAAAGGTCTATGATCGTGATCAAAACCTTATTGAAGAATTTGGTGAGGTTTATAAAGCCTTAGAAGCATTGGATAAGGATTACATTCAGGCTATACTAACTTCTGTTTCTGCGATCAAAAAAACAAATGAAAAGATTTTAATAGAGCAAGAGCGAATTGATCAGACGATTGAGAAACAAAAAGCTACCTTAATCGCCTTAAAACAGTTTAAAGAAAGTGTGTCAAATCAATTATCTGAAATTGATTCTAGTCAACTTATCAGTCTTATTGAACAACTTGAGAGTAGGGTTGAGACATTGGAAAAATCTTCTAGTGATTTGAAGGATGAAAGTACAGAAATTAATCAGTTAAAGAATGAATTGGATGCTGTAAAAGGCCAAGTGAATATCCTATCGAATAAGCTAACAACTTCTTTCGCTTTGACAGGCATAGCTACCGGAGTTGCCGTTGTGACTTTGATCATTTTATTGATGAGGTAAGCAAATGAGCCGTTATCAGGATGAATTAATTGAACTAGCAAAAAAATTTGATATCCAAACAGATTCAAAAGGAAAATTTCTTGAACGAGTAATTATTTTGCTCAATGATTACTCTGAAAAATTAGTCATTGATATTTTGCAGTACTTAGTTATTGAAAAACAAGAGGGTTCTCAAAAGATCGCCACTCTAGCAAATCAATTGTCAGAAGCGCTTTTAAAATATGCAGGCTATGTAAATCTAAAAGGTTATAAACAAAATAAAAATGAGCAAGTGACGGAAGAATGCTCTCTTGATGATTTAAAAAAAGAACTTGACCGATTAGTTGGTTTACAAAATGTCAAAGAAGAAGTTAATCATCTGATTTCCTATCAAAGAATACAAAAGATAAGGAAAGAAAAAGGACTGAAAATTCCGAATAGAACTTTGCATATGGCATTTACAGGTAACCCAGGAACAGGAAAAACAACAGTAGCTCGTATTGTTGGAAAAATGTATAAACAACTCGGACTATTATCTAAAGGTCACTTTATTGAGGTTTCACGAACAGATTTAATTGCAGGATATCAGGGACAGACTGCTTTGAAAGTCAAAAATGTGATTGAGAAAGCTAAGGGAGGAGTTCTTTTTATCGATGAGGCATATAGTATTACCGAAAATGAAAATTCAGATTCTTATGGTAGAGAATGCCTAACAGAATTAACGAAGGCCTTAGAAGATTATCGAGATGATTTAGTTGTGATTGTTGCGGGTTATACAAAGCCAATGGAACAGTTCTTTTCTTCAAATCCAGGGTTAAAATCTAGATTTAATTACTTTATTGAATTTGGAAATTATATACCAGATGAATTATTGAAAATATTAGAATTTCTGTGTCAAAAAGATGACTATAGACTAAGTGATAATCTGAAATTGAAATTGATCAATTATTTCAAAACAAGTATACTAAATGATGAGAAGAACTTTTCGAATGGAAGATTTGTTCGAAATATATATGAAAATCTAGTAATGAATCAATCTGTTAGATTAGATCAAGCGAAGATAAATGATGTAGAAGATTTGTCATTACTTAGATCATGTGATTTTGAGAAATAAAATCCTCATCTTACAAAAATGTAAGAAATAAAGGTCAAAATGAAAGGTTAGGTTATGGTAGCCGCCTTTTATTTTTTATACAATAGTCTCATCAAATGAAGGAGGTCAAGAAAATGAAACTCTTGAAATGGATGAAACAACCCAAAAAGATTAAGAAACCAAATAACCAAACCGATCTGGAAAAGACGGAATTTGGTCTCCAAGTCCTGCAACAAACCCAAGAATTTTTCTTGATCTACTAGTAAAAGGAGAAAAGTATGTCATTACTAGATGTTCAACATATCAAAAAAATCTACAAAACCCGCTTTCAAGGAACGCAGGTTGAAGCCTTAAAGGATATCCATTTTACCGTTGAAAAGGGCGAATACGTCGCCATCATGGGGGAATCAGGTTCTGGAAAATCGACCCTCCTCAATATCCTAGCCATGCTGGACCAGCCAACCGAAGGGAGGGTCTACCTAAATAGCATAGACACCTCAACTATCAAGAACAAGGATGCCTCGAGCTTCCGTCGGGAAAAACTAGGCTTCGTCTTTCAAGACTTCAACCTGCTCGATACCTTGTCTGTCAAGGACAATATCCTCTTGCCTCTGGTTCTTTCTCGTAGACCGGTCAAGGAAATGATGAGCAAGGTCGATAGCGTCAGTCGGGAATTGGGCATCCACCAACTGCTTGAAAAATACCCTTACGAAATCTCTGGTGGGCAAAAACAACGGGTAGCCGTAGCACGGGCTATCATCACCTCGCCAGAAATTCTCCTTGCGGATGAGCCAACAGGGGCACTGGATTCTAAGTCTTCGGCTGCTTTGCTGGACGTCTTTGAAGACATCAATAGCATGGGCCAAACCATTCTCATGGTGACCCACTCGACCGCAGCAGCAGCGCGTGCCAAGCGCGTGCTCTTTATCAAGGATGGGATCCTTTACAACCAGATCTTCCGCGGAGAAAAAACAGAGCGTCAGATGTTCCAAGAAATCTCGGATACCCTGACGGTCATGGCAAGTGAGGTGGAGTAGATGTTTCGATTAACCACTAAACTAGCTTGCTCTAATCTGATCAAGAACCGCAAGCTCTATTATCCCTTTGCAATAGCAGTCATTCTCGCAGTGACCATCGCCTATCTCTTTGACTCCCTGACCTTTAATCCCCACATTCACGAGCTTCGGGGGGGCGATCCCATGATCTTTACCCTGGTCTTGGGACTGTTCGTGGTCAATGCTGCGGGAGCTATCATCGTGCTCTATGCCAATAGCTTCGTCATGAAAAACCGCTCCAAGGAGCTGGGAATCTACAGCATGCTCGGCCTTGAGAAACGCCATCTCATCAGCATGATCTTCAAGGAACTCTTGATCTTTGGCTTTGTGACTATCTCAGCTGGTGTTTTGATCGGGGCTCTCTTTGACAAGCTAATCTTTGCCTTTCTCTTGAAACTCATGAAGATGAAGGTCCAGCTAGTATCCACCTTCCAACCTGGGATTGTGGTCTTAGTCTTTGTCACCTTTGGTCTCATCTTTGCCCTCTTGGTCTTTCTCAACGCTTGGCGGATTCTCCGTTTGAATGCCCTGCAGTTGACGCGTGAGAAGGCTAGTGGTGAAAAGAAAGCCCGCTTCTTGTGGCCCCAAACCATCCTGGGCTTAGCCTCTCTTGGTTTTGGCTATTACCTGGCTTTGTCTGTCAAAGACCCATTGTCTGCGATTGTGATCTTCTTTCTAGCAGTTATCTTGGTCATGATTGGGACCTACCTGCTCTTTAATGCTGGGATCACCGTCTTCTTGCACCTGCTTAAGAAAAAGAAGGCCTACTATTACCAACCCAATAACATGATTTCGGTCTCTAACCTCATCTATCGCATGAAGAAAAATGCAGTGGGACTTGCGACTATTGCCATCCTCTCGACCATGGTGCTAGTGACCATCTCTGCTGCGACCAATATCTATGTTGGTGGCGAAATGGTCAAGAAAATCATGGCTCCTCATGATTTCTCTGTCCAAGGAAAAGGGGTTGAGCTGGAGCAGATCAATCAAAAATTTGATGAATTTGCCTCTGAGCACCAGCTTGAGATCAAGAATCGTGACCTGGTGACCTATGCCAACTTTGGGGTTAAATCACAAAAGGGAACGGATTTCACAGTCTATCCAGCTGATGAACGCAGCGTCACTCCTAAAACTGTCTTTATGGTCTTTGATGTAGCTAGTTATGAACATATGACAGGCGAACAAGTCGATCTGACTGGCAACCAAGTTATCCTCTTTGCTCATAACGAGGCTCTCAAAGGCCAAAAGCAGTTTACCATCAATGGCCAAGACTTCCAAGTCAAGAAAGAAGTGACCAAGGATTTTATCACCGATCATGTTCCAAATCAGTTCAATTTGCTTACAGAGGATTTCAATTATCTGATCGTGCCAGATCTCTCAGCCTTTATCGCCCAATTTCCAAATCTTGCCATCTATACCAATATCTATGGTGGATTCAATGTCAATGTCGGTGAAGATCAGCAACTCAAGCTAGCAGCTAGTTATGACAAGATGATCGATGAATTGAGTAGCCAACAGACCCAAGGAAAATTTGTCTATGGAGGCAACCGTGCCAATGATGTGGCAGAGATGAATAGTCTCTTTGGTGGCATCTTCTTTATCGGGATTTTCTTGTCACTAATCTTCATGGTCGGAACGGTCATCGTCATCTACTACAAGCAAATCTCAGAAGGCTATGAAGACCGTGATCGCTTCGTCATTCTCCAACAGGTGGGGCTTGATGAACACGAGGTCAAACGGACCATCAACCGTCAAGTACGGACTGTCTTTTTCCTCCCTCTCATCTTTGCCTTTATTCACCTGGCCTTTGCCTACCATATGATCCGACTCATTCTCAAAGTGCTCGGTGTCATCAATAGTAGCCAAGTCCTCGTCGTGACCCTCAGCGTCTGCGCCGTCTTTCTTATCACCTACCTGATCGTCTTTTGGATCACCTCTCGGAGCTATCGTAAGATTGTGCAGATATAAGTAAAGAGAAGCTCGCTCATGGCGGGCTTTTTCTTGTAAAGTCCGATCGCTATTGTCAATTGGTGTTCAAAGGGATACACAAAAAAGACTGAACCCGTAGAGTTCAGTCTTTGTTCGCTTTCTATTAAAGTGATGTAAGGAAAGTCAATCCCCCTAGGATGACACCTGCCGAATTCGGAATGATCAAAATCCAGTCTTTTTTAGGTTCCTTTGTCCAACCATAAATGACCCAGATCAAGCAAGAAATAGCAGCTGACAAGGGTTGGAAAGGTTGGGCCTTATTTCCCTGTAAATTAGCAATAATTTGTGGGATGTAGGCAATGAAAACGATAATCCCAATAAAGGCACCGATCGAGCCAACGATTTGGTTGATTTTTTGTTTATTCATAAAATTTTACCTCTGTGTATTAAAATAGCATAAGTAGGAAGAAAATGCAATTAATTTGCATGCTACGCAAAATGAAAACGATCACATTTGCAAAAGAATTAGACAAAGTGTCAAAAAATGGCAACTAGAGAGAAAATCCACTCGAAAAGAAATCCATCTTCCTGCAAAATCACAAGATTGTGACACTTTACAGTTCGGTAACATTTGAAAAAAAGACTTGCATTTAAACATGTCAAGAGTTAGAATAGTGCATACTTAAAAAAGAAAAGGAAATGGTAGTTTCAAAATGAATGAAAAACAAATGAAAATTCTTGGTTGGGTTGCGACTTTTATGTCTGTGATGATGTATGTGTCTTACTTCCCACAAATCATGGATAACCTCGCTGGTCACAAAGGGAACTTTATTCAACCCCTTGTCGCAGCCATCAACTGTAGCCTTTGGGTTTACTACGGGCTCTTCAAAAAAGAACGCGATATTCCACTTGCTGCAGCCAATGCACCAGGGATCATCTTTGGTTTGATCACAGCCATTACAGCCTTGTAATCAATGAAAGAGAGAGTGGGACAGAAATTGGTAATTCGTTAGATTTCGATTTCGTCGTCCCACCTCCGCACAGTTGAGTAGGGCTGTAAAAGCTGATGAAATCAGCGTAGTAGAGCCCACTCGACCACTGCGTCTTGCTCGACAATCTAAAGACAATTAAGAGGCCAGGACTTTTGTCCCAGCCTCTTTTTTATAACTTCACTCATTTCCATGGTATAATGGGAGGACTATTGATAGAGAAGATCAAAAGGAGACACGAGTGGATCAAAAACATCACTGCCAAGTCCTATGGGCGAAAAATAAATACCTGGTGCTGAGTCATTCCAGCAACATTTATAAGGATATCCGGGAATATCTCAAGTAAGATCAGGTGGAGGTCAGCCACGTCGAGGACCTGATCCAGCAAGCGCTGGCCTTGCCGGAAAATCGTGGTCAGGTCTCCAATGCCTTTCAGCATATCTGGGGCTATTTCAAAAAGCAGGCGACTGCTGAGGAAAAGGCAGACTTTATGCTGCTACTTGAGAAATACCAGCATGGCCAAGCTAGCCAAGAGGATCTCATCAAGGGGATCCAGACGCTCCTTGAGCGCTATCCTAATCGCTACTTGCAAGACTCGACACTACTAGGAGGCCAATAGATGAGACTGTGGCACCAAGATTTGATTAGTAAACTCCCTAGACCCCAGCTCCTGGGCCAACACCGGGAATGCTGCGCCCTTCGAGGCAATGGCTGGGGCAAGAAGCACGCGACGGTCAACTATGTCTTTGACTACTCGCCCTATCGCCTCTATGCCTATCACCGCTTGATCATGGAGGAGATGACCGCTCGTGGCTACAAGGTCAGCCCAGAGTGGTGGGAGCCGACCTACCGAGGAAAGACCTGCCCAGCCTATCCAGAGCTGGAAGAGGAAGCCTTGAGCACCCCTATCTATCCCGAGCATCAGGACACTTACCTACAGGAGTGCCTGGATAACCTAGTAGAAAAAGGGATCTATTTAGATTAATCATTGATTAAGTAAAAATGTAAGCTAAACCATTCGTAATCAAATTATTACGAATGGTTTTTAGTATCTAAAATATGATAAAATAGAAAGGATAATAGATTAATTAAGGAAAGTAAAAATGGCAAGTAAAGAAAATGCAGAGCGCAAGGAGCTTCACCGTAAAATTTGGGCGATTGCAGACGCTGTTCGTGGAGCAGTAGACGGTTGGGATTTCAAGCAGTACATACTTGGAATTCTATTCTATCGCTTTATTTCTGAGCATATGGCTGACTATTTTGATCATGCTGAGCACGAGGCTGGAGATTTAGAATTTCGTTATGCTGATTTGAGTGACCAAGAAGCTGAGCGAGATTTCAAACCAGGGACAGTTGAGGATAAGGGATTTTTTATCCTTCCTAGTCAATTGTTTGAGAATGTCGTCAAAAATGCTTCACAAAATGAAAATTTAAACGAAGATTTAGCCAATATTTTCCAAGATATTGAGAAATCAGCGATTGGATTCAAGTCTGAGGATGATATCAAAGGATTATTTGATAATTTGGACACACGAAGTAACGTCCTTGGTGGTACTGTCCCAGAAAAAAATAAACGTCTTTCTGATATTCTTAATGGTATCAATAGCATTAACTTTGGCAACTTCGAGGAAAATGACATTGATGCCTTTGGGGATGCCTATGAGTTCTTGATTTCAAACTATGCGAGTAATGCTGGTAAAAGTGGAGGTGAATTCTTCACACCTCAGACAGTTTCTAAATTACTGGCTCGTTTGGTTATGGTTGGTAAGGTGAAAATTAACAAGGTCTACGATCCAACATGTGGGTCGGGTTCACTCTTGCTTCAGATGAAAAAGCAATACGAAGACCATATCTTAGAGTATGGTTTCTTTGGTCAAGAAATCAATATGACCAATTATAACTTGGCTCGAATGAATATGTTCTTGCACAATATCAACTACAATAACTTCGATATCAAGCGAGGAGACACCCTTTTAAATCCTCAGCATTTGGATGAAAAACCATTTGATGCGATTGTTTCTAACCCTCCTTACTCTGTCAAATGGGTAGGAGATGGAGACCCAACTCTCATAAACGATGACCGTTTTGCGCCAGCAGGGAAACTAGCTCCTAAGTCAAAAGCTGACTTTGCCTTTATCATGCATAGTCTCAATCATTTGTCTAACAAAGGTCGAGCAGCTATTGTCTGTTTCCCAGGTATTTTCTATCGTGGTGGTGCTGAGAAGACCATTCGTCAGTATCTAGTAGATAACAACTTTGTTGAAGCAGTGATTGCTCTACCTGATAATCTCTTCTTTGGGACTCCTATTGCGACTACGATTTTAGTTTTGGCGAAGAATAAACTAGAAAATAAAACACTCTTTATTGATGCGAGCAAGGAATTCAAAAAAGAGACCAATAACAATATCTTGACGGATGATAATATCGACCATATCGTTGAATTATTTACTAATTATCAAAGTGTGGACTACAAATCAGCTCTTGTTGATAATGAAGTGATTGGTTCAGAGCAGGATTATAACCTTTCCGTATCTACCTATGTTGAACAAGAAGATACACGCGAGAAGATTGATATTGATGTTCTCAATAAAGAAATAGAAGAGACTGTTGCTAAGATTGACCACTTGCGTGCAGAGATAGACAAGATTGTAGAGGAATTGAGCCATGGCAAATGATGTGATTCTCTATAGAACTGATGACGGGGAGTCTGCTATTGAACTTCACTTGGATAATGGAACGGTTTGGCTGACTCAACAAGAACTAGCTGAGCTCTTTCGAACTTCCAAGCAAAATATTAGTAAACATATTAAAGCAATATTTGAAGATGGTGAATTATTGGAAGAGTCAACTGTCAACTATAAGTTGACAATTCAAAATGAGGGGAGTAGAAGTGTTCAGAGAAATGTTGCCTACTATAATCTCGATATGATTTTAGCAATTGGCTACCGCGTGCGCTCCCCTCGTGGAATCCAGTTCAGGAACTATGCTTCTACAGTCTTGAAAGAGTATCTGATCAAAGGCTTTGCGATGGATGATGAACGCTTGAAAAACTTGGGTGGAGGCTCTTACTTTAAAGAACTTCTAGAAAGAATCCGAGACATTCGCTCGAGTGAAAAAGTCTTTTACCGTCAGGTTTTGGATCTTTTCGCGACATCTAGTGATTACAATGCAAATTCACCAGAAGCAAAGAAATTCTTTGCGACGGTTCAAAACAAGATGCATTATGCTATTCACCACTATACTGCGAGCGAACTCATCTACAATCGTGTTGATAGTGAAAAGGAGTTTATGGGCTTGACTACCTTTAAGGGAGACCTCCCTACTCTTTCTGAAGCAAAGGTTGCCAAGAACTATCTGACAGAGAAGGAACTTCGAGGGCTTAATCAGCTGGTATCAGGATATCTAGACTTTGCTGAAAGACAGGCAGAGCGAGAAGAAGTCATGACTATGGCGGATTGGGTGGCTCACGTAGATCGTATCCTTCAGGCTACTGGAGAAGACTTACTGGATAACAGTGGCTCTATTTCTCGTGAACAGATGAATCAGAAGGTAGATAAGGAATATAAGAGCTACCAAGCCAAGACCCTCAGCCAAGTTGAAAAAGATTACCTCAAGGAAATCAAAAGTATTGAAAATCTAGCCAAGGAAGGAGGTGAATCATGAACATTCTAGAAGAAATCCAAAACTGCCACGTTGAGTGGAAAGAGTTGGGGGATAAAAATGTAGCGTACTTGTCTCGTGGTAAGGTGATGTCGAAGCAGTTTTTAGAAGAGAATAAAGGAAATTTTCCAGTATATTCTTCCCAAACTGCAAATAATGGGGAAATCGGAAGAATTTCAAGTTTTGAATACGATGGAGAGTATATAACTTGGACTACTGATGGAGCAAACGCAGGAACAGTTTTTTATCGTCGAGGAAAATTTAGTATCACCAACGTATGTGGATTAGTAGAAATTAATAATGACCAACTCCTTACAAAGTTTGTCTATTATTATTTAACAACTTCAGCTAAGAATCATGTCTCGTCTGGAATGGGAAATCCAAAACTGATGTCTAATGTTATGGGGAAAATAAAAATTCCCATCCCTCCATTAAAAATTCAAGAAAAAATCGTGCAAAAACTTGACAAAATGACAGAGTATGTTACAGAATTGACCTCAGAATTGACCTCAGAATTGACCTCACGTAAAAAGCAATATTCATATTATCGAGATAAGCTTTTGTCCTTTGAGGATGAGGTTTATCGGGTTGAGTGGAAAGTTTTTAAAGATGTTGCTACATTGAAAAATGGAAAAGATTGGAAAAATCTTCCAAGTGGTGATATACCAGTATATGGAAGTGGTGGGGAAATGGGACAGTTTGTTTCAGACTATGCTTATGATAAACCAACTGTTTTAATTCCTAGAAAAGGCTCAATTTCTAATTTGTTTTATTTAGAGAAAGCTTTTTGGAATGTTGATACAATTTACTATACAGAAATTGATGAAGAACAGATTATTCCAAAATATTTTTATTATTATTTAACAACTGTCAAATTAGAAGAAATGGCAACTAATCCAACAAGACCTAGTTTAACCCAAGCAATTCTTGATAAAATTAGAATCCCAGTCCCTTCCCTTAAAATCCAATCTCGTATTGTTCAAGTTCTGGACAACTTTGATATGGTTTGTAACGACTTAAACATTGGTCTTCCTAAGGAGATTGAACTGCGTCAAAAACAGTACGAATATTTCCGAGAAAAACTCTTGACATTCGTCGCCGAAGGCGAGTACACTGACAGTACAGTACAGTACAGACAAGACATCATTAGGCTCTTAAATTGGGTATTTGGACCGATTAAGGTTGAGTTAGGAGCTTTGGGAGATATTATTCGAGGCAATGGCCTACAAAAGAAAGATTTCCAGGATGTTGGTGTTCCGTGCATTCATTACGGACAGATATATACATATTATGGAATTGAGACTGAGCGAACGAAATCATTTATAAATTCAGAATTAGCAAAAAAACTTCAAAAAGCTAAAACTGGTGATTTGATTGTTGCGACGACATCCGAAAATGTTGAGGATGTTGGTAAATCTTTGGTTTGGTTAGGGAAAGAGGAAGTTTGTATAGGTGGGCATTCATGTATAATTAGAACTGAGCAAAATACTAAATTTTTAGCCTATTTTTTTAGAACTGGATTTTTCCAAATTCAAAAGGAAAAAAGAGTACTTGGTACAAAAGTAATTGAACTATATCCTAAAAATCTTGCAAAAATTAAGATTATCTTACCGTCCCTTTCCGAACAAGAAAGAATTGTCTCCATTCTTGATCATTTCAACACTTTAACCAACTCTCTTTCTGAGGGCCTTCCAAAAGAAATCGAACTAAGACAGAAACAGTATGAATACTGGAGAGATGAACTACTTCATTTTCATGTATAAGGAAACAGTAAATTATGGCAGATGATAAAGTATTTAATACGTTAGAAGAGATTGCAGATGAACTCATTTCAAGTAATAAGAAGTTGCATTTAATTTATGCTTTTAATGCTACGGGGAAAACACGTCTTTCTATGATTTTAAAGGATAAATTAAATGTATCGGAGAATGACGAAGAGTCGGAAATTAAGAAAATACTTTATTTTAATGCCTTTACAGAAGATCTTTTTACTTGGGAAAATGATTTAGAAAATGATGAAAATCGTTATCTTAAATATGACAAACGTACCTATTTTGGTAACTTTTTGGAGAATCAGCAACAATTTAATCAGGTTATTTTAACTTTTCAGAAATTTGTCGGTGATTTAATAGTTCCTATTTTTGAGGATATTGAAGAACAGGCTGTTGATGATTTTGGTATTCCAATTGTTGATATTATTGGTGAACAGCGTATACCAAGATTAGAGAGTAACTTCAAAAGTATTCGTTTTACAGTAGATGATGAAACGATCAAAATTTCTAGGGGTGAGGAGAGGATTTTTGTTTGGTCTATATTCACTACTCTCTTAGAACTTATTATTGAAGAATTGAGCGACTCAGAAATTGACTCTGATTTTCAGGACTTTAAGTATATTTATATTGACGATCCAATTTCTTCGTTAGATGATAACAATACTATTGATTCTGCTATTTTTTTAAAGGAAATTATTGCTAAATCTAAACGCACTGATTTAAAGTTTATTATTTCTTCTCACCAACCACTTTTTTATAATGTTTTGTACAATGAAATACGGTTTGACAGAGAAATACCAAATAAAAAAAAGTCCTTTTATGTTATGAAAAAAGAGGTTGATAAGGAGGATAAAGTCAGATATATTTTAACTGACGTTGAGAAAGATTCTCCCTTCGGATATCACCTAAAGGTAAGAGAAGAGTTACGTAAAGCTGTAGACAGTGGACGAGTAGAAAAATTTCATTATGCTTTGTTTAGAAATTTGTCAGAGAAAACAGCTACATTTTTAGGTTATAGTAGATGGGAAGAAGTTTTATTAGGGTTAGAAGTGGCTGGTGATGAGATTACTCCAGAAAATATAGAGTTATATTCTCAAAGGATTGATTTATTCACACATAATCGTCAATCAGATTTGGAGTTTAGAGAATTGCAAGAACGAGAAAAAAATACTTTAATAGAATTATTCAATAGTTTTGAGAAGAAATATAAATTTAACCAAAAAGAGGAAAATGGAAATGGTTGATTATTCAAAAGTACATGAAGCAATTGCGGAAACAAATGAAGGGATTCTCTTGGCTGAGTATCAACCAGAGTATCGCACGGATAGAGAATATCAGTCAGAGGCTGATTTAGAAAATCAGTTGATTTCTGACTTGTCGAATCATCTCAACTATGAGCGCTTAACTATTCATACACCTGAAGAGCTCTTAGCAAATGCCAAGGTGCAAATAGAAAAACTTAATAAGGTGACTTTTTCGGATGCTGAGTGGGATCGCTTTGTGCTAGAGTATTTAGACTGTCCCAATGAAGGATTAGTTGAAAAAACTCGAAAAATTCAAGAGAATTATATCTATGACTTTGTCTTCGATGATGGACGGATTAAGAATATCTTTATCATTGACAAGAAGAATATTCATAACAATAGCATGCAGGTCATCAATCAGGTAACCCAAGTGGGTAGTCATATCAACCGTTATGATGTTACTATTTTAGTGAATGGTCTGCCGTTAGTTCAGATTGAATTAAAGAGACGAGGGGTTAGTCTTAAAAAAGCTTTTGAACAAATCCATAGATATAGCAAGGAAAGCTTCAATAGCGAAAATTCTTTGTATAAGTATATTCAGATTTTTGTTATTTCCAATGGGACTTATACACGCTACTTTGCCAACACGACAGCTCAAAATAAAAATCATTATGAGTTCACCTGTGAATGGGCAGACAGAAAAAATAAAATCATTCATGACCTCGAGGACTTTACTGTTACCTTTTTGAGCAAACGAGTTCTCTTGGAAGTCTTGACCAAGTATTGTGTGTTTGATGCTGATAATACATTACTCATCATGCGCCCATATCAGATAGCAGCAACAGAGAGTATTTTACGAAAGATTCATTCCACGAATGAAATGAAGAATTTTGGTACGATCAATGCCTGTGGTTATATCTGGCATACGACGGGTTCTGGGAAAACATTGACTAGTTTTAAAACTGCTCGATTGGCCACAGAGTTGGACTATATTGATAAAGTCATTTTTGTGGTGGATAGAAAAGACCTAGACTATCAAACCATGAAGGAATATCAAAAATTCCAACCAAATTCAGTCAATGGTAGTAACAATACAAAAGAACTCCAACGTAGTATTGAAGAAAATGATGATCGAATTGTTGTCACAACTATTCAAAAGTTAAATAAATTTATAACAGCAAATCCAAATCATGAGATCTATAGTAAGAAATGTGTCTTGATTTTTGACGAGTGCCATCGCTCTCAGTTTGGGAAAGCACAAAAACGGCTTAAAAAAGCTTTTAGACAGTATGCCTTATTTGGGTTTACAGGGACTCCGATTTTCCCAGAAAATAGCTTAACGGGAGAAACAACACAAGAGGTTTTTGGAGAGCAACTTCATAACTACGTTATCACAGATGCTATTCGGGACAAAAAAGTCCTGAAGTTCAAGGTTGACTATAACTATATCAAACCTGAAATCAATAAGTATAGAGAAGCGGAAAAAGCGGTAGGCCGAGAGCTTGATGAGAAGAAGCTCAAAAAGATGGAGAAGGAACTCCTTTTGCATCCAGAACGGATAGCAACTATCACAGAGTACCTTTTGAGAGTTTATAATGATAAGACGCATCGGAGTATATATTACACTCATAAACAAAAGAAGATGCAAGGTTTTAATGCTATGTTAGCAGTACAAAGTATTGAAGCTGCGAAATTATACTATGAAGAACTTCAACGACAACAAGCAGAATTACCAGAGTCTAAGCGTTTGAAGGTCGCAACGATCTTTAGCTTTGCGCCTAACGAAGAGCAGTCAGCTTATGGTGAGATTCAAGATGAAGAGCTAGATCCTCAAGATGCAGCTATGCCTCTTTCATCTAAAGAGTTTCTTTCTAAAGCAATTTACGACTATAATCAAATGTTCAAGACCAACTTTTCGACTGATGGGAAAGAGTTTCAAAATTACTATCGTGACCTTTCTAAACGTGTTAAATCTAAGGAAGTGGATTTACTAATTGTCGTTGGTATGTTCTTGACAGGATTTGATGCTCCAACCATGAATACTCTCTTTGTAGATAAAAATCTTCGTTATCATGGATTGATTCAGGCATTCTCGAGAACCAATCGAATTTTTAACGAGGTTAAACCTTTTGGTAATATCGTTTGTTTCCGTGATTTAGAAAAGGCTACGCAAGAAGCTATCAAAACCTTTGGGGATACCAATAAACTTGATATTATCTTAGAAAAAAGTTTTAGCGAATACATGGATGGTTTCGTGGATCAGGTAACGAGTATTAAGGTCAAAGGTTATACAGAAGTCTGTCAGGAAATTCTGGAAAGATTCCCTAATCCACAAGAAATTGAAACAGAACATGATAAAAAAGAATTTGTTAAGTTATTTGGTGAGTTTCTGAAGCTTGATAATGTCCTTCGAAATTATGATGAGTTTCAAGAAATCGATAAACCTATCTCGGAAGGTTATCTCCAAGATTTAAGGAGTTCTTATGTAGAAATTCGAGATGAATTCTTAAACCTTAAAAATTACGAAAGAACAAAAGACTTAGGTGTTGACCTTTCAGATATTGAATTTGAGATTGAACTCTTAAAAACAGATGAGATTAATCTAGACTATATCCTTGCTTTGATTGTCGAAAAATCGAAGAACTCTGAGTCTAAGGAAGCAATGAAAGCTGAAGTTAGCCGTGTCATCCGCTCAAGTATTGATATTCGTGCTAAGGAAGAGTTGGTAATTGGTTTTATTAATGATACTGATTTAGCGAGTTTGAAAGACCATGATGAGATTATCAATGCATTCTACGCTTATGGTAAAGAACGTAAAGCAGTTGCTATTCGTGAATTGGCAGAGTCTGAAAAGCTTGTGAAAGATTATCAGTTATTTATTGATAGATCTATTCAACGTGGTTATGCTGAGAATAGTGGAGCTGACTTGGATTCGATTATTCCACCGACTTCTCGTAGACAAGGAGCTCGTGAACGTAAGAAACAAGAAGTTTTACAAAAGATACAAACATTAGTAGAAGTATACTCAGATATTTGATCGTTAATCTATGAAAAATAACCTAATAGAAAGATCGATTCAACATTAACAAAGTTTGGGTTTGATAATTAAGAATCTTATTGATAAGTGGATAGGAAAAACAGAAGAGGTTTAACTATTCCCTAAATTTTTTTCGAATTATAAAAGTAGAGGGACCTCCCCTCTATTTTTTATCGGAAAGGAGCAGGGATGCAGAAAAGACACGCGCATGTATCGCCGACCTTGGATATCATGGCCAAGAAGATTTTTAGTTTGCCGGAGGTGACGGCAGCATTTATTAGGGACATTTTGGAGCTGGATGTAGCGGACGCTCAGATTGTGGAAGGAAGCCAGCCCCACAGCATGGCCTATGAGGAGGATGATTTGTTCTCCACTGCGGTGGATGTGAGAGCCAAGCTCCACGACGGGACCGAGGTGATCATCGAGATCCAGATTCGCAAGCAGCAGTATTTCTTGAATCGGTTCCACTACTATTTGGCCAATCAGCTGGTGGAGAATGTGCAAAAACTGCGCCAGCAAGGCCAAACGCATAAGATGTACGAGCAGATGGAGCCAGTCTATGGGATTGCAATTTTGGAGAAGTCGCTCTTACTGGACGAAGAGGCCGCCATCAATAAATACTGGCTGACCAATAGCCGGTCCGGCAAGCAACTTAAGGCCTATTATAAGAATGGCAAGCACCAAAATCTTCTGCAGGTTGCCTTTTTAGAGCTAGACAAGTATAATAAAGATGAGAACCTGACAGATGCAGGCAGACAGTGGCTGGAGTTTTTTGGGAATCTTCCCTTCACAAAAGCTCCCAGTCAGGCTGTAGCCCACGCAGATTCATTATTAGATTCATCTAGCTGGACCAAGGAGGAGAAGACCATGATAGACGAGCGTATTCGTATTCAAGAAAATTATGATATGACCCTGGAGACAGCGATTGATGAAGCGCGCGAAGAAGGTTTGGAACGAGGTCTGGAACAAGGCCTGGAACAAGGCCGTAAACAGTTGGTATGCGAGATGATCTCGCGAGGAATGACGCCTGATCTGATATCGGAGATGACGGGTTTGTCGCTTGAAGAGATTGAAACTCTTCTTTCCTGAGCCGTTAAAAGAGGCACTGCCTCTTTTCTTTTTGAAAAAAACTTGAAAATTTTCCCATTTTTTCAATCCGCCTTTCTAGAATTGTGGTAGAATAGAGTCAACAAAGAGCTATCCTCACCAACAGTGTGATCGATACTAGAAAAGAGGATTCTGATGACAAGAAAAATTGGTATTATTGGTTTGGGGCATGTGGGTGCGACCTTGGCCCACAGCATGATTTTGAAACACACCTGTGATCACTTGGTCTTGATTGATATCAATGAGAAAAAGGTCAAGGCAGATGCTTTGGATTTATGTGATACGGTTGCCAATACGGGGTATCCGGTTCATATCACGGTCAATGACTACGCGGCTTTAAAAGATGCGGATGTCGTGGTGTCGACTCTTGGAAATATCGAGTTGCAGGCTAATAACACTGATGACCGTTTTGCGGAGCTTCCCTTTACCAGTAAGCAAGTAGTGCAAGTAGCGCGTGATTTGAAGGCTTCTGGCTTTAGCGGGGTCTTATTGGTAGTGACCAATCCGGTCGATGCCGTCACTCAACTCTATCAACAATATACTGGCCTTCCAGAAGAGCAGGTGATTGGGACAGGGACCTTGCTGGATACAGCTCGGATGAAGCGTGCAGTTGCTGATCGTTTGCAGGTCTCACCTGCCAGTGTATCAGGCTACAACCTCGGTGAGCACGGAAATTCTCAATTTGTCGCTTGGAGTCAGGTCCGTGTCAAAGGACACGCCATTACCGATCTCTTCTCTCAAGAAGAGCTTGACGCCATCAACTACGAGTCCTTGCGCGGTGGACACACGGTCTTCTTTGGCAAATTCTATACCAATTTTGGGATTGCTGCGGCAGCCCAACGCATAGCAGAAGCTGTGATCAATGATAGCCACGAGGAAATGCCGGTATCTAACTATCGTCCAGAATATGGAACCTATCTTGGTTATCCAGCAATTGTAGGTCGAAAAGGAATTCTTGAACGATTGGATTTGCATTTGACAGAAGAAGAAAAAGAAAAATTGCTCCATTCAGCCGAAACTATCAAAGAAAATACACGAAGAGGATTGGAGCATGCATAAAAGCAAAGAAGAGTGGGACAGAAATCGGTAATTCGTTAGAATTCGATTTCGTTGTCCCACCTCCGCACAGTTGAGTAGGGCTGTAAAAGCTGATGAAATCAGCGTAGTAGAGCCCACTCAACCACTGCGTCTTGATCGACAATCCAAAAATAATTGAGAGGCTAGGACTTTTGT
>JAGZVW010000022.1:0-28533 GCA_018379295.1 Streptococcus parasanguinis | reverse complement strand
CAGTTGAGTAGGGCTGTAAAAGCTGATGAAATCAGCGTAGTAGAGCCCACTCAACCACTGCGTCTTGCTCGACAATCCAAAAATAATTGAGAGGCTAGGGCTTTTGTCCCAGCCTCTTCTTTTTTGAAAAAGTGTTTCCCTCAAAAATTCTGATAGTTTACGAATCGTTTACGGTTGCTGGAATCGCTTGCAAAATAGGCTTGTAAAAGAGTATACTAAATAAGGAAAAACATTTTTAAAAAGGAGTTTAGGATGAAGAAGCACTATTTTCGATCAGCTGTAGCAGCCTTGCTTCCGCTTTTGTTGATTGCTCAACCTGTTGAGGCTTGTACAGGGTTCATCATCGGGAAGAAACTGACTGCCGACGGTTCAACCTTGGTAGGGCGTACCGAAGATTTAGAGCCCAACCATAATAAAAATTTTGTGGTCAGAGAGCGTGTCTACAATAAAAAAGGAGCCATCTTTGAGGATGCTGCCAATGGTTTTCAATATCCCTTGCCAGAGATTAGCTATAAGTATACAGCGGTTCCAGATGTCACCCCTGATCAGGGAATTTTTGACGAAGCAGGATTCAACGAATATGGGGTTTCCATTTCTGCCACTGTATCTGCTTCAGCAAATGACAAGATCCAAAAGGTGGATCCCTATGTCAAGGATGGCCTCGCAGAATCGGGCTTGACAAGTATCGTTCTCCCTAGTGTGAAAACCGCAAGAGAAGGGGTCGAACTCATTGCTAAAATCGTCGAAGACAAAGGCGCTGCAGAAGGAAATATTGTGACCATTGCCGATAAAGAAGGCGTCTGGTATATGGAAATCCTATCTGGCCATCAATATGCGGCGATTCTCTTCCCAGAGGATCGATTTGCGGTCTTTCCAAATACCTTCTTCTTAGGGCATGTCGATCAATCGGATACCGAACGCACGATCGCCTCAAAAGATCTTGAAAAAGTCGCCAAAGAAGCCAATAGCTATAAGGAAGTGGACGGAAAATTCCACGTTTCTCAATCCTATAATCCGCCTTTGCAAGAAGCAGATCGCTCTCGGGTTTGGTCGGGAATCAAATCGCTAGACCCAAGCTCTCCTGTTAAATATGATGATGCGTCCTTTGACCTTCTTCATACAACCGATCGAAAATTAACCCTCCGCGATGCCATGAATCTGCAACGTAATCGTTTGGAAGGAACCAAATATAAACCACAGGATCAAATGGAGTTGGATGGAAAAGGCATTCCGAAAAAAGGAGAGTTTGATGCGGTTTATAAATACCCTATTTCCAATCCAAATGTCATGGAGGCCCATATTTTCCAACTGAAAGATGATGTCCCAGCGAGTGCAGGTGGAGGCACCATGTGGCTGTCGATGGGTAGTCCACGAAATGCTCCATACCTACCCTACTATGGCAATATTCTCAACACCTATCAAGCCTACCAAGAATTAGGGGACCATTACAATGATCGCTCTTGGTATTGGACCATTTCAAGAATCAATGACCTTGTGGCCAAGTATCCAGATTTATTCGAAGATGGGGCGATTCGTACTGAAATGGAACGATTGGAGTCTCAGTGGATGGTCGAACAAGATCTGAGTGATCAGGAACAAATCGCCCTTGCTTCTCAGCCTGAAGAAGCTAGTAAGAAGGCAACAGAGGAAAGCTTGGCGAGAGCTGAGAAAACCTTCGAACGCTTGCAAGAAATCAGAAAAGAAGCAGAACAAAAGGTAGCAGATGAACACGGAAAAAGTGCCCTGCAGGATCTAGATGACGAAGAAGATGCTGCTTATGAAGAAAAGATCGATCTCGTTGAATTTGACTATGATTACATTCTAGCAGCAGGCTTATTCGGGGCAACCCTTCTAGCGATTGTGATCTACCTGATTCGCTCAAAGAAACAAAAGGGAGGAAAACAAGATGACTAAAATTCAAAGAGCCTCTATCTATCTTTTTCTACTGTTTGCAGGAATTGGCTTGGAGTTTGAACTCGGTCATCTTTCTCAACAAGAATTTAGCCAGTCTGCAGGCAGAGACTTGGTCTTAAACTTGTCTGTCTTAGCTGCTATTATTATTCCGCTCTATCTTTTTTCAAAACGATTGGGCAAGCAGTTGTCCGTACCAACCTACATCCTATGGATTGCCATGTTTGGAGGAGCCTTCGTAGCAGGCTGGTTGAGCTTTTCAGGCAATAGCTTGATTGATATTATGAATAGCCATGTGATCAAGGATGCCACTGTCTTTAACAAGTGGACGGATGCTTTGACAGCTCCATTTTCAGAAGAATTCTTTAAGGCCCTGGTTGCCTTTTGGGTAGTCTTGATGGTTGGCAAAAAAGATCTGAAATCGATTCTAATTGCCGGCTTGGGCTCTGGCTTTGGTTTTCAGATCATTGAGGATTTAGGGTACGTTGCCCGCCAAACAAAAACCAGCCAATTAGCCGCTGTCACTGAGGCCATTAACCGTATCTCTGGTGGATTAGCTTCGCATGCCCTCTATACAGCTGTTGTATCAGTTGGTGTCTTCCTCTTGTTGTCTCAAGTGACCCAGCAAAAGGAAAAACTCTTTGGGCTCTGGTGTGTTCTTTCAACAGTAGCCAATCACTTCTTATGGAACTCTCCGTTTTATGAAACAGACCATCGGATTAATCTTCTCGTCGGACTGCTCTTTGCCGTCCAAGTAGGGACCTTTATCGAAGTGGTGCTCTATACCAAGAAACATCCCGAGTTGCCATTTTTAAAACAATAAGAAAATTTTTTCAAACACAAAAGAACTAAGACGTGGGTCTTAGTTCTTTATTTTCTCAATTCTTGTAAGAGTGTTTGTGCCTTTTCTAAGTTAAAGGGTTTGTTTTCAAGGAGTTGGTTAACCAATCGGGGAACTTCCTCTTCCTTTGCTCCTGCTAGAAGGGCTAGGGAGCGTGCTTGGAGTTTCATATGTCCTGCTTGAATTCCTGTGGTGACTAGGGCTTTGAGGGCCGCGAAATTCTGCGCTAAACCGAGCGAAGCAATGATACCTGCTAATTCAATAGCAGAAGGCTCTCCTAGCAAACGGTGGCTGACTTGAACCGTTGGGTTGAGGCCAATCGAGCCTCCTTTTGTCGCAACCGGCATTGGTAGGGTGATCTCTCCATAGAGTTTTTTCTCTTCCGGCTGACTTGTCCAGTGACTCAAACCCTTGTAAGAACCACTTTGTGCAGCATAGGCATGGGCTCCTGCTTCGATGGCCCGCCAGTCATTACCTGTCGCAAGGACCAGGGCATCAATCCCGTTAAAAATTCCCTTGTTATGAGTGGCTGCACGGTAAGGATCCACTTGAGCCAGTTGGCTAGCTAGCTCCATCCGGTGAGCAATCTCAATGGCTTCCTCAGGATTTCGACTCAGTGCTTTAAAATCGATAGTGCACCGTGCACTCACCAAAGAGCGCGTGGCCAAGTTGGATAAAATCGCCATTAAGGCCTGACCACTAGAGAGTTCTTGGATGCGATCGGTCAGCGCTTCCAGCATGGTGTTGAGCATATTGGCCCCCATGGCCTCTTTAGGATCGACAGCCAAGTAGACAATGAGAAAGTCCCCCTTGTTTTCGACCCAAAGATCCCTTGCTCCGCCTCCACGCTTGACGATAGAAGGATAGGCTTCATTAGCTAGCTGAAGAAGAGTTTCCTTGTCTTCTAGGATGCGCTTGCTAGCCATTTCCACATCCTTAACATCTGTCAGAGCAATCTCACCGATCATTTGGCGTTGGTGCACTTGGGTGGTGAAACCGCCCGAACGTTGGATGAGTTTGGCTGCAAAGCTGGCTGCAGCAACTACGGAAGGCTCTTCTGTGACCATAGGAAGGACATAGTCACGACCATTGATCAGAAAATAAGGAGCGAGGCTAAAAGGCAGATCAAAGGTCGACAAGACATTTTCCGTCAGTTGATCTGCAATAGAGAGGGGGAGTCCCTTTTGTTCTTTTAAGATCTGTGCTTCATCCCAAGTTAAGAGGCCTTCCTTCAGTAAGGCCTCTATGCGTTCAGTGGGCGAAAGTTTTGCAAAACCTGGTAATCGTGCCATTATTTTTCTACTTTCTGGTAAGTGCGTTGGTGTTCCTTGATCTCTGTCAAAGCATAAGTTTGAAGCGTAGCAGGCTCAAACACTTGATTGCCACTAGGATCTAGATCTACTTCCTCATAAAATAGTCGTTCGTAGTCAGAAACACTAAGAACCGTACGTTGGTCCAGTCTTTCCATGCGTTTGTGATCTAAGAGTTGCTCAAAACCAGGAACGAGATTGGCGCTAAAGATCTCAGAAACCGCTCCACTTCCATAGCTAAAGAGGGCGATTCGGTCACCAGCTTTGAGTTGGGGGTCATTTTCCAGTAGTGACAGCAAGCCTAGGAAAAGAGATCCAGTGTAGATATTTCCTACGCGTTGGCTGTATAGAATCGATTGATCAAAGTTGTATTGTAATTGATCTTTTTTCTCTTCTGGTACTGACTTATCCAAGATTTTTTTCAAGCCCTTGAGAGCTAATTTTGGATAAGGTAAATGGAAGCAGACGGCCGCAAAGTCTGTCAAGGTAAGGCCAGTCCGTTTCTGGTATTCCGCCCAGGTTGTTTTCAGAGAATCTAGATATTGTTGTGTTGAATAAATTCCATTCACGAAGGGAGTTGTCGCGTAATTTGGACGCCAAAAATCCATGACATCGCGTGTTTGGGCAACATTATCATCGTTAAAAGATAGAATACGAGGATTTTGGCTGATTAGCATGGCAACCGCTCCGGCCCCCTGTGTTGGTTCTCCAGGAGTTCCAATTCCGTATTTAGCAATGTCACTGGCAATGACCAAAACCTTACTCTGTGGGAATTTTTCAACATGGAGTTTAGCATAATCCAAGGCAGCAGTTGCAGCATAGCAGGCTTCTTTCATCTCAAAAGAGCGGGCGAAAGGCTGGATGTCTAGTAAGCCATGGACAAACACAGCAGCAGCCTTACTCTGGTCAATTCCAGATTCTGTCGCAAGAATCACCATGTCGATTGCTTCTTTATCTTCGTCTGTTAAAATATCATCTGCTGCAGTAGCAGCCAATGTGACGATGTCTTCTGTGATCGGTGCAACACTTTGTTCTTTTAAGAGAAGACCCTTGCTCAGTTTTTCGGGATCAGTATCACGAGCAGTAGCCAAATCTTCTAAACGCAAGACATAAGGGCTCGTCGCAAAACCAATCTTATCAATCCCAATTGTCATTCTTAACCTCTTTTTTATTTGATATCTACTAGTATATTTCGTTACTATTTTACCATATTTAAGGGTTAAACTCCCTTGAAAAAGCTAGATCAGCAAGGAAATCATTCTCGGGACCGATTTTGCAATGTTTCAAAGAAAAATAGAGAATCTATAAGAAAAAGCCATCCTCAGATGGCTTTTCAACTCTTATCCTTGCTTATCTTTTTTAGGATTGCTCATGATTCGTATGAAGAGTTCTTTGCATTTGTCTCTTAGAACTTTTTCGTAGAAGACGATTAAAGCGATGTACACAATCGTAAAGTTCAAGGTCAGATAGAACAAGTCAAATGAATTACGGGCATAATCAGTTGCTAATAGATAGGAGGAGAGGGTTCCTAGGATCATCCAAGGAAGATACTTGATATACTTGCTTATCATCATACAGCACCTCGCATACTTTAAAGGATTTGTTTTTTCACTATCATTGTATCCCTTTTAAGTAAAAATGCAAGCGATAACACTTTGAGAAATTGAAAAACGAATATTATTTTGCATTAGTTTGAATGGAGAAAAACTATTTTAAGATAAGTGAAGCGATTACTTTAGTAACAAAAAAATTTTTTGAGCTAATCATGTCAATTATGTACTTTATTTAAGCAAACTAATGACAAAATCTAAATGCAAAATCATCGATTAATCAATTCCTCAATTTCCTTTATCCCTTCAAACTCTCCAACACTTTCGAAAAGTTCTATAGCTCGTTTGAAATGTGTGTTGGCTAATCCTTTATCTTCCAAGGCTAAATAAATTTCCCCTAACCCTCTATAGCTACAAGCCTGAGAAATCACATCATCAGTCTCTAAAGATTGTTCCAGTGACAGATTCATGAATGTAAGAGCTTCATCAAGATTGTTTAATTTCAATCTCAAATAGCCTTGTTCGTAGTTATTCACAGCTTTCTTTAGATTATCATTGGGAAAATGCTCTTCAATTATCTTCTCTTCATCTTCAATGAGCTTTAAAGCCTTATGAAAATCACCCTGATCTCTGTAGATCATATCTAATTGATGTAATCCAATGTGTTCATGTTCTTTGTCTTCATTTTGTTGAGCTAATAAAATGTATTTCTCAAAGATACGGGTACACGAGGCATAGTCTTTTTCTGCCAATAATAAATACCCCATCAGATTTAAAAGGCTAAAATCTGTACAGGTATCAATGGAAAAATCTTGTTCAACCAACTTTTTAGCTTCTGATGTTTTTCCCTCCAGAAACAAGTCCCAAGCCACATCAATTTTAGAAACCATCTATTTTCCCCTTTACCTATAAACAACCTTCATAAAATAAAATCACTCAATAAGAATATGCTAAATCCTATCTTTATAAATTTAATCCACTAGGCTAAAGTATAGCAAAAAGCCCAAATAACTACTATTTGGGCAAAATGTTACTTAGTTTCTTTTTAAACGAGCAATGAGTAACTTAATAAGATAAGCTAGAACTACAAGTGCTACTACGCGTGATAATAGATAGAAAATAGAATAAACAAAATAGATTTGCATATCTGACACCTCCTAAATAAAAGAGATTAACCATCTTGTCCTCAATATTATTGTACTCCCGTTTGAAAGCGGTGTCAAATGTTGTGATAAATAGTATAGACATCTGGAATAAATTTAAAGCCTATAAAAATCAAAATAAATCAATCTGTTTCATTTTGAAATCCTTTAACGATTGTAAAATATATCCTATTTTAGAAGAGGTACGTAAGAAGTTATCAATTTAGATAATGTCAAAGCAAGAGAGAAATATAATTAGTAAACATAAAGACAATATTTTTTACATTTTTTATTATACTTTTATTAGTATAATTGGTAAAATCTTAATTAATAAAAATTATGGTCTATCTACTATCCCAATTACCTTACAACACAGGTTGATTGAATAGGATTAGATAACCGAAGTAATGTTGAAACGAATGGAGGGGGCTAATATTAAGAATTTAATAAGTGATCAAATGTCTAATAGACAAATCATCAAAGACTTTATTAGTAGTTTTATTAGTTCTTTAAGTGGAAAAGCTTTTAATTTTGCTTTAGGATTAATGTTACTGGACCAAACAAAATCGGCAATGAGTTTTGGAATCAATATGATCATCTATCCTTTAGTTAGTTTGATTTTCTTGGTTCCAATCGGTAATTTAGTAGACCGATACCGTCATAAAAAGATCTTAATTTATAATTTTATTTTTAGAATTATTATCTTTCTTCTGTTTTATGCATTTTATTTTTTAACGAATTCATCTACTATCTTATATTTAGTAATTCCGTTTGTCATACTTCACTCTGTCACAGTTAACATCAATGATACTTGTTATTCAGCCTCTATCCACGAGTTAGTAAATGATACAAAAATTCAACGATTAAGCTCTGTTACACAAACCGCCATTGCTATCGCAACCATGCTTTCCCCAGCTATTGGAGTCATTCTTTATAATTGGTTAGGCTTCTCAGGCTTTATTCTTATAGAAATCATTGCAAATATCCTTTCTTTAGGTGTCTTACTTACCATGAAATTCTTCTATGAACACGAAGAGCAAGAAGCTAAGATTAAGCAGAATGAAAAGCATCAACACGGGGTCAAAGAAATTATCCAATTCTTAAAAGAAAATCAGATTGTCAAATATATTATTCTTGTTAGTGTTGTACTGAATTTTTTCTATACTTCCATTAGCATTGGAGTGCCATTTGTAGTCAAAGAGCAACTCTTATTAGATAATGCAACAGTAGGTATCCTAGAAACAATGTCTGCAGTTGGAATGTTATTAGCCAGTGTGTCTATGTCACTATTGCCAGACAAAAAAGAAAATAATACACTTCTCACTAATAGAATTCGCATTCCACTTTTTCTTCTAACCATCGCAATCGTTGGTTTGGGTATTACATTTGCAACTACTAACACCCAAGTGATTATTTCTTCCGTTGGCGGTTTATTTATGGGAATTATCGCATTCACTCTTGTTATTCTAAATATTGTCGTCATGACCTATCTTCAAAGTAGCATTGAAACAAATTATTTAGGAAGAGTAATGAGTACTTTGTTCACACTAAATACGTCTATCATGCCGATAGGTACCATTGTATTTACTTATCTATTTCAAAAGGACATAAACGGAGGTCTTATATTCATATTTGGAGGTGTTTCTCTCCTGATCTATACCGTGATAATGTTACCTCGAATCTATAGAATACTCCAAAAAGAACACATTTATTGACATTGAAACAAAAGCAGTACTAAAACGTAAAACGAAAAAGACAAGGATAAAACACCTTGTCTTTTTTCAAAATATAAATGGACTGATTTATTTTGGATTCTATTTGTGATTTTGACATGCATCTATATAGGAAACCGTGATTTGCTTCCTCTTAATCATCAAGAATTTTCTCTTCGTGGTAGTTTCTGGGGATTTGTACTTGCATTATATCACTTACTATTCATTGATAAATTTGTTATCTCTAATCGGAAGTAAAACGATACTAGGTAAAAACTCAATTTCAGGAGAAAATAAAGTAAATCTCCCCACAATAAAACGCATAGTATCAAGGTTCTTCAAAACCTAATATTATGCGTTTTTTGATCCTAAAGACTTTTCCCTATTCTTGTTTATTTTGATGTATAGTCCAGATAAAGACAATTCAAATTAGATTACGTCTATCTATTTACTTACCTTTTATTTGCTTTAATTCCTTTATCTCTTTTAGAATACTAAAAATATAGAAACTAAATAGAACTACAAATAAAAAAGATAAAACAAAGAAACCAAACGGAAGTTTTCTTCCCATACCAGCTACTATTCCAAGGGATAAAATACCGATAGCCATTATGGAAATTATGAAGATAAACCACAAGTAAATCATGTAAAACTTATAAAGATAACAAAAGGACTTATTTTTTTGTTTAGGCTTATCCTTCCATTTTAAATAAAAGAAATAAGGTGTATTAATAATTAAAATAAATAAAAATCTCATCTCTAGCACAACTTTTTACTTTCTATTTTGGATTTCCCACAAGATCTCCCAACTTCCAAATACCAAGCCAAAAAGAAATTGTTAGCATGATAAAGAATGTGAGGAACATATTATCCACCAGATTTTTACTCATCAAGCATAGTTCTCTAGCTATGTAAGGAGACACGAGGAACAAAATGCACTGTACTATAGTAATTATTTTTTTCATGATTCATTTATAATACTGTCACATATGATACAGTATACTCCTTTCTAGGAAGAATTCTTATTATTCCTATCTTTATTATAGGCCTACAGCAATTTAGATTCAATTTTTAATATGTGAAAGTAGTTTCAGAATAATTTACAAAACAAAAATAAAGTACACTTTTTAAAGAATGTACTTTATGCTTCTAATTCAGTTGTATCAATGGTTTAGCTTTAGTTTAGTCAATTGTACATAAACTTTTAGTTTTCTTCAAAAAATAAAAATGAGTTCCAATTGTTAAAATGAATCAAGAAAATACAAAAACTTTCCGCCGTGAGAAAAGTGCTAGAAACACTATTGTTTCTAGCACTCGGGAGTTTTGGAACCTTAGGTCCAAAACTAAGTCATGGAACTTCTACGAAGTTCGCTGACGTCCGTGCTCACCTAAGGAAAGTTTTAAGAAGACTTTGTTACCAACATGACAAATGCTAGTTAGCATTGGTCATTTTTCTTTTTTGATAGCGTTGATAAGAATGGTAGAGTTTCAAAACGACAGATCCACTAGCCATCCCGATGGAGATCACCAAGGCCAGAATAACCACCAGGGTCACGCTGGTCACTGCCTGACGATATTGGCCACTGACAAAAAAGGAAGTAGTTCGATAGGAAATATATCCAGGAACCAAGGGCGCGAGAATGGACAACATAAAGACCACGACAGGCGTCTTGAGAATGATACTTAAAATCTGACTAATGCAGGATCCCACGATAGCGGCGATAAAGGTTGCTACGATAACATTGGTAGGGCCTTTTAGAATATAGTATAGTAGCCAGATGCCCATCCCTAAGATTCCTCCAGGAATCAGCATGGAGCGCTGCACATTTAGGACGATTAAAAAGGTGATGATGGCAATCAAACTGGCCACCGCTTGGATTAAAAATTCAGTTAAGTTCATGATTTTATTTCATAAGGACGAGGGCAACGGTTGTACCGGCACCAAGGGCAAAGGTAATGAGGAGAGTCTCAAAGAGTTTGCTCATCCCAGAGTTGAGGTGGTAATTCATGAGATCGCGGACAGCATTGGTCATAGCGATCCCAGGAACGAAGGGCATGACACAGCCTGCGATAATGAGATCGGTATTGGATGGAAAACCACTATAGCGCGTCCAGATATGGGCTAAAAAACCAAAGACAAAGGCGGCCGCAAAAGCAGTGGCAAAAGGAATGCGCACGTATTTATCAACGACAAGTGAAAAAGCAAAGGCAAAGACAGTTGCAATGCCCGCTCCAATGGCATCGTAGAAATTTCCTCCAAACATGATGGAGAAGAAAGGCGCACTGAGGGTTGCCGCAATGGTCAACTGGAGATTGGTATAAGGAACACGCTTTTTTTTCAACTCGCTCAGGGCCTGGTAAGCGTGCTCGAGATCCATCTCTCCAGAGACTAGTTGACGAGAGATCTGGTTGACATCACAGACCTTTTCGATATTGTAATTGGTCCGCAAGATCCGTTTCATGCGCGTGACATTGGCGTTCTCAATTGAAAAGAAAATAGCGACTGGCATCGCTAAAACATTGCAATCGACGATTCCCTGTGAATGGGCGATCCGGATCATGGTATCTTCGACCCGGTGAATCTCAGAACCGCTCTCTATAAGGAGGGTTCCAGCTAACATCAGGACGTCGATCACTTGGTTGATCTGTTTTGACTCTTCCATAATTTCCTTCTTACTAAATAATCTGTTTCTATTATAGCAAAAAAGGACGAGAGACAGAACTAAAATCTAACAATTCTAGTTTGTTTCTTGTCCTTATGAATTCATTTAGAATAGCTATTGTCTAGCCCTAAGATTCGTTAACTCGGGTGGTGGTGCTGCACGGTCGTATCCTGGACGAGAAGGGTTGCTAAAAAGATCAGTGCAATCAGAATAAAGAGCCAAATAATAGCGAAAATAAATGTTAAAAACATAGGATCACCCCTTCTATCTTATTTACAGCTCTACTATAACACTCGGAGGAAACGCTGTCAAACTCTATATAGCGGGCTCTTAAACTCTTTCAAAATTCAGAATAATCTTGCGATGAGGATGAAAAAACCAGTCGGAAACGGCTGGTTTTTTCATCTATTTGAATCTTAGCTCAATGCATCATCCATTGAAAGAACTTCGTGGAAGACACGTTGTGTCAATTCAGTTTTTTGTTCTGGAGTGAGGTATTTCGTGTTTACACAGTATCCAGAGATACGAACGATAACGTCTTCACCTGACATGATCTTTTCGTAAACATCGTTCAAGTCCATAACGTTCAAGTTAACGTGTTGTCCACCGTTTTCGAAGTAACCATCAAGGATCGTTACCAAGTTATCAACTTGTTCGTCACGAGTCTTACCAAGAGCACGTGGTGAAACTTGAGTAGTGAGTGAGATACCATCAGCTGCATAACCAAAGTCAAGGCTAGCAAGTGAGTTCAAGTTTTGCAACCATCCACCTTTCGCTTTGTTAGATGGGTTAGCACCTGGTGAGAAGAATTCCAATTTAGACAAGTTTACAGAACCATCTTCGTTGAGGTATACCCCTTTGTGGACTGGAGAGTTACCAGTTTGTTTAGAGTATGCAACGTTAGAAGTGATGGTAAGAAGTGAAACAGTTGCTTCAGCGTTCTTGTAAAGTTTGTGGCTGCGAAGACGAGTAGTGTAAGCTTCGATCAACCATTCTGCCAATTCGTTTGAACGTGGGTCATCTTCACCCCAACGTGGGTATTCACCGATTGTTTCGTAATCGTAGATGTAGCCATTTTCATCACGGATTGGTTTAACAGTAGCGTACTTGATAGCTGACAATGTATCAACAGTGTTAGCGAATCCACAGATACCGAATCCCATGTTAGCGCGTTGGTGAGTTGGCAAGAAGGCCATTTGAACTGCTTCGTAGTTGTACTTATCAGTCATGTAGTGGATGATGTTCAAAGCATCTACATAAGTGTCAGTCAACCAGTCAAGAGATTTTTCGAAGTTTGCTTTAACAGATTCGAATTCAAGAACTTCGTCACGGATAGGATCGATATCAAATACTTTGTAGTCTTTATGAACATCGTCGTAACCACCGTTCAAACCAGTAAGAAGAGCTTTAAGCACGTTAACACGAGCACCGAAGTATTGGATGTTGTGGCGTTGTTCTTCGTTTTCTGGGTCAAGTGGAGATACACAACATGAGATACAGCTCATTTCACCGTATCCGTCTTTAGCCATTGTTGTCACACCTTCGTATTGGATAGAAGAGTGTTTGTGGCTCATGTGCATACAGTAGCGACGGAAGCTATATGGCAATTTATCAGTCCAAAGGACTGTCAAGTTTGGTTCTGGAGAGTTACCGATGTTGTCCAAAGTGTTCAAGAAACGGTAGTCCATCTTAGTAACACGGTGACGTCCGTCGTTACCCATACCAGCCATAGAAGTTGTGATGAAGGTTGGGTCACCTGAGTACAATTGGTCGTAAGCTTTTGTACGAGCAAATTTAACAGTACGCAATTTCATAACGAAATCGTCAACGAATTCTTGGATTTCTGATTCAGTGTAAGTACCACGAGCCAAGTCACGTTCAGCGTAGATATCCAAAACGATTGGCACACGTCCAAGAGAAGTAGCAGCACCGTTGATCACACGGCAGACAGCCATGAAGGCGATATTTGTCCATTGGATCGCTTCTTTTGTATCGAAGGCAGGACGACGTACGTCTACACCATAAAGGTCACCCAATTTAACAACTTCTTGAAGTGCTTGGTATTGAAGGTTTACTTCTTCACGAAGACGGATTGATTCTTCATCGATTTCAGTAATAGAGTTCCAGTCGTTTGCTTTTTCAGCCATCAAGTAGTCAGCACCGTAAAGAGCCAAACGAGCATAAACCCCGATGATACGTCCACGAGAGTAAGCATCTGGAAGACCAGTTACAGTGTGAGCGTGACGAGCACGACGGATGTTAGAAGTGTAAGCGCGGAAGATACCGTCGTTTACAGTTGTAACGTATTTTGTGAAGATTTCATGAACTGCAGGATCTGGTTCGTATCCATTTTCTTTCAAAGTAGTTTCCGCCATACGGATACCACCACGAGGCATAAAGTTCAATTTGAATAATTCATCATTTTGGATACCGAAGATCACTTCGTTTTCTTTATCGATATATCCAGCTGCGATATCAGCGATAGATGTTGGACGGTTATCGTATGGGAAACGAGTTTCTTCATAATGAGCTTTCGTTTCTTCAACAATTTTTTTGATGTGAAGAGAACGTTCAGTTGGACCAGCTAGGAAGCTTTCATCACCATCATATGGTGTGTAGTTAGCTTGAACGAAGCGAGAAACGCTTGCTTTTTCTTTCCAATCTTCACCTTTGAAGCCTTCCCAGGCTTTGTCAAAAATATCTTGTGCTTCAACGACTGTTTTAACAACCATTTTTATTTTCCTCTATTGTCTTTCTAGCAACTATATCTGTTGCACTTACAATAGTAGTATACCATACAGAAATCGGTTACACAAAGGCGAATTGCGAAAAACAACAGATTCTTTTGTAATACAGTTTCAAATCCTCTGCGATACTGTACTATATTTTTGAAAACAAGCACAGTTTTTCATCAATTTTCATGTTTTCTGGAGAGTCGATTTTTGCAATTCTGAAATTTTCTTCCTATAATAGAAATAAAGGAGGGTGAAAAATGCTGATATTTCCATTGGTGAATGATACGAGTCGCAAGATTATTCATATTGATATGGATGCATTTTTTGCTGCCGTCGAAGAAAGAGATAACCCTAGTTTAAAGGGGAAGCCTGTCGTGATTGGCCAGGACCCTCGTCAATCAGGAGGGAGAGGTGTGGTCTCGACCTGTAACTATGAAGCACGGAAATATGGCATTCATTCGGCTATGAGTTCCAAAGAAGCGCTAGACCTTTGTCCCCACGCGATCTTTATCTCTGGAAATTATGAGAAATACCGAGAAGTGGGCGAGCAGGTTCGTGAGATTTTCAAGCGCTATACAGATCTGATCGAGCCCATGAGTATTGATGAATCCTATCTAGATGTGACGGAAAATAAAATCCAGAGCAAATCAGCTGTCAAAATTGCTCGCTTGATTCAGCATGCGATCTGGGAAGAGCTGCATCTCACAGCTTCAGCGGGTGTTTCTTATAATAAATTTTTGGCCAAGATGGCGAGTGACTACCAAAAACCCCGTGGCCTAACGGTGGTCTTACCGGAGGACGCAGAAGATTTCCTGAGCCAGATGGACATTGCCAAATTTCATGGGGTAGGAAAGAAGACAGTGGAGCGACTGCATAAGATGGGGGTCTATACTGGAGCGGATCTTTTAGCCATCCCGGAGATGACCTTGATTGACCGTTTTGGCCGCTTTGGCTATGATCTCTTCCGCAAGGCGCGAGGGATTCACAATAGCCCTGTCAAGAGCCATCGTATCCGCAAGTCGATTGGAAAAGAGCGGACCTACCGCAAGCTCCTTTATGCTGAAGATGATATTTTAGAAGAAATTGCCAATCTGTCCAGTAAAGTAGCCCAATCGCTGGAAAAAAACGGCAAGCAAGGAAAGACCTTGGTTTTAAAGGTGCGCTATGGAGACTTTACCACCCTGACCAAGCGAATGACATTGACGGAGCCAACACGAGAGGCTGAGCGGATCAATCGTTCCGCTCGCCAAATTTTTCAAGAAATTGAATCGACAAATACTGGAATCCGGCTTTTGGGTGTCACCATGACCAATTTCGTCGATCATACCGAGTTGCCTTTGGTGGAAGAAAAAGAAAACGACTAGTTTGTTCACTAGTCGTATTTTTTGATGTCAAAAAAGGCTGCAATCTCTTCTTCAGTCAGTCCGATCATAGGAGAGATGGTGTGGAGATTGTCTTCTGTCAGTCGATAGACAGTCGATTCATCAGGCTCAGCCTTCTTTACAACAGTCCCTTCCTTGCTTCGTGTAGACTCGACTGTATCAGAAGAGGTGGCAATGGCTGAAGAAGAGTCTTTGGTCGCCTCGCCTCCGTCCAGGTCCTTGAAGCGCTCCACCAAATAGGTCTTGCGCGCAGTACCGGTATTTTTAGTGGCGTAATCAAAGGCGCTGTATTCCCCTAAGAGGATCAGTTTGCTCTTAGAGCGCGTGATGGCAGTATAGATCAAATTACGCTGCAACATCCGGTGGCTTTGATTGGTAATGGGTAGAATCACTACAGGAAACTCGCTTCCTTGCGATTTGTGAATACTCATCGCATAGGCTAAGCGAATCTTGTACCATTCATTGCGCGGGTAGACGATTTCATTGCCATCAAATTGGATGGTCAATTCATCTTGCTTGGATTCTGTATATTTTCCTGGGAGAAGATCGGTGATGTAGCCGATATCTCCGTTAAAGACATTGCTTTCTGCATCATTGACCAGATGGATGACCTTATCTCCGTCACGGTATTGGCAGTCTGGCGTGTCAAAAACGACCTGATCTTTGACAGCTGGATTGAGAAGGTCTTGCATGAGCGTATTGATATTGTCAATGCCGGCCTGGCCCTTGTACATGGGTGCCAAGACTTGGATATCTCGAGCAGGGATCTGACTACGAAGGGCAGCAGAAGTGATTTGTTCGATCATCTTAGGGATGTGTTCGCTTCCGGCTTCGAAATAAGAGCGGTCAGCTTTTCGTTCTGTGAAATCTTGAGGAAGCTTGCCTTGGCGAATGTCTCCTGCTAGTGAGACAATGGTCGAGTCCTCACTCTGACGGAAAATATGTTCGAGTTTGGTCTGAGGGATGCTTGGGATCTGCAAGAGATCAGCCAAGACCTGACCAGGGCTGACGGAAGGTAATTGGTCGGCATCTCCCACAATCAAGAGTTTGGTATCGGTTGCGATGTTGCTGAGTAATTGATTAGCCAGCCAGGTATCAACCATGGAAAATTCGTCCACAATGATGAAGTCTGCATCCAGATAGTCCTCTAAGTGGCTGGTGTCATCATCTCCTGTCATCCCCAAATGGCGGTGGATGGTGGCGCTCGGAAGTCCTGTCAGCTCATTCATGCGTCTAGCTGCCCGTCCTGTTGGGGCAGCCAAGAGAATCGGCAGGTCTTGTTTCTTCCGAAGATCCAGTTGGTGGAGTTGGGCATAGACGCTGATCATCCCATTGATAACTGTAGTCTTTCCTGTCCCCGGTCCCCCTGTGAGGATAAAGACCTTGTTTTGGATAGCTTGGTGAATGGCCTCTTTTTGAATCGCATCGTAGCGAATCCCCAAATCTTTTTCAACCGCCTCAATCGCCTGGTTGATTTTCTCAGGGTCAAATGAAGTCGACTTTCCTTTTTCCAACAATCGACCGATATGACTACGAATTCCTTCCTCCGCAAAGAAGAGGCTGTTGTCAAAGATCTTGGTGTCCACGTTTTGGACCTTATCTTCCTCGATGAGGCGTCCTAATTCCTGGACGACAGTGGAAGGATCCAATTCTACTGGACGAGCGGATTCTAGGAGGTCAATGGTATAGCGCAGGAGGTCCTTGGCTTCGATATAGGTATTTCCAGTCTCGATAGAGTAGCTAAAAAGGCTGTGGATCAGACCCGCGCGGAAACGCTCAGGGGCGTCACTTGCAATACCCAATTCTTCGGCTAGTTGGTCCGCGATTTTAAAGCCCATGCCTTGGATATCTTCCACCAATCGGTAGGGCTGTTGCTCCACGATCTGGAGGGTTTCTTCTTTATAAAAATCTTGGATCTGAAAGGCTAATTTATTGGGAATGCCATAGTTGGCTAGTTGGGCGAGAATGCGCTCTGTTCCGTAATTCTGACGGAGTTTTTCTACAAAAGCCAGGCGGTTTTTCTTGGAGAGGCCTGTGATTTCTTCTAATTTTTCAGGGGCCTCCAAAATTTTGTCAATGGTATTGTCCCCATAGAGGTCCACGATTTTTTGGGCTGTTTTGAGACCAATTCCTTTAAAGTGATCGCTGGAAAAATATTTCACCAAGCCCTTGCTAGAGGGTTTGGCACGTTCATAGCGACTGATTTTGAGCTGCTCTCCGTATTTAGGATGATGGACCAGCTCCCCCCAGAAGGTGTAGTCTTCGCCTTCCATGATATCTGCCATGGTTCCTGTCACAATAATCTCAAAATCATCAAAATCTTCGGCATCGGTATCGCTGATGTCGAGCAAGAGGATTCGAAAAAAACTGCTAGGATTTTCAAAAATAATGCGCTCAATAGTACCAGAAAAATAATATTCCATCATTTCTTTCCTTTTATAAAGCGAGGCTGGGACATACTTGTCTCAGCCTCAGTCTGTTGATCTATACTAATAAGTTTTGAAAGGGTAGATCGGCCAGAGTCTAAAGACGGCTTGCCCTTTGATTTGTTCTTTCTTGAAAGCTCCGACCTGACGGCTATCTTTTGAAACGATCCGGTCATCTCCAAGTAAGAGATATTCATCGTCAAGCAACTTCAAAGTAAATTTAGGATTGCCATCCTTGTCCACTGTAAAGGCTTGAGCTGTATTGGCCAATTGGCGGAAGAGTTCTCCGTTTTCTTCAAAGCCTTTTCCAGTGTAGGTCGATTGCAATTTATCTTTTTTGAAACGAGCGATATAGTTTTTCAAATAAGGCTCATTGGTCTTTTTCCCATTGATGTAGAGGGTATCGTTATCATATTGGATGGTATCTCCAGGAAGACCGATGACCCGCTTGACGATGTCCTTGGTTTTGCCGTCGTCATCTTTTTCACTGGCAACGACAATGTCGAAACGATCAATCGAGAGGTGGTTGACCACAAGGAGGTACTCGCTATCGGCCAGGGTCGGATCCATCGAATGGCCATCTACCTTGACCGGAGCCCAGAGGTAAATGCGAGAGGCGATGATGAGACCAACAATGATACTGAAGAGGCCCCATTCTTTAAGGAATCTCACCACAGGTGAGCTCGATGACTGTTTTGAACTTCTTTTTGACATGACTTATCTTTCTAGTAATTTCTTTGCTTTTTCTGTGTTTTTAAAATGGAGTTTGGCACAATAATCCAGAGCTTTCATCCCGTAAGTCTGAAGCAATTTAGCGGCCACTTGGTCTGATTTAGATCCTGCTCCACTAGGGAGATTAAAACCCAGTTCCTTGCCCAGATCTTCCAGATTTTGAAGGAAGAGATTGCGGGCGATGATGGAGCTAACTGCCACAGCTAGATACTTGCTTTCGGCTTTTTCTTCCAACTCAATGGCTTGCGTGACCTGATTTTTTTCAGCTTTTACGTATTTTTGGTAGTTTTTAGCAGTTGTAAAGGCATCAATCACAATTCGCTCTGCTTGGACTCCTTTATTTAACAGAAGGTAGATGGCCTGATTGTGCAGGGCTACTTTGACCGAAACAGCATTGTAACCAGAAGCGATCACTTCATTGTACTTCTTTGGAGACAATAAGAGTGCTTGGTGCTGGATATTTTCCTCAAGGAGAGGAGCCAATTGCTGAATTTTTCGATCATCCAAGGTCTTCGAATCACCAACACCAAGCTTTTTGAGCCAGTCGTGCTGGTCAGGTGTGACAAAGGATGCGACAACGGTGAGTCCACCAAAATAAGAGCCGTTTCCGACCTCATCGGTTCCGATCATGGCTAGATCTTGTCGTGCAGATGAAGTGGCAGAAGGCTTAGGGTTCCCATTATCTTGCCTGAAAAAGGTCAGGTAAGGAGTGAGGTCATTGCCCTGGAGCAGGACCTTTCCAGACTTGTAGATCGAAACGGTCGCTCCCTCTAGTCGAAAGAAATAATCCATATGAGGATTCTTGCTTTGAGAGAGAAAATTGCGATAGGTATGGACAAAATCAAGGATTTGCTCCTGTGTTGGAGTGAGTGTCATACTTTCCATAACCACTATTGTACCACAAATTCAGTGAGAGAGGGAGCAAAAAGAAAGAAAGAATCCACTGGAAAATCCCTGTGAAGAGGGGCTTTGCTACTGACAAAGCTAGCCTTTTTTGGTATAATACCGTGAGGTGATTTTTATGGCGAGCTTAAATAGATATAAATTTACATTTGGAAACAAAGCGCTCACTTTAACAACCAACCATGATAATTTGTTTATGGAAGAAGTCGAACGTGTTGCGAAAGAAAAATACCAAGCAATTAAGGAACAAATGCCAGAGGCAGATGATGAAACCATCGCGATCTTATTGGCAGTAAACAGTTTGTCCATGCAGCTGAATCGCGAGATTGAGTTTGACGACAAAGAAAAAGAATTAGATGATTTTCGTCGCAAGGCTTTAGACGACTTAAAGGATAAATCATCCAAATAAGAGGAGATACATGTTAACTTTCTTAATCTTATTGATTTTGGCATGGAGCTTTTATATTGGCTATGCAAGAGGGATTATCCTCCAGTCCTATTACTTTCTAGTGACCTTAGTGGCCCTCTTGATTGCAGGTGGCAGCTACAAGGGACTGGCCAAGGTGTTGTCTCTATGGGTTCCTTTTTCGAGTCCCACCCAGCAATCGGTGAATTATTTTTATGCCAACCGCTACCTATTTCAATTAGATGACATCTTTTATGCAGGTTTAGCATATGTATTGATTTTTGCGATGATCTACCTGATTGGTCGTGTGATTGGGATCTTTATGCACTTGGTACCCCAGCCAGAAAAACTGGAGGATCGCAAGTATCAAATTGGAGCGGGTGTGATCGCCGTCGTGATAACTCTCTTGGTCATCCAGATGGGCTTGACTGTCCTCTCAACGGTTCCCATGGCTTCCATCCAAAATAGACTCAATGCAAGTGGATTGATCCGCTTTATCATCCTTCATACCCCGATCAGTTCCAGTCTGTTCCACAACTTGTGGGTGACTGCGATTATCGGAGCTTAAGGAGCAAAAATGAAGAAAGGAGTGAGACAAGTCCGATTCAAGGAAGGACGCTCACTTTTTTTGTAGGAGAAACATGAACAAAAAAATCTTAGATATTCTGGAGTTTGACAAGGTCAAGCAACTCTTTGAACCCTATCTACAGACAGAACAAGGGGAGATGGAGCTAGCAGCCCTTACTCCAACTGATAAAAAAGAAAGCATCGAAACGGCCTTTATGGAGCTAGAAGATATGGAGCAGATCCTCTTGGAAGAGCCTCGCTTTGCCGTATCGACCATTCAAGATGTCCGTCCAGTGGCCAAGCGTTTGGAGATGGAGGCATCCCTCAATATCGATGAATTACTAGCGCTAAAAGCTGTTCTTCGGGTGACACATGAGCTCAAGGATTTCTACGACAACTTGGAAAATGTCCGTCTGGAAAGGCTCCATCGCCTCTTTGACAACTTGGTAGATCTTCCTCGCCTACAAGGTGGGCTTCAAGCTATCAACGAAGGAGGATTTGTCGAGTCTTTTGCCAGTGAAAAATTGGCCAAAATTCGTCGCCGAATCCAAGAAAATGAACACCAGGTCAGAGAGATTCTACAAGACCTGCTGAAAAGCAAGGCCGATATGTTAGCGGATGCTGTGATTGCTAGTCGGAATGGCCGCAATGTTCTACCAGTAAAAAACACCTATCGCAACCGGATTGCAGGGGTGGTCCACGATATCTCAGCCAGCGGGAATACCGTTTATATCGAGCCTCGGGCAGTCGTCAATCTTAATGAAGAAATCGCCAACCATCGAGCCGATGAACGCTATGAAATCATTCAGATTCTGGAGGAATTGTCTGACACCCTGCGCCCTCATGCAGCAGAGATTGCAAATAACGCTTGGATTATCGGTCACTTGGACTTGATCAAAGCCAAGTATCGCTTTATGCGCGATTATAAGGCAGTGGTACCAGAGGTTAGTAGCAATCGCTCCATTCAGCTCTTGCAACTACGTCATCCCTTGATTGAAAATGCCGTCGCGAATGACCTGCATTTTACCGAGGACTTGACAGAAATCGTGATTACCGGTCCCAATACAGGGGGGAAAACCATCATGCTAAAAACGCTGGGACTAGCGCAAATTATGGCCCAGTCTGGTCTTCCCATCCTAGCGGATCCAGGTAGTCGTGTGGGGATCTTCTCACAGGTCTTTGCAGATATTGGAGATGAACAATCGATCGAGCAGAGCTTGTCGACCTTCTCCAGTCATATGACCAATATCGTATCTATCTTGAATCAAGTGGATACCGCCTCCTTGATCCTTCTGGATGAGTTGGGAGCTGGAACCGATCCTCAAGAGGGGGCTGGCCTTGCTATTGCTATCCTAGAAGACCTGCGTTTACGTGGGATTAAGACCATGGCGACGACCCACTATCCAGAGCTCAAGGCCTACGGGATTGAGACTGCTGGGGTGCAAAATGCTAGTATGGAATTTGATACAGCGAGTCTGCGTCCGACCTATCGTTTCATGCAAGGAGTTCCTGGCCGCTCCAATGCCTTTGAAATCGCTCGCCGTTTGGGTTTGTCTGAGACCATTATCCAGGATGCCATGAAGATGACCAATACGGATAATGATGTCAATCAAATTATTGAAAAATTGGAGGCGCAGACCTTAGAAAGTCGCAAGCGCTTGGATACCATTCAAGAGGTCGAGCAAGAAAATCTTAAATTCAATCGCGCTCTTCGAAAACTCTATAACGAACTGACTAGAGAGAGAGAAACAGAGCTCAATAAGGCGAGAGAAGAGGCCAAGGAAATTGTGGACATGGCCCTCTCAGAGAGTGACCGTATCCTTCAAGGACTTCACGCTAAATCCCAGTTAAAACCACATGAAATCATTGAAGCCAAGGCTCAGTTGAAAAAACTAGCGCCTGAAACCGTCGACCTTTCTAAAAACAAGGTCTTGGAAAAAGCCAAAAAGGCGCGTGCTCCTAAGGTGGGAGATGAAATCTTGGTTATCAGCTATGGCCAACGCGGAACCCTGGTCAAGCAACTCAAAGATGGTCGCTGGGAGGCGCAAGTCGGTTTGATCAAGATGACCTTGGAAGAAAAAGAATTCAACCTCATCAAGGCTGAAAAAGAAGCGGCTCAACCTAAGAAACGCCAGGTGAATGTCGTCAAACGATCGAATACGAGTGGGCCAAGAGCGCGTCTGGATCTCCGTGGAAAACGCTATGAAGAGGCCATGCAAGAGCTAGATGGCTTTATCGATCAGGCCCTGCTCAACAACATGGCCCAAGTCGATATCATCCACGGGATCGGAACGGGCGTCATCCGTGAAGGGGTGACCAAGTACCTCCGCCGCAACAAACACGTCAAAAGTTTTGAATATGCCCCACAAAATGCGGGTGGAAGCGGCGCGACCATTGTCACGTTTAAAGGGTAATCGAAACCTAGCTGTTTATCAGCTAGGTTTTTTAAAATTTTATAAAATGAAAATATTTGAAAGTTGTTGAAAAGGATTCGCTTTTAAATCTGATTTTCAGTAGGTCCTCCCTTTTAAAAGTGCTATAATAGAGGCAATGAATGATTTGGGAGGATACGCATGCGTAAACGTGAAAGTGCTGATTCGTGTACAACGATTCTAGTCGGAAAAAATGCTAGCTATGATGGTTCGACCATTGTAGCACGAACAGAGGATTCTCAAAATGGCGTTTTTACGCCCAAGAAATTGATCGTGGTCAAACCGGAAGAGCAACCGCGTCATTACAAGTCAGTATTATCAACTTTTGAAATCGACTTGCCAGATAATCCAGTTCGCTATACATCGGTTCCAGATGCGATTCCTAAAGACGGGATCTGGGGAGAAGCTGGGATCAATATCTATAATGTCGCCATGAGTGAGACAGAGACCATTACGACCAATAGCCGTGTGCTAGGGGCCGATCCTCTTGTAGAGAGTGGCATCGGTGAGGAAGACATGCTGACCTTGGTCTTGCCTTATGTCAAGACTGCCCGCGAAGGGGTTTTGCGTCTCGGAAAGATTTTAGAAGAGTACGGAACCTATGAATCTAACGGGATTGCGATTTCAGATGTGAATGAAATCTGGTGGTTGGAAACCATCGGAGGTCACCACTGGATGGCGCGCCGTGTTCCAGATGATGCCTATGTGACCAACCCGAACCAACTGGGAAGTGATTATTTTGAATTTGGAAATCCAGGCGAGTTTCTCTGTGACCCAGATCTTGAAAATTTTGTCACAGAGCACCATTTGATTCTGGATCAAGAAGGAAAAGGTTTTAATCCACGCTATGCCTTTGGTAGCCAAAAAGACAAGGACCGTCACTACAATACACCGCGGGCTTGGGCCATCCAGCGTTTCCTTAATCCTGAAATTGAGCAGGATCCACGGAGCTTTGAGATTCCTTGGTGTCAAAAACCCTATCGCAAGGTGACGATTGAGGATGTGAAATATGTCTTGAGCAATCACTACCAAGATACCATCTACGATCCTTATGGACCGGAAGGAGATCAGGTGAGTCAGCGAACTTTCCGGACGATCGGGATCAACCGGACCAGTCAAACAGCGATTCTACAATTGCGTCCCAACAAGCCGCAAGAAACGACAGGCATCCAATGGATTTCTTACGGTTCGATGCCTTACAATACAGCTGTCCCTTTCTTTACCCAAGTGAATACAACGCCAGACTACTTTGCCAATACGACGGCTAAGGTGACAACGGATTCCTTCTACTGGGCTAACCGGATTATTGCAGGACTAGCAGATCCTCACTATGCCCACCATGTTGGCGATTTAGATGATTACCAAGAATCGACAATGGCCTGGGGACATGCACGCATCAATAAAGTCGATTGTGCCCTTGCAGCAGGTGAAACCGTCGATTTTGAGGCGGAGAACCAAGCCATGAGTGATCAGATTCAAGAAGCGACGGATCAACTCTTGGACAAGATTTTGCTCGATGCTAGCAACCTCATGACCAATCACTTCTCCTTGAGTGATTAAAAACCGCATATTTTCAGATAGTTTACAAGATATTTTCAGAAACGATTGACAAACTTTTGAAAATCGATTAAAATAGAGAAAATTACATACGACCGAATGAAGTTTGCAGGAGCGTGAGTGACTGTGAATGGACGGAACTCTGGAGAGACCAGTAATGGCACCGAAGGGGCAAGGTAGAGGATGCATCTACTCAAACTCTCAGGTAAAAGGACAGAGCGAAAAATAGGGAAAGTCCCCTATTTTAAGCAGGACCAGAGTACATGTTTGACATGTGCTCTTTCTTTTTCTCTTTTCTGTCGAGCGGTCGATGAAAAAGGAGACAGAAAATGGATCATGTATTGCAGTTTTTTCAGCAGCTCGATAATATAGTGTGGGGCGCCCCACTTTTAGTGCTTTTAGTAGGGACAGGGATCTACCTAACCCTTCGTTTGGGTTTGCTTCAGATACGCTACCTTCCAAAAGCTTTTCGCCTGATCTTTACAGAAGATGAGGGACACGGGGATATCTCGAGCTTCGGAGCCCTTGCGACAGCTCTAGCAGCTACTGTAGGGACAGGGAATATTGTAGGGGTGGCTACAGCGATTCAGACGGGTGGCCCAGGTGCCCTCTTTTGGATGTGGATGGCAGCCTTCTTTGGAATGGCGACCAAGTATGCAGAAGGGCTCTTAGCCATTCGTTATCGGACCAAGGATGACAACGGTCATATCTCAGGTGGTCCGATGTACTACATTCTTCACGGGATGGGAGAGAAGTGGCGACCATTGGCTATTTTCTTTGCGGTTGCAGGAGTGCTGGTGGCCCTCTTTGGGATCGGAACCATGACCCAGGTTAATTCCATTACGGGATCCCTTCAAGCTAGTTTTGGGACAGCTCCAGAAGTGGCTAGTGTAGTGATTGCTCTGGTGGTTTCGACCATCATCTTTGGAGGGATTCACTGGATTTCCAAAGTCTCTGAAAAAGTGGTTCCTTTTATGGCTGCTGCTTATATCTTTGCGACTGTCACGATCATTGCCTTGCATCTGGACCAATTGCTTCCAGCCTTAAAAGCAGTCTTTTCTGGTGCTTTTACAGGAACTGCAGCCATGGGAGGTTTTGCAGGAGCAACGGTCAAAATGGCTATCCAAAAAGGGGTGGCGCGTGGAGTTTTCTCCAATGAATCGGGTCTCGGATCTGCACCCATTGCAGCAGCAGCGGCGAAGACCAATGAGCCAGTCGAGCAGGGCTTGATCTCCATGACAGGAACCTTTATTGATACCATTATCATCTGTAGTTTGACAGGACTTTCGCTCTTGGTTTCAGGTGAGTGGATGGCTAAGGGCAGCACTAGTACCCTGACTCAGGATACGTTTACAGGTGTCTTTGGCCCGGTTGGAGGCATTATCTTAACGCTGTGCTTGGTGCTGTTTGCGACAACGACCATTCTTGGATGGTCTTACTACGGGGAACGGTGTTTCGAATTCCTATTTGGTGTCAAACATATCAATCTTTACCGGATCTTCTTTGTCTTAATGGTTGGACTAGGTGGTTTCCTAAAATTAGATCTGGTCTGGGTCATTGCGGATATCGTTAATGGGCTTATGGCTCTGCCCAACTTGATTGCCCTACTAGCTCTGTCACCTGTCATTATCAAAGAAAGCAAACTCTACTTTAAGAAATAAGAAAACCCAGATCGCGAGGTCTGGGTTTTCTAGTCTATTTGAGATAGGATCTTTTAATAGCGTTTTTCTTTTGGCCAGCTGCTCATTTCTGCGATAGCAGTGAAGAGCACATCTGTCGAAGAGTTGAGAGCTGTTTCGCAAGAGTCTTGAATGACCCCGATGATAAAGCCGACACTGACGACTTGCATGGCCAAATCATTGGTGATGCCAAAGAGGCTACAAGCAACAGGGATGAGAAGGAGAGATCCTCCCGCAACTCCGGATGCCCCGCAGGCTGAGATGGCTGCTACCACACTTAGAATGAGCGCAGTTCCAAAGTCAACCTGAATGTGCAAGGTATTGGCAGCAGCGAGCGTCAAAATATTGATCGTCACGGCTGCGCCTGCCATGTTAATGGTAGATCCAAGAGGGATAGAAACAGAGTAGGTATCTGGATTCAGCCCCAATTCTTCACAGAGACGCATGTTGACAGGGATGTTGGCTGCAGAACTTCTGGTGAAGAAGGCTGTTACCCCACTGACACGGAGGCATTTAAAAACAAGGGGATAGGGATTTTTGCGGATCATGAAAAAGACGATCAATGGATTGATGACCAGAGCGACAAAAGCCATCGTTCCCACCAATACTACCAAGAGAATCCCGTAGTTACTAAGGGCACTAAGTCCTTGGCCAGCGATGGTCGTGAAGACCAAACCTAAGATCCCAAATGGAGCTAGGTTGATAATCCACTCGACAATTTTTGAAGTGATGTCTGCTAGGGTTTGTAGGAGGTCTTTACTATGTTCACTGGCCTCTCTCATGGCGATCCCAAAGACAGTCGCCCAAGAAAGGATCCCAATGTAGTTGGCTTGTTGCAAGGCGTTGACCGGGTTGTCGACGATCTTGAGCAAGAGGTTACTAATCACTTCACCAATCCCGTTTGGAGAGGATCCTTCAGCGGCCTTTCCAGTCAGAGTAATGGTGATAGGGAAGATGTAATTGACCAAAACAGCGACGAAGGCAGCTGCAAAGGTTCCTAGGAGATAGAGGACGATGACCTTTTTCATATTGGTCTCTGTTCCTTTTTGGTGTTGGGAGAGAGCATTTGCGACGAGTGCAAAGACCAGAAGGGGTGCGATGGCACGGAGCCCTCCAACGAAGAACTCTCCTAGGAGTCCAATCCCAGTTGCTTTCGGAAATACAAGTGCTAGAACGACACCAAGTACAATTCCGATTGCGATTCTTTTCATAAGGTTGGTTTTATTCCAAGTGGTAATCAGTCGATGAATCATGTAAGGCCTCCTTAAAAAATAATTAAGGAATATTATACGATAGTTAGGGGGTAATAGCAATGAAATTTTTAAAAAATAGCCTTATTTCCGAATATTTGATATAATCATACTATTCTTTGTTAGAAAGGCCCGAATAAATGAGTCAAGCTTTCCAACGTTATTTCAGTAAAATAGACTGGACAAAGATTTTTGATGACCTAATTTCAAAATGCATCTCTCTGATTTTTGTCTTTCTCTTATTTTTTATCGCTAAAAAGGTCATCCATAGCCTGGTCAAGCGGATATTAACCCCTTCTTTTAAGTATACGGTGCAGGATGAAGCCCGTAAAAAAACCATTCTCCGTTTAGTAGAGAGTCTCTTGAACTACTGCTTGTATTTTATCTTGATTTACTGGATCTTGTCGATCCTCGGTCTTCCAGTCTCTAGTCTATTGGCTGGTGCTGGGATTGCTGGGGTGGCTATCGGGATGGGAGCCCAGGGCTTCCTTTCCGATTTGGTCAATGGTTTCTTTATCCTTTTAGAACGCCAGCTGGATGTGGGGGACAATGTCCGACTTACCAATGGTTCTATTAATATTGCCGGCATCGTTAGCAGTGTGGGAATTCGGACAACTCAAGTACGTGATTTTGACGGGAGTCTCCACTTTGTCCCAAACCGCAATATCACTGTCGTCAGCAACCTCTCGCGTGGAGATATGCGCGTGCTGGTGGATATTCCACTAGATGCGAATACCGATCTCGACAAGATCTACCAGGTCATCGCTCAGGTCAGCCAGTCTCAACAAGACAAACACCCAGAAGTGTTGACAGGTCCTACGATTTTAGGCCCACAGATCGAAAAAAATGGTCGTTATTCCTTCCGCATCGCGATGACTGCGCAAAATGGAACCCAGACGACTGTCTATCATACCTACTATAAACTCTACCATGATGCCTTGATGGAAGCAGGGATTAACCTACCGACAGGAAAGAACGGGATCATGTAATAAGAAAAGCTCAGAAATTAGAATGTAGATAAGATCCTCTTAGAAACTTTCCTTAGGTGAGAACGGACATCAGCGAACTTCGAAGAAGTTCCATGACTTAGTTTTGAGCCTAAGGTCTCAAAACTCCCGAGTACCTGAAACGTTATTGTTTCAGGCACTTTTCTCACAGCGGAAAGTTTAAGTAGACGATTGAATCATTCTATCGAATAAATTAATTTATGAACCAATTTTTTATATTTTTTAACACAAAAATAGCATAAAAATCTAGTTATCCGCATAAAAACTGGACTTATCACACTTTATCAAGGTCAAAACCACTCAATTTACTACTAATTTACTACTTATG
>JAGZVW010000083.1:0-1736 GCA_018379295.1 Streptococcus parasanguinis | reverse complement strand
TATCTTGACTGACAACGGTGCAACTGTTGTTGAATCAAAAGATTGGGAAAAACGTCGTCTTGCATACGAAATCCAAGATTTCCGTGAAGGACTTTACCATATCGTAAACGTTGAAGCGAACGACGCTGTAGCTCTTAACGAGTTCGACCGTCTTTCAAAAATTAACGGTGACATTCTTCGTCACATGATCGTAAAAGTTGACGCGTAAGAAATCATCAGAGGTGACTTATGATTAACAATGTTGTACTTGTCGGTCGTATGACCCGTGATGCTGAACTTCGCTATACTCCAAGCAATCAAGCAGTTGCTACTTTCAGCCTAGCTGTCAACCGCAACTTCAAGAGTCAGAATGGAGAGCGCGAAGCCGATTTCATCAACTGTGTGATCTGGCGTCAGCAAGCAGAAAACTTAGCTAACTGGGCTAAGAAAGGTGCTTTGATTGGGATTACCGGTCGCATTCAAACACGTAATTACGAAAACCAGCAAGGTCAACGTGTTTATGTCACTGAAGTCGTAGCAGACAGCTTCCAATTATTGGAAAGCCGTGCAGCACGCGAAGGGCATGCAGGTGGTGGCTATTCATCAGGCAACGGTGGTTTTGCTGGAAATGCAGCCCCAAGCTTTGGTGGATCTGAACCAAGCAATGCAGCGCCAAACTTTGGTCGTGAAGAAAATCCATTTGGAGCCAATCCAATGGATATCTCAGACGACGATCTTCCATTCTAAGAATGGGTTTAACGAATTAAAACTATAAAGGAGAATTAAACATGGCTCAACAACGTCGTGGCGGATTTAAACGCCGTAAAAAAGTTGATTACATCGCAGCAAACAAAATCGAATATGTCGATTACAAAGATACTGAGCTTCTTAGCCGTTTCGTTTCAGAACGTGGGAAAATCCTTCCTCGTCGTGTAACTGGAACTTCAGCGAAGAACCAACGTAAAGTAACAACAGCTATCAAACGCGCTCGCGTAATGGCTTTGATGCCTTTCGTAAACGAAGATTAAAGAAAAGACCCTTACGGGTCTTTTTTTTTCAGGTCCGGTGGACCTCTTTGACCTTTCCCTAGCTCTAATCGTGTTATAATGTGGGAAGAAATGTATCAAGGAGGGAATTATGAAGGAAGGTGTAATCATCAGGAGGATGATAAAGGCAGATATTGAGCACATCTCTCAAGCCTTTATCCACCAAGGGTGGCCGGGTAGAAAGGATATCTTGACTAGCTATTTTCAGGAGCAGGAGAATGGGGAAAGGGACGTATTAGTAGCTGAGTCGGATGGATTTGTGGCAGGTTATATCACTATATTGCCTGCTGCCAAGCACGGTCCTTTCGTGGGAGTCTATCCTGAACTATCTGATTTTAATGTTTTTGAGCCATTTAGAAATCGAGGGATTGGGAATCAACTCTTAGAGGAGGCGGAAAAAAGAGTCTGGTTACTGTCAGAGATTGTTACTTTAGGGGTTGGTTTACACTCGGGTTATGGCCCGGCTCAAAGGCTTTATGTTAAACGGGGGTATATTCCAGATGGATCTGGAATTTGGTTTAGGGATCAGCTCTTGGCCCCTTACAGTTCTTGTGAAAACAATGATGACTTAGTCCTCTATTTTTCAAAAAGTTTGAACACGGAAATGTAGTAAAACAAAAGAGAGTGGGACAGAAATCGGTAATTCGTTAGAATTCGATTTCGTCGTCCCACCTCCGCACAGTTGAGTAGGGCTGTAAAAGCTGATGAAAT
>JAGZVW010000021.1:0-30021 GCA_018379295.1 Streptococcus parasanguinis | reverse complement strand
GTTAGAATTCGATTTCGTCGTCCCACCTCCGCACAGTTGAGTAGGGCTGTAAAAGCTGATGAAATCAGCGTAGTAGAGCCCACTCAACCACTGCGTCTTACTCGACAATCCAAAAATAATTGAGAGGCTAGGACTTTTGTCCCAGCCTCTTTTAATTGTCGCTTGACCATATCAAATCGCAATTTTCTGATTTTTTTTGGTATAATGGTCCCTATGAAAATAGTATCTGGAACCTATGGGGGACGTCCCCTCAAAACACTTGAAGGAAAAACAACCAGGCCGACTTCTGATAAGGTCAGAGGGGCCATGTTCAATATGATTGGTCCTTACTTTGACGGTGGAAGAGTGCTGGATCTCTATGCAGGAAGCGGTGGGCTCTCTATCGAAGCCGTTTCTCGAGGCATGTCAGAGGCCGTTCTAGTAGAAAGAGACCGCAGAGCGCAGGAGATTGTAGCAGCCAATATTGCCATGACTAAGGAAAAGGAACGGTTTCAACTGCTAAAAATGGAGGCCAAGCAAGCCTTGGGTCTCCTAACGGGTACCTTTGATTTGGTGTTCTTGGATCCTCCGTATGCCAAGGAAGAGATCGTTCGCGATATCGAAACCTTGTGCGAGCGCCAACTCTTGTCAGAGGAGATCATGATTGTGTGCGAAACCGATAAACATGTAGAACTTCCTGAGGAAATCGGACAAGTGGGAATCTGGAAAGAAAAAATCTATGGAATTAGTAAGGTAACAGTATATGTCAGATAGAAGTGGATTGTTTACAGGATCGTTTGATCCGATTACCATTGGGCATGTGCAATTGATTGAGCGAGCTAGTCGCTTGTTTGACCGTGTCTATGTAGGAATTTTTTATAATCCGGAAAAAGTCGGACTCTTTTCCATTGAGCAGCGCGTGCGCATGGTGAAAGGGGCCTTGGCTCATTTGGAGAATGTTGAAATTGTGACGTCAACTCAAGAGTTGGCTGTGACAGTGGCGCGCAATCTTGGGGTCATCACCTTGATCCGGGGCTTGCGCAATGCGCAGGATCTGGTATACGAAGCCAATATGGATTATTTTAATCACCAGTTGGCACCTGAATTGGAGACGGTTTATCTCTATGCCCAGCCTCCTTACCAGGCCATTAGTTCAACCCGTATTCGAGAGTTGCTGGCTTTTCAGCAGGATATCTCACCTTATGTGCCAAAGAGTGTAATGGAGGAAATCAAAGATGACACAAGCGAATAAACCAAGCTTGCCTACAAAAAAGAAAAAAGGACGATTGAAAGAATACCGATGGCCGATTGCAGGCGTTCTTTTCTTGCTCCTCTTGCTAGCTGCTTTTGTGATTCGCCTTCCCTATTATATTGAGATGCCGGGAACGGCAGAAGACATTCGATCGGTCATGACAGTCGATGGAAAAATGGATACCAAGTCAGGATCCTATGATTTTGTAACCGTGGCAGTGAAAGAAGCGACCCCGGCTGATTTGATCTATGCTTGGGCGACCCCTTTTACAGATATCTACTCTGCCAAGGATATGACAGGTGGTAGTTCGAGCCAAGAATTTACGCGGATTAACCAATTCTATATGGAAACCTCGCAAAATATGGCTATCTACCAAGGGTTAAAGACAGCTGGAAAAGAAACCCAGATGGACTTTCTTGGTGTTTATGTCATGCAGGTAGCAGATGACTCGACCTTTAAGGGAATCTTGAACATTGCGGATACCGTCACCGGTGTGAATGGCAAGACCTTTAAGAGTTCCAAAGAATTGATTGATTATGTTGGTTCTCAAAAAATTGGCGACCCCGTTTCGGTGACCTATATTGAGGATGGACAAACCAAGACCGCAGACGGGAAGATCATCAAATTATCCAACGGGAAAAACGGAATCGGGATTAGCCTGATCGACCGGACTGAAGCCAAAGGCGATGTTCCTGTCCAGTTTGCGACTCAAGGGATTGGTGGACCAAGTGCCGGTATGATGTTTAGCCTAGCTATCTACACCCAAGTGGCTGATCCAGATCTTCGTCAGGGACGCCATATTGCAGGGACAGGAACCATTAACCAAGATGGAACGGTTGGCGATATCGGTGGGATTGACAAGAAAGTCGTCGCAGCCGATAAAGAAGGAGCAGAAATTTTCTTTGCCCCTAATAACCCAGTTTCCAAAGAAGAAAAGAAAGCCAATCCCAAGGCCAAATCAAACTATGAAACAGCTAAAGAAGCAGCGAAACAAATTCATTCGAAGATGAAAATTGTCCCCGTCAAAACCCTTCAAGATGCTATTGATTATTTGAAGAAGAAGTAGAAGTATCTTGTTAGATCAGTCTCGTACTTGAAAGTACGAGATAGAGTTGGCAGATAGGAAGATTCACCTTCTAATCAAATTCAAGTTTTTGCTTATCAATCTCTCTATTTTTAGAGAGATTTTTTCTTTATACTAGTGTCAGAAAGAAAGGGAGGTAGTGAAATGATTCAAACCAGTTTGTTTTCCATTTCAGTATTCTTAGCGGGAGTTCTATCCTTTTTCTCCCCGTGTATTTTGCCACTGATGCCAGTCTATGTAGGGATCTTATTAGATTCTGAGCATGAAAAAACGGTGCGTATTTTTGGAAGAGATATTTCTTGGTATGGTTTGGTCAAGACCCTCTGTTTTATTGCTGGTCTATCAACCGTATTTCTCATCCTAGGTTATGGTGCAGGGGTCCTTGGCCAAGTGCTTTATGCTCCCTGGTTCCGTTATCTACTAGGAGGGATTGTCATCTTATTGGGAATCCATCAGATGGGCCTCATCAATCTTCAGCAACTCCAAAAACAAAAGAGTATCCAACTGAAGAAGGACGAAAAACGCAATGAATTCTTCAATGCTTTTCTGATAGGGGTAACCTTTAGTTTTGGTTGGACCCCTTGTGTCGGACCAGTTTTGAGCTCTGTTTTAGCCATTGCCGCTTCTGGAGGAGATGGTGCATTGCAAGGTGCTCTCCTGATGATGGTCTATACATTGGGCTTGGCGCTACCCTTCTTAGTCTTGGCTCTAGCTTCTAGCTGGGTTCTACAACATTTTGCTAAACTCAAGCCCCATATGGGAACCTTGAAAAAAATTGGTGGTGCCCTCATCATCTTGATGGGCATCTTGCTGATGCTAGGAAATCTTAATAGCCTCGCATCCCTGTTTCACTAATCTTGAATGATTAAAGGAGAAAAATCATGAAAAAAATTCTTGCACTTTCTATTGCTACACTTAGCATCGTCACTTTAGCAGCTTGTTCTGGACAGAAATCAGATTCAGACATGAAAAAAACGGACGATAGTAGTATGATGAAGAAGGACGATATGAAGAAGGATGACATGAAGGATTCATCCATGTCCGATGATAAAATGAAAAAAGAAGACATGAAAGATTCATCTATGAAGTCTGACAGCAGTTCTGAAATGAAGGACGATATGAAAAAAGATGAGATGAAATCTAGCGATTCAGAAATGAAAAATGAAAAGAGTGAATCATCTGATATGAAATCAGACAAGGAATGAAAGAAGGGAGAGGTCATCTGAGGATGACTTTCTCCTTGTTTAAAGAGGTAATAATGATGAAGAAATTAGCTTTAGTAGCTGCAGGATTCTTGTGTACTGGACTTTTGGGGGCTTGTTCGAGTCAAGGAATGGCTACTTCCAAAAAGGACATGAGCCAACAAACAGCCAAAGCTGGGGCTAGGCAACCATCTGGCAAGAAAGTGAAGGATTTTAGCTTGCAAGGAGTTGATGGTAAGACCTACCGCTTATCCGATTACAAAGGGAAGAAAGTTTACCTCAAATTTTGGGCTTCCTGGTGCTCTATTTGCCTGTCAACATTAGAGGATACTAATGAGTTGGCAAAAGAAGAGGCAGGTAAGGATTATGTGGTTTTATCCGTTGTAGCTCCAACCTTTAATGGCGAAAAATCAGCAGCAGATTTCAAAAATTGGTACCAGTCTTTGGACTACAAGGATTTCCCAGTTTTACTGGATAGTAAAGGGGAACTGCTCAAAGAATATGGGATTCGTTCTTATCCATCGGCGCTCTTTATCAATAGTGATGGGACGTTATCAAAGAGCCAGATTGGCTTTATGAATAAAGAGGATATCCTCAAGACCCTAGAGAACATGCAGTAAGGAGATAGACAATGGAAACAAAGTGGAAAGTGTTTGCTATCCTTCTCATTGGCTTGCTATCGATTGGTTTCTTTTTCTTTAGTAAGGGAGCAAACGGAATGGATCAATCAGAAACAAGCACTGAGATGATCAAAAAAGCGTCCATGAGTCAGACTCCAGTAGCCAAAAAGGAAACAAATGAAAAGGTTGATCCAAAGGATCAGCGTGAAATTTATTTGGCTGGTGGTTGCTTCTGGGGCGTAGAGGAATATTTCTCCCGTGTTCCAGGTGTGATTGATGCTGTATCAGGCTATGCCAATGGAAAGGGAGAAACGACCAAGTATGAATTAGTCCCTCAAACAGGGCATGCCGAAACAGTTCACATCACCTACAATGTCAAGAAGGTATCTCTGAAAGAATTGCTCCTGCATTATTTCCGGATTATCGACTCAACGTCGAAGAATCGACAAGGAAATGATCAAGGAACACAATACCGAACAGGTGTCTATTATGTTTCCCAAGAAGACCTTCCAACCATTAATCAAGTCTTTGAAGAAGAAGCAAAAAAATACGACAAACCGTTAGCAGTGGAAAAAGAGCCACTGACCAATTTCATCAAGGCTGAGGACTACCACCAGGATTATCTAAAGAAACATCCGAATGGGTACTGCCATATCGATGTCAATCAGGCTTCTTATCCTGTTATTGATGCTAGTCGCTACTCTAAGCCAAGCGATGAGGAAATCAAAAAGAAGTTATCTCCTGAAGAGTATGCGGTGACACAAAAAAATGATACCGAACGGGCCTTCTCCAATCGTTACTGGGATCAGTTTGATGCCGGTATTTATGTAGATGTCGTGACCGGTGAGCCGCTCTTTTCCTCTAAGGATAAATTTGATTCTGGTTGTGGTTGGCCAAGTTTCAGTCGGCCTATTAGTCCTGATGTGGCCATCTATAAGGAGGATAAGAGTTTCAATATGACTCGGACAGAAGTTCGGAGCCGTGTAGGAAATTCTCATCTGGGCCATGTTTTTACCGATGGTCCCAAGGAAAAAGGCGGCCTTCGCTATTGCATCAATAGTTTGTCTATTACCTTCATTCCCAAAGCAGAAATGAAAGAAAAGGGCTACGGTTATTTATTGGACTACGTCTGAGACATTTGGAACCATAATTTGCTATAATAAGTATAGCAAAGACAAGTAGGTGAAAGACATGTATGCGATCATGATTGTGGAAGATGAAGAGCTTATCCGGCAGGGACTGACTTCCTTAGTGGATTATGAACAGTTTGGAATGACCGTCATCAACCAGGCAGAAAATGGCCGTGAGGCCTGGGAGAAGTTTCAAGAGCAACCAGCCGACATCCTTCTAACTGATATCAATATGCCACAAATGAACGGCTTGGATCTGGCCCATCTCGTCAAAGAGAAGTCTCCGTCTTGTCATATCATTTTTTTGACAGGTTATGATGACTTTGAGTTTGCGAGGAAAGCCATCAAGTTAGGTGCAGATGATTATTTGCTGAAGCCTTTTTCAAAAGATGATATTGAAGAGATGTTAGCAAAGGTGAAGGGAAAACTCGATCAAGAGCGAAAAAAGGCGCAAGTCGAAGATTTGGTCAGTCATGGTTATTCGACAGACTTGGAAGAAGCCATTCATGCTCGTTTAGCAGATTCCCAGTTAACCCTAAAGGATTTGGCCTATCAACTTGGTTTTAGTGCCTCTTATCTAAGTGTATTGATCAAGAAAAAATTGGGACTCCCCTTCCAAGACTACCTCATTCAAGAGCGAATGAAGAAGGCTCAACTCTTGCTTCTCACGACAGATCTAAAGATTTATGAGATCGCAGATCAGGTTGGTTTTGAAGATATGAACTATTTTTCTCAACGCTTTAAGCAGGTTGTTGGGGTGACACCAAGGCAGTACAAAAAAGGAGAGCATGAATGAAACGATATCCCTTGCTGATTCAGCTGGTCCTCTACTTTTTTCTCTTCATTCTCCTACTTTTTGGTCTTATTGGTGGCCTCTATTATCAAACGAGTTCAGGGACGATCCGCCAGCAAACAGAGCGGACGACAAGAAATAGTATCGATCAAAGCAGTCAGTTTATCACCTCCTATCTAAAAAAATTAAAGCAGACCACGACGGTTCTTAGCCAGGAACAGGCTGTTCGACAATTTGCCCAAGATAGGAGTGCGGATCAAGAAACGGTTCAACACCTGATGCGAACGATGATTGAAACGGATCCGGACTTGGTCTCAGCGGTCTTGGTGACCAAGGATGGACGTCTGGTAGCGACAGATTCCAAAATCAGCATGCAGACTTCTTCAGATATGATGAATGAAAGTTGGTATCAAGAGGCGATTAAAGAAAGAGCCATGCCAGTTTTGACGCCAGCTCGAAAGGAATCCTTGACTTCGGAAAAAGAAAAATGGGTGGTTTCTATTACCCAAGAAGTGGTCGATCAGACTGGCAAAAATCTCGGAGTAGTGCGCTTGGATATTGGCTACGATAGCCTTCAGGCTTACTTGGATCACCTTCAACTAGGGAAACAAGGCTTTAGTTTTATCATTAATCAAAAGCATGAGTTTGTCTACCATCCTAAAAAGGCGGTCTATTCTTCCAGTCAAGAAATGCAGGCCATGCAGCCCTATATTGCTGTGAAAGATGGTTATGCAAAAGGAGGGCAGAATTTTATCTATCAGGTTCCAATTCCAGATAGTGATTGGACCTTGATTGGAGTGGCTTCACTTGAAGGACTTCAGATGCTGCAGTCGCAGCTCCTGTACTCTTTCATTGGCCTAGGATTACTAGCTTTGATCATGTGTTTAATAGGGATCGGCTTTGTTCTGCGTTTGTGGATCAAACCCTTACGAGACCTTCAGACTATCATTTTGAGGATTGGAGCAGGAGATGCTCACGTGAGAGCTGCAGCCAAAGGATCTCCAGAATTGGTGGACCTCGCTCAAGCTTTTAATGCCATGTTGGACCAAATCGATAACCTCATGCAACAGGTCAAGGAAGAGGAGCAGAACGCACGGCGGTACGAGTTGCGGGCACTTTCGGCTCAGATTAATCCGCATTTCCTCTACAATACCTTGGATACGATTGTCTGGATGGCGGAGTTTAATGATAGTCGGCGCGTGGTCGACATCACTAAGTCTCTGGCTCAATATTTTCGACTGGCTCTCAACCAAGGCCAGGAACAAATCCTACTGAGAGATGAAATTGACCATGTCCGCCAGTATCTTTTCATTCAGAAGCAACGCTATGGTGAAAAGCTCAACTATGAAATTCTAGAAGATGAACGGTTGGGCGACTATCAGCTCCCCAAATTGGTACTTCAACCCTTAGTGGAAAATGCGATTTACCATGGCATTAAAGAAATCGATCGGCCAGGTCTCATTCGAGTGACGACTGAAGTCAGTGGAGACTCCGCCTGCGTATCGATTTTTGACAATGGACGAGGGTTTGACCGATCAGAGTCAACAGACCAAACCCTTCTTCGTTTAGGAGGTGTTGGCTTGAAAAATGTGGACCAACGATTGCATCTTCAATTTGGCGAAGCCTATCATATGGAGATCGATTCTAAGGCCAATAGCTATACCAAAATTACTCTATTTTTACCCCTTTCATCATCTGATGAACATGTATAGAGACAAAGATTGCCTTCTTTGTCTCTTTTTCCTTTTGGAAGCTCTCAAAGGAATTTCAACTCTTTTCTAGTCAAATCTGACGCAAGTCATCAAATTTATGATAAAATAAAGTGTTACAGTAAATAGATTTTGATGAAGGAACACTATGCGAAAAGAGATTGACCCTGAATTATATAATTACAATAAATTTCCTGGACCTGTCTTTCATCAGGTAGGAGACCAAATCCGTTCAGAAAACCTCTCCTTTGAGCTCTTGAAAAATGAGAAGGAAGCTTTTGATGCGACTGTTTTTGGTCAGCGATTTTCTGAGATTTTAACCAAGTTTGATTACATTGTTGGTGATTGGAGCAATGAGCAGTTGCGCTTGCGTGGCTTCTATAAGGAAGAGCGCGATGTTGCAACGATGGATAAATTAAGTCGCTTAGACGATTATTTGTTAGAATATTGTAGCTATGGTTGTGCTTATTTTGTCCTTGAAAATAAGGAACCTCATCGTGCTTCCTTTGATAAGAAATCACCGGTCAAAAAAGCTCAATCAGAAGAAAGAGAGCCTAAGAAGCGTTCGCGCAATCGCAAACAAAAAGATCGTTTCCAAAAACGAGAACGCGACAAGGGACAACCAGCCAAAAACTCGAAAAAAACAAGACCGTCTGCTGAGACTAAAAAGACAACGAAGACAGACAACAAACGTCATTTTGTGATTCGACAAAAAGAGGAGTAAGAAAGAATGAAACCATCCATTTATAGTTTAACACGCCAGGATATGATTGATTGGGCGGAAGAAAACGGCGAAAAAAAATTCCGTGCAGCACAAATCTGGGAATGGCTCTATCGCAAACGCGTCCAGTCTTTCGAAGAAATGACCAACCTTTCTAAGGACTTGATTGCGAAGTTGAATGATCAATTTGTCGTCAACCCACTTAAGCAACGGATCGTGCAAGAGTCAGCAGATGGAACGGTCAAGTACCTCTTTGAATTGCCAGATGGTATGTTGATTGAAACCGTCTTGATGCGTCAGCACTATGGATTATCTGTCTGTGTAACGACTCAGGTCGGATGCAATATCGGTTGTACCTTCTGTGCTTCAGGTTTGATCAAAAAACAACGCGATTTGAACAATGGAGAAATCGTGTCTCAAATCATGTTGGTCCAAAAATACTTTGACGAACGTGGCCAAGATGAACGGGTCAGCCATATCGTTGTCATGGGGATTGGAGAACCATTTGACAACTATAACAATGTCTTGAAATTTATCCGGACGGTCAACGATGACAAGGGATTAGCGATTGGTGCTCGTCATATTACCGTGTCTACTTCTGGTTTGGCTCATAAAATTCGTGATTTTGCAAATGAAGGTGTGCAGGTCAATTTGGCAGTGTCTCTTCATGCACCAAACAATGACTTGCGCTCTAGCATCATGAAGATCAACCGGGCCTTTCCAATTGAAAAATTGTTTGCGGCGATTGAATACTATATCGAGACTACGAACCGTCGGGTGACCTTTGAGTACATCATGTTGAATGAAGTCAATGATGGGGTCGAGCAAGCCTTAGAGTTGGCAGAATTGCTCAAGAATATCAAGAAATTGTCTTATGTTAACTTGATTCCTTACAATCCTGTCAGTGAGCATGACCAATATAGCCGGAGTCCAAAAGAACGGGTCATGGCCTTCTATGATACCTTGAAAAAACAAGGTGTTAACTGTGTAGTGCGTCAAGAACACGGTACAGATATTGATGCTGCCTGTGGTCAATTGCGTTCAAATACCATGAAACGGGATCGGGAGAAAGCGATTGTTGAACATGCGCAACCTTAAACAAGGGCTGATCGATCATACAGAACTAACAAAAAGAGGAAGAAGGCTGTTACGGAGTGGCAGCTTCTTCTATTTTATCCTTTTGTGTCTGATGTGTTTTTTGCCCCAACAGCCAGAGCCGGGTATGGAAACACCGGGTATTCAACATTTCGGTCGCATCGTCGTCCTGCTGGTTCCTCTTAATTCGGTGATGAATCTTGGCCAGATCACCAGTGTCCTCCAACTTATGAAGGTCATTCTCCAAAACATAGCCAATATCTTTTTGTTAAGCCCGCTGGTCTTTCAGCTCCTCTGGCTATGGCCCTGGTTGAGGAGTCGCAAACGGGTCTTGTGCTTCGGCTTTGCGATGAGCTTGTGGATTGAATGCAGCCAAGTTCTGTTAGATCTCTTGTTTGATGCCAATCGTGTCTTTGAGCTAGATGATTTGTGGACCAATACCTTAGGAGCTTACCTAGCCTATCTGGGCTTTCAGTATTGCAGAGCACGATTGCTAGCAAAAAATGGGGAAATGTAAAACCCGAACATTTTAGTGTCTTTTTGAAATTTTTGTTGACAAAGTCAGAAGCGGGAGCTATAATAACTTTAAGACATCAGAAAAGTAGAGATTTTTCTCACTTCCAGGGAGCTTGTGGTGATTGCGAACAAGCAGTGGTGAATCTTGAAATGGGCTGATGCGTTTATGATGATGAATTTGAAACAATAAAAATTCGGTGAGCACACCTTATCGTGCACCCTGTTGTTAGACAGGTCAGAGATGTAGGAGAAAAAATAGCCTCCTACAATTGAGGTGGCACCGCGGTATCGAATCGTCCTCGCACAGATTTTTCTGTGTGAGGTTTTTTGTATCTCAAAGGAACCCCAGTGAGACTGCAGCTCAAAGGGTCCGCGAGAGAAAAAGATCATAAACAGGATTAAAGATATAGAAAAGAGGACACAATCATGACAGAAACAAAAGGCTATTTCGGACAATTTGGTGGATCTTTCGTACCAGAACCCATTCAAAACTTGCTCAATCAATTAGAGGAAACCTTTGAACAATATAAAAATGATCCAGAATTTATCGCAGAATACAAACATTATTTGAAAGATTACTCTGGCCGGGAAACACCGCTCTACTTTGCGGAAAGTTTGACAGAACATTTAGGTGGGGCAAAAATTTATTTGAAGCGCGAAGACTTGAATCACCTAGGTTCGCATAAATTGAATAACGTTTTGGGGCAAATCCTCTTGGCTAAACGCATGGGCAAAACGCGCGTGATTGCTGAAACAGGAGCTGGTCAACACGGTGTAGCTACAGCAGCTGCGGCAGCTAAGTTTGGCATGGCCTGTGATGTCTACATGGGGGCAGAAGATGTGGAACGCCAACGTCTCAATGTCTTCCGCATGGAAATGATGGGGGCAACCGTTCATGCGGTTGAAACCGGGACTAAGACCTTGAAAGACGCCGTTGATGCTGCGTTTGGAGCATGGATGGCAGATCTGGACGCCTTTTACGTTTTGGGTTCTGCTGTTGGCCCTCACCCTTACCCAACCATTGTGCATGAATTCCAAAAGGTGATCAGTGAAGAATCTAAACGTCAAATCTTGGAAAAAGAAGGCCGTTTGCCAGACTATGTGATTGCCTGTGTCGGTGGTGGCTCTAATGCCATTGGTGCCTTTTCTGAGTATGTCGCAGAAGAGGAAGTCGGCTTGATTGGGGTAGAAGCAGCTGGTCATGGCTTGGACACCGATCAACACGCAGCGACCATGACCAAAGGGACTATCGGTGTGGTTGATGGGATGAAGACCTATGCAGTCTTTGGCGAAGATGGAAAAGTAGCGCCAGTGTACTCGATCTCTGCTGGTTTGGACTACCCAGGGGTTGGTCCAGAGCATGCTTTCTTTAAAGATTCTGGTCGTGTCGAATATGTGGCTGCAACGGATGACGAAGCAGTAGAAGCTCTTCTTCTCCTCAGTAAGACAGAAGGAATCCTCCCAGCCATTGAAAGCTCACACGCGATTGCAGAAGCGGTCAAACGTGCTCCACAATTGGATAAAGACAAGATCATCATCATCAATGTTTCCGGACGTGGGGATAAGGATGTGGCTGCCATCGCCGATTATCTAGAAGCGAAGGCTGCAAAATAAAAAGAATTTATCTGCAAAATATCGTATAAAGCAGTAAAGCATGATAACTGAGAAAGAGACAGGGAACAAAGGGAATCCGGTCTCTTTCTTTTTTGAGAGCAAATACGAGAATGCCTAAGATGGATGCGATCTGAATGAGAATGAGGATCTTGGTAGAAGAAAAGCTTAGCGAGAAGGTGGCGAGTAAGAGGAAATCTCCTGCTCCCATTCCGATAAAGAAAAAGTGAGCTCCGATCGCAAGGAGTAAAAAGACCAGCATGAGGAGATTACTACCGGATAAAAAGAGGACCAGGGCATGGAGACAGCACCAGATGACCAAGGGGTATTCCATAAAGCGAAGGTCATAGATGGCTAAAACGGCAGCTCCCAGTAGTGTTAGAAGTTGAGGCAGAGAAAGGAAACCATTGGCGCAGGCTAAAAAGAGCAGGCCACTCCAGACCTCAAAAAGGCAGTACCAAAATGGGTAGGTCTGATGACAATAGCGGCAGCGAAAGCGATGGAGTAATTGCGAGATAATGGGGATGAGATCCCAAACGCCAAGGACGTGCTGGCAGTGATCGCAATGACTGCGAGGAGCGAGAATAGATTGGTTTGGGAAACGGTCGACAACTAGTCCCAAAAAAGAGGCGATGCAAGTACCGATGGTAAAAAAATAAAAGTTGATCATACTTATTTATTCGTAAAGCAATCGGAAAATTTCATCATTTGCTTGAAAATCTTGTAAAGCCTTTCTAAATTTGATACAATAATGAACATGAAAAACCTGTATGATGTTCAACAATTTTTAAAACGTTTTGGAATCATCATTTATGTGGGGAAGCGCCTCTATGACATCGAATTGATGAAAATTGAGCTTCAACGTCTTTATGATGCAGGCCTGATGGAGCGGCTCGATTATTTAGAAGCCGATACCGTTTTAAGAAGAGAACACAAGCAAGAATTAGAATTTTTGAAAAAGAGTGAGGTAGAGTGATGGGAAATATCATTGTTTGGTTGGCTATTTTAGGAGCATTTGGATGGATGGCGTTTAATTATTTCCGCATCCGTAAAGCTGCTAAATTTGTGGATAATGCCACTTTTGAAGAGCTCATTCGTCAAGGGCAGTTGATTGACTTGCGAGAGCCAGCTGAGTTTCATGTCAAGCATATTTTAGGAGCACGCAACATTCCTTCTACCCAGTTGAAGTTGAGTCTTGCAGCCTTGCGTAAAGATAAACCAATTTTGCTCTATGAAAATAGCCGTAGTTCGCGTGTAACCAATGCGGCTCTCTATCTTAAGAAACAGGGCTATACAGACATTTATGTCTTGTCTTATGGTCTCGATTCTTGGAATGGGAAAGTGAAAAAAGACGCTTAATAAAAAGAGCTCTAACTGCACAAAGTGTGTGGTTAGAGCTTTTTTATCTCGTTTTTTCAAGGTAGTCTTTGACCCGTGTGAGCTCCACCTCATTCAAAGGTCGGCTTTCTCCAGGGGCTAACTGAGGATCCAAGGTGAAGGGACCAAAAGACAAGCGTTTTAAGGTCATTACTTTGACCCCAATGGCCAAAAACATCTTTTTCACTTGGTGGTATTTTCCTTCTGAGATTCGGACCTGGGCCTTGCTGTAGCTGGGGGTACTTTCTAGAATGGTCAAGGAAGCAGGCTTGCAGATAGGGCCGTCCGTGAATGAAATCCCATTCTGAAATTGTTCGATGTGGGCTGCATAGAGCGGACCATTGACTTCTACCTCATAGACTTTCTCCACATGGTATTGAGGATGGAGCAGTTGAAAGCCTAAGGGACCATTATCTGTGAGGAGGAGCAGACCACTCGTATCGCGATCGAGGCGACCAAGAGGGTAGAGGTCTGGGTACTCTTGCTGGGGGTCCACTAGATCGATCACCGTTGGATGGTGGGCGTCTCTTTTGGCGGTCACGGCCCCGATTGGTTTATGGAGCATGTAGTAGTGGTGACGCGGTTCTTGAATGATCTGATCCCCTATTTGGATTTGTTGGAGTCCAGGGTCGATGTTTTGGGATAGCTTTTGAGCTGGTAGGTGATCGACCAAGATTTGCCTTCGGGCCAAAAGTTGTTTGATGTCTTTACGAGCGTACTGATGGTCTGCCATCAATTGATCTAATCTCATGGGAGCCTCTTTTTCTGAAATTCTTATCATCAGTGTATCATGAAAAGAAAAGGAAATCGAGTCAGAGAAAAGAAATGAATATGAAAACATTTACAACTAGCTAAACTGTGTTTTTTAGATAGGACTGTGGTATAATTGTTCAGTTAGAAATATTATTTAAAATTTTATAGAGGAAATCATGACAAAATTAAGAGAAGATATTCGTAACGTTGCGATCATTGCCCACGTTGACCATGGTAAAACAACCTTGGTAGACGAATTGTTGAAACAATCGCACACCTTGGATGAACGTAAAGAATTGCAAGAACGTGCAATGGACTCAAACGATCTTGAAAAAGAACGTGGGATCACGATCCTTGCTAAAAATACAGCCGTTGCTTATAACGGAACTCGAATCAATATCATGGACACACCAGGACACGCGGACTTCGGTGGAGAAGTGGAACGGATCATGAAAATGGTCGATGGGGTTGTATTGGTCGTTGATGCCTACGAAGGAACCATGCCTCAGACTCGTTTCGTATTGAAAAAAGCCTTGGAACAAGATCTTGTTCCGATCGTTGTAGTCAACAAAATCGATAAACCATCTGCTCGTCCAGAAGAAGTTGTAGATGAAGTTCTTGAACTCTTCATCGAATTAGGTGCGGATGATGACCAATTGGAATTCCCAGTTGTTTATGCATCAGCGATCAACGGAACCTCTTCACTTTCAGATGATCCAGCTGATCAAGAGCACACAATGGCACCGATCTTTGATACCATCATTGATCACATCCCAGCTCCAGTTGATAACTCAGATGAGCCCCTTCAATTCCAAGTATCCCTGCTTGATTACAACGACTTCGTTGGACGTATCGGTATCGGACGTGTCTTCCGTGGTACTGTAAAAGTTGGGGACCAAGTAACCCTTTCTAAATTGGATGGAACGACTAAGAACTTCCGTGTTACCAAACTCTTTGGTTTCTTTGGCTTGGAACGTCGTGAAATTCAAGAAGCTAAAGCAGGTGATTTGATCGCTATCTCTGGTATGGAAGATATCTTCGTTGGAGAAACCATCACACCGACAGACGCAGTTGAAGCTCTTCCAATCCTTCACATCGATGAGCCAACGCTTCAAATGACCTTCTTGGTCAACAACTCACCATTTGCTGGTCGCGAAGGGAAATGGGTAACCTCACGTAAAGTCGAAGAACGCTTGCAAGCGGAATTGCAAACAGACGTCTCTCTTCGTGTTGACCCAACTGATTCACCTGATAAATGGACCGTTTCAGGACGTGGGGAATTGCACTTGTCTATCTTGATTGAAACCATGCGTCGTGAAGGATACGAATTGCAAGTATCTCGTCCAGAAGTTATCATCAAAGAAATTGATGGTGTCAAATGTGAACCATTTGAGCGCGTACAAATCGACACACCAGAAGAATACCAAGGATCTGTTATCCAAAGCCTTTCTGAACGTAAGGGTGAAATGTTGGATATGATCGCAACTGGTAACGGTCAAACTCGTTTGGTCTTCCTTGTTCCAGCGCGTGGTTTGATTGGGTACTCAACTGAGTTCTTGTCAATGACACGTGGTTACGGAATCATGAACCACACCTTTGATCAATACTTGCCAGTGATTCCAGGAGAAATCGGTGGACGTCACCGTGGTGCTCTTGTTTCAATCGATAACGGAAAAGCAACCACTTACTCTATCATGTCTATCGAAGAACGTGGTACGATCTTTGTCAATCCAGGTACAGAAGTTTACGAAGGAATGATCATTGGGGAAAACTCTCGTGAGAACGACCTGACCGTAAACATTACGAAAGCCAAACAAATGACCAACGTTCGTTCAGCTACTAAGGACCAAACAGCGGTTATCAAGACTCCTCGTATCTTGACCTTGGAAGAATCTCTTGAGTTCTTGAACGACGATGAGTACATGGAAGTAACACCTGAATCTATCCGTTTGCGTAAACAAATCTTGAACAAAGCAGAACGCGAAAAAGCAAATAAAAAGAAAAAATCAGCAGCTGCTGAATAATACGGAAAGAAAGGAGAAGCAAAATGGTCTATTTTATCTTAGGGATTTTGATTCTCCTTTTTTACCTTTTTATGACCCCAAAAAGTATTCGTGGTACCTTAAACAGTGTCACAATGGTGGTCTTGATCGTCTCCATTATCGTACTGACTTGTCTCGCTATTTTTCAGATATTCCAACTACCGTCTGAGTTTTTTATCGGTGCCTTTCTCGCCTTTGTTGGCTACCTGGCTTTGGTGGATATTTCCAAAATGACGACCAAACAGAAAAAATAAACGCTGACGTGATTTTTAAAGCCCTTTGGGCTTTTTAATTTTGCTAAAAAAAGGTAAAATAGAGAGTGATAAAAATGGAGCGAAGAAATCATGAAATTTGTGAAACAATTTGAAAATAAAAAGGTTCTTGTATTAGGTTTGGCGAAGTCAGGCGAGTCAGCTGCCCGTTTGTTGGATCGCTTAGGAGCGATTGTGACCGTCAATGATGGCAAACCTTTTGAAGAAAATCCAGCAGCACAAAGTTTACTGGAAGAAGGGATTAAAGTTGTGACAGGAGGTCACCCTTTGGAATTGTTGGATGAAGACTTTGCGGTCATGGTAAAAAATCCGGGAATTCCTTATTCCAATCCGATGGTTGAAAAAGCGCTTGAAAAGGGCATTCCAGTCCTCACTGAGGTGGAATTGGCCTATCTGATTTCGGATGCGCCAATTATTGGGATTACAGGATCAAACGGAAAAACGACGACGACAACCATGATCGGGGAAGTCTTGACGGCTGCCGGCCAAGGTGGTTTATTGTCTGGGAATATCGGTTTTCCAGCTAGTCAAGTTGCACAAACAGCAACAGAAAAGGATGTTCTGGTCATGGAATTGTCTTCTTTCCAATTGATGGGAATTGAAGCCTTCCATCCAGAGATTGCAGTGATTACCAACCTCATGCCAACCCATATCGACTATCATGGTTCCTTTGAAAATTATGTAGCTGCCAAATGGAATCTTCAAAAGAATATGACAGAAAAAGATGTCATTGTCTTGAACTTCAACCAAGACCTGACCAAGGAACTCGCTACAAAAACCAAGGCAAGGGTCCTTCCATTTTCAACGGTTGAAAAAGTGGACGGGGCTTATTTGGAAGATGGACTTCTCAAGTTTAAGGGAGAAGTTGTTATGCGTGCAGATGAACTGGGCGTTCCAGGTAGTCACAATGTAGAGAATGCCTTGGCAACGATTGCGGTTGCAATAGTCCGGGGTGTGGAGAATGAGGTCATTAAAGAAACCTTGTCAGCCTTTGGAGGTGTCAAACACCGCCTTCAATATGTGGATGAAATTCAAGGTGTCAAATTCTATAATGATAGTAAATCGACTAATATTTTAGCAACACAAAAAGCCCTTTCTGGTTTTGATAACAACAAGGTGATCTTGATTGCAGGGGGGCTCGATCGTGGCAATGAATTTGATGAATTGGTGCCTCACATTACTGGCTTAAAGGAAATGGTGATTCTAGGGGAATCAGCTCCTCGAGTGAAACGCGCAGCCGATAAAGCAGGCGTCTCTTATGTTGATGCGGCAGATGTAGCAGATGCTACAAAGAAAGCCTTCGACTTGGCTAGCCCTGGCGATGTTGTACTACTAAGTCCTGCCAATGCCAGCTGGGATATGTATCCGAATTTTGAAGTGCGTGGGGATGAATTCCTTGCTACAGTAAAAGGGTTGAAATAAGATGAAAAAAATAATGTTTACTGGTGGGGGAACCGTGGGACATGTGACCCTTAATCTCCTCTTGATTCCAAAATTTATCGAAGATGGATGGGAAGTCCATTATATTGGAGACAAAAAAGGAATCGAATACCAAGAGATCAAAAAGTCTGGCTTAGACGTACGCTTCCATTCAATTGCAACGGGGAAATTGCGCCGCTATTTCTCTTTCCAAAATATGATGGATGTGTTCAAGGTAGCTTGGGGAACGCTCCAGTCCATTGCAATCCTGCTTCGTGTGCGCCCACAAGTTCTCTTCTCAAAAGGGGGATTTGTCTCTGTGCCACCAGTGATTGCGGCCCGACTCACGCGTGTTCCTGTCTATATCCATGAGTCCGATCTCTCGATGGGATTGGCCAATAAAATTGCTTATAAATTTGCTACCAAGATGTACACGACTTTTGAGCAAGCACATGGTTTGACAAAGAGTGAGCATATCGGTGCGGTAACCAAGGTCACAGATCATATACCGCCAACTTCAGAAGTTTTAGAAGAAAAAACAAAAGGTTTCCGAAAAGACTTGCCGACCCTTCTCTTTGTCGGAGGATCAGCCGGTGCGCGTGTCTTTAATGAATTTGTGACAGAGCACAAAGCAGAGCTCTTGCAGCACTACAATATCATCAATTTGACGGGCGATTCGACATTGAATCAGGCTGAGGGTGGCTTGTATCGAGTGGATTATGTAACCGATCAGTATTTACCAATGCTCCAAAAGGCTGATTTAGTGGTGACTAGGGGTGGAGCCAATACCTTATTTGAGCTCTTAGCTATGAACAAACTCCATTTGATTGTACCGCTAGGAAAAGAAGCCAGCCGTGGCGATCAGATTGAAAATGCCCAATATTTTGTGGATAAAGGTTATGCAGAGCAATTGCAGGAAGATCAATTGACGCTCGAAACCTTTAATGAAACCATTCAAGAAATGTTGAAGCAAAGCCAAGTCTACCACCAAGCAATGGAAAAATCGACAGAACTCCTTTCACTAGACGATTTTTATGGCCTGCTTCAAAAAGATATCAGTAAGGGAAAAGATGACGGACGACAATAAAAAAACGCCAACGGATGACAAAATTACAGAATTGTCAGCCTGGCAAAAAAGAAACAAAGAATATTTAGAAAAAAAAGCGCTTGAAAAAGCGGAAGAAGCTGAAACTGAGGAAACTGAAAGCGAAGAAACACAAGAAGACGAAGACCTTTCAGAAAAAGAATCAGCTTCCATCTCAGAGGAAGAATCTGACGAAATAAAAGAGTCTGAAGAGGAAAATGAATCTGAGGCCGAAGAGGATCCAGAAGCAGATGGAGAAAGTTCAGAAGGAGAAGAGGATGATCCGGCTGTAGAGGAGCTAAATCCTTCAGAGAAACAAGAGAAAAAGCCTTCATTTTTTAAAGGCTTAAAGACGAAAAAACCAAAGAAGGAACCAACAGTGGCAAAACGTCACATCTATCGTGCCCTTCCGGTTATCGGAATCAGCTCGATTGTCGCCCTTCTCTCAATCTATTTTTTAAGTCCCTTGTCCACACAGAAAGTGATTGAATTTTCAGGGAACAAAGCGGTTGACCAGCAACTCTTGTATGAAAAAAGTCGCATCAAAGAAGAAGATTATACTCTGACGACCTTCCTTCATAAATCGGTCTATGAACAAAATATGAAAACCGCTAGTCCATGGATCAAAGAGGTTCACATGCATTATCAATTCCCAGTGACCTTTAAAGTCAATGTCGTGGAACACAAAGTGGTTGCCTATTATGTGACCGGAGAAGACCACTATCCAGTATTGGAAAATGGAGAAGTGGTGGAGACAGTAACTCCAGCTTCGGAATTACCGTCCTCCTATATTAGCTTGAAATTCTCAGATCGAGAATTGGTCAGACAATTTGTCCAAGAAATGAAATCCATTTCTTCTTCCATTACGGATAAAATTGTTTCGGTTGATCTGACACCAAGTAAGGTCACCAAGGATCTGGTGACCATCACCATGAAAAACGATAATAAAATCTTGGTGCCTGTTTCCCAAATTACCCGCAAGCTTCCTTATTATAAAGCCATTAGTAAGCAATTAGACGATGATTCGACTATCGATATGGAGGCTGGAGTTTTCAGCTATAGTGAACAATCCATTGCAGATGCCAAAGAGCAAGCTGAAAAAGAAAAGGCTGAAAGTACAGAAAAGCAAGAAAAACATTCTGAGGAAGCAAGCCAAGAACAGAATCCAGAAGGAGAGAATTCTTCTGGGAATGAGTAAAGCCCATAAATTATCTCAAATAATTGAAGAAAAAATGTCCATTTTAGGCTTCTTTGTGATATAATGAAGTTTGGATAGTTCCAACTAAAAGGGCTATAAATAGATGTAAAGTGAAAACAAATAAAGAGAGAGGACTGGTGTAATGGCTAGAGACGGCTTTTTTACAGGTTTAGATATCGGTACTAGTTCAATAAAAGTATTGGTGGCAGAACATGTCAATGGAGAAATGAATGTAATTGGAGTCAGCAATGCAAAAAGTGCTGGCGTCAAAGATGGAATTATAGTAGATATCGAAGCTGCTTCAAATGCAATTAAAACTGCAATCAGCCAAGCTGAAGAAAAAGCAGGGATTTCAATCAATCTAGTCAATGTTGGGTTGCCTGCAAACTTACTACAAATCGAAGCAACTCAAGGAATGATTCCAGTCACAAGTGATTCGAAAGAAATCACAGATGCAGATGTTGAAAATGTTGTCAAATCTGCACTCACAAAAAGTATGACACCGGATCGTGAAGTAATCACCTTCATTCCTGAGGAATTCACAGTTGATGGTTTCCAAGGGATCCGCGATCCACGCGGAATGATGGGGATCCGACTTGAAATGCGTGGCCTTCTTTATACAGGACCTCGTACAATCTTGCACAATCTGCGTAAAACCGTTGAACGTGCAGGCTTACAAGTTGAAAACATCATCATTTCACCGCTTGCGATGATCAAAACAGTCTTGAATGAAGGCGAACGTGAATTCGGAGCAACGGTGATCGATATGGGTGGTGGCCAAACAACGGTGGCATCTGTTCGTAGCCAAGAACTTCAATTTACAAATATCTACCAAGAAGGTGGCGATTATGTTACCAAAGATATTTCTAAAGTATTGAAAACTTCTCAAAAATTGGCAGAAGGGTTGAAGTTCAACTATGGTGAAGCCTATGTGCCATCTGCTGGAAACGAGGTCTTCCATGTGGAAGTCATCGGTGAAGTAGAGCCAGTTGAAGTGACTGAGAAGTACTTAGCGGAAATCATTTCAGCACGTATCAAACACATCTTTGAGCAAATCAAACAAGACCTTGAGAGAAGACATTTGTTGGATCTTCCTGGTGGTATTGTGATCATCGGTGGAGGTGCGATCCTTCCTGGTGTTGAAGAATTGGCTCAAGAAGTCTTTGGTGTAAATGTGAAATTGTTTGTTCCAAATCAAATTGGAATTCGCAATCCAGCTTTTGCCCATGTAATTAGCTTGTCTGAATATGCAGGCAATTTGACAGATGTGGATATTATTGCTCAAGCTGCGGTTCATGGAGACGAAGTCTTGCGTCAACAACCGATTCAATTTGATCGTCCTGTGCAACCACAAGTACAACCACAACCTGCTGCTCCAGCACAACCGGTAGTACCTGCGTACAATGCTGAGAAGATTGAATCTCCAGTGGATGCTCAAGAAATTCCAGCAGCAAGCAATGATGGCAAACAAGAACCAAAAACTACATTCACAGACCGAATGAAAAATTTGATCGGTAATATGTTTGATTAAGGAGTGTAAGTATTTATGACATTTTCATTTGACACAGCAGCGGCACAAGGTGCAGTAATTAAAGTAATCGGTGTCGGTGGCGGTGGCGGTAACGCCATCAATCGTATGATTGACGAAGGCGTTGCCGGTGTAGAATTCATCGCAGCTAATACAGATGTTCAAGCACTTTCAAGTGCTAAAGCTGAAACAGTTATCCAATTGGGTCCAAAATTGACTCGTGGATTGGGTGCTGGAGGTCAACCTGAAGTTGGTCGTAAGGCAGCTGAAGAAAGCGAAGAAGTATTGACAGAAGCGTTGCAAGGTGCAGACATGGTCTTCATCACTGCAGGGATGGGTGGAGGATCTGGTACAGGTGCTGCCCCAGTTATCGCTCGTATTGCTAAAGCAGTTGGTGCTTTGACAGTAGCAGTTGTCACTCGTCCATTCGGGTTTGAAGGTTCAAAACGTGGGAACTTCGCTATTGAAGGGATCAATGAACTTCGCGAACATGTAGATACATTGTTGATTATTTCTAATAACAACTTGCTTGAAATTGTGGACAAGAAGACACCACTTCTTGAAGCGTTGAGTGAAGCAGACAACGTTCTTCGTCAAGGTGTTCAAGGGATCACTGACTTGATCACAAGTCCTGGATTGATCAACCTTGACTTTGCAGACGTGAAGACTGTTATGGAAAACAAAGGAAATGCCCTCATGGGTATTGGTGTTGGTAGCGGTGAAGAACGCGTTATCGAAGCGGCTCGTAAAGCCATTTACTCTCCACTTCTTGAAACTACAATTGATGGTGCAGAAGACGTGATCGTCAACGTAACAGGTGGTTTGGATATGACATTGATCGAAGCTGAAGAAGCTTCAGAAATTGTGAACCAAGCTGCAGGTCACGGAGTGAACATCTGGTTGGGTACATCTATTGATGAATCTCTTAAAGATGAAATCCGCGTGACGGTTGTTGCAACTGGTGTCCGTCAAGACAAGGTAGAACGCGTTAGCGGAATTGCTTCCTCACAACGTCCTTATAAAACAGGACCACGTGAACAACGCCCACAAGCTGCACCATTTGACCGTGAATTTGATTTGAAACAAGATGTTGAATTGCCAACAACTCCAAGTCGTCCAGCGGTAGAACCAAACCGTGGCTCAGCCTTTGGTGATTGGGATATTCGTCGTGAGAATATCGTTCGCCAAACTGAACCAACATCAACACATCAAGTTGATCGTTACGTAGATTCATCTTCAGATGATGATGAATTGGAAACACCACCATTCTTCCGGAATCGTTAATCATGAATCTGGTAGAGAATGCTGATCTTGTTCGGCAACAAGTAGAAACAGCAAGAAACAAAGTTAACCGTCAAGATCAAGTTAATGTGATAGCTGTTACCAAGTATGTGGATGTTGCCACAACAGAAGCACTGGTGAAAACAGGTATCCAACATATCGGTGAAAATCGTGTCGATAAATTCCTAGAAAAGTATCAAGCTCTAAAAGAGTATGACCTCACTTGGCACTTGATTGGGAGCCTCCAACGGCGGAAAGTAAAAGACGTGATTAATCTCGTCGATTACTTTCATGCCTTGGATTCGGTGAAGCTGGCTCAAGAAATTCAAAAGCGAGCAGAACACCCGATCAAGTGTTTCCTCCAAGTGAACATTTCTGGGGAAGAAAGTAAGCATGGATTTGCACCCGATGAACTGGATGATGTTTTAGCGGAAATCGCACAGCTGGACAAAATTGAAATTGTTGGTTTAATGACGATGGCTCCTTTTGAGGCTAGTCAAGAAGAGTTGCAGGATATTTTTTCAAAAACTCACCAACTTCAGAAACAACTAGAAAAGAAACAATTAAAAAATATGCCTTTTTCAGAACTAAGTATGGGTATGAGTCGTGATTTTGAAGTAGCCATTGCGAACGGAGCGACTTATGTAAGAATTGGGACATCATTTTTTAAATAGGAAAGAACTATGTCATTAAAAGATAAATTTAACAACTTTATTGACTACTTCACAGAAGACGGTGAAGAAGTAGAAGTTCGCGAGGCAAAAGCAGCTGGGGCGGAAACACAACCAGTTCCACAGCCACAGCCGACTCCTCAAGTGACTTCTCCACGTCCACAGATTAGTCAAAGAGAACCAGTAAAACCAAAACCGACTCCTGTCGCACCTGTTACGACTCCAGTGTCTACAGCGGCAGTGAAGGAACCTGTTTCAACAACGAAAAATACATCTGAAAATATTACTCGCTTGCATGAACGTCAACGTGAATTGGCTGCTAATCGTGCGAATACAGATGAAAAGATTACCATTGATGTACGCTATCCCCGCAAATACGAGGAAGCGACTGAAATTGTTGATCTATTACTATCTAATGAGAGTATCTTGATTGACTTCCAATATATGACTGAAGTACAAGCACGTCGTTGTTTAGATTATTTGGATGGGGCTCGTTATGTTTTAGCAGGAAATCTTCGTCGTGTTGCAAGTACCATGTACTTGTTGACTCCAATTAATGTAGTCGTTAACATTGAAGATATCCGCCTTCCAAATGATGTGGAAGTGACAGAATTTGACTATGATATGAAACGTAATCGTTAAGATGATTATCTTTCAATACCTATCAAATATCATTCAAATCTATTCCATCATTCTTGTCATCTATGCCTTACTATCTTGGTTCCCTGGGGCACCTCAGAGTACTCTTGGACAAATGGTTCACCGCCTAGTTGAACCATTTTTGAGCCTTTTTAGAAAGTTACCATTGCAGTTTGGGGGCTTGGATTTTACAGTTCTAGTAGCACTTTTGGTCTTGAACTTGATGAATCAGTTATTAGCCCGCTTGTTCCTACTTTTGATTGGATAGAATACGATGGGACAGACAGAGATTTACCAACATTTCAATCGCGAAGATCACGAATTCATTGATCGTTGTATTGAATTGTCTGAAAGAGTAGTGGAACGCTATTCTGTTGAGGTGACGGGTTTTTTAAACCCTCATCAGGTCACTATTTTACGAAATGTCGCGGCAAGCTACCAATTACAGGTCTTTGCTTCCAGTGATGAGCAGAAAATGGAGTATGCTAAGGTTATTGTTGCTCCGGATTATTACCAATTGGATCCAAGTGACTTTGATCTGGCCTTATTGGAAATGGTCTATGCTTCAAAATTTCATCACTTGACCCATTCCCAGGTACTGGGGACCATTGTTCACCAATTAGGTGTGGAGCGCAAGTCCTTTGGAGATATTCTGACGAGTGATGGAAAGATCCAAGTATTTGTTGAACAGCGTTTTGTTCCCTATTTCATGGATCACATCCAGAAAATTTCTCGGGTACCTGTTAAGCTGAGGGAAGTTCCTCTATCTGAACAAATGATCGTAGAGGAAGAAAGCCAGCAGCGAGATATTCTAGTGTCGAGTTATCGGTTAGATAAGGTGATTGCTGGGACCTTCAAGCTTTCGCGCTCACAAGCTAGTCAGTTGATTAGATCTGGTCTAGTGAAAGTTAACTATGCGACTACTTCCAATGTTAGCTATGCTGTAGGTCTGAATGATTTAGTCAGTGTCCGACGCTTTGGGCGTCTTAAAATTGTTTCTGAAAATGGTATTTCAAAGAGTGGAAAATATAAAGTAACTGTTGAAGTACTCTTAAGTAAAAAATGAGGAGGAGTTATGGCTCTTACTGCTTTAGAAATTAAAGATAAAACTTTTGGCGTTAAATTTAGAGGGTATGATGCGAACGAAGTAGAAGAATTTCTAGATATCGTTGTTCGCGATTATGAAGATCTTGTTCGTTTAAATCATGATCAAGAAGCAAAAATTCAAGCTCTTGAAGAACGCTTAAACTATTTTGATGAAATGAAAGATTCATTGAGTCAATCTGTTTTGATTGCACAAGATACTGCTGAACGTGTCAAACAAGCAGCTAACGAACGTTCTGAAAATATTGTTCGTCAAGCTGAACAAGATGCACAGCACTTAGTAGATGAAGCAAAACAAAAAGCAAATGAAATCCTTCGTCATGCAACGGATAATGCCAAGAAGGTTGCCGTTGAAACAGAGGAATTGAAGAATAAGACACGCGTCTTCCATCAACGTTTGAAATCAACAATCGAAAGCCAATTGAGCATTATCGATACACCTGAATGGGATGAAATTCTTCGTCCAACAGCTATGTACATTCAAACAAGTGATGAAGCTTTCCGTGAAATTGTGGAGAAAGCTTTGGGTGAATCAGTTCACCATCATCATGCAGAAGATGATAACATTGATTTGACTCGTCAATTCTCTCCAGCTGAAATCGAAGAATTGCAAAAACGCATCGAAGCTGCTAATTTAGAATTGGGTGCAACACAAGCGTTTGAAGGTTTGAATGAAAAAGTTCAATCCGCTTTAGAAGAAGCAGAGCACGCTCGTCATGAAAATGAGGAAGTCGTTGCGGTTGAAGAAACTGTTCAACCAGAAGATGATGCAAATCGTGAATCTGTCAATATTTTATAATTTTGTAAAAACAGGTCCATTAATGATAGGTCTAGCGAGCAGATGATGGTGGAAGATCTGCACTCCCTCTTAATGGATGATCCTTTTACAGTATTCGTTCTGAACCCTTGAGTAAGAACGGACGTTTCCCTCGTTACGGGATGAGAGGAGAAGGTCGCTTGCGACTTCTCGAACAAAGGTGGTACCACGAGCAATCGTCCTTTTTAGGATGCTCGTGTTTTTTTTATAGCTTTTAAATCAATAAGGAGACATAATGAAACTCAAAGAAACATTGAATCTTGGGAAAACAGCTTTTCCAATGCGGGCTGGGCTTCCAACGAAGGAACCAGTTTGGCAAAAAGAATGGGAAGATGCAAAATTGTATCAACGCCGTCAAGAGTTGAATGAAGGAAAACCGCATTTTACCCTTCATGATGGCCCTCCCTATGCCAACGGAAATATTCACGTAGGGCATGCCATGAACAAGATCTCAAAAGATATCATTGTTCGTTCTAAGTCTATGTCAGGATTTTACGCCCCTTATATTCCAGGTTGGGATACCCATGGTTTGCCAATTGAGCAAGTCTTGGCTAAACAAGGTGTGAAACGCAAAGAAATGGACTTGGTTGAGTACTTGAAACTCTGCCGTGAATATGCGCTTTCTCAAGTAGATAAACAACGCGAAGACTTCAAACGCTTAGGTGTTTCAGGTGATTGGGATCATCCTTATGTAACCTTGACGCCTGACTATGAAGCAGCGCAAATCCGCGTCTTTGGTGAAATGGCCAATAAAGGCTATATCTACCGTGGAGCTAAGCCAGTTTACTGGTCTTGGTCTTCTGAATCAGCCCTCGCTGAAGCGGAAATTGAATACCATGATTTGGTATCAACATCTCTTTACTATGCGAACAAAGTTAAAGATGGTAAGGGTGTCCTAGATACAGATACCTACATCGTTGTTTGGACAACAACTCCATTTACGGTTACAGCTTCTCGTGGATTGACGGTGGGTGCAGAGTTTGATTATGTCGTAGTGAAACCTGCTGGATCTGACCGCAAGTATGTCGTAGCATCTGAGCTCTTGCCAAGCCTTTCTGAAAAATTCGGTTGGGAAAATGCTGAAGTCCTTGCAACTTACCAAGGAAAAGAATTGAACCATATCGTTACAGAACATCCATGGGATCCTGAAGTGGATGAATTGGTGATCCTTGGTGAGCATGTAACCCTCGATTCAGGTACTGGTATCGTCCATACTGCTCCTGGTTTTGGTGAGGATGACTACAATGTAGGGATTGCCAATGGCCTCGAAGTTGCTGTTACTGTTAACGAACGCGGAATCATGATGGAAAATGCTGGCCCTGACTTTGCTGGTCAGTTCTATGACAAGGTTGTTCCAACTGTTATCGAAAAACTTGGTGATTTGCTTCTTGCTAAAGAAGAAATCTCTCACTCCTACCCATTTGACTGGCGGACGAAAAAACCAATTATCTGGCGTGCAGTTCCACAATGGTTTGCCTCAGTATCGAAATTCCGTCAAGATATCTTGGACGAAATTGAAAAAGTGAAGTTCCACTCAGAATGGGGGAAAGTTCGTCTTTACAACATGATTCGTGACCGTGGTGACTGGGTCATCTCTCGTCAACGTGCCTGGGGTGTGCCTCTTCCAATCTTCTATGCAGAAGATGGAACACCAATCATGACGGCTGAAACCATCGAACAAGTGGCGCAACTCTTTGAAGAGCATGGTTCCATCATCTGGTGGCAGCGTGAAGCTAAGGATCTGCTTCCAGAAGGATTTACGCATCCAGGTTCACCAAATGGCGAATTTACAAAAGAAACAGATATCATGGACGTCTGGTTTGACTCAGGTTCATCATGGAATGGGGTTGTAGTGAATCGTCCAGAACTCAAATACCCAGCTGATCTTTACCTTGAAGGTTCAGACCAGTACCGTGGTTGGTTCAACTCATCTCTTATCACATCTGTGGCGAACCATGGTGTCGCACCATACAAACAAATCTTGTCTCAAGGTTTTGCTTTGGATGGGAAAGGTGAGAAGATGTCTAAATCTCTTGGAAATACCATTGCTCCAAGTGATGTTGAAAAGCAATTTGGTGCCGAAATCTTGCGTCTCTGGGTAACTAGTGTAGATTCAAGCAATGACGTGCGTATCTCAATGGATATCTTGAGCCAAGTGTCTGAGACTTACCGTAAGATCCGGAATACTCTTCGTTTCTTGATTGCCAACACTTCTGACTTTAATCCAGCTGAGGATGCAGTTGCTTATGACGAGCTTCGTTCAGTGGACAAGTATATGACCATTCGCTTTAACCAGCTTGTCAAGACCATCCGTGACGCTTATGCTGACTTTGAATTCTTGACGATCTACAAGGCGCTTGTTAACTTTATCAACGTTGACTTGTCAGCCTTCTACCTGGATTTTGCCAAGGATGTTGTTTACATCGAAGGAGCTAAATCACTTGAACGCCGTCAAATGCAAACAGTCTTCTATGATATCCTTGTGAAAATCACGAAACTCTTGACTCCAATTCTTCCTCACACTGCTGAAGAAATCTGGTCTTATCTTGAGTTTGAAGCAGAAGACTTTGTTCAATTGTCAGAATTGCCAGAAGCAGAAACGTTTGCCAACCAAGAAGAAATCTTGGATACATGGTCAGCCTTCATGGACTTCCGTGGTCAAGCGCAAAAGGCCTTGGAAGAAGCACGGAATGAAAAAGTGATTGGTAAATCACTTGAAGCTCACTTGACAGTTTATCCAAACGAAGTCGTGAAAACACTTCTTGGAGCTGTTGATAGCAATGTTGCTCAACTCTTGATTGTTTCTGAATTGACAATCGCAGAAGGACCAGCTCCAGAAGATGCAGTGACCTTTGAAGATGTAGCCTTCACAGTTGAACGTGCCGCTGGTGAAGTTTGTGACCGTTGCCGTCGCATCGATCCAACAACGGCTGAACGTCACTACCACGCAACCATCTGTGATCACTGTGCAAGCATCGTCGAAGAGAACTTTGCGGATGCAGTCGCAGAAGGATTTGAAGCTAAATAAAAGCCATTAAAAGAAGTTCCATAAAGGAACTTCTTTTTTAATGGCTAGAATAGTGTAGAGATTTATGTATTAGGGAAAGAAAAAAGTAAGGCAAATTGGCCTTACTTTGTAATTGGAAAGGAAATTTCAATTAGTTTATCGGAGTAGAGGGTTTTAATAGCGGATTGGTCAATGATTTGAAGATCAATCTTACGTTTTAAAAAGAACTCACGAATTTTTTCCACTTCAGTTTCACGAATAGCACGGTGTTTGTTACTGATCAATAATTCATAGTGTGTTGGGGCCTGTGTAAAAACAACATCGGTATTGCCCGCGGAATAAACCTCGACAAGCAAGGCGTCAGTGCTGGCAAGTTGGCTTTTGACCAGTGCAGCATGACTATTTGTGGTATTAATGAGCTTCATATGAGTTCCTCCTAACCTCTATCTTCATTTATTATAGCACTTTTTTATTTTTTGTGAAAGAATTCCTTTATTTTTTATGGGTATTTTTCCACTGTTCAATGCCCCATTTGTGACTGCCACGTTTGAGTTTTTCAATCGCTTCATCTACAGGAAACCAAGCAAGATTGTTAAAATCTTCCAGTGGTTTTTGAGCCTCTGTATAGTCTACCACTTCATAAATATAGGCAGGATTGTAGTAGTAGGTGTCGCGATGACTGGAATAGAAATACTCATCTGCTTGGCCATAGTATTGCCCTAAAATAGCGGTAAAGCCTAATTCTTCGATCAGTTCCCGTTTCAGAGCTTGCAAGTGATCTTCACCTGCCTCAATTTCCCCGCCAGGCAAGAACCAAGCCCCATTTGGAGCTTGAACGAGGATGATCTGATCCTTGTCCTTATTGGGAATAACAGCGTAGACACCATAGCGATTGACGTAGGTCACATCTTGTTTTTTTTCACCAAAACTTGGAATGGTCATGGTTTTCTCTTTTCTTGTTTTTTCATCATTATATCATATTTTTTAGCAAAAATCTGGAGGGAAAAAAGAAAGAGGATGGGACAAAAGTCCTAGCCTCTCAATTATTTTTGGATTGTCGAGCAAGACGCAGTGGTTGAGTGGGCTCTACTACGCTGATTTCATCAGCTTTTACAGC
>JAGZVW010000082.1:0-2076 GCA_018379295.1 Streptococcus parasanguinis | reverse complement strand
CTGATGAAATCAGCGTAGTAGAGCCCACTCAACCACTGCGTCTTGCTCGACAATCCAAAAATAATTGAGAGGCTAGGACTTTTGTCCCAGCCTCTTTTTCTTTATAAAATCAGAATTTCTAAACTCTAACTCATTCTATGGTATACTAGGAATATGTTAGATTTAAAAGATTACGGGATTACCATGTGGGAGGAGGAAAAAATCGCCTCTTTCCGAGAAAAGTTATTAGCCTGGTATGATGCCCATAAACGGGATCTCCCCTGGAGAAGGACCCAGGATCCTTATAAAATTTGGATCTCAGAGATTATGCTCCAGCAGACACGTGTCGATACGGTTATTCCCTATTATGAGCGCTTTTTAGACTGGTTTCCGACGGTCGCTGATTTGGCTCAGGCTCCAGAAGAAAAACTCTTAAAAGCTTGGGAAGGCTTGGGGTATTACTCACGTGTCCGTAACATGCAGAAAGCTGCCCAGCAGATAATGGAAAATCACGGAGGAGTGTTCCCATCAAGCTATGACGAAATCTCTAAACTGAAGGGAATTGGGCCTTATACAGCTGGTGCCATTGCTAGTATTGCCTTTGGATTACCAGAGCCAGCAGTGGATGGCAATGTCATGCGTGTTCTAGCTCGCTTGTTTGAGGTGGACTACGATATCGGAGTTCCAACCAATCGCAAGATTTTTCAAGCCATGATGGAAATCTTGATCGATCCGGCCCGGCCGGGTGATTTCAATCAGGCCTTGATGGATTTGGGCTCCGATATTGAGTCCCCAGTCAATCCACGTCCGGAAGAGAGTCCTGTTAAGGAATTTAGCGCGGCCTACCAACATGGGACCATGGATCGTTATCCCATTAAGGCTCCTAAAAAGAAACCGGTACCTGTCTATCTAACAGCCTTTATTATCAAGGATAGTCAAGGACGCTACTTGCTGGAGAAAAATGAGCGAGATGGGCTTTTATCAGGTTTCTGGCATTTCCCCTTGATCGAAGTGGATGGCCTATCTGAGAACCTAGGTCAATTATCTCTATTGGATGGGAAGGGGGAAGCAGAGAGTAACCCAGAAATTATTTCTTTTGAACAGGACTATGACTTGGCCATTGATTGGCAAGACAGATCGTATCCTATCGTTCAGCATATCTTTTCGCATCGCAAGTGGCAGGTTCAGATTCGATACGGCCTAGTAAAAGAAGGAGAGCAACCAGCAAGCGAATCGACTGTTTGGTTAACACCAGAAGAATTTTCCGATTATCCTTTTGCTAAACCCCAGCAGAAGATTTGGACGACTTTTTCGGAAAATGAAAAATAGCTAGAGATTATTCTCTAGCTAATTTTTTTATAGATGAGCGAATGCTTTGATTTCTTCTTCAGACATGGATGAGTCGCAACGAACAGTGACTTCACCGGATTCGACATGTAAAAATCCTGGGACAGTTGGGATGCCGTAAGTTGAGCGGAAGCCTTGTAATGCGTCTAGCTGACTTGGTTCTTCACTATTAATAAAATAGATATGAGCTTTTGTTTCAGCTACGACAGTTGCTAACTTAGCAGCGAACTTCCGGCAGTAAGGACAAGTCTTGCGTCCGATAAAGAAGGTCGCTGTTTCTTTTTGATTGATCGCTTCTTGCGCACGCTCGGCAGTTGTGACTTCAAGATCTTTAACATCTTCTAAAAATTGTTCCATGAGATTACCTCGCTTTCTTCTATGTCTAGTATGCCATATTTTCTATAAAATCGCTGGTATTTGCTACGAAAGAAAGAGAGAGTGGGACAGAAATCGGTTATTCGTTAGAATTCGATTTCGTCGTCTCACCTCCGCACAGTTGAGTAGGGCTGTAAAAGCTGATAAAATCAGCGTAGTAGAGTCCACTCAACCACTGCGTCTTGCTCGACAATCCAAAAATAATTGAGAGGCTAGGACTTTTGTCCCAGCCTCGTGTTTTAGCCTACAAAAGCATTGATTTCTGCTTCGATATTTGCAATTTTTTCTTTAGCATCTGCTTCAGATTCACCAACTGTAGCGATGTAGAATTTGATTTTTGGTTCTGTACCTGAAGGACGAACGGCAAACCATGAA
>JAGZVW010000020.1:0-35319 GCA_018379295.1 Streptococcus parasanguinis | reverse complement strand
GATTTCATCAGCTTTTACAGCCCTACTCAACTGTGCGGAGGTGGGACGACGAAATCGAATTCTAACGAATTACCGATTTCTGTCCCACTCTCTCTTTTTTATGAAACCATTTACAAAAAAGGAATGTTTTTTCGAGAGAAATTTGCTATAATAAAGTTATGAGATTCAAACACACGAAAACTATTTTATTAATCATTATAAATCTCCTTTTTCTGAGTCTTTTGTATATCGGGTATCAAAAGATTCAAAGGCTTCGTGAACAAAAAGCCTATCAGGATCAGTTTGCCAAGGTCACCCAATTAGAGAAAAGCTCTGAAAAAGGAAAAGATGCCCAGGTTCAGGAAGGAATTTTAGGAACTTCTTATGTGACCGCTTTTTATCCTACTAAGGATGGACAGCCTGTTGAGATTATTAAAGAGAAGATCCAAGAAGACCTTCAGCGTCTAGGAACCGATGAAAAAACCAAAGAGCCTAAGCATCTGACCTTCTACCATAGTGAAGAAGCAGAAGCGCCTTTTGTTGGCTATCATCCTATCCAAATCAAACGGGCTGAATACCAGTACAAAAAAGGAAAATTCATTAAAGATGAGACGGTGAAGTTGCCCCTCTTTTACTTGGATGATGAGAGTAACCCTCTGACCCTCAGCCAGGTTTTTGCGGATCCAGATGGAGCCAAGCAGATCTTTTTGGAGGAATTACGAGGGAATCTATCCTTTCGTCAGCTGGATGAGGAAAGCATTGATCAAATGGTTGCCCACTTCTCAGAGTTGGACTTGAGCCAATGGGAATTCCAATATGAAAAAGGGAATTTCACCATTCCATTTCCAAGCAAGGTTAAAGGAGACGATACCTTTACTGTTCCCTTATCTAAATTCTATGACGTGATTGATACAGAGCGCTTGCTTCCTGATGATCTAGCTTCTTACCAATCCTATATTGAAGAACGCCATCGTAAGATGATTGCCTTGACCTTTGATGATGGACCGGATCCAACGACGACTCCTCAGGCACTGGCTATCTTGAAGAAATACAATGCAAAAGCTACCTTCTTTATGGTCGGAAAAAATGTCAGTGCGAATCCTGATATTGCTAAGCAAGTCCGCAAAGAAGGTCATCAAATCGGGAACCATACCTGGGATCACCCTCAATTGCCAAAATTGAGCTTGGATAATGCTAAAAAAGAGATCTTGGATACTCAAGAAGCTATTCAAAAAGCGACAGGCGTTCAAACTAAGATCACGCGCCCTCCGTATGGAGCCATCAATAACGCCATCCAATACAGTGTAGACCAGTCTTTCATCATGTGGGATGTGGATAGCCTGGATTGGAAAACTCATAATACGACGGCTATTCTCAATGAAGTGAAAAAAGAAGTCAAACCGGGTTCGATTATTCTCATGCATGATATCCATCAAACCACGATTGATGCTCTTCCGACCGTCCTTGACTACCTTAAATCACAAGGCTATACCTTTGTAACGGTAGATGAATTGTTGGATTATCAACTTGAAAGTCATCGCATTTATTACAATGGAAATTAACTAAAAAATCCTCTGCAGTAAATTTACTAGCAGAGGATTTTCTTATTCATTTAAAAATAGTTCGGAATTTTTTAAAACAAGTTCACGGACAGAAGCGTATTTTTTCAAGGATTTGAGTTCTTCTGGGTGGGTGATAAAGGTGATCACATAGCCATCACGCCCCATTCGACCTGTTCGACCGACACGGTGGGTATAGGTCTCTACGTCACGGGGGATATCGTAGTTAATCACACATTCAAGATGTTCAATATCGATTCCACGAGCGACCAAATCGGTGGCCAGTAAGAGAGTTAGCTGATGGTCTTTAAAGCGTTCCAGGATGACCTTGCGGTATTTGACATTGACATCACTAGCCAGCGACACGGCCTCAACACCCCGGTATTGTAGTTTTTCTTCAGCACTACCCAGATCAGATAGGCTGTTGAAAAAAGCCAGACCACGAAAATCTTCGACGTAGGCGAGTTTGCGGAGCAATTCGACCTTGTCACGCCGATCCACTTGCATATAAAAATGTTGGATATTGTCCAAAGAAACTCCATCAACCGTAATGCGAAGAGTATTTTCTTCTAGCTGATCTGGATCGACCTTGGCTGTGGCGCTCATGTAGATATGTTGGTGGTCGCGGGGAGCATAGTGGCTGATCTTGTCGACGAAGTGGTACTGAGAATCACTCAGTAATTGGTCAAATTCATCTAAAATGATGGTTTCCACATTCATCATTTTGATCTTTTTCAGCTTGATCAGTTCAAAGATCCGACCAGGCGTCCCAACCAGGATTTCGGGTCCTTTTTTGAGACGTTCGATTTGCCGTTTTTGACTGGATCCTGACAGGAAGAGTTGGGCCTGGAGCCCAAGAGGCTCTGCCCATTGCTTGGTGACATCAAAAATTTGTCCTGCTAACTCTGTATTAGGAGCTAGAATCAAGAGTTGTTGGGCTTTCTTCGGTTTGAGTTTGAGCAAGCTTGGAAAGAGGTAGGCAAGTGTCTTACCAGTACCGGTAGGACTGATCCCAAGGACATTTTCTCCTTCATAGATAGGGGTGAAGATTTGCTCTTGAATTTCAGTGAATGTATCAAATCCGAGTGTTTCTAGCTGATCTTTCCAGCTTTGTGGAAATTGTTCTTTCATTCTTTTTCATCCTTAAATTGTATTCCAGCGCTCTGACGCATCTGGTAGAGGGTTTCATGGACCTGCTCAGCCGTTTGTAACCATTCGAGATAATCAGCCTCCTTGTGACCAGCTATGGCATGGGCAAAGGCTTCCGCCTCTTCTTGCATGACATGACTACAAGGCGTGAGAGGAAGATCGATGACTTCACCAGAATGGCTGACAAATTGGGCCTGGTTGATAGCTGCTACAGCATTTAGAGTTAATGTTCCAGTCTTAGTATAGATTTCAGCAGGTAGATGGCTGGTGATATTTTTCCCCGCCTGAATGGCAACCTGAAACTCTGGATAGATCAAAACACCCTGACCATAGAGATCAACCGAATTGGGTAATTGCTGAGCGGTGTAGTGACTGGAGATTGGAGCTCCAAAGAAGCCAATGGCCAGGTAGAGGCAGTAGACACCCAGATCCATCAAGGCCCCACCTGCATAGACATCTGAGAAAATATTGGGTATCTCACCTGCTAGAAGAGCAGGCAATTTGGAAGAATATTTGGCAAAGGTAAAGTTGGCGCCTAGTATTTCCTGATTAGAGAGGAAGTCTTTAACCACTTGAAAGGCTGTTTCTTGGTAATTTCTAGCAGCTTCAAAGAGATAGACCTGGTGCTCCTTAGCAAGCTTGACCAGTTCCTTCCATTCAGAAGGCTTCGTCACAGCTGGTTTTTCAATGATGACATGCTTCTTTGCTAAAATAGCAAGCTTGGCCTGAGCGAAATGAAGAGAATTAGGGCTAGCAATGTAGACCACATCCAGCTCACTGTCTAAGAAGTCGATGACATCCGTGTAGCAAGAGATCACCCCATAAGGCTCACAAAAATCTTGAGCCGTCTTCATCTTTCTCGAATACACAGCCTGCAAGTGATAGTGGCCCGTCTGATGAGCAGCTGTAATAAATTCATGTGAAATCCAACTCGTACCAATAATTCCCAGCTTTAACATAAGGTGTCCTTCCGCAATCGATTCACTCTATTATACCATGAAAAGGGGGAGGGGACAGTATAAAGTAGAAAATATGCACTGATTATTGTATAATGAAGTGATATGCTTAGAAGGGAAAACAATAGGATTGAGAAATTCAGAATTATTGATCATTATTCCTGCTTATAATGAGAGTGGAAATATTGAAAAAACAATCAAGATGATTGAAGAACATACACCTGAATTTGATTATGTCATTATCAATGATTGTTCTACAGATCATACACTTGAAATTTGTCGCAATAACAACTTTAATGTTATCGATTTACCGATTAATTTAGGAATTGGTGGTGCTGTCCAAACTGGTTATCAATATGCAGTTAAAAATGGCTATCAATATGCTGTTCAAGTGGATGGAGATGGTCAGCATAATCCTGAATTTATCAGAAAGATGCTTCAAGTCCTTCAAGAGAAGAATGTGAACATGGTGATTGGCTCTCGTTTTATTGAAAATCAAGGTTTCCAATCCTCTTTCGCACGACGGATTGGAATTTCATTTTTTGAAAAATTAATTAAGATTTTAACCGGTCAAAAGGTAACAGATCCAACTTCTGGTTTACGAGTTGCTGACCGAAAAGTAATTGAGGAATTCGCCAAGCAATATCCAAGTGATTATCCAGAACCAGAGACGATTGTGTCCCTGTTAACCTCAGGCTATTCCGTTGCAGAAGTGCCTGTATTAATGAACGAACGAGAACACGGAGAATCATCGATTACATTCAGTAAGTCTGTTTACTATATGATCAAAGTGACAATGGCAATGCTATTGGCTAGAATTGGTGGAGGATATAAGAAATAACATGCTAAATATTTGGTTAACCCTTATTGTAATTATTTTTATCGTTTATATTCTACGCCTAGTTGCAAAGAAAGTCGTTGAAATGAGAAATGTCATTTCTTGGCTCATTCTTTGTTTGCTATCGTTGCCAGTCATTTGGTTTCCTAATTTGATTGGACAGGTATCAAAAATGTTAGGAATTCAAGTTCCAAGCAATCTAATCTTTTTCTTAGGCTTCTGTTTACTTGTCTATTTAAACTTCTCTTTGACTCGGATTACCTCAAAACAATCCGTTCAAATTCGACAATTGTCTCAGAAAATTGCATTACAGGTAAAAGAGCATGAAGAATAATCAACCTGTTTCAACGGAGAAGGTGTATTTTTGGAATCTGTTAGGGAACTTGGCATTTGCTGGATCATCTGTACTATTTACATTGATCGTTACACGCATGACCTCGCCAATGGAAGCAGATTCCTTTAGTCTTGCCTATGGGATTGCTGCGATTCTAGTAGTAGTGGGCATGTTTCAAGTTCGAAGCTACCAAGGGACAGATGTTCTCTTTAGACACTCCTTTACCAGTTACAGTATTGCCAGATGTCTCTCTCTCCTACTCATGATGGCGATCTTTTTTCCTTACCTATTTGTTTCAGGAATTGACCTACATGAGAGTTCAAAAATTGCGATTATTGGCTTATACGTTCTATTTCGTATGTGTGAGGCAATTTCAGATCTTTTCCAAGGATTGTTTCAACGTCACGAACGATTAGATATCGCTGGCAAATCAATGACCATTCGGTATTCTTTCAGCACGATTCTTTTGTTGGCATTTTTGCTTATTACAAAGTCATTAACACAATCATTGCTTTACTTAGTTGTTTTAAACTTTATCTTTGTATTTTGTTATGATTATGTAAAATCAAAAGAATTTGAAACAATTGATTTCTCAGTAAAAAATCTCAAAAGAGACCTATTTGATGCGATCACTATTTTAAAGAATTGTATTCCTCTCTTTATCAGTGGATTTTTACTAGCTTATATTTTCAATGAACCTAGAATCGCGATTGACTCTGAAATTAGACTGGGACACTTTATTGCAGGAACACAACGGGATTATAATATTTTGTTTATGCCTGTGTTTTTTATGAGTCTCTTTATTTTAATTCTTAGACCCTTAACAACGCAATTAGCGATCTTATGGAAGAATAAAGAATTGAAAAAATTTGATGCCATCATTGCGAAGATGTTTGTCATTGTTTTGGGTGTCGGCTTGGTATTAACTGTGCTAGCTTATTTGATCGGGACGCCGATATTAAGTCTTGTTTTTGGTTTACCTTTAAACCAGCATAGTACTACCCTAGCCATCCTTGTTTTTTCTGGAATTCTGTATTCTATTGGGATTGTTTTTGGGGATGTCATGACGGTTATTCGAAAACAAACGTATCTATTGCCTGTGTATTTATTCATGTTTATAGCTTCCAAATTGACAAATAATAATTTGGTACAAAAAATGGGACTTCTAGGTGCGTCTTTAAGCTTTTTCATCGTGATGTCTGTTTATTTTAGTGGAAGTTTACTTGCTTATTTTATTGCAAGAAAAATAGAAAGGAAGGACTATGCTCATTAATCAACAACATACGTGGGTGATTTGTGCTTATGGTGAGAGCGAATACTTGGAAGCTTGTATTCAATCCTTGAAGAATCAAACTCTCCAATCACAGATTATCTGTTACAGTTCAACACCACTGGATTCGATCAAGGAACTTTGTCAGCGTTATGCTATTCCATTTTACACCAAGCAAGGTGGTGGGATTGGTAAGGATTGGAACAATGCCATGTCTTTTGTAGAGACGAAGTATGCTACCATCGCCCATCAGGATGATTATTATGAGCCGGACTATGCTGAGAAAGTTTTGGCTAAGATGGAAAAAAATCAAGATGTGTTGATTGGGTATTCTGATTATTTTGAAGAAAAAGATGACCATAAGATTCCTGCGAATACAAATCTGAAGATCAAAACCTTGATGTTAAAAACCATGAATCTTTTTCCTGCTAGTCACTTTTGGCGAAACCGTGTAATGGCTTTTGGGAATCCGATTTGTTGTCCAGCTGTCACCTATAATCGTGAAAATTTGAAGAATTTCTATTTTGATGAAGGAATGAGAGTGAGTTTGGATTGGTACGCATGGTATAAGATCAGCGAGTACAAAGGTCGTTTTGCTTATGTATCTGACAAACTCATGTGCCACCGTATCCATGGAGAGTCTGAAACATCAAAAACCATTGCAGACAATACGCGTAGTAAAGAAGATCTATACATGTACCAACTCTTCTGGCCTAAATGGATGGCCAAGTTGTTGATGAGACAATATGTGAAGAGTCAAAATTCGAATAAGTAGGAGAAACTGATGGGATATTTTGTTGATAGTTATGAGCGAAATAAAAAGTATTTAGTAGCTTTCGCAGTTTTGGCCTTTTGTATTGCAGTGATTTATACAAAGCGCTTAGTAGATTTTCCTAAAATTGGTGTAGCGTTATTTGTTGTATTGGCTTTTTTCATTTTTCTTTTACCGAAGAAGAATGTTGGGACCTTCCTTGCGATGCTCATTGGTGGTCTGTCCTTTGCTTTTATTACACCCGTTTTGAATACGCCCGATGAACAAGTTCACCTTTCAAGAACGATTCATATTGTGGAAGGCAACGTCAATATGGAAAATAAAAACATCCATATTACGGAAGATTACTTTGATGTTTATAAGAATTTCAAAAAACCATTTACCAAATCTTCTTTATTTGAAGAAGGGCAGACGACCAAACAAGTGAAGTTTGGGAAGGAAACGGATTACAGGGCAACCAACTCATATTGGTTTATTGGTTATATCCCTCAGGCTCTTGGATTTGGGATTGGAAAGTTTTTGAATTTGAGTGTAGGAGTCTCCTATTATCTTGGTCGAATTTTTAATGTCATTGCTTACTGTATTTTAGCTCTTATTTCTATTAAATTAAGTGGGAAAGCGAAGCAGTTGATGACAATGGTAGCGATGTTTCCAATGAATCTGGTTCTAGCTGCTTCTTATAATCAAGATAGTGTAGCCTTAGGTTTAACCTACATCATTATTGGATTATTTTTGAACTATGTAACGGATGATGAAAAAGTGGTTAAAATTAAGGATTTATTGCTTTATGCTTTCCTTTGCGTGATCCTTGTAACAATGAAGCTTCCTTATGTCTTGCTTGTAGGATTATTGCTATTTATACCGAAAAAGAAAACGCAATGTAAAAACTACTATCTCGTTTCTCTCGCTTTGATTGCTGCTGTCTTTCTATTTACGATCTTTTGGTATGTTCTTACCCAGCAAGTTCGAATTGAGAACTTTAAACTAGATGGAGCGGATGTGAAGTCTCAGGTGATTAGTATCATTTCGAAACCTCATTGGTATCTTCCAGTGATTTTGAAGGAGATGCTATTATCAGTCAGTCATTTGAATCAACTCTACACCTTTGGTTGGTTAGATTTGTCGATGTCAGAAGTCCTTATTCCAATTTATGCTCTTTATAGCTTGATTACTTTTTCAAATTTTGGGAAGATCAAACTTCCAAAAGTATCAGTAGTAGGGGCAAGTTTGGTTTCTCTTGCAATTATTGGTTTAATTTCTTTGACCTTGTATCTGACCTGGACACCAGTTGGAAATTTTGAAGTTTTAGGAGTTCAAGGCCGATATTATTTGGGTGTTGTTGCTCTTTGTCTACCAGTTATTTGTAGTTTATTTAAGCAAAGAGTTCCAGATGAACAAAAATTCTCTGATCATTTTGTAGTACAAAGCAGTCTCATTATTTTATCTCTAACATTACTACAAACCATCTCTGTTTTATATGCTGCAGTTTAATTAAAAGACTAAAATAAGTTATTACTAGGGGAAACCCTAGTTTTTTGTTACAATAGAAAGTGAATAAGTCAAGGAGTAAGAGATGACCATATCAGTTGTAGTCCCATGTTTTAACGAAGAAGAATCGATTCCATTGTTTTATAGAGAGATGGAACGCGTTCGGATGAAGATGGGAGAAAAGTTTGAATATATTTTTATAAATGATGGCTCTTCAGATGGTACACTATCTGTTCTTCGAAAGCTACATGTTACAGATTCAAGTGTGCACTACCTTTCTTTTTCTCGAAATTTCGGGAAAGAGGCGGCGCTGTATGCTGGACTTGAGCGTGCTAGTGGTGAATATGTGACAGTTATGGATGTAGATTTGCAGGACCCACCGGAGTTATTGATCGAAATGAAGCAGAGGTTGGAGGAACAGCCGGATTTAGACTGTGTCGGAACGAGACGCGTAACCCGTGATGGGGAACCACCGATTCGCTCTTTCTTTGCGCGGATGTTTTATAAATTGATCAATCATATTAGCCAAGTGGAAATGGTGGACGGGGCCCGTGATTTCCGTTTGATGCGACGTCCAATGGTTGATGCTATCATGGAATTATCGGAGTACAATCGTTTCTCAAAAGGAATTTTTGCTTGGGTAGGATTTGAGACAGAATACCTCGAATATAAAAATGTAGAGCGTGTGGCAGGAGAGACGTCCTGGAATTTTTGGTCCCTCTTTAAGTATTCGATTGAAGGGATTGTCAATTTCTCGGATGCTCCATTAAACATTGCTTTTATTGGTGGACTGTTATCTTGGATTTTGGCCTTTATCATGATGATTTTGATTGTAATCCGCACCTTGGTCTTTGGGGATCCTACTTCAGGTTGGCCATCTCTTATGACAGTGATTCTTTTCCTGGGAGGGTTCCAATTATTGACCATCGGGATTTTAGGGAAATATATTGGTAAGATCTTCATGGAAACCAAGAAACGTCCAATCTATGTGATCAAAGAGAAAAGTGAAGAATGAAGAATATCCTACCTATGAGTCTTGCTGCTAAGCAAAGGATAGATAGATTTTACGAGGGAATGGATCGGCTCCTCGATAAGATCAATCAGTTGGATATGGTAAAAGGGATCCGCAGTTATATTGACCGGCTTATAGATGTTTTCAACCAAATCAGCAATAAGTTGGTCTTTCTATTACTAACTTCCTATGCGCTCATTTTTACATTTGTATCTTTCAATCTGATCAATTTTCAAAGTCGCTCATATGACTATGTCTTCCATTTATCCCGCATTGTCGGCTTAGCAGAGTCCATTGAGCATTGGGATTTACTCCCCAATCTGAATTTTTTATTTGCATTCGGTACGGGATATGCTTCTCCTATGTTTTATGGAAATTGGCAGTTTTATCCGTCAGCCATCGTTTATATGATGACCAACGATGGAAATCTTGCTTATTCTATATTTGCATTTTTGATCACTCTTGGTACAAGCCTAACAAGTTATATTGTTGTTTCAAAAATAGTAAAAAATAAGCTGACTGGTATAGTAGTGGCCTTGACCATTCCTTGTTATTACACCTTATTTGGTTTTGGAATGACCATGGTAGTGCCACTTGTCCCAATTCTTATTTATTCTATTTATCGTGTGCTCTACTTAAACAAAAAGAACCCTCTTTATTTGGGGATTGTAGTAGCGCTTTTAATTCAAACCCATATTTTATCAACGATCATATTAGCAATTTTTTCTGCGGTATTTTTATGTTTAAATTATAAAAGGATCACACTTGAAAAGATTATCTCTTTTGTATTTTCTATCTTGTTTGCCTTATGTTTGTCGGCAGGATACATTTTTCAATATCTGGAACAGGTTTCATCACAAAAATTTTTCTTCACATGGACAGCGAGAAATTTTCCTGTCAATGTGAAAGATACTTTTTTGGTTCCTTTTCCATTTCAAGCAGATCGATATGGTTTTTATAAACCTTTCACACCATTAGAGTGGCCGATCCATCAATTCGTACGAGATGGCCTATTCTATGCGAGTATGATGGTGATCTTATTTTATCGCCGTCTAGGGAGTTTAACTAAAACCATATTTTGGACTTGTTGGATCTTATATTTTTCTGCAACGAGTCTTCTGCCTTGGAATTCCGTATTGAAATACACTTTTTTAGGGAGTATGCAGTATTCAGGGCGCCTATTGTTTTTCATTCCCCTCTTGTTCCTATTCTTTCTTGCTGTTACAAATAGAAATGGATTTTTCTCTATTGTCTTATGCCTCTTGACTTTATCTTTTTATTTCAATCATGTTGTCCCTCAATTTGATACATCTTCAAAAAACTATAAACAGATGCGGGATGATAATAAAAAGAATGAAAAATTACTTAAATCAGTATATAAAGGTGACAAATCCAAATATATTGATCCTGTAGGTGATGAATATTATAATCTTGATATCAATAACCAAGATATACGCTTACCACAATTTACAGAATTTCAAACAGCTAAGGATGTAAAAATATCAACTATTAAAAAGAGGTACAATCTTTTAGAATTTGATATAAAGGTTCCTGACGATAAAAAGGAAACTACTATCTCTATACCAATGATATGGTACAAAGGATATCGCGCAGAATATTCTAAGGGAGCAGAAGGTTCTCAACCTGTGTTGAAACAGCGTGCTTTTACCGAATCAGAATTAAAAGAAAATAAAAAAGATCGGAAACCAACTGTCTCAGAAAAAGTTTTAAATGATGGTAAAATTTATTTATCTATTCGAAATTCTGGCCATGTCAAAGTTTCTTATCACAAGACATTTATACAGTATCTTGGTTTCATAATAGAATGGATCTCTTGGATACTGGTATTCTTTATTTTTAAGCAGAAGTATTCAAAAAATAAGGAGCAATTCCCATCTTAAAAAGCAGAAAACTTCTGCTTTTTTTGCTATAATGATAGGGAAAAAGCATTTGAAAGGAATTTAACATGATTTTAATTACAGGAGCAAATGGGCAGCTTGGAACAGAACTTCGCCATTTGTTGGATGAACGAAATGAAGAATATGTGGCTGTTGATGTGGCTGAAATGGATATCACAAATGCAGAAAAAGTAGACGAGGTATTCGCAGAAGTGAAACCAACCCTAGTCTACCACTGTGCTGCCTACACAGCTGTTGATGCTGCTGAAGATGAAGGTAAAGAGTTGGACTATGCGATCAACGTGACTGGTACGGAAAATGTAGCAAAAGCGTCTGAAAAACATGGTGCAACCTTAGTTTATATCTCAACAGACTACGTTTTTGATGGGAAAAAACCAGTGGGACAAGAATGGGAAGTAGACGATCAACCAGATCCTCAAACAGAGTACGGTCGTACCAAACGTATGGGGGAAGAATTGGTTGAGAAGCATGTATCTAACTTCTATATCATCCGTACAGCTTGGGTATTTGGGAACTACGGTAAGAACTTTGTCTTCACCATGCAAAACCTTGCGAAGACTCACAAAACACTTACAGTCGTTAATGACCAACATGGTCGTCCAACCTGGACACGTACTCTTGCAGAGTTCATGACTTATTTGGCTGAAAACCGTAAGGAGTATGGTTATTACCACTTGTCAAATGATGCAGCAGAAGATACAACTTGGTATGACTTTGCAGTTGAGATCCTCAAAGATACGGATGTTGAAGTGAAGCCAGTGGATTCTAGCCAATTCCCAGCTAAGGCAAAACGCCCACTGAACTCAACGATGAGCTTGGCTAAGGCTAAGGCTACAGGATTCGTTATTCCAACTTGGAAAGATGCTTTGAAAGAATTTTACAAACAAGAAGTGAAATAAGAACAAATAGAAGCGGCCCTCAAGGGTCGCTTTTCTGTTTGGATTAGGCAAAAAGCCTAGAAAATGGTATAATTGAATAGACTGTGAATGATTTGAAAGGGAACTCTATGCAACATGTTTTTATTATCGGAAGTCGTGGGCTTCCGGCTCAATATGGCGGTTTTGAGACTTTTGTGGATCAATTGGTTTCGCATCAAGTGTCTCCAGATATTCAATACCATGTTGCCTGCCTTTCTAATGATCAAGCTTATCAACATTTTGACTACAAGGGTGTGGATTGTTTTACCATTAAAGCCCCTAAGCTTGGGCCTGCGCGTGTCATTTCCTATGATATGATGGCTATTAACTATGCCTTGAAGCTCATTAAGAAACAAGGAATTGAACAGCCGATTTTTTACGTCTTGGGCAATACAATCGGGGCCTTTGTGGCACCTTTTGCGCGTAAGATCCATAAGATGGGGGGGCGATTCTATATCAACCCAGATGGACTGGAGTGGAAGCGGGCCAAGTGGGCCAAGCCGATCCAAGCCTATCTCAAGTATTCTGAAAAGATCATGACGCGCCATGCGGACTTAGTAATTTCAGACAACCCTGGTATTGAGTCCTATATCAAGGAAGCCTACCCTTGGTCCAAGACGACCTATATTGCCTACGGAACGGACTTGTCTCCGACTAGCCTAAATAGTCAGGATAATAAGGTCCGAGAATTCTATCAGAAATGGCAGACACAGGAGAAGAACTATTATTTGATCTTGGGCCGCTTTGTCCCAGAAAATAATTATGAGACCGCCATTCGTGAATTTATGGCCTCTTCCACCAAACGGGATTTGGTGATCATTTGTAACCAGGAAGGCAATCCTTATTTTGAGGAGCTCCGAGCTCGAACTGGATTTGATCAGGATCCTCGTGTTAAGTTTGTAGGAACGGTCTATGATCAAGACCTGTTGAAGTATATCCGTAAAGAAGCCTTTGCCTATATCCATGGTCATGAAGTGGGTGGAACCAATCCTGGTCTCCTAGAGGCTCTTGCTCAGACGGATCTGAATTTAGTTTTGGGAGTTTCCTTTAACCAAACGGTTGCAAAGGATTCGGCTCACTATTGGACTAAAGAAACTGGAAATTTGGCGCATTTGATTGATCGGGTTGATTCTTTAGAAGATGTATCTGAATGGGGTCAACGTGCCAAGGCTAATATGAAGCAAAACTTTACCTGGGAAAAAATTGTAGGTGAGTACGAGGAATTATTCTTATCATGAAAGTAAATATCTTGTTGTCCACCTATAATGGTGAACAATATCTAAAAGAGCAGGTCAAAAGTATCCAAGACCAGACTTATCAAGACTGGCAACTCTTGATCCGAGATGATGGGTCGACAGATGGTACGGTGAAGATTATTCAAGAGTTGGTGGCCCAAGATGAGCGCATTCGTTTTATCAACCAAGGAGCTATTGAAAATCTCGGAGTTATCAAGAGCTTCCATGCCCTCTTGAAATATGAAAAAGCTGATTTTTATTGCTTCAGTGACCAAGATGATGTCTGGCTTCCTGAAAAGATTGCTCTTCAGGTAGCAGAAGCCGAGAAGCATCCTCAAGAAGTGCCTTTGCTGGTCTACACAGATTTAAAAGTGGTCGATGAAAACTTGAATGTGCAGCATGAGAGTATGATTCGCACCCAGTCTGATCATGCCAATACCGAACTGATTCAAGAGTTGACGGAAAATACGGTAACTGGCGGAGTTGCCATGATTAACCACGCTCTGGCGGAGTTATGGACAGGTCAAGAAAAACATGCGCTCCTTATGCATGATTGGTATTTGGCCTTGTTGGCAACTGCCTTTGGGAAGCTCATCCATATCGATCAACCAACAGAATTGTACCGTCAGCACAGTAGCAATGTTCTGGGTGCTCGAACCCTCAGAAAACGGGTTAAAAATTGGATCCGACCCCATGTGCTGTTTGCCAAGTATTGGAATCTCATAGAGTCTAGTCAAGAACAAGCAAAAAATCTATTGGATCTGCCTGTCAGTTCCCAAACTAAAGAAATTATTGAAAACTTTGTCACCATTATGGATGTTCCACTAAAAGAACGTCTGAGACGGATTCGTCAGTATGGTTACCGGAAGAACCGAGCCTTTCACACCTTTGTGTTTACCAGCTTGATTCTGACAAAGTTTGCATATCGAGGTAAAAAATAATGTTTGACGTTTTTAGTCAGAAAAATCGAATTTTATTACGAGAGTTAATCAAAACAGACTTTAAATTACGCTACCAAGGATCGGCGATCGGTTATCTTTGGTCGATTTTAAAGCCCCTGATGACCTTTACGATCATGTATATTGTCTTCATCCGATTCTTACGCTTGGGTGGAGATGTGCCCCATTTCCCAGTTGCCCTCTTGTTGGCCAATGTAATCTGGGGCTTCTTCTCAGAAGCCACATCTATGGGGATGGTGTCGATTGTTAGTCGAGGCGACTTGTTGCGAAAATTGAACTTCTCCAAACACATCATTGTCTTGTCTGCAATTTCGGGAGCAGCCATCAACTTTGTTATTAACCTTGTAGTGGTCTTGATTTTTTCATTCTTCAATGGGGTGACATTCTCTTGGACAGCCTTGATGGTGATTCCGCTATTCTTTGAGTTATTCTTGATGGCGACAGGATGCGCGCTGATCTTAGCGACATTTTTTGTTCGTTTCCGTGACTTAGGTCAAGTATGGGAAGTACTCCTGCAAGCAGGCCTATATGCGACGCCAATTATCTATCCGATTACCTTTATTGCAGACCGCAATCCATGGGCTGCTAAGTTGGTCATGATGAATCCTTTGGCTCAAATTATTCAAGACATGCGTTATTTCTTGATTGATAAGGCCAATACCCCTGTCTGGCTTTTGGTGGAAAATAAGTTCTTGGTTTTGATTCCTTATGTTTTACCAATTCTTATTTTTGTCGCTGGCTTTGCTTACTTTAACAAACATGCTAAGAAATTTGCGGAGATTCTCTAATGACAGATAAACAAATTGCAGTAAAAGTAGACCATGTCAGCAAGTACTTTAAGTTGCCAACAGAGGCAACCAATAGTCTTCGAACTGCCCTGGTCAATCGCTTCAAAGGAATCAAAGGATACAAAGAACAACACGTCCTAAAGGATATTTCTTTTGAAGTAGAAAAAGGAGACTTTTTCGGGATCCTCGGAAGAAATGGTTCTGGGAAATCGACCCTTTTAAAAATTATTTCTGAAATCTATGTGCCGGAAAAAGGTACCGTCACTATTGATGGGAAACTGGTGTCCTTTATTGAGCTTGGAGTGGGCTTTAACCCAGAACTGACAGGTCGTGAAAATGTCTACATGAACGGGGCCATGCTGGGCTTCTCAACAGCTGAAATTGATGCCATGTATGATGACATCGTAGACTTTGCCGAGTTGCATGAATTCATGAACCAAAAGCTCAAGAACTACTCATCGGGGATGCAGGTTCGTCTAGCCTTTTCGGTTGCGATTAAGGCCCAAGGCGATATCTTGATTTTGGACGAGGTCCTAGCAGTAGGAGATGAGGCCTTCCAGCGCAAGTGTAACGATTACTTCCAAGAACGCAAGAAATCAGGGAAAACCACTATCCTAGTTACCCATGATATGGGAGCCGTTAAGAAATATTGTAACAAGGCTGTTTTGATTGAAAATGGTTTGGTGAAGGCATTGGGAGCCCCAGAAGATGTAGCAAATCAGTATAGTGTTGATAATGCGACTACAAGTAAACATCCTGAGAAAACTGACGATCGTAAGAATCATATTAGTGTAGTAAAAAATCTAAAAGTCAAAATGATTTCGGATCAAGTTATCCATCAGAACGATATGGTAGAATTTGAAGTTTCTTATGATTTAGAAGAAGATATAGTTACTTACTTAGTTTTCTCTATGACAGATATTGATAGAAATATTTGGATTTATAATGACAACACTTATGATTTTCCAACAACATCAAAGGGACACAAGATTTTTCGATATAAATGTAGTTTAAATGCAATCAATAATTTAAAATTAAAATTACAGGTCACTATTTTGGGAGAATCACGTGAAATGTTAGCTTTTGCAACAGAAGCTAACGCACCTCTAATTGTAATGAATCGAACGGATATAGCAAATGATGATTTTTCAGCTATGGACTCTTCTTCTGGGTTAATTCAGAGAAATGGGAAGTGGGATATTATCGAATAGGTGATTATTATGAAGGATTCAGTGGTAACAATAGTTTGTACGAGTTACAATTATAGTCAATATATTTCAATGGCTCTAGATAGTTTTTTGTGCCAAGAAACAGATTTTCCATATGATATTCTAGTTGTTGATGATTGCTCAACAGATAATTCAAGAGAGATATTATTAGATTATAGGGATCGATACCCAGATAAAATTTCTCTTGTATTTAATGATCGGAACAAAGGATTAACTAGAACTTGGATTGATATTTGTGATCAGGTAACAGCGAAGTATATTGCAAGATGTGACGCAGACGATTTTTGGATTGATTCAAAAAAATTACAAAAACAATTTGATTTATTAGAATCAAATGAAAACTCTAAGTGGTGTAATACAGAATTTAATATTGTGGATGAAGACAATAAGATTATCCACGAAAATGTTTTTAAAAATGGTCCTATTGCATATGCAAATACATATAGTAAAATGTTAGCCACGAAAGGTATGACATTACCTTCGTCGTGGATGATTGAAACTGAATTAATGCAAAAAGTAAATCACATGATAGCACCGGATTCTGTAGATGATGGTTTCCCAATGCAGTTGGAATTCTTTCATCTGACAGAACTTACATTTATTGAAGATGCAACTGTTGCGTATAGAATGTCAAGTAATTCAGATTCAAGACCAGTAGATCCTGTCAAAATGAAATATAGGATTGATGGTTTATTAAAAACACAATTAGAGTATCTAAATAAGTACCCTGAACAGGATATTTTAGACATTGCAAAAATACAAGCCGAACATGATGCAAAGCAAGAATGGCGGATTTTTGAAATGGGAAACTTAATCAATCATCTTCAAAAAGATTTAGAAATTTCAATAAATAAACTGGATGAATTATCTCAAAACGTACAAGAATTGATTCAAAAAAATGAAAAATTATCTCATGAATACAATTCCGTCATCCATTCTCGCCGTTGGACCATTCCAACAAAGATCTTGAAATTCTTAAGAATAAGGAAATAATATGCAACGTTTACTTTTATATGTCCACTTTAATAAATTTAACTTTATCAGTGGACATGTACTTTACCAATTAGAAAAAATTCGTCCCTTGTATTCACGGGTGGTCTTTATCTCCAATAGTCAGCTACCAGAAGATGTGAAGGCCCATTTGTCTTCGCAACAGTTGGTGGACGATATTCTCGAACGTCAAAATAGTGGTTTTGACTTTGCGGCTTGGCGGGATGGAATGAAGACAGTCGGCTTTGATCAACTGGCTCACTTTGATTCTGTTACCCTCATGAATGATACCTGCTTTGGACCTCTTTGGGATCTAAAACCAATCTACCAGCAGTTTGAAAATGATGATGAAGTGGATTTCTGGGGAATGACCAATTACCGGAAAGACAAGGATTTTAACGAGCATATTCAAAGTTATTATCTTAGCTTTAAAAAAAAGGTGCTAACATCGAGCGCCTTTCATGAATTTTGGCAGGGTGTTCAGGACTTCACAGATGTTCAAGATGTGATTGATAACTACGAGACCAAGGTCACAACGAACTTTTTGGATGCTGGTTTTCGCTATAAAACTGTTTTTGATACCATCCATGAAGACACAACAGGGATGCTCTATCCGGACTTTTCATACTACAACCCTACAGCGATTCTCAATCATAAGGTTCCTTTCATCAAAGTCAAAACCATTGCAAACAATGAAGGAATCATGCCTTATATTTTTGATGAATTGGAGCGTGTATCGGACTATCCATTGGATTTGATTCTTAACCACATGTCTATGATTGATCGTCCGGACTTTCCTTATCTCTTGTCTCGTAAGTACTTGAAAAATCAGGAATTAGCTGGAGAGTTTGGTAAAAAAGTTGGGGTTCATCTTCATGTCTTTTATGTGGACCTCTTGGAAGAATTTCTAGATGCTTTTCAAGCCTTTCATTTCGCTTATGACTTATGGATCACGACAGATGCAGAAGAGAAGAAGCAGGCTGTTGAGAAAATTCTTTCTCATCGAGCACAAGATGCCACGGTTGTGATGACTGGAAACATTGGTCGGGATGTGTTGCCAATGCTACTCTTAAAAGAGCAACTCTCCCACTATGATTATGTCGGTCATTTCCATACCAAGAAATCAAAAGAAGCAGATTTTTGGGCAGGTGAATCTTGGCGGAAAGAATTGATAGAGATGCTGGTCAAGCCAGCGGATCAAATCCTTGCCAACATGGAGGCCAATCCAAAAGTCGGAATCACCATCGCAGATATTCCAACTTTCTTCCGTTACAATCGAATAGTGGTTGCCTGGAATGAAGCCCTCATTTCGCCAGAGATGAACAAGCTATGGGAACGGATGGGAGCGACCAAGTCGATTGATTTCAAGAATCTCAATACCTTTGTCATGAGTTATGGAACCTTTGTTTGGTTTAAATATGATGCTTTGAAACCACTCTTTGATTTGAATTTGACAGCAGCAGATGTTCCAGCTGAACCTTTACCACAGAATTCAATCCTTCATGCGATTGAACGCTTGTTGATCTATATTGCTTGGGATCAAAAATATGACTTTAGGATCTCTCAAAACCCACATGTTCTGACACCGTTTATCGATAATAAGCAATTGAACAATCGTGAGGATCTCCAACCGCATACCTTTGTGGACTTTAATCAAATAGGAGGGATTAAAGGGGCCTTGAAGTATATTGTGATTGGACCAGCAAGAGCTGTGAAATATATACTAAAAAGAATGATAAAGAAAGTGAAATAATGAAACGGAAAAAAGAGTTTAATGTTAAAGAATTTATCCTCTCAGCATTATCGAAAGTCTCAAGAACTCAGTGGTATTATGGGGTTACTTTCGTTCTATTTTCTTTTTTTAATTTTTACCTAGCTCAGAATAATCTTGCAGTACATAATAAAGCAACGGGGACTGTCCTACAATATGTCAATTTTTTAGGAATTCTATTTGGAATTAGTTTCTTGCTATTAATTCCAATATTATCCCAGTTCAATTTTAAAAAATGGTTTCCTTTAAAGCTGATTGTCAGTTATTTGGTCTACAATACCCTTTCTTATTTGACAGAAATCACGATTTATTTGAATAATCCAAAATACAAGGTTTGGAATTTTGATCAGAATCCATTCTTTAGAACGGATTCCTTCCTTGTCATTTTCCTTCTGTTTGCTTCTACAGGTGGTTTGGTTCTATTGCGACAGCATTATGATAAGCTACCAAGTCGGAAAAAAGGAGGAGAAGAGATTGGCGAGAACTATCAGTATCTGGTCTTGTCGCAACTCTTGATCACCTTTATCGTAACAGACAAAAATTTTTCGACCCTGATTTACAGGACAGATAATTTTTTGTATAAGGCCTTTGAAATTGGCAAATACTCAGCTCAGCAATTTTGGTTAACAAATGAATTCTTATACATTCTCTTTCCATTGATTTCCTTACTTGGATTCTTGTATACAAAAGGGCAGCGAGATTTCGTCAAGAACAAACCGAGTTTCTCTTTAGTGTTCTTCTCTAGTACCACTATTGCAATTGTATTGAATTATTTTATCCAATTCAGTTTAGGTCGAACAGAACCCTTCTTAGGCGTTCATTACACGATTCCAGATGCCATCTTATTTCAAATTCTCATTCTGACAGCGATCCTTATCTTTGTTTACATTTGTATCAATCAATATTGGATTGCTACCTGTCTCATTTCCATTGTTTCCATTGCTTTTGTAGTTGCAAATTCCATCAAGTTTGGCATGAGGAATGAGCCGGTTTTACCAAGTGATTTAACTTGGTTGACCAAACCAATGACGCTTTTGAGCTTTGTGGACAAAGCGCAAATGTTTTACATATTTTTATTGGTGGCTTTCCTGGTTTGTCTACTGATTGTCGGGAAAAAGTACCTCTTTAAAGGAAGAATTATTTCTTCATGGAAAATACAAATCGGAGCTATTGCAGTGATGCTCTTATGTTTTAAGAGTGTCAATTGGATATTCAGTGATAAAGAAAACGGGAAGATCAAGGCTAATGTACCAATTATAAGTACCCTGAACAATTACCAGGATATTAATTGGCTAGGGAATACGACCAATGCTCGTTATAAAGGATTGTCTTATGTTTGGATGAATCAATTGACGACGGAGGTTGTTCCAAAACCGGATGGTTATTCCAAAGAACGTCTTGAGAAAATAGCTCAAAAATATACCAACTTGTCGAATGAGATCAATGAGGAGAGAAGTAACTACTTAAACGATCAAACGGTCATTTATATTCTGAGTGAGAGTTTTTCCGATCCTAGAAAAGTCGAGGGGGTTGAGCTTACGCAAAATCCGATTCCAAATATTGAGAACATCATGAAGACCCACACGAGTGGGCAAATGCAATCGGATGGATATGGTGGCGGAACTGCAAATATGGAGTTTCAGACTCTGACAGGTTTACCATTCTATAATTTATCACAAACTGTATCTGTCTTGTATACGGAAGTTCTTCCTAAGATCCATGATGTGCCGTCTATCAGTAATGCATACTCAAAACAGAATAAGATTGCTGTTCACTTGGCAGGTAAATCAAATTATTCTCGGGATATTGTGTATTCGAGATTGGATTTCAAAGATTTTATTACGACCAATACAAAAGGGATCAAATATAGAAATGAAGGAATCAGTCCGAGTGATGAATCCACCTATAATATTGTGTTGGATAACTTAAACGACAAAACCGGACAGTTCTTCTCAGTTATGACGATGCAAAATCATACCCCATGGTTAGAAGCAAACCCAGAAACCTTGGATGCCAAAGGAAAAGGTTTTAGTGATGAAGAAAATTCAAAACTGACTTTCTACAGTCGTTTACTTTCACAAACTGATACCGCTACCCAATCCTTCCTGGAAAGTCTTTCTAAAATAGATAAGAAGATTACAGTGGTATTTTATGGGGATCACTTGCCAGGTCTCTATCCTGAGTCCGCCTTTAAGAATAATCCGGAGAGTCAGTATCAGACAGATTACTTCATTTGGAGTAATTTTGATGCTCCAAAATTGAATTATCCTTTGGTTAATTCAAGTGATTTCTCTGCTATGGTTTTTGAACAGACCAATTCAAAAGTTTCGCCTTACTATGCTTTGTTGACAGAAGTATTGAAAAAAGCAAGTGTCGATAAAAAGGCCTTAGAAGGAGAAGCACAAGAAATTGCAGAGGATTTAAAAATGGTTGAATACGACTTGATTAGTGGGAAAGGTTACCTTTCTAAAGACTTCTTTAAAGTTCCAACTGATAAATCCAATTAAAAGGAGAGCAAGCAGGTAAAAATCTTTGTGATTTTGGCTGTCTGGCTCCCTTTTTTTTGTTTTTTATGCTAAACTATTAGATGGGGGTACGCTCATGATTAAGATATTTGGAAAGGTCCATTATCATTGGCAACCGGACTTATCTATTCTTGTGACTTATTGGTCCATTGCAGTGATTCCGGTCTTTATTGGACTGGCCTTGATGTATGAGAGCTCTAGTGTGCCAACGCTAGTTTTGTTTTCGTTCTTTTTATTTATGGCCTTGCTCGCGATTGGGGTCCATCGTTACTTCACGATCTATGAGGATGGGATCTTACGGATTATTACAGCCAATCCTTTTACTCCAATCAGGGTGAAGATTGACTCGATTGAAAAGGTCGAAGTTAATAAGAAATCGATCAAGCTCATATTTAATGATGGATCGCGCAGTCGAACATTCTGTATGCGTAAATGGCCGAAAAAATACTTTATCAATGCGCTTGCCTTAAATCCTTATTTTAAGGGAGAAGTAATCCTGACGGACAATTTCATCCATGTGGATTACTACGAGATGTATTATGCAAACAAATAAAAAGCCCTCTTAATCTTTTAAGAGAGCACGAGTGGGGCATTCTTTAATAGCCTCGAGAACATCGTTTGTGACAGGAACTTCCTTTTCAAGGAGGTCGTCCTCTTCAGCAGCAAATTTAACGATGCCATTGTCATGGTAATCAAATAATTCAGAATAGGTCTGACAGAGACCGCAAGCGATGCAACGATCTGGAATTAACGTAACTTTCATACTTCTATTGTAATGATTTTTACGAGAAAAAACAAGGAGGAAGTCATGGCAAAAGAACCATGGGAAGAAGATATTTACGATGATGGAGAAGAAACATTGAAAAGAACGAGCAAGTTAAATGGAATAAAGGCAGATCGTCTGTTGACGATTTTAGCCATTATTTTCTTTGTAGTAGTAGTGGCAATGGTCTGCTTGTTGATTTTCCTATCAACAGGTGGCAGCAATAAATCCAAACAAATGTCTGGTTTCTATAATGGAGAGACTAAGGTTGAACAGAAAGCATCGGCTCCTGCAGCACAAACCGACCAAGCAGCTAAAGACGATAGTTCAAAAGATGAGAACTCTGAAGAAGGTACGATCACTGTTCAAGCAGGTGAAGGGGAAGCAGCGATTGCTGCGCGTGCTGGTATTTCCATTGCCCAATTGGAACAGTTAAATCCATCTCACATGTCTACAGGATCATGGTATGCGAATCCTGGTGATGTCGTTAAGATTCAGTAGGAGTTGAGGACAACATGAAACAAATTCAAATTGCCATTGATGGACCGGCTTCTAGTGGAAAATCCACGGTTGCAAAGATCATTGCCAAGGATCTAGACTATACGTATCTAGATACGGGGGCTATGTATCGTGCAGCGACCTATTTGGCTCTTCAGAATGAACTGACTGAAGCAGATGTTGACCAGTTGGTTGATCTACTGAACCAATATCCTGTCAGTTTTGGTCGCTCTGAAGACGGTCAGCAATTAGTCTTCGTGGCTGATGTCGATGTGACTCATCCAATTCGTGACAATGAAGTGACCAACAATGTCTCTTGGGTATCTGCCTTGGCTCCTGTACGTGAGCGCTTGGTAGCTCAGCAACAACAGATTGCTGCGCAAGGTGGTATCGTCATGGATGGTCGTGATATTGGGACGGTTGTCTTACCAAATGCAGAATTGAAGATTTTCCTAGTGGCTTCTGTAGAAGAGCGGGCAGAACGTCGCTACAAGGAAAATGTTGAAAAGGGCATCACAGCGGATCTTGAATTGTTAAAAAAAGAAATCGCTGAACGTGACTATAAGGACAGCCACCGAGCTGTGTCTCCTTTGAAACCTGCAGCAGATGCCATTCATTTTGACACAACGGGTGTTGGAATTGCAGACGTTGTGGCCTTTATTGAAGAAAAAGCAAAAAAACTTCTTGACAAAGAATAAAAAACTTGATATCATATAAAAGTTGAGAAAAGCAGAAGTGAGAACTTCTCGCCTTGTGACGCAAGTTGCCTGGCCCCTACGGATCAAGTTTCAGTAATGAAATACATCATGTAGTTCGGGCCTGTATTGCAGGTCCGTTCTTTGTTTTTCTCGAATAATAAAAAAGAGGTGAAAACCATAGCAAAGCAAGACTTATTCATCAATGATGAAATTCGTGTACGTGAAGTTCGCTTAATCGGTCTTGAAGGTGAGCAATTGGGTATCAAACCACTTAGCGAAGCGCAAGCACTTGCAGACGACGCTAATGTTGACTTGGTTCTCATTCAACCTCAAGCTAAACCTCCTGTTGCGAAAATTATGGACTACGGTAAGTTCAAATTTGAGTACCAGAAGAAGCAAAAAGAACAACGCAAAAAACAAAGCGTTGTGACCGTGAAAGAAGTTCGTTTGAGCCCAGTGATTGACAAGGGTGATTTCGATACAAAACTTCGCAATGCTCGCAAATTCCTTGAAAAAGGAAATAAAGTGAAGGTATCCATTCGCTTTAAGGGTCGTATGATTACCCACAAAGAGATTGGTGCTAAAGTTTTAGCCGACTTCGCTGAAGCGACACAAGATGTGGCGATCATCGAACAACGAGCTAAGATGGATGGACGTCAAATGTTCATGCAATTGGCGCCAGCAACTGACAAGAAATAATCTGTCAGAAAGTTAAAAAAAGGAGAAAATATCATGCCAAAACAAAAAACACACCGCGCATCAGCTAAACGTTTCAAACGTACAGGTTCTGGTGGACTTAAACGTTTCCGTGCTTACACTTCTCACCGTTTCCACGGAAAAACTAAGAAACAACGTCGTCATCTTCGTAAAGCATCTATGGTGCATGCAGGAGATTTCAAACGTATCAAAGCAATGCTTACTCGCTTGAAATAATCGCGTATTCGTAAGTAAAGAATTCTAGGAAATATTGGAGGAAATATAAATGGCACGTGTTAAAGGTGGCGTTGTATCACGCAAACGTCGTAAACGTATTCTTAAATTAGCTAAAGGTTACTATGGAGCTAAACATATCTTGTTCCGTACTGCAAAAGAACAAGTAATGAACTCTTACTACTATGCATACCGTGACCGTCGTCAAAAGAAACGTGACTTCCGTAAATTGTGGATCACACGTATCAATGCGGCAGCTCGTTTGAACGGACTTTCATACTCACAATTGATGCATGGTTTGAAATTGGCTGAGATCGAAGTTAACCGTAAAATGCTTGCTGACTTGGCTGTTAACGATGCAGCAGCTTTCACAGCTCTTGCAGATGCAGCTAAAGCAAAACTTGGTAAATAATGTTTATAATAGGCTGGGCAAAAGTTGTCCAGCCTTTGATGTATGATAGAAATAACTGTATGACGCAGTGGTTGATTGGCATCTTTATTCGCTTTTTAAGCTCTAAAGATGACCTATGTTGACGGAAACTATGTTTCCTTTATCTGCAACCTTCAACAGTCTCCCAGACTGTTGAAGCTGTGCGGGGGTGGGAAAACGAACTCTTTTTTACTAATCAGAGTTCTTTCCCACTCCCTTTTTTTCTTGTTGATTTCATGCTATAATGAAAATAATCGTAACAGATATGAGGAGAGATGGAGGATATAAAGGTGACACACAATCGACTAGCATGGGACGAATATTTTGCAGCACAGGCCTTACTGATTTCGAATCGAGCGACATGTAATCGAGCGAAAGTAGGCGCTGTTCTGGTTAAGGATAATAAGGTCATTGCAACAGGGTATAATGGATCCGTTTCTGGGACAGATCATTGTCTAGAGGATGGCTGCCTCATGGTCGAGGGACATTGTGTCCGGACGATTCATGCGGAAGTCAATGCTATTTTGCAAGGAGCTGAACGTGGAATTCCAAAAGGCTTTACAGCTTATGTGACGCATTTTCCTTGCCTCAATTGCACCAAGCAGTTGCTTCAAGTCGGTTGCAAGCGGGTAGTATATATTCATCAATACCGCATCGATGAATATGCCGAATACCTCTACCGTGAAAAAGAAGTAGAACTGGTCAATTTACCAATTGAAGAAGTGAAAAGAGCTATTGCAGAGGCTGATTTTATTTAGGGAAGATTTCCAGCCTATTTCATGATATGTTAGCAATCTAATTGGCAACCTGTCCAAATTAATGTTTATGAGATAGCATTGAATAGATGGATATCATGAAAAGAATGATGGAATCAAGAATAATGGTGTTAAAGGAAAAACATAAAAATATAAGAAAGGAAGGAGAAAGTGATGACAAACCAAGAGAAACATTTTGAGGAAAATAAAGAACATAGCAAGATCAGTGAAGATTATCCCAATTCTGTATCTGTTCAGAATCCTCCAAAAGAAAATAGCTTACATTCTATTTTTCTTTCAGTAACCTTTTACCTATCCATTATCTATCTTGTATTGTTTGTCTTTTTCTTTAATATTTTGGGATTTTTCATGTTGTTGATTTTTCTAACACCAAACTTCTTAGGTGTTGTTATTGGAACCATTTTACTTGGACTAGGGATGAAGAAGGGGAATAAAAGCCTCCTCTATACGAGTGTTGGACTCTATCTGCTGTCTATCATCTTGGGTTTTGAACTAGATTGGGAAATTTTTCGAATCGCTCCGTTACTGCTAGGTATTCTGGTTTTAATTGGAACACTCTTAGTTGAAGAAGAGAAAAGCTCTTAATTAAAAAATGGGTATGGTCAACTCTACTCAATAAAAAGTATTCGGGTCGATCAAAGAGATGGTTAAATCAGTTCTTCCGCTCTATTTTTAAGCGCTATTATTTGAAAAAATAACTAAAAATGTTAGGAGAAAGTTATGACTGATCAACAGAAAAATCTTGAAGTAGATAAAGAAAAAGAGGCATATGCTTCAGATGAAAGTCTTTTTCCGAACAATGAAATGAAGCCAGAGAAGAGAATTGGAAATTCTGTAATCCTTTCTATTGCTTTGTTCTTGGCCATTGTTTATATAGTTTTACTTTTATTAGGTCTCTTTTCAATGGGAGCGTGGGCTGGTGGTTTTTTGTACTTTTTGGGAATCCATATGATTAGCTTTGTGATTGCAATTATCCTGCTTTGGAATGGGAATGTGAATGGCAATAAAGCAACTCTTTATATAGCAGTAGCTATTTATGTTTTTTCATTTATTGCTGCGGGTGATCCGGATTGGGTGATTAATCATATACCACCGTTTGTGGTAGGAGTGCTGGTATTGATTGGAACTGTATTGTTAAAAAATGGAGACTGATGATAGGAGGTAGGGTGATAAATCCTATCTTTTTTATTTATTTATTTAGTACTGATAACGCAATAGGAAAACGGTTACAAATTGTGTTATAATTTAAATAAATGAATCGTTAAATACTTTTCTTAGAAAGTGGAGGAGAATCTATGTCTAGAAAAAAATGGTATGGTATACTGCTAATTCTTGAAGCAATTCTTTATCTTGTTTCTTATGGTAGTAGTCTAGTAGAGAGCTATAATGCCCAAAATTTAAATGGAGATATACCACTGATCACTACCTCTAGTATTTTTTCTATATGGAATGGAATGATTATTTGCTGGGTAATTTGGAGAATCATGAAGCAACGTTTAAATGTTGAAGGATTGATAGCTGCTCTTCTCCTCTCAATTACCCAACTACTGATGTTTTTTTTACCACCTTTCTCCCCAACAAATCTGATGAACATTTCCTTTGTGCTAAATATCATTTGTTTAATATGGATTTGCTTGCTTATAAAGAATGTAGAAATGAGGGAGCTTTTAAACAATTGGAAAAGTAAAGATGGTTGGAAATCATCGATAGCTTATTTAGTATTATTTGTTGCCTCTACAAATATTTCTCCACTATTTATTTTGATTGGTATGGATAGAACGAGTGATATTTACGCTTTTACACTTCGTTACATTTTAATGGAGTTAATGTTTCTACTTCTGATTAATGTTATGATCACAAGTACAAGTGAGAAACTTCAGAAAGTATTTTCTCTCTTGCTCATTTTATCTTCTCTTGTTGTGATAGGTGCAGTATACTCTTTCATCTCTCGTATAAGCTTTTACGGTCTCTTTTATCTTCTCTTATCGATTTATATTGCTTGTCGTGTTTTTAGTTTACTTGAGAAAGTTGCAGCTAGCTGGGAGTCCAAGGTGAAAGTACAAGATCTATCATCTATTGACACTAAACCAGAGATGGCGGACTTTCAAGTAGAAGGAGACATAGATGTAAACGATCAGTTGAATGCTGATATACAATCAAACAATGATAAAGAAAATTCGCCAAAGAGGATCATTCTTCATTCGTCTTGGTTATGGAGTGCCCTTATAATAGCAGTCTGCCACCTTGGTATTATGATTTTTCCTTTATTTTTAGGAAACCCCATGTATCTACTGATCTTATATATTGGTGCCATCCATTATATTTGTTTTATGATTGCGACTATATTACTTTTCATAGGTATGAGAAAAGGAAGTAAAGGATTCCTAAATGCGGCAGCTATCTTATTTGTTATTTCCATTATAGGTACGCCAGATCCTTATTGGATGGGTCCAAATATTTTATCATTTATTCTGGGAGTTTTGGTATTTATTGGAACTATATTATTGAAAATGGGGACGGATTAAAGTAGATAGGGTTGAAAATTTTTAAAGAACTGTTATCATTTAAGTAGGTGGTAGGTTTTCGAGTACCCATTGGTACGCGGACGCCTACCATTTTTGAAGATAAAAAAAGCACCGTGAGAGGGTGCTAGATCTTGCCTGCTGAACTCGTCAATTGATAGATACCCCAAGGGGTATTTTTTTGTGAACTTTTTAGGAACTTTGAGGACTGTTTAAGTCAGTTTAACTGGGTAGTGCATAGACCGAAAAAGCTGATTTAATGGGCTTTTTGAAAAATCATTTTCCATATCATATGTAATGTGTTATAATGAAGTGTTATATGGTCCCGATAAGGTGGTAGAAATCTTCTATCAGTACTTTGTAACTCTATAACAATATTTTTTTAAGGGGGGACATTTTTATGTCAGAACGTAAACTTTTCACGTCTGAATCAGTATCTGAGGGGCATCCAGATAAGATTGCAGACCAAATTTCAGATGCTATTTTAGATGCTATTTTAGAGCAAGATCCAGAAGCTCACGTAGCTGCCGAAACAGCTGTTTATACTGGTTCCGTGCATGTCTTTGGTGAGATTTCAACGACTGCTTATGTGGATATTAACCGTGTGGTGCGTGATACGATTGCAGAGATTGGATATACCAATACGGAATATGGATTCTCAGCTGAAACTGTAGGAGTACACCCATCTTTGGTGGAACAATCTCCTGATATTGCCCAAGGGGTTAATGAAGCCTTGGAAGTTCGTGGAAACGCAGATCAAGATCCACTTGATTTGATCGGAGCAGGAGACCAAGGTCTTATGTTTGGTTTTGCGGTGGATGAAACAGAAGAACTTATGCCATTGCCAATTTCACTCAGCCACAAGTTGGTTCGTCGTTTGGCAGAGCTTCGTAAGTCTGGTGAAATCAGCTATCTTCGTCCAGATGCGAAATCTCAAGTTACGGTTGAGTATGATGAAAATGACCGCCCAGTGCGCGTGGATACAGTCGTTATTTCAACTCAACACGATCCAGATGTCAGCAATGAACAAATCCACGAAGATGTGATTAACAAGGTCATCAAAGAGGTGATTCCAGCTTCTTATCTAGATGCTGAGACCAAATTCTTCATCAACCCTACTGGTCGCTTTGTTATTGGTGGACCTCAAGGGGACTCAGGTTTGACAGGTCGTAAGATTATCGTGGATACTTATGGTGGTTACTCACGTCACGGTGGTGGTGCCTTCTCTGGTAAGGATGCCACTAAGGTGGACCGTTCCGCTTCTTATGCAGCTCGCTATATTGCCAAGAACATCGTGGCAGCAGGTCTTGCTAAGAAGTCGGAAGTGCAATTGGCTTATGCCATTGGGGTTGCTCAACCTGTCTCTGTTCGGATTGATACCTTTGGTACTGGAACAGTCGCTGAAAGCAAATTAGAAGCTGCAGCGCGTCAAATCTTTGACCTTCGTCCTGCAGGGATTATCCAAATGCTGGATTTGAAACGTCCAATCTATCGTCAAACAGCGGCTTATGGCCATATGGGACGGACAGATATTGACCTTCCATGGGAACGTTTGGACAAGGTAGAAGCCTTGAAAGAAGCTGTAAAATAATTCGTTGAAATGGAAAAGTTAGGGTCAAGTTGATCCTAGCTTTTTTTCGTTTTGAAAATTCCTACAGATGGAAAAATAGGTCGATCTGTGGTATAATAGATGCAGTATTTTGAATACGTTGTCCCTTTTATTTTCGTTACAAAAAACGATAGTAAAAGGAAAAAGACTTGAAAGAGCTAATAAATTATTAAGATGAAAAAAATTGTAATAAATGGTGGTCACCCTCTAAAAGGAGAGGTGACCATTAGTGGTGCAAAAAATAGTGTAGTAGCCCTGATTCCGGCGACCATTCTGGCGGATGATATCGTGACCCTTGATGGGGTACCGGATATCTCCGACGTGGCGAGTCTGATTGAAATCATGACCATCATGGGGGCTAAGATCGAGCGCAAAGAAGACAGTTTGGTCATTGATCCACGTGGGGTGAAGAATATGCCCATGCCATTTGGAAAGATCAATAGCTTACGAGCTTCCTATTATTTCTATGGCAGTTTGTTAGGGCGCTATGGTCAAGCAACTGTTGGACTTCCTGGCGGGTGTGATCTTGGCCCGCGTCCGATCGATTTGCATTTGAAGGCCTTTGAAGCGATGGGAGCTGCTATGACTATGGATGGCTCCAGTATGAAGCTTGCGACAGACGGCAAGCCTCTTCAAGGAGCGATTATCTACATGGACACTGTTAGTGTCGGTGCAACGATCAATACGATTTTGGCAGCAGTCAAGGCTGAAGGTCGGACAGTGATCGAAAATGCGGCGCGGGAACCTGAAATTATCGATGTGGTAACCTTGCTCAACAACATGGGAGCTCATATTCGTGGAGCAGGAACAGATATTATTATCATTGATGGTGTTCCACAATTGCATGGAACGAGACATCAGGTGATTCCAGATCGTATCGAAGCAGGAACCTATATTGCCCTTGCAGCTGCTATTGGGGAAGGTATCCAGATCAATAATGTCCTATATGAGCATTTAGAGAGCTATATTGCTAAGTTAGAGGAAATGGGTGTGCGCATGACCATTTCTGAAGATAGTATCTTTGTAGAAAAGCAAACAGGCTTGAAGGCCATCCAGATCAAAACATCTCCTTATCCTGGTTTTGCGACTGACTTGCAACAACCGATCACGCCTTTGCTCTTAACGGCTGTAGGACGTGGTCGCATTGTTGATACGATTTATGAAAAACGGGTCAACCATGTACCAGAATTAGCTAAAATGGGGGCCACCATTTCGACCTTGAACGACCACATTATTTATGAAGGGCCAAATCAATTGACAGGATCCAGTGTGAAAGCGACGGATCTTCGAGCTGGTGCGGCTTTAGTGATCGCAGGTCTCATGGCTTCTGGAACAACAGAAATTACAAATGTGGAATACATCCTTCGCGGGTATTCAGATATTATTCATAAATTGACCCAACTTGGAGCAGACATCCAGTTGGTAGAGGAATAGTGACAGAACTTGGGATCTGATAGTGGCGGCTGGATACACGAACAATGGAGTTTGAAATGAATATTTGGACGAACTTAGCTGCCTATTCACTAATTGAAACACAAAGGTTGTATTTACGACCTTTTCTCTTTGAGGATGCGGAAGATTTTTATAAGATTGCTTCGAATCCTGAAAATTTACACTTTATCTTCCCTGCACAAGCCGATCTTGCTGAAACTCAATATGTACTAGCCAACTATTTCATGAAAAATCCTTTGGGGGTTTGGGCGATCTGTGATAAGGAAACCAATCAGATGATTGGCTCCATCAAGTTTGAAAAGTTGGATGAAATTAAGGGAGAGGCTGAGTTAGGCTACTTTTTACACAAGGATTTTTGGGGAAAGGGTCTGATGACAGAAGCGGTCAAAGAGTTGGTCTCTCTATCGTTTGAAAAATTTCAACTGAAGGAGCTTAAGATTGTCACCCATGTTGAAAATGCAGGGAGTCAAAAGGTCGCTTTAAAGGCTGGCTTTCGTCTCTTTCGTCAATTTAAAGGGAGTGACCGTTATACGCGTAAAATGCGCGATTATTATGATTTCCGCCTAGGTAGAGGGGACTTCTATGAGTAAACACCAAGAGATTTTAGACTATCTCGAAAAATTACCGATTGGAAAACGGGTCAGTGTTCGGAGTATTTCCAATTTTTTGAATGTCAGTGATGGAACAGCTTATCGTGCCATTAAAGAAGCTGAAAATCAAGGAATTGTAGAAACGCGTCCTAGAAGTGGGACCATCCGTGTTAAATCGAAAAAGGCTGTACTAGAGCATTTGACGTATCGAGAAATCCAGGAAATTACCGGTTCGGAAATTTTAGCTGGTGAAGAGGGGCTCGAAAAAGAATTTAATAAATTCTACATCGGTGCCATGACGGAGAAGCACGTCCTAGACTATGTGTCTGAAGGGGGCCTTTTGATCGTGGGAGACCGCACCAGCATTCAACGATTGGCATTAAAGCATGACAATGCAGTCTTGGTGACAGGTGGCTTTGAGGTGAGTGAAGATGTGATTGATCTGGCCAATCAGGTGCAAATCCCAGTCATCCGAACTTCACACGATACCTATACCGTCGCGACCATGATCAATAAGGCCTTGTCCAACATGCAGATCAAGACGGATATCTTGACAGTGGAACAGGTCTATCGGCCCTTCCATGAGTACGGCTATCTTTCTGAGACGGATACGGTCCGGGATTATTTAGATTTGGTTCGAAAGAATCGCTTTAGTCGTTTTCCGGTTGTCAATCAGCACCAGATGGTAGTGGGCGTCGTAACCATGAGAGATGCTGGAGATAAGGCACCTCAGACGACCCTTGATAAGGTGATGTCACGGACTATTTTTACCACTAATTTGTCCACCAGCATTGCAACGATTAGCCAACGGATGATCGCTGAAGATTATGAAATGATTCCTGTTGTTCGTAATAACCAGACCTTGCTGGGTGTTATTACGCGTCGGGATGTCATGGATCGGATTAGCAAGGTGCAGTTTTCGAGCTTACCAACCTTTAGTGAGCAGATTGGTCAAAAGATTCAAACAGAAAACGACCATTACCAATTTACAGTGGAGCCAAGTATGTTGGAGAAAAGTGGTGTTTTGGCCAATGGGGTCATGATCGAAGTGCTGATGAAGGTTGTTCGCAAGATGATGCAACACAGTGGGCGTAGCTTGATCGTCGAACAGCTGATCATCAATTTTTTACAAGCTGTGCAGGTGGACGATGTGATCCGCATTGAACCACAACTTGTTCGGCGAACCAGACGTTCAGCCTTGGTTGATTTTAGCTTGTATCTAGATTTGCAGCTGGTCGCAAAAGCAACCATTACCATTAAGATTAATTAAACAAGAGAAATGAGGAGACAATGATTACATTAAAATCACAACGTGAAATTGAAGCAATGGATCGTGCAGGAGATTTCCTTGCCAGCATCCATATTGGATTGCGTGACTTGATCAAGCCAGGGCTCGACCTTTGGGAAGTAGAAGAATATGTCCGCCGTCGCTGTAAAGAAGCCAATGTCTTACCACTTCAAATCGGAGTAGAAGGTAGTCTCATGGACTATCCTTACGCGACTTGTTGCGGTTTAAATGATGAGGTTGCCCATGCCTTTCCCCGTCATGTTATCCTGAAAGATGGTGATCTCCTCAAGGTAGATATGGTCTTATCTGAGCCACTCGACAAGTCTGTTCTGGATGTTTCAAAATTAGATTTTGATAATGTAGCCCAAGTGAAGAAATACACGGAGTCCTATACTGGTGGCTTGGCGGACTCTTGCTGGGCTTATGCGGTTGGAAATGTTTCTCAGGAAGTTAAAGATTTGATGGACGTGACTAAAGAATGTCTTTACAAAGGAATTGAGAAAGCAGTCGTAGGCAACCGCTTGGGAGATATTGGCGCAGCGATTCAAGAGTATGCAGAAAGCAAAGGCTATGGCGTGGTGCGTGACTTGGTCGGACACGGTGTCGGGCCTACCATGCATGAAGAACCAATGGTCCCACATTATGGTCGTGCTGGACGCGGTCTTCGTTTGCGTGAAGGTATGGTCTTGACGATTGAGCCAATGATCAATACCGGTACTTGGGAGATTGATACGGATATGGAAACTGGATGGGCCCATAAGACCCTCGACGGTGGCCTTTCTTGTCAATACGAGCATCAATTTGTGATTACAAAAGATGGTCCAGTGATCCTAACTAGTCAAGGTGAGGAAGGAACATACTAAAAAATAGAGAGGAAAGAATGGAGCTGAAGGCAAGTTGTCTGGTTTCGCTCTTTGCTCTTTTTTAGTAAAATGGGGAGGTGACGAATGAAAAAGGTCCTACAAAAAATACTGGGACAGCCATTTATAAAAGGCTTCGTGCGATTTTATCAGAGTGCAGAGTCTGATATCACTAGCATTGCGGTTGCCTATTATTTGCTGATCTCCATTTTCCCTTTGATGCTGATTGCAGCCAATATTTTACCCTACTTTCATATTCGTCCTACCCAAATTCTTTTGAGCTTACAAAAAGTCTTGCCAGCCTCCTTATATCGAATAGTGGCACAGATGATTTCGAGTGTGTTGACCAAACCGTCAACAGGCTTACTGAGTTTTTCGATTGTTTCCGCTTTGTGGATCTTCTCACAGAGCATTGCCTACCTCCAAAAAGCCTATAACAAGAGTTATGGGGTGGAAAAGGAGCGTGGTATTATCTGGGGGCGACTCTTTAGCTTTCTGATCAGTTTTGCCTTGCAGGGCTTGTTTGGACTCTCGCTGATCCTTTCCATGTTTGGGAAAATGATCGTTCGTTATCTCTATCAGACCTTTTCATTTGATCGGACGATTTATGTGCGCTTACTGAATTTGACAGAGCCGACCATCTACCTCTTACTTTTTGTCAGTCTGGTCTTGCTCTATTACACCCTTCCAAATGTCAAAATTCCAAAATTTAGATATGTATTGCCAGGGGCGACCTTTGTTGTTGCTGTCCTGTATGCGATCTTGAATATCTTTTGGAAATATGTGGATCGTTATGTGAGTCATTTCTTAGATGCTCGTTTCTTCGGTTCGGTCGTCCTAGCGGTCATCATGTTCTGGTTCATCTTGGTGGCAAAAATCATGATTATTGGTTGTATTTTAAACGCCAGTATCCAATTTGCCAGAGAAGCCAAGTTCCAAACGCGCAGTGGAGAAATTGTCTCTAAGTTAAAATCAGAAGAAGTGGACTTTCGGCATAGAGAAGTTTCACAAAAATTAAAGCGTCGGTTACGCTTGATAAAAAAAGAAAAAACGGAATAAGGGAGAGTGGGACAGAAATCGGTAATTCGTTAGAATTCGATTTCGTCGTCCCACCTCCGCACAGTTGAGTAGGGCTGTAAAAGCTGATGGGATCAGCGTAGTAGAGCCCACTCAACCACTGCGTCTTGCTCGACAATTCAAAAATAATTGAGAG
>JAGZVW010000019.1:0-35702 GCA_018379295.1 Streptococcus parasanguinis | reverse complement strand
GATTGTCGAGCAAGACGCAGTGGTTGAGTGGGCTCTACTACGCTGATTTCATCAGCTTTTACAGCCCTACTCAACTATGCGGAGGTGGGACGACGAAATCGAATTCTAACGAATTACCGATTTCTGTCCCACTCTCTCTTTTACTTCTCAAAAACTACCTCTTAGTAGGGAAAACGTGCCACTTACTGAAAAGCCCTTGTTTTGTTTTCAACAGCTGTTATAATGGTACTATCAAAACGTTGGGAAAGGAGTTTTATGAAAGTTAAAATCGAATTGGATCCATCTATGGACGAGCCTGAGATCTTGATTCGAGCTCCGCGCTTGACCCCGGAGTTGACCCAGCTGCAAGAGAGAATCCTCGAACAAAAAGTCGCTACTTTAGCCTTCTACAAGGATCGAAGTGAGTATTTTCTAGATGTTGCATCGATCCTCTTTTTTGAGACGGACGGGGAGAAGATTTTTGGGCACACCAAGGACGAGGCCTATGAGGTCAAGCAGAAGCTCTATGAATTGGAGGAACTGCTTCCCATCGCCTTTTGTCGGATTTCCAAATCCACCATTGTCAATGCAAAGCAGATCTACTCTCTGGAAAAGTCTTTTTCAGGAACCAGCACGGTCAATTTCTACCAGACCCATAAGCAGGTCCACGTATCCAGACGCTACTATCAACTCTTAAAAGAACGACTAAATGAAATGAGGTAATATCATGAGAAAAAAATTAATTGGAGTATTCTTAATTCTTTTAGCAGCCTTAATCCTCTTGCAAGGCTATTTTGTAAAATGGGACATTAGCATCTGGACCTTAGCTTGGGTCACCTTGCTTGCAGTCCTATCCCTCTCAAGTTTCTTAAAACGCCATTTTGGTTGGGGCTTCATCTATGGACTTTTAGCCCTCTTTTGTCTCAATGGGCAATATCATTTCCTTCCGGTATCCAATTCAGTTGTCATCCTTTCCTCAATTCTCGCTGTGATTGGGCTCAATATTTTGTTTAAACCCTCTAAGAAAACAAAAGCCCGCCTAGCTTCCTATTCTGCTGGATCCATGAGTAAGTCGGATGGCAATGACATCGATGTCACTTTTTCAACGGTGACAAAATATCTCAATGACCAACACTTTACCCACGGAAGTGCAGATGTAAGTGTGGGAGAAGCTTCGGTTTATTTTGACAATTGCCGGATTGAGGGTCCTTCTGCTCAGTTTGTTGTTGATGTTTCTCTTGGGAGTCTGAGCCTCTATGTACCAAGCGATTGGCGTGTCCATGTAAATGTGGATAATTCCCTCTCAGCGATCCAGCACCAGGAAAATCCAAGTGCTCTGACAAGTAAGGATTTCTACATTACGGGCGATGTTTCCTTGGGAAATCTAGAAATTATCTATGTAGGAGCGAATTCGTTTTCTTAAGTCGGAAATGAAAAACTTTGGCCAAAAGCTTGCCAAGAGAGATTTTTTTTGGTAATATAGTACGGTATGTGGTGCTAGCACATCCGTTATATTAGATCTAATAGGAGGAAACACAGAAATGGCTAAAGTATGTTATTTCACAGGTCGTAAGACTGTATCAGGTAACAACCGTTCACACGCTATGAACCAAACAAAACGTGCCGTAAAACCAAACCTTCAAAAAGTAACTGTCCTTATCGATGGTAAACCTAAAAAAGTTTGGGCTTCAGCTCGTGCATTGAAATCTGGTAAAGTAGAACGCGTTTAATAAAGAAAGAAGGCTGGACAAAAATATCCAGCCTTCTCTTTTTTGATAGGATAGTTGCATGACGCAGTGGTTGATTGTTCGAAGCACTGCTTTGAGGTGGTGGATAGGACTTGCGAAGCAAGTTTCTTAAGACTTTGGAGTTCAAAAGTCCAAAGATGGTCTAATGAGGGAAACAATGTTTCCTTTATCTGCAACCTTCAGCACTCTCCCAGACTTTGAAGCTATTCGGGGTGGGAAGATTGAAGAGGTTGTGGGGGACCTTTTCAACCTTTTTTTATTTTACGAAGTTCTTTCCCACTCCTTTTTCTTCAGAGACAGCTGTTACAGAGGGAGAAGAATAGTCCCTACCCTTTTACAGTTGACCTCTTTTATGGTAAAATAGAATATAAAATACTTTTGAGGTAGAAATTATGACAGTAAAAATCAATACAAAGGACGGTCAAATTGAATTGACTGATGAGGTTATCGCAACTGTTGTAGGCGGTGCCGCTACTGAGATCTTCGGTGTGGTTGGAATGGCCAGCAAAAATGCGATCAAAGATAATTTCCAAGCCCTCCTAGGGAAAGAAAACTTCTCTAAAGGTGTTGTTGTCAAAACAACGGAAGCAGGAACTATCGCAGTTGATGTTTACACTGTTTTGAGCTATGGAACAAAGATTAGCGAAGTCTCAAAAAATATTCAAGAACGTGTGAAATTTAGTTTGGAAAATCAACTTGGAATCACTACGGATACTGTGAATGTCTATATTCAAAATATCAAGATTGTGGGAGAATAATCGTGGCTAATATTACTACAAGTTTATTTCAAGAAATGGTTCAAGCGGGGGCTACGCGCTTAAATAAACAAGCGGAATATGTAAACTCTTTGAACGTCTTTCCTGTCCCAGACGGGGATACAGGGACTAATATGGGAATGACCATCGAAAATGGGGCCAAAGAAGTATCTGACCGTTCTGCATCAACTGTTGGAGAAGCAGCAGGAATCTTCGCTAAAGGTCTCTTGATGGGTGCGCGTGGGAACTCAGGAGTCATCACTTCTCAATTGTTCCGCGGATTTTCTCAAAGTGTCAAAGACAAAGAAGAATTGGATGGAGCAGCGCTTGCAGCAGCCTTCCAATCTGGAGTAGAAGTTGCTTATAAGGCCGTTATGAAGCCAGTTGAAGGAACCATTTTGACGGTTTCTCGTGGGGCAGCCATCGGGGCCAAGAAAAAAGCAGAATCTACCAACGATGCAGTGGAAGTGATGCGTGCAGCTCTTGAAGGAGCTAAAACAGCTCTTGCGAAGACTCCAGATATGTTGCCAGTCTTGAAAGAAGTTGGCGTGGTAGACTCTGGTGGTCAAGGTTTGGTCTTCATCTATGAAGGATTCTTGTCAGCCTTGACAGGTGAATTCATTGCTTCTGAAGAGTTCCAAGCAACACCTGCAACTATGTCAGAAATGATCAATGCAGAACACCACAAGTCCGTCGCTGGCCATGTCGCAACTGAAGATATCAAGTTTGGTTACTGTACAGAAATCATGGTCGCATTGAAACAAGGTCCAACCTATGTCAAAGACTTCGATTACGATGAATTCCGTAACTATTTGAACAACCTTGGGGATTCCCTGTTGGTGGTGAATGACGATGAGATTGTCAAAGTTCACGTCCATACAGAAGATCCAGGTCTTGTCATGCAAGAAGGTCTTAAGTACGGAAGCTTGGTGAAGGTCAAAGTCGACAACATGCGTAACCAACACGAAGCGCAAGTTGAAAAAGAAGAGCGCCAAGCTAAACCGGTTGAAGAAAAAGAATATGCCATAATCGCAGTAGTTGCTGGTGACGGATTGGCTGATATCTTTAAAGCGCAAGGAGTTGATTACATCATCTCTGGTGGTCAAACCATGAACCCATCAACTGAAGACTTTGTCAAAGCAGTTGAAGAGTTGAATGCGCGCAACATTATTATCTTGCCAAACAACAAAAATATCTTGATGGCTGCTCAATCTGCAGCAGAAGTGATTGATCAACCTGCAGCAGTTGTTGAGACCAAGACCATCCCTCAAGGATTGACTAGTCTTCTTGCCTTTGATGAAAGCAAATCAATCGAAGAAAACTACGAACGCATGAGCGCTTCATTGGGCGATGTTGTGTCTGGTAGTGTGACAACAGCGGTTCGCGATACCACTATTGATGGGCTTGAAATCCATGAAAATGATAATCTTGGAATGGTCGATGGCAAAATCGTTGTTTCAAACCCAGATATGATGGAAACCTTGGAAGAAACATTCGCTCATATGTTGGATGAAGACAGTGAAATTGTGACCATCTATGTCGGTGAAGACGGAAGTGAGGAGTTGGCAAATGAATTGGCCCAAGCCCTTGCTGAGAAGTATGAAGATGTAGAAGTGGAAATCCACCAAGGTGGCCAACCAGTCTACCCATACTTGTTTAGTGTAGAATAATTGAACAGAAGGTTCCTTTCGGAACCTTTTTTTGTATATAGAAAAACGAGGAGATTCCCTATGAAAGCAGCGTGATTCAGAGGGATTGAGATTGAAGCGACCCCTACACGGAAGCTTTATTCGTGAGAAAAAGGGGTTTCTGCAAAAAGTCTCACATTCATCAGATTTTTATTCAAATGGAAGAGCTTGAAAAGAGGGGGAAATGGTTTGAGCAGTGGAGTTTTTAGACAAGAAAGACGCGATATGTTATACTGGTATCAGTATGTGAAAGGAGAGTTATAAAAATGAAGAAATTTTTTGTAACCCTTGGGCTAGCCATTTTGGTATTGACTGGTTGTTCGCAATCCCAAACGAAGAAAACTACAACCGCTAGCTCATCTAGCAGTTCCACTGTTAAAAAAGAAGTAAAAAATGAAGAAAAAACCACAACCTTAGTAGGAGATATCAATGGAACAAAACACCGGGATATCATCAAATCTAAGGGAGATAAGGTTGAAAACCTTCGTATCGAAGTGACAGCTGATCTGCCCCAACAACTTGGAACTATCGCAGCAGAGAAGTCACCTGAAGAGCTCACAGCAGCCATTCAAGCTTTGCTGGAGCAAAATGAAGACTATAAGAAGCTAAAAACCGTTCCCGGTTTTAGTTTGGAATACACAGTCACACCAGAAAAGAAATTGCTCTCAACTAGTGTGATTGACCTCAACCTAATTGACGCCAAGTCTCTAGAAGAAATTTCTTACTTCAAAGATGCTGGTCTCAATGATTTGAAAAACATGAAGGCAGATGCCTTGGTCAAGGCCTTGAAGCTGCATGGCATGAAAGAAGAAGGTCAGTAAGAAGAATAGAAAAAGTCGAGTGAAGTCACTTGGCTTTTTTAGTGACTTTTGTCATGTGAGCGAGTGACAAAATTATCTAGTGGCTGTTATTTTCTTTCGCTATAATATAGTCAGAAAGTAAGAGGTAAGGAAAAATGAAACAATGGTTTTATAAAGTGTTTACGTTAACAGTGGTGGGGATGGTCGTCTATTTGATCTTTTCAAAGGATGATAGCCTCTATTACCATTTCCCTTGGGAATTATTTGCTGGGCTTGGTATCATGAGCTGGGCGGTTCAAGAAGGATTGAAAATGATCAAGTCTGTTAAAAAGGAAATGGAGCAATGAAAAAACGGGAGTGACCTTGGTTGTTTTTGTCATCATTCTGGCCGTTTAAGGCTGCTTGAAAGGAGAGTATCATGAGCGTCATTAGAGTAGAGAACTTGAAAAAAAGTATCAAAGGAAAAGTAATTTTAAAAGATCTTTCTTTTGTAGTTGAACAGGGGGACTGTCTGGCCTTGATTGGGCCAAACGGGGCAGGGAAGACAACCTTGATGGATTGCCTCCTAGGAGATAGGAAGGCGACTTCTGGGATTATTGAAATAGAGGGTAAGGCTCCTGGTCATCCTCAGTTAAAGGCTAGTGTCTCTTATCTCCCTCAAGAGAATGCCATCGTGCAAAAGCTAACCGTGCAGGAACTGATCAGTTTCTTTCGCTCCATATATCCCAACCCTTTAACGGTCAATGACATCGATGATTTATTGCGTTTTACTCCAGAACAAAAGAAGCAATTAGCCAGTAAGCTGTCTGGTGGGCAAAAGCGTCTCTTATCCTTTGTGTTGACCTTGATTGGTCGTCCCAGTCTCCTATTTTTGGATGAGCCAACGGCTGCCATGGATACGTCCACTCGCCAACGCTTTTGGGAGATCGTCGGGCATTTAAAGGACCAAGGTGTGACTATTGTCTATTCTTCCCATTACATCGAGGAAGTAGAGCATACAGCTGATCGGATTTTGGTCTTGCATCAGGGACATTTGCTTCGGGATACGACGCCTCTCGCTATGAGAAGCGAAGAGGTAGAAAAACATTTCACCTTGCCTTTGCGCTACCAAGCTCTAGCAGCAGAGATGGAAGGTGTTAGTGAAGTAATCATTAAACCCGATGCTCTTCAGATTGTGACACGTGATGCCAATCGTTTGTGGCTTCGATTACAAGAAGAAGGCTGTTCGATCCAAGAAATCGAAGTGACCAATCGAAGTTTATTGGATTCTATTTTTGAAAATACAAAGGAAGTAGGTAAAGAAGATGAAACGCATGAAAGCTCTCGGCGTGGTTGAGTGGCATTTGACTAGACGCCAAGCCATTTATTACTTGTTATCAATTGGGATGCCCACGGCCTTTTATCTCTTCTTTTCAGGGATGTACCAGGACACACCAGGGGCACCCGCTCACTTTATGAGGGATTATCTCCTTTCTATGACGGCATTTTCTATGATGTCTACGGCTATCTTTTCTTTTCCAACCGTTCTTGAAACCGATCGACTCAATAATTGGCAAAAAGTCTTGCGCCATACCCCCGTATCTATGGTAGAATATTATCTAATAAAGGTTGTGGGTCTCTTTGTCGATTTTCTCCTATCGATTGTAGTTGTCTTTACCGTGGGCCATGTGGTGCGGCATGTGAATATGCCCCTACAGGATTGGGTCTTAGCAGCCTTTATTCTCATCCTAGGAAGTCTAGCTTTTGTGGCTCTCGGTCTGGTTTTGACCCTGCTTCCTTCCAGTCAATTGATGTCTGTTGTGGGCAATCTCCTTTACATGGGGCTGGCTGTCATGGGTGGTCTTTGGATGCCCATTAGCCTCTTTCCAGAATGGATGCAAGCCATCGGCAAATGCTTACCAACCTATCAATTGATGGAACTGATCAAGACCTTTTTAAACAAGGGGCAGGTCAATGTCTTTGCGAGTGTCTATTTAACTTTGTTTACCCTGGTCTTGTTTGCCCTTGTTATCGTCTATCGTCGTCATTCTGAGGTTCGTTCATGATTGAAAAACTCAAACATATTCACCATATGTTTTACGTAGGCCTAATCTTTATGGTCTTTCCCTTTGCTTCTATTTTCTTAGGGCAGATTCCCTGGTGGCATTTCTTTTTAGCCATCTTCTTTATGATGAGCTATCTAGGAATCCTCATTGTTGAAAATAGGACACTGACCTGGATTTTTTGGATTTATCTATTGGCTTACATAGGTGGAAATACCTTATATGTTGGGACAGGCTTTTGTTGGTTTTACTATTATCTAAGCAATATTTTAGTTTATCGTTTTAGAGTCCACAATTTTCGTTCTCCCTTTCTTTGGACGGCCTTTTTATCACAACTGATCCTTTTGGGAGCCTTGTTATTTAATAGGGAGATGAGAGAAAATGATTGGCTTTTTGTCCTGATCGTCTCTTTGTTTATCGCGATCATGACCTTTAGTATGGTCCGGATGGAGATGATGGAAGAGTTGAAAGCTGACCATGCCAAGCAAAATGCCCAGATCAATCTCTTACTGGCAGAAAACGAGCGCCATCGGATTGGCCGTGATCTGCATGACAGTCTAGGACACACCTTTGCCATGCTCAGTGTCAAGGCGGACCTAGCTGATCAATTCTTGGCATTGGGTCAGGTTGAGAAGGCCCAGGAACAGGTGCAAGAGATTCAAGCCATCAGTCAAGAGTCCATGCACCAAGTCCGAGAGATTGTCGAGAACCTGAAGCAGCGAACCCTGGCAAGAGAGCTAGAAACCGTCAAGCAAATGCTGGAAGTAGCTCAAATCAAAGTGGAGATTCAAAACGAGCTTGATACTGCTAGCATCTCGCCGATTCTAGAATCTGCTCTGGCCATGGTATCTCTGGAATTAGCTACCAATATGATCAAACACGCTAAAGCGACGCAGGCCCTTCTCTCTTATCGCTCCACCGAAACAGGTGTAGAAATGGTCGCAGAAGATAATGGCATCGGCTTTGACAAGGTCTCTGACAAAGACCTGCACTCGATTCGCGAACGGATTGCCTTGTTGGGAGGAGAGCTGGAGATCAGTCATCAACACAAGCCGACCCGGATAGAAATACGGATCCCCTATCAAGAAAGGAAATAAGATGCGTTTATTAGTTGCTGAAGACCAAAGTATGTTGCGCGATGCGCTCTGCCAGCTCTTGCTCCTACAAGAGGATGTGGAAGATGTCTTGCAAGCTGGCGATGGACAAGAGGCCATTCGTTTACTCGAAACACATCCAGTCGATATTGCGATTTTAGATATCGAAATGCCCATTAAAACTGGGTTAGAAGTGTTGGAATGGGCTAAACGTCAACAACCCCAGCTCAAGGTCGTCATCGTTACCACCTTTAAGCGACCGGGCTATTTCGAGCGGGCCCTCAAAGCTGGAGTCGATGCTTATGTCTTAAAAGAACGCCGCATCACAGATTTGATGGCGACTCTTCATGCAGTATTAGCAGGGAAAAAAGAATATTCGCCTGAATTAATGGAAGGGATCTTGACCCATCCCAATCCTCTAAGCCCTCAAGAAAAGGCAGTTTTAAAAGAAGTCGCAAAAGGGGCTTCTAACCAAGAAATTGCTGATCGCTTATTCCTCTCAAACGGGACCATCCGCAATTATATATCAGCCATTCTGACCAAGTTGGATGCGGAAAACCGGACCGAGGCGGCAAAAATTGCCCAAGAAAAGGGTTGGTTATAAGGAAGAAAAGTTTCTAGGATTTCCTAGGGACTTTTTTTCTGATAGACATAGCATTTTTAGAAAAACTCTCATTATTCGGATTTGGATAGAAAATTCAGAAAATTTACTATTTTTCCTTGAAATATTTTCGAAAAATGGTATGATAGTAGCATGCTAATTTGATATACAAAGTACTGGAAAGGAGAGACATGGAGAAAATTACCTTAGAAACTGCAAAAACCGGTTCAGAGCTCGTTCTTGAAACCCTGCGTGATTTAGGCATTGACACGATTTTTGGTTATCCTGGTGGAGCGGTTTTGCCTTTATACGATGCCATCTATAGCTTTGAGGGTATCCAGCATATCTTGGGTCGTCATGAACAAGGATGCTTGCATGAGGCTGAAGGCTACGCCAAATCAACTGGAAAGCTGGGTGTCGCAGTCGTCACTAGTGGACCGGGGGCGACCAATGCCATTACAGGGATTGCAGATGCCATGAGCGATAGCGTTCCCCTATTAGTCTTCACTGGTCAAGTCAATCGTGCTGGGATCGGGAAAGACGCCTTCCAAGAAGCAGATATTGTGGGAATTACCATGCCCATCACCAAGTACAACTATCAAGTACGTGAGACGGCAGATATTCCACGAATTATCACAGAAGCTGTCCATATTGCGACGACTGGACGTCCTGGTCCGGTGGTGATTGACCTTCCAAAGGATGTGTCTGCTTTAGAGACAGATTTTATCTATGAACCAAGTGTGAAGCTTCCAAGCTACCAGCCTACCATTGAACCCAATGAATTGCAGATCAAAAAGATTTTGAAGCAATTGAGTAAGGCTAAAAAACCAGTTCTTCTTGCTGGTGGTGGGGTGAGTTACGCTGGAGCTGCAAAAGAGTTGATTGCTCTAGCAGAGCGCTATCAGATTCCAGTAGTGACTAGTCTTTTAGGTCAAGGAACGATTGCGACCAGTCATCCTCTTTTCCTAGGGATGGGAGGAATGCACGGATCCTTCGCGGCCAATATCGCTATGACAGAGACGGATTTCATGATCAGTGTTGGTTGTCGATTTGATGACCGTTTGACAGGGAATCCAAAGACTTTCGCTAAAAATGCTAAGGTTGCCCATATCGACATTGATCCTGCAGAGATTGGTAAGATCATTGCTGTCGACATTCCTGTGGTTGGCGATGCAAAGAAAGCCTTGCAGCAGTTGCTAGCAGAACCAACGGTTCATAACAACACAGAAAAATGGATCGAAAAGGTGACCCAAGATAAGAACCGGGTTCGTTCTTACGACAAGAAAGAACGGGTTGTACAGCCACAAGCTGTGATTGAACGCATCGGAGAGTTGACCAAGGGGGACGCTATTGTCGTCACAGACGTTGGACAACACCAAATGTGGGCAGCTCAATACTATCCTTACCAAAATGAGCGTCAATTGGTAACATCTGGTGGTCTAGGAACGATGGGATTCGGTGTTCCTGCAGCTATTGGAGCGAAAATTGCCAATCCAGATAAAGAAGTTGTTCTCTTTGTCGGAGATGGTGGTTTCCAAATGACCAATCAAGAATTGGCAATCTTAAATATTTATAAGGTTCCGATCAAGGTCGTTATGCTCAACAACCACTCGCTTGGAATGGTCCGTCAATGGCAAGAAGCCTTCTATGATGGTCGGACGTCAGAGTCAGTCTTTGATAGCCTTCCAGATTTCCAATTGATGGCGCAAGCCTACGGGATCAAGAATTATAAATTTGATAATCCTGATACTCTGGAGAAGGATTTGGAAGTCATCACAGAAGATGTACCAATGTTCATCGAAGTAGACATTTCTCGGAAAGAGCATGTCTTACCGATGGTACCAGCTGGTAAGAGTAATCATGAGATGTTGGGGGTGAAGTTTAATGCGTAGAATGTTAACAGCCAAACTTCAAAACCGATCAGGTGTTCTGAACCGCTTTACTGGAGTCCTGTCGAGACGTCAAGTCAATATCGAAAGCATCTCTGTTGGTGCAACAGAAAACCCTAATGTATCGCGGATTACCATTATCATTGATGTTGCTTCGCATGATGAAGTAGAGCAAATCATCAAACAGCTCAACCGTCAGATTGATGTGATTCGCATTCGTGATATCACTGACAAACCACACTTGGAGCGCGAAGTGATCCTGGTGAAAGTTTCTGCACCAGCTGAGAAGCGGGCAGAAATCTTGGCCATTATTCAACCTTTCCGTGCGACCGTGGTCGATGTGGCCCCAAGCTCTATCACCGTTCAAATGACGGGAAATGCAGAAAAGAGCGAAGCCCTCATTCGTGTTATTCGACCTTATGGGATTAAAAACATCGCCCGCACCGGTGCAACCGGATTTACTCGAGATTAATTCTCGCCTTAACATTGTTAACCCCGCCTTAAAAAGGCAAATAATATAATAGAAAAGAGATTTTACTTATGGCAGTTCAAATGGAATACGAAAAAGACGTTAAAGTACCAGCACTTGATGGTAAAAAAATCGCCGTTATCGGTTATGGTTCACAAGGTCATGCACACGCACAAAACTTGCGTGATTCAGGTCACGATGTCATCATCGGTGTACGTCCTGGTAAATCATTCGATAAAGCAAAAGAAGATGGATTTGAAGCTTACCCAGTTGCAGAAGCAACTAAATTGGCTGATATCATCATGATCTTGGCACCAGACGAAATCCAAAAAGATATCTACAAAGATGAAATCGCTCCAAACTTGAGCGCTGGTAAAGCTCTTGGTTTTGCCCATGGTTTCAATATCCACTTTGGTTACATCAAAGCTCCTGAAGACGTAGATGTCTTCATGGTTGCACCAAAAGGACCAGGTCACTTGGTACGTCGTACTTACACTGAAGGATTTGGTGTACCAGCACTTTACGCTGTCTACCAAGATGCTACTGGTAATGCGAAAGACATTGCAATGGACTGGGCAAAAGGTGTTGGTTCAGCACGTGTTGGTCTTCTTTCAACAACCTTCAAAGAAGAAACAGAAGAAGATTTGTTTGGTGAACAAGCCGTTCTTATGGGTGGTTTGACAAGCTTGATCGAAGCTGGATTTGAAGTTTTGACAGAAGCTGGTTATGCACCTGAATTGGCTTACTTCGAAGTCCTTCACGAAATGAAATTGATCGTTGACTTGATCTACGAAGGTGGCTTCAAGAAAATGCGTCAATCATGTTCAAATACTGCAGAATTTGGTGATTTCGTAACTGGTCCTCGTGTTATCGGTCCAGAAGTAAAAGAAAACATGAAAGCTGCCCTTGCTGATATCCAATCAGGTAAATTTGCACGTGAATTCGTTGAAGACCACGATGCTGGTTTCCCACGTTTGAAAGCCTTCCGCAAACAAGCTGAAGAACTTGAAATTGAAAAAGTTGGTGCTGAATTGCGTAAAGCAATGCCATTCGTTGGTCAAAACGACGATGACGCCTTCAAAATCTACAACTAATTGTCTGTAGAAGACTAAGCAAGTTGGGACACCCTGGCTTGCTTTTTTGATCAATACACAGCAACAGAGGTATGAAATGATAACAGCAAAAGATGTGGCCAAGGCCCATAAAATATTAAGTGGAGTCGTTGTCAATACGCCCCTTGAATACGACCACTATTTATCTGAAAAATATGGGGCAAAGATTTATTTGAAAAAAGAAAACGCCCAACGTGTTCGTTCTTTCAAGATTCGTGGAGCGTATTTTGCAATTTCTCAACTCTCAAAAGAAGAGCGTGAGCGTGGTGTAGTGTGTGCTTCTGCGGGAAACCATGCGCAAGGGGTTGCTTATACTTGTAATGAAATGAAGATTCCAGCAACCATCTTCATGCCGATTACAACACCGCAACAAAAGATCGGCCAAGTCCGCTTCTTTGGTGGGGACTATGTAACGATTAAGTTGGTGGGGGATACCTTTGATGCATCAGCTAAGGCGGCCCAAGAATTTACTCTTGCAGAAAAACGGACCTTTATTGACCCGTTTGATGATCCACATGTACAGGCTGGCCAAGGAACAGTGGCCTATGAAATTCTTGAGGAAGCTCGAAAAGAATCGATTTCTTTTGATGCTGTCCTTGTCCCTGTCGGTGGAGGAGGCCTCATTTCAGGTGTTTCTACCTACATCAAAGAAACAGAGCCTCGGATTGAGGTCATTGGGGTAGAGGCTGAAGGAGCGCGCTCCATGAAGGCTGCTTTTGAAGCAGGTGGTCCCGTCAAATTACCAGAAATCGATAAGTTTGCAGACGGGATTGCTGTGCAAAAGGTGGGACAATTGACTTATGAAGTGACCCGTCAACATGTGGAAACCCTGGTTGGGGTCGATGAAGGCTTGATTTCAGAGACCTTGATTGATCTTTATTCCAAACAAGGGATCGTAGCTGAACCAGCAGGAGCGGCCAGTGTGGCATCCCTTGAAATCTTGCGCGAATACATCAAGGGGAAAACCATTTGTTGTATTATCTCAGGTGGGAACAATGACATCAACCGTATGCCTGAAATGGAAGAACGGGCTTTGATCTACGATGGAGTAAAACACTACTTTATCGTCAACTTCCCACAACGTCCAGGGGCCCTTCGCGAATTTGTAAATGATATCTTAGGACCAAATGATGATATCACACGTTTTGAATACATCAAGCGTGCTAGTAAGGGAACTGGCCCTGTCTTGATTGGGGTTACTTTGGCCAATAAGCATGACTATGCAGGCTTGGTTAACCGTATCGAGCGTTTTGATCCGTCTTTCATTAACTTGAACGGCAATGAAACTCTCTATAATATGCTGGTCTGAGTATCATGCAGAAATAATCGACTATTTAAGCAATATATTTTTATGGAATATATTGCTTTTTTATCAAGACTTGTGATATGATATGCGTAAATTAAAAGGAGGAATTTTTTATGCCTGGATTTTTTATCTTTATTTTATTCTTGCTAATGGTTGCAGGATTCATTGTGATTAGCTCACTATATGTGGTCAAGCAACAATCCGTTGCCATCATCGAGCGTTTCGGACGTTATCAAAAAATTAGCGATAGTGGCATTCATATGCGAGCGCCTTTTGGCATCGATAAAATTGCCGCACGAGTTCAATTGCGCGTCTTGCAGAGTGAGATCGTGGTTGAAACAAAAACTCAGGATAACGTATTCGTTACCATGAATGTGGCGACGCAATACCGAGTGAACGAAAGCAACGTAAAGGATGCCTACTACAAACTCATGCGTCCAGAATCACAGATTAAATCATACATTGAAGATGCTCTTCGTTCTTCTGTGCCTAAGTTGACCTTGGATGAATTATTTGAGAAAAAAGATGAAATCGCTCTTGAAGTTCAAAAACAAGTAGCAGAAGAAATGTCAACTTATGGATATATTATTGTTAAAACCTTGATCACCAAAGTTGAGCCAGATGCCGAAGTGAAACAATCCATGAACGAGATCAATGCAGCGCAAAGAAAACGCGTGGCAGCTCAGGAATTGGCAGAAGCAGACAAGATTAAGATCGTTACCGCTGCCGAAGCAGAGGCGGAAAAAGACCGTTTGCACGGGGTTGGTATTGCCGAGCAACGGAAGGCCATTGTCGATGGATTGGCAGACTCTATTAAAGAGTTAAAAGGTGCGAATGTAGACTTGACCGAAGAACAAATCATGTCTATTCTCCTAACCAACCAGTACTTAGATACCTTAAATAATTTTGCAGATAAAGAAGGGAATAATACGATTTTCCTACCAGCAAACCCTGATGGCGTCGAAAACATTCGTACACAAATATTATCAGCCCTGAAAGCAAAGTAAACTTTTTCTCATTTTTTAAAAAAGGTTCGTATTTTCAGCGATTTTAGTTGACAAAATGTGCAAAAAAATTTATATTAGTATTGGAAATAATAATATAGGAGAAAGATCATGGCTAAATCGAACTTTGAAAAAGTAGAATCAGTTGTTGGATGGGTACGTGATAAGAAAATTACAGGGTATCGTATCAGCAAAGAAACAAATGCTCGTGAAATGTCTATCATTGCCTTGGCTCAAGGACGTGCAAAAGTAAAGAATATCTCGTTTGAAACTGCACTTGGATTGATTGATTTTTATGACAAAAATCATCAAAAATTCGAAGATTAATTTGTTGTTCCAATTGAAAACCAGAGAGTTTGCTCTCTGGTTTTTTTCTATGCCTCAAAAGCAGAAACGATACAAAAAAACAGCTTGCTTCCATACTGGTAAGCAAACTGTTTCAAGAGATTAATGTAAGAAGCGTTGAAGGAATTCCTTGGTCCGTTCTTCTTTTGGATTGCTAAAGATTTCTTTTGGATCTCCTTGCTCAGCGATGACACCCTTGTCCATGAAGATGACCCGGCTAGAGACATCGCGGGCAAATTCCATTTCGTGGGTGACGACAATCATGGTCAGGCCTTCTTTTGCAAGGTCCTGCATGATTTTCAAGACTTCTCCAACCATTTCTGGGTCTAGGGCAGAAGTTGGTTCATCGAAGAGAATGGCATCAGGATCCATAGAGAGGGCGCGTGCGATAGCGACCCGTTGCTTTTGACCACCTGAAAGTTGTTTCGGACGGGCAGCCCAATATTGAGATCCCATACCGACTTTTTCAAGGTTTTCTTTGGCAACTTTCTCTGCAGTCTCACGATCACGCTTGAGGACGGTTATTTGTGCAACGATCGTATTTTCCAAGACGTTTAAATTTTCGAAGAGATTAAAGCTTTGGAAAACCATCCCTAATTTCTCGCGGTAGTGGGTAAGATCATACTCAGGATCAAGAACATTTTGTCCACGATAGAGAATCTCTCCAGCAGTAGGAGTCTCTAGAAGATTGATGGAGCGAAGGAAGGTTGATTTTCCGCTACCAGAGCTCCCGATGATGGAGATCACCTCTCCTTTTTCAACGGTGAGCGAAATATCTTTCAAGACTTCATTTTGACCATAAGATTTTTTTAAATGTTGAATTTCAAGAATTTTTTCTGCCATTATTTCACCTCATTGACTTGCATTTGATTTGCACCTGTAGTATAAGTATCAGAATCTAAGCGACGTTCGATGTAACGAAGGATTCGTGTGATAGTAAAGGTGAGAACGAAGTAAATCACAGCGATGATCGTAAAGGTTGGGAAGTATTGGTAGTTTTGAGTTGCGACCGTATTTCCTGTAAAGTACAGTTCAACTACAGAGATAACATTCAAAACAGATGTATCCTTGATGTTAATAACAAATTCATTCCCTGTTGCTGGCAAGATATTGCGAACAACCTGTGGAAGGACGACCTTGCGCATGGTTTGTCCATGGGTCATTCCTAGAGCAGTCGCTGCTTCAAACTGACCTGGATCCACTGCTAAGATCCCACCACGAACAATCTCACTCATATAAGCTCCGGTATTGATTGATACGATAAAGATGGCGGCCCAGGTACGATCCAAGGAAATGTTGAAGGCTTGGGCGGAACCGTAGAAAATGACCATGGATTGAACGATCATCGGAGTTCCACGGAAGATTTCAATGTAGACATTGAGGAACCAACCAAAGGCAGTTTGGCATCCAGCAAGGAATTTATTTTTAGCCTTCGGAGCTGTCCGGAAGACACCGATTAACAAACCGATAATCAACCCAGCGATAGTTCCAGTCATAGAGATTAAGAGGGTCATTCCAGTTCCCCGTAAGAACTGTGGGCCATTATCCTTTAAAATCTTCATCATTTGGCTAAAGAATGTCTGCTTATCATCACTAGCATCACTGGAAGCTGGTTGCTTCTTAATCATATCATCCATGAGTTTGACTTGGTCTTCAGACGAAATCTTAGCTAGTGCGGCATTGACTTGGTCAATTCTAGTGTCACCTTTCTTCATCCCGATAGCGATAGTCGCATCTTCTTCTCCAACTTCAAATCCTTTTTTGAATTGAATCATCTTAAATTTAGAATTAGCGGACTCGGCGGTTAGGGCTTCGGGACGTTCAGAAACATAGGCATCAATAACACCCGATTCTAAGGCTTGACGCATCTGGGCAAAATCACCCATTGCAGTTTCTTGTTTCGCACCCTTGAGTTGGGAGATGAGAGAGTAGAGGTAGACCCCTTGTTGAGAGGTGACCTTTGCATCCTTAAAGTCATCTAGACTAGTGGCATTCGCATAGTTTCCGTCTTTACGCACCAGCATGACCGGTTCACTGGTATAGTAGCTCTTGGAGAAGGCAACCTCTTTTTTACGTTCAGCGGTTGGACTCATCCCAGCGATAATCATATCGATTTTACCAGAAGTGAGTGCTGGAATTAAACCGTTCCAAGATGTTTTTACTATCAGAGGTTTTTTACCTAACTCCTCAGCAACTTTTTTGGCGATTTGGACATCGTACCCATTGGCATATTGATTGGTACCGTCAATTTTAACAGCTCCATTTGCATCATCTTCTTGGGTCCAGTTGAAAGGAGCGTATGCCGCTTCCATTCCGATTCGTAAATAGTCATCTGCATGAGCAACCTGTGTGATTCCCAGGCAAATGAAAAGCCCCGTTAAGAGCGCGAATAATGTTTTTTTCATTTTTTCTCCTCTTCCTTATTTTAACTTCTCCTATTGTACAGTAAAATAGGCTACATTTCAAACATGGTCCTCTTTTTATTTAAAAAATGTTATAATAATACAAAGGAGCGTGATCAAATGAAAAAGTATTTGTATGTTTTTTTCGCCTTTCTGGCCTGCCTTTTTGTCAGTCAGAATGTCCATGCATCTAGTCCATCTTATGATGTACTTTACTACGGTGGAACCTTGACCTTGGACACCTGGGACGACGCCACCTATGAGGAAGAACTGGTTTATTATTTCAAAGATTCTTATAGAGGGCAGTATGTTAGCCTAGGAACTGCGGGCAACATGCCACAAGGGTTTGCAATTGAGATACCGCCAAAGGTTGAGGTGGAAGGTCGTGAACTTCAAAGAGAACCCGAGATTACGAATCTAGGTGATGGCTACCGAGTGAAAATTTATAACAGTGGTGTAGCGACAGATACTGTCAAAATTAAAGTTACATGGAAATTAAAAAATCTCCTCTATTCACACAAGGATATCTTGGAGTTGAACTGGAAACCGATCACAGATGGTGATCAGAAGGTGGACGAGGTTCAATTTCGTGTTATTCCTAAGTTTGCACCAGCCAATGCCCAATCGGAACTGTATATCCATACAGCCTTTATGGGACCGGATGTGACTGTAAAGAAAGAAGATGGAATCTATTCTGCCACTTTCTATAACCTAGGCAAAGGAAAGGCTGTGGAGTTGTATGGTTACTGGTTGAAGTCAGACCTAACTACATTGTATAATTCTGGTCGAAATACCGGATTGACCAAATTGGATGAATTTCACAAGAACCAAGCTAAAATTGAACAGGAAAAATACTGGACACGCATGTTTTGGAACTGGATCTTGCCAGCCTTCATTATTGCACTCTGGCTTCTTTCTCTCTTGGGTCGCAAACGGTTCAAAAAAATGATTTGGCCTGGTGTGACCTATCCGACTGATACTCGTCTTTATGAAATTCCACAGGACATTGCACCTCTTGTCATGAGCTCGGTTGTTTATTCAGCCGAATTAGACGAGGCCTCCCCGACCAATAAAGAGAAGGCAACTCCGCCGGTGTTTACATTTGAAAAAATGCTTCAAGCTACTTTGCTGGATCTGATGGATCGTGGAGTGATTGTTTACGAGCAACAAGGAAATGAAGTCGTTTTGACGAGAAAGTCTCATGGACATGTGGATGATTTTGAACGCTCCTTTATGAATATGGCTTTTGGGGATCAAGTTTCCTGTCCTGTTAACCGTCTCTTTGAAAATTATGAATTTAGTGATGATCTATACAAACATGCCAAAAAAGCAGATCAAGATGCGATTCGTTCACTAGGAAGTAAGGCTCAGGCTCGTTTTGATACGGCTGTCAACCAAGTGGCCAGAGATGTTCATCGCAAGGTGGAAGATCTCCATTTGCCAAGCTACTATCGCCCTTTAGAAGCAAAAGAAGAAGCGCAAGCTAGACGAAGTCTCTTCTTTGGTTGGGCTGCTTGGTTTATCGCCCTTGGAGCAGAAATCTTTGCCATCTTTGGGATGGGTTGGTTCTCTGTTCCTTGTTTGATAGGGATCCTCATACTTTGGTTTATGCCAGTGCGCTTCAATGGTGTCTTTAAAGCCTGCCTACGAGATGGAGTTGTCAATCTTGCGGGTGCTGAGCAACGCTATTACTGGGATAGTTTTGGTCGGATGTTGAAAGAGATTGCTCACCTCAACGATGCAGAGTTGCAGTCTCTGGTCCTATGGAATCGCTTATTGGTCTATGCGGCCTTGTATGGTGTAGCCGATCAGGTCACAAAGGTCATGAAACTTCGGAATATTCATTTAGAAAATCAAGCCTTAAACGCCTTCGTTTACACCCCGTTCTATCATGATGTGACCCACTCAAGTCATGCCATGTCTACTTATGGATCGACAGCATCGACGGCTAGTCATTTCACAGTTTCCTCTGGTAGTGGAGGAGGTTTCTCTGGCGGAGGAGGCGGAGGAGGCTTTGGTGCCTTCTAAGTAGCACTAAGAATGGTCTTGGTCGCTCTTTCCCTTCTAGTTTAGAAGGCCTGGTCCAGTCCATAGATTTATGATATAATAGAGCAAATGTAAGTTTAGGAGAAAAAGATGTTTCTGATCGAATTAATCAAGGCGGTTCTTTTTGGGATTGTCGAGGGGATTACAGAATGGTTACCGATCTCAAGTACAGGTCACTTGATTCTGTTACAGGATTTTGTGCAGTTTAAAAATCAAGATCCAGCCTTTATGGAGATGTTCAATGTTGTGATCCAATTGGGAGCGATCCTAGCGGTTGTGGTGATTTATTTCGATAAATTGTATCCCTTCAAACCTGGTAAATCTCCACTAGAAGTACGTCGGACCTGGCAATTATGGGCAAAAGTTGCGGTTGCAACGCTCCCGCTTGTCTTTGTTTTTAAATTAGATGATTGGTTTGAGGCACATTTTCACAATTCGATTTCCGTTGCGATTATGTTGATCACCTACGGGATTGCCTTTATCTATCTGGAAAGACGGGAACAAGTTGAGCCAGCAGTAACGGAATTGCATAAGCTACCTTATCGAACAGCTCTTTATATCGGACTCTTCCAAGTTTTATCGCTATTTCCAGGAACAAGCCGTTCAGGTGCTACGATTGTAGGTGGCTTGATCAATGGTGTTAGCCGCCCAGTGGTGACAGAATTTACCTTTTATTTGGGGATCCCAGCCATGTTTGGCGCTAGCCTCTTAAAGGTTGGAAAATTCGCTCTTGGCGGGCATTCACTAGCACTGGGGCAACTCTTTATTCTACTGGTAGCGATGGGAGTGGCCTTTGTGGTCAGCATGTACGCCATCCGCTTCTTGACAGATTATGTGAAAAATCATGATTTCACCGTCTTTGGGAAATACCGGATCGTTCTTGGTTCCATCTTGCTATTGTATGGACTCTTCCGTGTTATTTTCTAAGAGATCGGTTGAACTCGATCAAATTATTTTTCGAGGTTGGAGACTTTTGTCCCGACCTCTTTTCGATGCATCCTTTTTTTGAATTCTATCCAATTTTTTAGTATAATAGTAAGACTAGAAGTATGAGGTTATGCTATGAAGATGAAGCAAATTAGTGATTCAACCATTAAGATCACGATCCAACTAGAAGACTTAGAAGAACGTGGGATGGAAATTGCTGATTTCCTTGTCCCACAAGAAAAAACAGAAGAATTTTTCTACACTATTTTGGATGAGCTCGAAATGCCTGAAAGCTTCCTGGATAGCGGGATGCTGAGTTTCCGTGTGACACCAAAACCAGATAAATTGGATGTTTTTGTTACCAAATCAAAAATTGACCAACAATTGGATTTTGAGGATTTGTCAGATCTTCCTGATATGGAAGAGTTGTCGCGCATGACGCCAGATGAATTTATCAAAACCTTGGAAAAAACAATCTCTGATAAGACAAAAGGGGATGCAGAAGCCATTCACCATTTGGAACAAGAAGAGTTGCGGGACAATCAAGAACAAGATCCGACATCTGAAGCACCAGTAAGTCAGTATATTTATTACATTTTGCGCTTTTCAAATATCCAGCAAGCAGTTGCCTTTTCAAAAACGGTAAGCTTTCCAGTGGATACCTCTGAATTATACAAAATGGAATCTGATTATTATTTAACTGTCTTGATCAATACAGAGGATCAACCAAATCAATATCCAACCTGGTTACTTGCCATCATTCGGGAGTATGCGGATGATTCAGAAGTGACACGAGCTGTTCTGCAGGAACATGGTCATTTATTAATGGTGTCTGGTGCGATTGAGAATTTGAAGAAAGTTGCTAGCTTATGATGTCCTTTTCCTTGCAATTTGTTCTGGTGCTGATTGGGACTTTTATGATTGCCTTGGTATTGACGCCCTTGGTTCGCCTATTCTCCTTTAAGATTGATGCAGTAGATTATCCGAATGCGCGCCGAATCAATACCAAGCCCATGCCAAGCGCGGGTGGACTGTCTATTGTGATTGCTTTTTCAATTGCAACTCTTGTGTTTATTCCTATGCTGACATCCACTACCGCACCAATCAAAAGTTACCTATCTTATACCTTGCCGGTCGTGGGCGCAGGATGGATTATCGCTCTCACAGGCTTGATCGATGATGTAAAAGAGTTGTCAGCCAAGAAAAAGATGATCGGCATCCTGCTGGCAGCGAGTCTGGTCTGGTTTTTGACAGATTTTCGTCTAAATGATTTTAAGATTCCATTCGGTGGGCCCTTACTTCATTTTGAACCATGGCTATCGTATCTTTTGACGGTGATTTGGATTGTTGCCATTACCAATGCGGTCAATCTGATTGATGGATTAGATGGCTTGGTGAGTGGAGTCTCTATTATTTCCCTAGTGACAATGGGGATTGTATCCTATTTCTTTCTACCAGTACCCAATCTCTTTCTGACCATGACGATCTTTGTATTGGTTGCGTCCATCGCTGGTTTCTTTCCCTTTAACTACCATCCGGCCATTCTCTATTTGGGAGACACCGGTGCCTTGTTTATCGGATTCATGATTTCTGTTTTGTCCTTGCAAGGCTTGAAAAATGCAACGGCAGTTGCGGTAGTCACCCCAATGATTATCCTCGGTGTACCGATTACAGATACCTTTTTAGCCATTATCCGTCGGACCCTGTCTGGTCAAAAATTTTATAAACCGGATCGCAATCACTTGCACCACCGACTTCTTTCTCTGGGCTTGACACATCGGGGAACTGTATTGGTGATCTATGGAATTTCGATGATCTTCTCCTTGATTTCTCTCTTGCTCAACATCTCGAGTCGCATTGGGGGCGTCCTACTTGTGATCGGGCTCTTGTTTGGAGTAGAGTTGTTAGCAGAATTGATTGGAGTTCTGGGGCCACATCATAGTCCTTTGTTAAATGTTCTGCGCTATATAGGGAATTCTTCCTACCGGGAGGAAGTTCGTCAAAAACGAAAAGAAAAAACTAAATAAGAATAGTTCTAATCAAAAGAAAAGCCATTTAGGCTTTTTTTTGATATACTTGAAAGGTAAAAAAATACTTTGTGATGAAGGGATCTTTGCTTTGAGAACCTTCTAGACTTCAAAGTAAAAAGAAAGGGAATGCAATGTCAACATTAGAAATTAAAGACCTTCACGTTGAAATTGAAGGCAAAGAAATTTTAAAAGGTGTAAACCTGACCCTAAAAACTGGTGAGATCGCAGCCATCATGGGACCAAACGGAACAGGGAAATCTACTCTGTCAGCTGCCATTATGGGAAATCCGAATTATGAAGTAACCAAAGGGGAGATTCTCTTTGATGGTGTCAACATCTTGGAATTGGAAGTAGACGAACGTGCACGGATGGGCTTGTTCCTTGCTATGCAGTACCCTTCAGAAATCCCAGGGATTACGAATGCAGAATTTTTACGTGCAGCCATGAATGCTGGTAAAGAAGAGGACGAGAAGATCTCTATTCGTGATTTCATCAAAAAATTGGATGAAAAGATGGAATTGCTCAACATGAAAGAAGAAATGGCAGAACGCTATTTGAACGAAGGCTTCTCTGGTGGTGAGAAAAAACGCAATGAAATCCTTCAATTGTTGATGTTGGAACCAACATTTGCCCTTTTGGATGAAATTGACTCTGGTTTGGATATCGATGCTCTTAAGGTCGTATCTAAAGGGGTTAATGCAATGCGGGGTGAAGGTTTTGGAGCGATGATCATCACCCACTACCAACGTTTGTTGAACTATATTACTCCAGATGTCGTCCATGTCATGATGGAAGGCCGTGTAGTGCTTTCAGGTGGACCGGAATTGGCTGCACGCTTGGAACGTGAAGGCTATGCACAACTTGCAGAAGAACTCGGTTACGACTATAAAGAAGAACTATAACCTGATGACAAGTGATCTAATGTTGTCATAAAATCAAACAGATAGTATCTTTATTAGGAGAAAAAAATGAGTATTGAAAATATTACCCTCTTTTCGGAACTGCATGCTGAGCCAAGCTGGCTGCAAGATTTACGAAAAAAAGCTTTTGACAAGATCGATCAGTTGGAATTGCCAGCCATTGAACGCGTCAAATTTCACCGCTGGAATCTTGGAGATGGGACGATCACAGAAAGCGAGGCTTCTGCTAATGTTCCCGATTTTACAGCCCTCGATTCAAACTTAAAATTGGTCCAAGTTGGAACCCAAACTGTATTTGAACAGGTGCCACAAACCTTGGCAGACCAAGGAGTCCTTTTCACAGATTTCCATTCTGCCCTAGAAGAAATTCCGCAGATGGTGGAAGACTACTTCATGTCTTCAGTCAAATACGATGACGACAAGCTAGCAGCTTACCACACGGCTTATTTTAATAGTGGGGCTGTTCTCTATATTCCAGATAACGTCGAAATTTCAGAACCAATCGAAGGTGTTTTCTACCAGGATAGTGATAGTGATGTACCTTTTAACAAACACATTTTGATTATTGCAGGCAAAAACAGCAAGTTCAGCTATTTGGAACGCCTAGAATCAAAAGGTGATGGCTCAGCAACAGCAACTGCTAATGTGACGGTTGAGGTGATTGCCCGCTCAGGTGCCCAAGTGAAATTTGCGGCGATTGACCGTCTGGGTGAAAATGTCACAGCCTACATCAGTCGACGTGGAAAACTAGGTCAGGATGCCAGCATTGATTGGGCTATCGGTGTTATGAACGAAGGCAACGTGGTTGCAGATTTTGACAGTGACTTGGTTGGAAACGGAAGTCATGCAGATTTGAAAGTCGTTGCCTTATCAAGCGGTCGTCAGGTGCAAGGAATTGACACCCGCGTGACCAACTTTGGTTGCAACTCGATCGGAAATATCTTGCAACACGGGGTTATTCTTGAAAAAGGAACCTTGACCTTCAATGGAATTGGTCATATTATCAAGGGGGCTAAAGGAGCTGATGCTCAGCAAGAAAGCCGTGTTTTGATGTTATCGGACCAAGCGCGTTCAGATGCCAACCCAATCCTCTTGATTGATGAAAATGACGTTACAGCAGGCCATGCTGCATCGATCGGTCAAGTGGACCCAGAAGATATGTATTACCTCATGAGTCGTGGCCTGGATCAACACACAGCGGAACGCTTAGTGGTGCGTGGTTTCTTGGGATCTGTTATTGTTGAAATCCCAGTTCAAGAAGTACGTGATGAAATGATTGCTACCATCGAAGAAAAGTTATCTCAACGCTAAGGAGAAACAATGCTAGATAAAAATACGATTGCTCAAGATTTTCCCATTCTCGATCAACTAGTCCACGATGAGCCTTTGGTTTATCTAGATAATGCAGCGACGACGCAAAAACCTAAACGTGTTCTTGAAGCAGTCAATCACTATTATTTGCAAGATAACGCCAATGTCCATCGTGGAGTCCATACCTTGGCTGAACGAGCGACAGCTGCTTATGAGGCGGCGCGTGAGAAAGTCAGAAAATTTATCAACGCTTCATCAACCAAGGAAGTGCTCTTTACAAGAGGAACAACGACCGGACTCAACTGGGTAGCCCGCTATGCAGAAGAAGTCCTAAAGGAAGGGGATGAAGTCCTGATTTCCATCATGGAACATCACTCCAACATCATTCCTTGGCAGCAAGCCTGCAAGAAAACAGGAGCAAAACTGGTCTATGTCTATCTAAAAGATGGCTTACTGGATATGCAGGACTTAAAGAGCAAGCTTAGTGAGAAGACAAAATTTGTCTCTATCACCCATGCTTCAAATGTCTTAGGGGTGGTCAATCCGATCAAGGAAATTGCTCGATTAGCTCATGAAGTTGGAGCGATAATGGTCGTAGATGGGGCTCAATCAACCCCTCATATGGCCATTGATGTACAAGACTTAGATGCGGATTTCTTTGCTTTTTCTGGCCATAAGATGGCTGCACCAACAGGGATTGGTGTCCTCTATGGGAAGGAAGAAATCTTAGAGCAAATGTCTCCGATCGAGTTTGGGGGCGAGATGATTGACTTTGTTTACGAGCAATCTGCCTCTTGGAAGGAATTACCTTGGAAATTTGAAGCTGGAACCCCTAATATGGCGGGTGCAATTGGACTTGGTGCAGCAATCGATTACTTAGAAGAGCTGGGGATGGAACAGGTAGAAGCGCATGAGCAAGAATTGATTGCCTATGTGTTTCCAAAATTACAGGCTATCGAAGGCTTGACCATCTATGGTTCCCAAGACTTAGCCCAACGTTCTGGCGTCATTTCCTTTAATCTAGGAGATCTCCATCCGCATGACTTGGCAACAGCATTAGATTATGAAGGGATTGCTGTTCGTGCAGGTCACCACTGTGCACAACCGCTCCTTCAATACCTACAAGTTCCGGCGACAACGAGAGCAAGTTTTTATATCTACAACACCAAAGCGGACTGTGATAAATTAATTGAGGCATTGATCAAAGCAAAGGAGTTTTTCAATGGCACTTTCTAAATTAGATTCGCTGTACATGGCGGTCGTAGCTGACCATTCAAAACACCCGCATCACCAAGGGCAGATTGAAGATGTTGATAAGATCCAACTCAACAATCCAACTTGTGGAGATGTGATCCAGTTAAGTGTGAAATTTGATGAGAATGACAGGGTGGAAGATATTGCCTTTGTGAATTCAGGCTGTACGATCTCAACAGCTTCAGCTAGCATGATGACAGATGCTGTAATGGGAAAAACAAAAGAGGAAGTTGAAGAATTGGCACAGGTCTTTTCAGAAATGGTCCAAGGGAAGTCAGATCCTCGACAAGAGGAATTAGGAGACGCAGCATTTTTATCTGGAGTCTCAAAATTTCCACAACGGATTAAATGTGCGACCCTCTCCTGGAATGCTCTTAAAAAAGCGATCGAACGTAGCAAATAGTTAAAAGAAGAAACAGAGAAAGAAAGGAAATTATGGCTGAAGAAAGAGTCGAACCGAAACCAATTGATCTCGGTGAATATAAATTTGGATTTCACGATGACGTTCAACCCATTCTCTCTACCGGGAAGGGATTGAATGAAGCGGTTATTCGTGAATTGTCTGCAGCAAAAAATGAACCCGAATGGATGCTCGAATTCCGTTTGAAATCTTTTGAAACCTTCAAAAAGATGCCCATGCAAACCTGGGGAGCCGATCTATCAGAAATTGACTTTGATGATTTGATCTATTATCAAAAACCTTCGGATAAACCTGCCCGTTCATGGGACGAAGTTCCAGAGAAAATCAAGGAAACCTTTGAGCGTATCGGGATTCCTGAAGCAGAACGTGCTTACTTAGCAGGGGCTTCTGCTCAGTATGAATCAGAAGTGGTTTACCACAATATGAAAGAAGAGTTTGAAAAGTTGGGGATTATCTTCACCGATACGGATTCTGCCCTAAAAGAATACCCAGACCTTTTCAAACAGTATTTTGCGAAGTTAGTACCACCAACGGATAACAAATTGGCTGCCCTCAACTCAGCAGTCTGGTCTGGTGGAACCTTCATCTATGTACCAAAAGGCGTAAAAGTAGATGTCCCCCTTCAAACTTACTTCCGTATCAACAATGAAAATACAGGTCAGTTTGAGCGTACCTTAATTATCGTGGATGAGGGAGCAAGTGTTCACTATGTAGAAGGCTGTACAGCACCGACCTATTCAAGCAATAGCCTCCATGCTGCGATTGTTGAGATCTTTGCCTTAGATGGTGCTTATATGCGTTACACGACCATCCAAAACTGGTCTGACAATGTCTACAACTTGGTCACCAAGCGGGCTAAAGCTCAAAAAGATGCCACAGTTGAGTGGATCGATGGGAACTTAGGAGCCAAGACAACCATGAAGTACCCATCTGTTTATCTGGATGGGGAAGGAGCGCGTGGGACCATGTTGTCCATTGCCTTTGCGAATGCAGGTCAACACCAAGATACAGGTGCCAAGATGATCCACAATGCCCCTCACACTAGCTCGTCTATCGTGTCGAAATCCATCGCGAAAGGTGGCGGAAAGGTAGACTACCGTGGACAAGTAACCTTTAACAAAAATTCCAAGAAATCAGTTTCTCACATTGAGTGTGACACCATTATCATGGATGATTTATCTGCATCAGATACCATTCCATTTAATGAAATTCACAACTCACAAGTTGCTTTGGAGCACGAAGCTAAGGTTTCAAAAATCTCAGAAGAACAACTGTATTATTTGATGAGTCGTGGTTTATCTGAATCAGAAGCGACAGAAATGATTGTCATGGGATTTGTAGAGCCCTTTACAAAAGAACTTCCAATGGAATATGCCGTTGAGTTAAACCGACTCATTAGCTACGAAATGGAAGGATCTGTAGGATAATTCATTTTCATCAATCAAAAATCACAATGGATTTGACTCCATTGTGATTTTTTTGCTTATAATTTTTCGTTGACATAACGGACGAATTCATTCCACCAAACTTTTAAGAAGAAGCTTTTCTCAATGGTTCTTCCTGCTACCATATCGACCGTTGGCTCTTGATCTTCTAAGTAGCCACGTCCGATTTTATCTGGATCAGTGTAGTGTAATTTTCCAAGATTAGTGCCTGATTTGACAGGTGCTCGGAATGATTCTTGGTCACTCTTGAATTGAATTTTTGGTTCCGCTTGACTACCTTGTTTTTCGACGATATAGAAGTCTTTTTTTGCAACAGCTAAAACAGTCTCTGACTTCCCATCCATGATAGTTGCCTTACTTTTTCCGTAGGGATCTCCTTCTTTGACGACAATGGAAGAAACAAAGGTTCGTACCACGTAGTTCGTCAGAGAAGAAGTAGCCACAAAGCGTGCATATGGATCACCGTCAACTGCCTCCACTCCTAGGACAACGGTAATCATATGGATGCCATTTTGCGTCGTCGATGCAGCAAAGGTGATGCCACCTTTGGTAGAGTTGCTGACCCGTAGGCCATCAACTCCAGAACGGTAATTCGGCATGCCTTCTAGCATCAGGTTGGGGTTTTCAATCTGCGTGTTTGAAAAAAGAGCAGTGGGTTTTGAAGTATATTTGGTCACTTCAGGAAAATCCTGAAGTAAGTGCTTGGCAATAACAGCAATGTCATAAGCACTCAATTGATTTTCGTCTTCTTTCCCGTCAGGATCTCCGCTGATGGTTTGAGTATTTAATCCGGTAGCATTGATTAAATGAGGAGATTGAATGCCCCATTCAGCAAGTTTTTTCTTCATTTTTTCAACGAAGCTTTTCTCAGAGCCCCCCACTTTCTCAGCTAAGGCCAAGGCAGCAGTGCTAGAATTTCCAACTAAAAGAGCAGTCAATAACTGTTCAACCGTATATTGGTTCGCTTCCATAGGAAGAGTACCAGCACCTTCGATATCATTTAAGGCCAGAGCTTTCTCAGACAATTTGATAGGATCTTTTAGAGAAAGTTTTTTTTCATGAATGGCTTCGAAAATCAGATAAGTGGTCAAGAGTGTAGATAGTCCCCCCACATCTCGCTTTTTCTCTGAATCCTTTTCATATAAGATTTTACCTGAATCAGCTTCAACAGCAATAGCGCTTTGAGCAGGAAGATCCAGATCATCTGCTAGAACGACTTGATAAGGTAAACTGCATAACAGCAGCATGAAGGTTAAAAAAGAAAGAAAGAATTTTTTCACAGTTGTTTCCTCGTTGCTTAGTCCTCTCTATTGTATCATACAAATGATCAATGGAAAATCGTAAAATCATCAATTAGGCTAAAAAGTCAATCATAACAAGGTTTTTGGCTGGTGTTGAAGCAAATATTCAGAAAATTTAGTTTACTTTTTTTTCTACTTGTGATATAATCTTAAACAAATCTAAAAAAACTATTGGAGAATTCCTATGAAAAAAGGTAAAGTATTCGCAGTTGCCGGAGTAACACTCCTTGCAGCTGGATTGTTGGCTGCATGTTCTGGTTCAAATACTAGCAAAGCAAGCTCAGGCGAAGACAAAAACTATGGTTATGTCTACACAGATGATCCTCAAACTTTGGACTACACTGTGTCTTCTAAAGCTGCTACACATGATATCACTACAAACGTCGTAGATGGTTTGATGGCAAATGACAAGTATGGTAATCTCGTACCATCACTTGCGGAAGATTGGTCTGTTTCAAAAGATGGTTTGACTTATACCTACAAAATTCGTAAGGGTGTTAAATGGTACGATGCAGATGGTGAAGAACATGGTGAAGTGACTGCCAAAGACTTCGTAACTGGTTTGAAACACGCTGCTGATAAAAAATCTGAAACCCTTTCACTTGTTCAAGGTTCTGTCAAAGGCTTGGATGATTATGTACAAGGAAAAACTACAGACTTTAGCCAAGTTGGTGTCAAAGCTGTTGACGATTACACACTTCAATATACATTGAATAAACCTGAAACCTTCTGGAACTCTAAAACAACAAACGGAATCTTGTTCCCAATTAGCACAGAGTTCTTGAAGAGTAAGGGAGATGATTTTGGTCAACCAAACGATGTGAAATCAATCCTTGCAAACGGACCTTTCCTTCTTAAATCAATCACTTCAAAATCATCTGTTGTATTTGAAAAGAATGACAACTACTGGGATAAGAAAAATGTTCACCTTAAAGAAGTGAAACTCACTTATTATGATGGATCAGACCAAGATTCATTGGCGCGTGGTTTCTCTGATGGTGCTTATACAGCTGCTCGTCTTTTCCCGGCAAGTTCCAACTTTGCAACTGTATCTAAAAAATACAAAGACAACATTTACAACACACCGGCTGGTTCAGGTGTAGCAGTCCTTGGTTTCAACATTGATCGTCAATCTTACAAACACACAGCTAAGAAATCAGATGCTGAAAAATCTTCTACTAAGAAAGCAATCTTAAACAAAGATTTCCGTCAAGCTATCACCTTTGCCTTGAATCGTGAAAACTATTCAGCGCAAGTAAATAGTAAAGCATTTGCTAAACCAGCTATCCGTAATACCTATACAGCTCCTGCTTTTGTACAAGTTAATGGGAAAGACTTTGGAGATGTGGTTGCAGATAAGTTGACTACTTATGGAGACCAATGGAAAGGTGTCAACCTTGCAGATGGTCAAGACGGTCTTTACAACAAAGACAAAGCAAAAGCACAACTTGAAAAAGCAAAAGCTGAACTTCAAAAAGATGGCGTTCAATTCCCAATTCATATTGACGTACCAGTAGCACAAAACTCTACAAACTTTGTTTCACGGATGCAATCATTGAAACAAACAGTGGAAGATACTCTTGGTAAAGACAATGTCGTTCTTGACCTTCAAATGATGGACCAAGACGAAGTGTTGAACATCACATTGAATGTTCCATCAGCTGCAGATGCAGATTGGGATCTTCAAGGATTGGTCGGATGGAACCCAGACTACGATGATCCATCAACTTACCTTGATACTCTTCAACCATCATCAGAAGACCAAACAAAAGTTTACCTTGGTTTTGCAGGTGGTGTAGATAATGCTTCAGCCAAAGCAGTTGGCTTGGATGAGTATGCGAAACTTCTTGCAGATGCTAATAGCGAATCACTTGATGTAGCTAAACGTTACGAAAAATATGCTACTGCTCAAGCTTGGTTGAGTGATAGTGCCTTGGTAATCCCAACAATGTCAAGCACAGGCGCAGCAACAGTTGTTTCTAAAGTGGTTCCATTCTCTGGCCCATCAGCTCAAACAGGTAACAAAGGATCTGCTTACTTCAAATATGTAGAAGTTCAAGATGAACTTGTTACTAAGAAACAATACGAACAAGCACGTGAAAAATGGCAAAAAGAAAAAGCTGAGTCAAACAAAAAAGCTCAACAAGATCTTGAAAAACACGTTAAATAATTAATTATTGCTTTTCATTAGAACTTTCTCTTCTAGGGGAGAAAGTTCTTTTGGACATTAAAGGAATGAAATATGAAAAAATATGTTTTTATGCGTATTTTGCGTTCGTTAGTGTCGATCTTTCTCGTCACGACATTAACCTACATGATTATCTATACGCTAACACCGAGAAATCTCATCTTTAAAAATGACCCCAACTACAATAAAGTAGCGAAGACAAAAGATTCGAAGATCAACTACGAAAATACTGTCTACGATCGCATGGGTTATTTGGAATACATGGATTCAAAGAGCTTGCAACAAAAAGCAAGTAAAGAAGATTCTTCTGTAACAGTTGATGCGACAACTGCTAATGAAAAGATCTATAAGGAATACATTAACAAATTAGGTCATGGTTGGCAGTTGAAACGTTTCCCAGAAAGTAAGTCTTTCTATGCGGTGCGTGAAATTCCAGTTTTTGAACGTGTCGTCAGCTTCTATGCGAATTTGATTCAATTTGATCATCCAGGTTGGGTGAAAGATGCTTCAAATCCAAACCTCAAACGCTATATCCGTATTGAAAATGATCCGTCTATTGGTTGGTCAGTTGTAGGTTCTGGTACGAAACACAAATACCTCTTGTACTTTAATGGTCAATTCCCATATGTACACCAAAACTTTGTGACCTTAAACCTTGGAAATTCATATCCAACTTATTCAAATACCCCTGTTCTTCAAGTTATTACCCAAGGACAAGGAACAACTAAGAAGAGTGAAGTGAACTTCCCAACAGGTAAAAAGACATCTTCCATCGATATCTACTCACGTACCTACAAATCACCAAGTAAGGCAGACTCACAAGATATCAGTCGATTTGGTAAAGGGGACGCTTATACAGCAACGTTGAGCAACTATGAGAATCCATCCATGATTGCATCTTCTTCAATCATTGGTTTGATTGGTATTGCAATTTCTTATTTGATTGCGATCCCATTAGGATCTTACATGGCTCTGTTCAAGAACTCATGGTTTGATAGCATCTCAACAGCTGCTTTGACATTTATGATGTCTCTTCCAACCATTGCTTCGGTCTACATTGTCCGTTTAGCAGGTTCATTCTTTGGGCTTCCAGACTCATTCCCAGTTCTTGGAGCACAGGACTGGCGTTCATATGTATTGCCGTCTCTGATTCTTGGTTTATTGAGTGCACCATTTAACGCCGTTTGGATTCGTCGTTACATGATCGATATCCATTCACAAGATTTCGTCCGTTTTGCTCGTTCAAAAGGATTGTCAGAACGTGAGATTTCAAAAAAACACATCTTCAAAAATGCGATGGTTCCATTGGTATCTGGTATTCCGACATCTATTATTGGAGTTATCTCAGGTGCGACACTTACTGAAACAGTCTTCGCTTTCCCAGGTATGGGTAAAATGTTGATTGACTCTATTAAAGCATCAAACAACACCATGGTTATCGGACTTGTCTTCATCTTCACATCGCTTGGTATCTTTGCTGCCATGTTAGGTGATATCTTGATGACAGTGCTTGATCCACGGATTAAATTAACGAATACGAAAGGAGGCAAATAATGGCTACAATCGATAAAAATAAATTTCAGTTTGTAAAACGCGATGACTTTGCCTCTGAAGTAATCGATGCTCCAGCGTATTCATACTGGAAATCTGTATTCAGACAATTCTTTAAAAAAAGAACCACGATCATTATGCTTGCTGTTTTGATTGGGATTCTCTTGATGAGTTTTATCTACCCGATGTTTTCAAATTTTGATTACAACGACGTAAGTAAGGTAAATGACTTTTCAGCACGTTTGAATCCACCAAGTGCCAAAGCTTTCTTTGGTACAGATAACAACGGTAAATCCCTCTTTGATGGAGTTTGGTTTGGTGCTCGAAATTCGATTATCATTTCCTTTATCGCAACTGTTATTAACGTGGTGGTCGGAGTCATCGTTGGTGGAATTTGGGGAATCTCAAAATCCATCGACCGTATCATGATGGAAGTTTATAACGTTATTTCAAACATTCCATTTATGTTGATCGTTATCGTCTTGACTTACTCAATGGGATCTGGTTTCTGGAATTTGATTCTTGCCATGTCCTTAACAGGATGGATCGGAATTGCCTACATGATTCGTGTTCAAATCATGCGTTACCGTGATTTGGAGTACAACTTGGCCAGTCGAACATTAGGAACACCAACGTTGAAAATTGTTACGAAAAATATTTTACCTCAATTGGTATCTGTAATCGTGACCCAGACATCACAAATGTTACCAAGTTTTATTTCTTACGAAGCTTTCCTTTCCTTCTTCGGACTTGGTCTTCCAATCACAGTTCCAAGTTTGGGACGGTTGATTTCTGACTATTCTCAAAACGTAACTACAAATGCCTACCTATTCTGGATTCCACTTACTGTTTTGATTTTAGTATCCTTGTCATTCTTTATCGTCGGACAAAACTTGGCCGATGCCAGCGACCCACGTACACATAGATAGGAGGAGTAGATATGACATCAAATAACAATATTATTTTATCTGCTCAAGATATCGTAGTGGAATTTGACGTGCGCGATCGCGTACTGACAGCCATTCGTGGCGTATCGCTTGAGCTAGTAGAAGGTGAAGTTCTTGCCTTGGTTGGTGAGTCAGGTTCAGGGAAATCAGTTTTGACAAAGACGTTCACCGGAATGTTAGAAGATAATGGCCGTATTGCCCAAGGTTCGATTAAATACCGTGGTCAAGAATTGACAGATTTGAAATCGAATAAAGATTGGGAAAATATTCGTGGATCTAAGATCGCTACAATTTTCCAAGACCCAATGACAAGTTTGGACCCAATCAACACAATTGGTTCACAAATTACAGAAGTCATTATCAAACACCAAGGGAAAACAGCTAAAGAAGCTAAAGAAATGGCTTTGGACTATATGGAGAAAGTTGGAATTCCAGATGCGGAACGTCGTTTTGATGAGTATCCATTCCAATATTCAGGTGGGATGCGTCAACGGATCGTTATTGCCATCGCCTTGGCCTGCCGTCCAGATATCTTAATCTGTGACGAACCAACAACAGCCCTAGACGTAACCATTCAAGCGCAAATCATTGATTTGTTGAAATCCCTTCAAAAAGAATACCAATTTACAGTTATCTTTATCACCCACGACTTAGGTGTGGTTGCAAGTATTGCAGATAAAGTAGCCGTTATGTATGCTGGAGAAATTGTTGAGTTTGGTAAAGTAGAAGAAATTTTCTACGATCCAAAACATCCATACACATGGAGCTTGCTTTCAAGCTTGCCTCAATTGTCAACCTCAGATGGTGATCTTTACTCTATTCCAGGAACTCCGCCATCATTGTATGCTCCAATCAAAGGAGATGCCTTCGCACTTCGTTCAGACTATGCAATGCAGATTGATTTTGAAGAAGAGGCACCTGCTTTCAAAGTAACCGATACTCACTGGGCTAAGACATGGTTGCTCCATCCAGATGCACCAACAGTTCATAAACCAGAAGTAATCGAAAACCTTCACGAAAAGATTGGCTCAAAAATGGGCTTCACTCACATTACAGAATAGGAGGAAGGAAATGACTGAAAAATTAGTTGAAATTAAAGATTTAGAAATTTCCTTCGGTGAAGGAAGTAAAAAATTCGTTGCTGTAAAGAACGCCAACTTTTTCATTAATAAGGGAGAAACTTTCTCTCTTGTTGGTGAATCAGGAAGTGGTAAGACAACAATTGGGCGTGCGATCATCGGTTTGAATGATACAAGTGCTGGAGAAATTATTTATGACGGTCGCAAGATCAACGGAAAAAACTCTCATAGTGAAAAATCAGAGTTGATCCGTAAAATTCAAATGATCTTCCAAGACCCAGCAGCAAGTTTGAATGAACGTGCAACAGTTGATTATATTATCTCTGAAGGTTTGATCAACCACCATTTGTTTAACAGCGAAGAAGAACGTCAGGAAAAAGTAAAAAATATTATGCATGAAGTTGGGCTTCTAGCAGAACATTTGACACGTTATCCTCACGAATTCTCAGGTGGTCAACGTCAACGGATCGGTATTGCCCGTGCACTTGTCATGGAACCAGAATTTGTCATTGCGGATGAACCAATCTCAGCTCTTGACGTTTCAGTACGTGCACAGGTCTTGAACCTTTTGAAAAAATTCCAAAGAGAATTAGGCTTGACCTACCTCTTTATCGCCCATGACTTGTCAGTTGTACGCTTCATTTCTGACCGTATTGCAGTTATCTATAAAGGGGTTATTGTAGAAGTGGCAGAAACTGAAGAACTATTTAACCACCCAATCCATCCATACACTCAATCCCTACTTTCAGCAGTCCCAATTCCAGATCCAATTCTAGAACGTAAAAAAGTTCTAAAAATCTATGATCCAGAACAACATGATTACTCTGAAGATAAACCACAAATGGTTGAAATTAAACCAGGTCATTATGTATGGGCTAACAAAGCTGAAGAAAACAAATACAGACAAGAATATAAATAGAGAGGATTCCCTCTCTATTTTCTTTTTTTCAAAAAAACTTTCAAAAAAATAAAAAATTTTTTAAAAAAGTGTTGACAGTAAGGGTAGGTCATGATATACTAATATAGTTGTCGCGCGAGAGCGACAAAG
>JAGZVW010000018.1:0-39067 GCA_018379295.1 Streptococcus parasanguinis | reverse complement strand
AAAAGCTGATGGGATCAGCGTAGTAGAGCCCACTCAACCACTGCGTCTTGCTCGACAATTCAAAAATAATTGAGAGGCTAGGACTTTTGTCCCAGCCTCTTTTTTGTTATCTATTTTTATTGCATTTGCAATAAAAATGTGTTATGCTATTGTCAATAGGAAAGGAGGAGTAAGATGAGTATTTTGCGTGAGATTGGAATCATTGCGAGAGCACTGGATTCTATAGCAAATATTGAATTCCGAGATTTGGATCTGGCGCGTGGTCAATACCTCTACTTGGTGCGAATTGCCGAGCAACCTGGAATGATTCAGGAAGAACTCTCTGAAGTCTTGAAAGTAGATCGATCCACCGTTGCAAGGTCTGTAAAAAAACTAGAAGAACGAGGCTTGATTCAACAGCGTCCAAGGGGTGAAAACCTTAAAATCAAGGAATGGGAATTAACTGAAAAAGGTAAGCAGATTTACCCCTTCATTTTAGGGGAGCATCTTTACTCTGAGACAACTGCCTTAAAAGGATTTTCCAAAGAAGAAGTCGCACAGTTAGAGGAGTATCTCATCCGAGTTCGAGAGAATATCACCTTGGATTGGGAGCTAGTCAAAAAAGGTCAAAAAAGAAATTACAGTGAGGTAAAGCAATGAAAGTGACAGTCGATCAAGCATTTTGGGATTTATTTCCAACAGCTAGCATTACAGTGATGTCCTTGTATGGCATTGATAATACAGTAGATGAAGCCAAGGATCCTTATTTCAAAGAATTGTTGGACAAGGGTACCAAGAGAGCATGGGAATTTATTGATGAAGAAAACTATACCCAGAGTGAGTTCGTTCAAGAGTGGCGCCAAGCTTTTAGCAAGTTTAAAACAAAAAAAGGAGCCCGATCTTCAATCGAGGCACTCTTAAAACGGGTTCACCAGGGACGTGAATTCTATCAGATTAATCCTTTGGTGGATCTTTACAATAGTGTTTCTATGGCTTATGCCCTTCCTTGTGGGGGAGAAGATATAGATAAATTGGTGGGTGGACTCTCTCTAGGACAAGCGAAAGGAGGCGAACCTTTCTTTCCATTAGGTGCTGAAGAAGATGCTCCAGCTTTGGAAGGGGAGATTATCTACTACGACCAAGAAGGCGCCGTTTGCCGTTGTTTGAATTGGCGTGAGGCTCAAAGAACCATGCTAACTGAAGATACCAAGGACGCTATTTTGGTCATTGAAGCCATCAACGAGGAGCAGGCCAAACGAGCCCAAACAGCCATGCAGGAATTGAAAGATCTAGCCAAGGATTATTTTGGGGTTGAAGGCACCATCTATCAATTAAGTGCAGAGCATGCAAGTATAGAAGTTTAAAAGAATAAAGCTTGAAACAATCGTTTCAAGCCTCATTTTTGTTTTTAAAGACAAAGAGTTTACTAAAGACGTAATTGAGGACCACAATGGCCACTTGTGCAAAGAGGGTTTCAATCAGATTGATTTGACTCTTGTTATTGTTGACAAATTGCCCGATAATTCCTGGGAATTGCTTGACAAAAATCTCAGTCAAGGCCATGTCCAGTACAAAGGTCCCAGAGCGCGCAATTGCAAATCGGATCAAGCGCTGAAACCAGCCCTTTCTTTCTTGTTTAAAGACAATGGTATCATTGGTTGCAAAGGCAAAGAGGATCCCAGCAATGTTTCCAATCGCGGTCGCTAATCGTTCATCACGAGACACTTGATAGATGAAGAGGCGGGTTCCGACGGAAACAATGGTTGTGGCAACCCCAAAAAAGAGATAGGATAAAATCTCATTATCAAAAAATTTTTTAATTAGTGTTTTCATAAATTCAGTCTACCATAAAAGCTCAAAATATGCTATACTTGAAAGGTTGAAGAAATCAAACCTTCAACCCTTGGTGCTTAAGATCCTTTCGCCAAGCATATTACACGCGGGAAAACCGCTAAAGGAGAATAAATGAAACAGTTAACTGCTCGTGATATGGCACAAATTGCCATTGTTGCTGCGATTTATATCGTATTGACCATTACCCCACCTCTCAACGCTATGGCCTACTATGGCTATCAATTCCGTGTTTCGGAAATGATGAATTTCTTAGCTTTTTACAATAAGAAGTACTTGATTGCGGTGACGCTTGGTTGTATGATTGCTAACTTATTTAGTTTTGGATGGATCGATGTCTTTGTCGGTGGAGGTTCAACCTTTGTCTTCTTAGGACTTGGACTCATTCTATTTGGTCGATTCAAAAACAAGTTCTTGTTTGACGGTCTTATTCGCTTGGACCATTTCTTGTTTGCGATTTTCTTTTCCATCTCCATGTTTACGATTGCCTTGGAACTATACTACCTTCAAGGCCAACCATTCTTCTATAACTGGTTGACTATGGGATTGGGTGAATTCGCATCCTTGATTTTTGGAGCGATTGTGATCAATCAACTTTCTAAACGGATCGATTTTACAAAATAAGAAAAGGGAGCTTTGGCTCCTTTTTTTAATGCTAAGAATGCAGTAAATTCAAGGCTAAATTAAGATTTTATGATAAAATAAGAACATGAAAACCAGAATGAAAGAATTAGTGGAATTACTCAATCGATATGCTTACGAGTATTACACAAAAGACGCTCCATCTGTTTCAGATAGTGAATATGATCAATTATATCGGGAGTTGGTGGAACTAGAAACCGCTCATCCTGATGAGATCTTACCAGAGAGTCCAACTCACCGTGTAGGTGGGGTGGTTTTAAAAGGCTTTACCAAATACCAGCACCAGTATCCCCTTTATAGTTTGCAGGATGCTTTTTCGCGTGAAGAATTAGAAGCCTTTGATCAGCGTGTTCGTAAGGAATTTCCTTCGGTTAGCTATGTATGTGAGCTGAAGATCGATGGCTTGTCCATTTCCCTCACCTATGAAAATGGAGTCCTCGTAACGGGGGCGACACGTGGGGATGGTTCTGTCGGTGAGGATATTACAGAGAACCTCAAGCGGGTCAAGGATATTCCTTTGGTGTTACCAGAGCCAGTGAACATCACGGTTCGAGGCGAGTGCTATATGCCACGGGCTTCCTTTGATCGGGTCAATCAGATCCGTCAAGAAAACGGCGAGCCGGAGTTTGCTAATCCACGAAATGCTGCTGCAGGAACGCTTCGCCAATTGGATACGAAAATCGTGGCCAAGCGAAATCTCGCGACCTTCTTGTATCAAGAAGTGAGCCCGACGGATCAAAGCAGTCAGGAAGGCGTGCTTGAGAAATTAGCCCGCTTAGGGTTTGTCGTGAACCAAGAGCGGGTGCTGGCTGAGGATATGGAACAAATTTGGGACTTTATCCAAAAAGTAGCTCAGCTTCGAGAGGATCTTCCCTACGATATCGATGGGATCGTCATCAAGGTCAATGACCTAGCTGTTCAAGAAGAACTAGGTTTTACCGTAAAAGCCCCTAAGTGGGCTGTCGCCTATAAGTTTCCAGCTGAAGAAAAAGAAGCGAAAATCTTATCGGTGGATTGGACGGTTGGCCGGACCGGAGTTGTGACCCCAACTGCCAATCTAACGCCAGTCCAGCTAGCAGGAACTACCGTTAGTCGGGCAACCTTGCACAATGTGGACTATATTGCTGAAAAAGATATTCATCAGGATGATACCGTCATCGTCTACAAGGCGGGTGATATCATTCCTGCGGTCTTGCGTGTCGTCAAAGATAAACGGGTATCTGATCAAGCATTAGCTATTCCAACTCATTGTCCGAGCTGCCAGAGTGAGTTGCTTCATTTTGAGGATGAGGTGGCCCTTCGCTGTATCAATCCACTCTGTCCAGCGCAGATCAAGGAAGGATTGAACCACTTTGCCAGTCGGGATGCTATGAATATCACAGGCTTGGGTCCAGCTGTTGTAGAGAAACTCTTTGCAGCTCAGTTGGTAGAGGATGTAGCTGGGATCTATCGTCTGACAGTCGAGGACCTATTGACCTTGGAAGGCTTTAAAGAAAAATCTGCTGAAAAACTCCATGAAGCCATTCAAGCTTCAAAAGAGAATTCAGCTGAGAAGTTACTCTTTGGTTTGGGGATCCGCCATGTCGGTAGCAAGGTTAGTCAAATCTTGCTCCAAGAATTCCATGACCTCGATCAATTGGCTACAGCTGATCCAGAACGGATTGCCAGCATTGATAGTCTCGGTATGGTCGTGGCTGAAAGCCTCAAGCGTTATTTCGCGCAAGAAGGATCCAAGCGCCTCTTGCAAGAGCTTAAAGAAGCTGGCGTCAATATGGCCTATCTTGGTGAAAAAGTCGCTGCTGATGCTGCCCTATCAGGAATGACAGTCGTCTTGACAGGGAAGCTAGAGCGACTCACACGTTCAGAAGCCAAGGCGAAATTAGAAAGTCTGGGCGCTAAGGTAACTGGATCGGTTTCCAAAAAAACAGATTTGGTCGTTGCAGGTAGTGACGCTGGTAGCAAATTAACCAAAGCACAAGAATTAGGAATCCAGGTAGAAGATGAGGCCTGGCTTGAAAGTTTGTAGAGGATCTTTATGGTAGAACGAATCAAAAAAGCCCGTTTAATTTATAATCCGACCTCTGGGCAAGAAATTATCAAGAAAAATATTGCGGAAGTCTTGGACGTACTTGAAGACGTGGGCTATGAAACCAGCGCTTATCAAACGACTCCAGAACCATTTTCTGCTCAAAATGAAGCAGAAAGAGCCGCTAAAGCAGGCTTTGATTTAATCATTGCCGCTGGTGGAGATGGTACGATTAACGAAGTGGTCAATGGGGTCGCAGGTCTGGAAAATCGTCCGCAGATGGCCTTTATTCCGACCGGTACCACCAATGACTATGCGCGTGCCTTGAAGATCCCGATGGGAGATCCTGTGGCGGCTGCTCGCATTATCGAAAAGAATCAAACCATTCAGATGGATATTGGTCGTGCCTATGGCAGCAAGTATTTCATCAATATTGCTGCAGCAGGGACCATGACAGAATTGACCTTCAGTGTCCCAAGTAGTGTCAAATCTCGCCTGGGTTACTTTGCTTATGTAGCTGAAGCAGCTAAAATGTTGCCGAGGAACAAGGCTCGTAAGGTACGGATCGAACACGATAATGGCGTTTTTGAAGGTCCAGCTTCGATGATTTTTGTGGCTTTGACCAACTCTATTGCTGGCTTTGAAAGTGTCGCACCAGATGCTAAGCTCGATGATGGAAACTTCACCTTGATTATCGTAAAAACTGCTAAGCTCTTTAACATGTTGTCCTTGATGATTCAGGCCATTAATGGAGGCAAGCATGTGCACGATGAAAATGTAGAATATCTCAAGACCAAGAAGTTGTCGATCGAAATGTTAGGGAAAAATGCTCAACCATTCCGCATCAATCTAGATGGCGAATATGGGGGAGATACTCCAGTTGAATTGGAAGTCTTTCATAATCACTTGGAATTCTTTGCGAATATTGATGAAATCAACAACGATGCATTGGTTCATACATCTGAAGAATAAAAACAAATAGTTGGAACCATATACGTGTTTCACGAGCGAATGGTTCCTTCGGTATCAAATTGGAAATAGGAAAATGTTATGCGACAATACCATGTAAAGCTTCATTTTCATAAGCAAAAAGGAAATTATTTTGCCTATGATATGTGGCAATGGCAGGATCAAGTAGAAGGAAAATCAGTCTCTTTCTCCAAGTTGGATTATTTTGGAGTAGAGGGAAATCTGGTATACGAGAGTGAGGATGCCTTGAGCCGGGGTCATGTCTTGGTTAAAGAAGGAGATTGGCTCACCAAAACCCGTGATTTTGAAATCGAACTCTTACCAGAAGGGCATGTTCGAGAAGTTTGGATTCTCGATGGGGACGATACTGTCTATTATTCTTTGCAAGCTGCTTTGACGAGTCATGCATACAGCCATCGCCAGCCTCATGCCTACGATATGGCAATGCGTCCTAGAGAGTTTGATGCTAAATGGGCGTATCAAGGATGGCTCGGTCATCGGGAGGAAGAAGGGGAGCATTGCTTTAAACTGTGGGCTCCTACTGCTAAGAAAGTTGAATTGTTGCTCTATCAATCAACCGAGCTGGATGCGCCTATCTGGAAGAGTATCCCGATGACGCGTGGCAAACAAGAGTCTAGCTACCACCCAGAAAACACGCAAGGTGTTTGGATTCTAGATTTTCTAGGAAATTTAAGTGGCATGGCTTATCAATATCGTGTGTATTTTGAACACCAGACTCAAGTGACGCGCGATCCTTATAGCATTGCAACGACAGCCGATGGAATGCGCTCAGCCATTCTCTCAAGAGCAGATCGTCAGTTTGATTGGGGCACTAAAAAAGGCGCCGATGCGACTCCCTGGCGCCTGGATAATCCTTGTCAAGCAGTGATCTATGAGATGCACCTTCGGGATTTGACCAAGTCACCGACATCAGGTGTGGACGAGTCTTTGCGTGGGACCTATCTGGGGGCTTGCCAAAAAGGAACCGTCAATAGCCATGGCGATTCGACTGCCTTTGATTATATCCGTCAGTTAGGGGTCAATGTCGTGCAATTGCAGCCGATATCTGATCGCTATAAACAGTACGATGAAGAAGGTCGTGTAACCTACAATTGGGGTTACGACGTTCAGAATCATTCTGCACCAGAAACCAGTTTTTCAACGGATCCATCCAATCCCAAACAAACCATGAAAGAGCTTAAAACGATGATCCGGGCTTATCATGAAGCTGGGATTTCTGTAGTCATAGATGTGATCTACAATCATACCTACTCAACTGAGAATGGTCCTTTCCAAAATACAGTTCCGGATTATTATTACCGGATGGAGCCAGATGGGCGCTTCCAAAATGGGACAGGTGTCGGTAATGAGACGGCAAGTGAGCATGAAATGTACCGCAAGTACATGATTGATTCCCTCACGCACTGGGTAAAAGAGTACCAGATCGATGGTTTCCGCTTTGATTTGATGGGCATTCATGATGTGACGACAATGAATGCTATTCGGGAGGCGATGGATGCTCTGGATCCTCGCATTCTCCTTTATGGAGAAGGTTGGGACATGGGAACCGGTCTCGCACCAGAGGATAAGGCTAAGAAAGACAATGCGGCGCAATTGCCACGTATTGGATTCTTTAACGACACGGAGCGCGATGCCATCAAAGGGGCTGAGGTTTATGGTTCCATCAAACGTGGCTTTGTCAGCCGAAAATCGACGGAGAATATCGTTGCCCGTGCTGTTCTAGGTAGTGCAGAGCTTGGCAATTATTTAAGTCCGAATCAGGTCTTGAATTATGTGGAAGCTCACGATAATTATAATCTCTTTGACTTGCTTCAGACCCTTCATCCGAATGAAGAAGTAGCAGGCTTGGTCAAGCGCTCAGAGTTGGCTACAGCCATGAATCTGCTCTTTCAGGGTATGACCTTCATGCAATTGGGTCAAGAGTTCATGCGGACTAAATTGGTAGCGACAGGTCCTGATGGAGAAATCACCCCTTTGGATCGTGAACGGGCCATGAATTCCTACAATGCTCCAGATTTTGTGAATCAGGTCAACTGGGATCTGGTCAGTCAGAACAAGGAATCAATTGCCTATATCCGAAGTTTGATCGCCTTGAAGACAAGTCTTCCTGTCTTAGGGCTTGAAAGCTATGATAAAATCTACCAACAAGTCTTTATTCAATCTGCAACTGATACCAGTGGCCTTGTCATCTATGAATTAACAGGAGACAAGAAGTACTTGGTCATCTTCAACGCCAGCGGACTTCCATATTACCTCCAAAATTCAAATAAATTGACATTGATGGTTGGGAATAGTCGTCATAAACGACCATTCTACGTGGAGAATTTAACAGCTTCTGTTTTTGAAGTCCTAGATTAAGTTCTTTTTAAAGAAATCACAAAATCCCTGAGTTTAAAAACTCAGGGATTCTTTTTATTTAGAAGAACTGCTACTGGTCTCTGTTGAGGAAGAACTATCGTCTTCTGGGTGCAATTCTTTATAAGTTGGTGCCTTGAAGAGATCAACGGTGGACTGGTTGCCACGTTGGTTATAAAGGCTGGTTGATTTATCACCTTTTTCCTTTTCAATCTTCTTCAATGCCTTGAAGGAATTGGTGTAGGAATAATCTTCTGGATTGACTTTTCCAAGATCATTGCCCTTGAAGAAGCGAAGGAGATCACCGGTCTGGATGCTATCGCTAATCTTTAATTGAAGGTTAGCAGCTTCCCTAATCTTGTCCAGTTCTTCCTTGGTTTTTTCGTCTGGGTTCGTGATTTCCTCACCTGTTTTGGTGTAATAGGTCCGGCCACTATAGCTCGTATACTCTGGAGTTACAAAGTAGTTAGCAGAGCGGAAGGCGACGATTTGATCATGATCTGGTGAGAGCATATCTTGACCAACTTGGAGGAATTTGTTGGATTCAATGCCTAGCAAATGTTCCAAGGTTGGGAGCATATCAATTTCGCCACCATAGGTATCAATGATGCCACCCTTATCCATACCTGGAATGACTACCATATAAGGTACGCGTTGCAACATGGCGTTGTCATAGCTTGACCACGTTTCAGAGTTCTTACCAAGTAGAGGAGCAAGAGCTGGGTTGCGGGAGTTTGAAATTCCGTAGTGGTCCCCATAGAGAACGATGATGGAATTTTTGTAAAGACCAGATTCTTTCAGGTAATCAAAGAAGGCCTTGATCGAAGAATCTAGGTAGTTAGCGGTCGCAAAATAGCCATTGATGGTTTCGTCCTGTGTCTTAGCTAGAGGGAAGCCAAGATCATCTCCTGACAAACTGGTCGTATAAGGATAGTGGTTGGAAACCGTAATGAACTTAGTATAGAAAGGTTGTTGCAATCTTTCAAGGTATTTAATGGAATCCTTGAGCATGTATTTGTCATTAAGACCATACTGGAAGGAATTGCTGCTGTTTTGTTTGGTGAAGTAGCTAGCATCAAAGAAGTAATTGTAGCCCCATTGTTTATAGGCAGTATTCCGGTTCCAGAAACTTCCAGCATTCCCGTGGAAAACAGCGCTCGAGTTGTAACCATTTTTTGAAAGAATAAATGGTGCAGCCTGTTGGGTATTGGTTCCACCATAGTTCACCATAAAGGAACCTTGGTTGAGTCCGAAGAGGCCTGTTTCAATCATGGTTTCAGCATCAGACGTTTTTCCTGCCTTGACTTGGTTAAAGACGTTTGAAAAGGCAAAGGTTTCCTTCGAGTGGTAAAGTGAATTTAAGAATGGTGTTACTTCGTATTCTTTATCATCTACTTTCAACTTGTAATCGATCAAGAATTGTTGGAAACTTTCCAAGTGAATGTAGATGACATTACGGCCTTTGGCCATTCCAAAGTACTCAGGATTAGGCTTGGCATAATGCTGTTGGATATATTCTTCCACCGGTTTTAAATCTGCTTCGGAGGCTTTGGAACGTTCTTTGTTGGCAGCATAGGTCTGATTAGCACTGTAACCCAGAAAGGCTGGTAATCCTAGGGCACGAACGACATAGTAGTTTGAGAATCCACGAGTCAAGAGCTCAGGTCGGTCAATTTCTGCAAGGAAAAGGTTGGCCGAAAAGAGCATAGCCGATAAAGAGGTAACAGCAAAACTAGCGCGTTTATTGAAGGGACGATTGTCCATTCGAATCCATTTCTTAAAGAAGAAGAAAGCGAGAATAGGGAAATCTAGAATGTAGATCACATCCCAAGGGCGGAACAATTCTAAAGCAGCAGCTCCGAGACCGGCAGAAACCTTGCTGGAAGCCAACATGGTATTGACCGTTACGAAGTCTGTAAACTCTCGATAATAGATGGAGTTGGAAATCAACCAAATAAATAAGAGAAGGTAGATCCCAAAGGCCAAACTATAAAAGAGCTTGGTTCGTTTGATATAAAGTGCAAGACCAATGAAGAGCAGACTGATCGGCAATGGGTTGATCACTGCTAGAAAAATCTGATACGGTCCCTGAATGTCTAAATTAAAATCAACTGAATAGGCCCACATGGTTTTGAACCAGTAGAGCAACAGAAGGGTCAAGACAAATCCTAGTCTGGTACTCATGAAATTGAGTATCGAATTCGTAATTTTTTTCACAAAATGTTACTTCCTTGTCTTATTTCCTAAAAATTTTCATATACAAGTATACCACAATTTTATGGAGAAAGAAAAAAATGACTGTAAAGGAGAGGAAAGAAATAGGAAAGATCCGGCATTTTATATCATTTGAAGCTAAATGATGAAAGCTAGGATAAAACGGTAAAAAAAGTTCCAGTAAATAAAGCCTCTCTTTGTGAAAAACACAGACTTTTGCTATAATAGAGGGTATGAAAAAACTCACGGTCAGTCGCCAAGTCGCAACAAAAATTAAACAAGGACAATCTCTTCTTGAAAAGCAAGATTTTGACTCACTTCCCGCTTTTGATCAAGCGGTTCAATTGCTTTCAGGAGATGGACAATCCCTCGGGGTCGGATACTTATCTGAACAAAATAAAGGGATTGGATGGTTTGTTTCACAAGAGTTGGTCGCTTTTGATCAAGACTTTTTTAAAAAGCTTTTCATCAAAGCCAAGCAATACCGTCGTTCTTATTATGCGGATGAAACGACGACAGCCTTTCGTCTTTTTAACCAAGAGGGAGATGGTTTTGGTGGCTTCACGGTTGACTTGTATGGTGAGTTTGTTGTCTTTTCTTGGTACAATTCTTTCGTATTTCAGATCAAGGAAACCATTCTAGCAGCCTTTCAAGAAGCTTTTTCAGAAGTCCGAGGTGGCTATGAAAAGATTCGCTTTAAAGGTTTGGACTATGAATCGGCTCATGTCTATGGAGAAGAAGCTCCGCAAGAATTTTTGATTCTTGAAAATGGGGTCTCTTACCAAGTCTTTCTCAATGATGGCTTGATGACGGGGATCTTTTTGGATCAACATGAAGTCCGAGGTAGCTTGGTCGATGGCATAGCAGCAGGACAGTCCTTGCTCAATATGTTCTCTTATACGGCGGCCTTTTCTGTTGCTGCGGCAATGGGTGGAGCAGTTGAGACAACTTCGGTCGATCTGGCTAAGAGAAGTAGAGAATTATCAGAAGCGCATTTTGTGGCAAATGGCTTGGCGCTGGATGCTCATCGTTTTGTCGTGATGGATGTCTTTGACTATTACAAATATGCCAAACGCCATGACCTAAGCTATGATGTGATCGTACTCGATCCGCCTAGCTTTGCGCGAAATAAAAAACGGACCTTTTCAGTCGCTAAAGACTATCATCGGTTGGTGAGCGAGGCCCTCGAGATTTTAAATCCAGGTGGGACCTTGATTCTCAGTACCAATGCGGCAAATGTGACCAAAGATAAATTTAAAAAACAAATCGAAAAGGGATTTCAAGGACGTAAGCATCGCTATGTAGCGGAATACGGCCTTCCGGGAGATTTTCGATGGAACAAGAAAGAAGAAAGTAGTAATTACTTAAAAGTATTTACGATTAGGGTGGATGTATGAAGTTAGTTGTTTCGATTATGCCTCGCTCCTTAGAAGAGGCGCAACAACTAGATAGTTCGCGTTACGAGGATGCAGATGTTATTGAGTGGCGTGCGGACTTTTTAGAAAAAAGCGAGATCTTAACTGTTGCTCCTGCAGTTTTTGAAAAATTTGCTGGACGCGAGATTTTATTCACCTTGCGGACTCGAGCTGAAGGGGGAGAGATGGAGCTGACCAACGAGGAATATGTTGGAATCCTGAAAGATATTCAATCCATCTATCATCCGGATTATATCGATTTCGAGTATTATAGTCACCGTGAAGTCTTTGAAGAGATGTTGGAATTTTCAAATCTTGTTCTCAGCTACCATAACTTCCAAGAAACTCCGGAAAATATGATGGAGATCTTATCGGAATTGACCAGCTTTTCTCCAAAATTAGTCAAAGTATCTGTCATGGCCCACAATGAACAAGATGTTCTTGACTTGATGAATTATACGCGTGGTTTCAAGACACTGAACCCTGAGCAAGAATATGTAACGATTTCCATGGGCAAGGTCGGGAAGATTTCGCGCTTGACAGCTGATTTGACAGGTTCTTCCTGGTCTTATGCTAGAGTTGGAGATGAAAGTGCCCCAGGTCAAATTCCTCTTGAAAATATGAGAAGAATTCGGGAGTTATTAAATGAAGATTGACGGATATACTCGGATGGCAGCTGTCATTGCCCATCCCATTCGTCATAGTATCTCTCCTTTCATTCATAATCTAGCCTATGAATTAACAGCGACCAATGCTGCTTATCTAGCTTGGGATATTGCTGAAGAAGACTTAGAAAGCACCATCAGCCAAATTCGTAAGTTGGATATGATTGGGGCCAATATCTCCATGCCCTACAAGCAGAAGGTCTTTCCTTACTTAGATGAAGTGGATGAGATGGCCCGAAAGATCGGTTCTGTCAATACTATCGTTCACCGCGATGGTAAACTTAAAGGCTATAATACGGATGGGATTGGTTTCTTTCGTAGTTTACCTCCTGCTTTCTCTATTAAGGGAAAAACAATGGTTCTCTTAGGTGCAGGTGGTGCAGCTTTAGCGATTATTGCACAGGCGATTCATCTAGGTGTAAAACGTATCCTTGTCTTTGTGAGAGAGGAAAGATTGGTTCATTATCGTTCAATAGTTCAGTTGATTGAAGAAGGCTTTGATTTCTTGATAGAATTGTATGCGATTGAGAAAGATGAAGACGTTCAAAGCTCCTTTAATCAAGCCGATCTCATCTTAAATGCGACTGGTGTTGGGATGGATGGTCAGTCTCTTCCGATAGCGAGTCACTTGACCTTTCCCCCACAGGCCTTAATCGTAGAGATGGCTTACTATCCGGCAGTGCCCCCCTTTCTGCAATTAGCAGTGAATCAAGGAAACCAGAGGGTAAATGGGCTGGGAATGCTCTTTTATCAAGCTGAAGCAGCCTTTGAATTAATGACTGGGAAAGTATTTCCTACAGAGTCTGTATGGGAAGCATTGACAACAGAATATCGCCAATTTGTATGTGACTAAGAGAGGGGTTTACCTTTTCCTATTGAAAAAGCTTTATGAGATTAGAACAAGACCTGATTTTAAAAAAAAACAGTCTTGCTCTAGTCTCTTTTTCATTTTGATTGAGACATGTGCCCTATTTCATGATAAGATAGAATCAAAGAAAAACGCGAAGGAGATTCCTATGAACGTATCGGTACCTATTCCAGGACATTCCTATGATATTGTGATTGAAAGAGGTGGTCTCAACCAGGTTGGAGACTGGTTGCGCACTCTTTGGGGCGATAAAAAAGTCGCCATTATTTCCGATAACCGCGTGGCTAAGCTATATGCCTCTATCGTAGAGAAGAGCCTTGAGAAAGCTGGTTTTCAAGTGGTGCGCTTTGAGTTTCTTCAAGGAGAAGCCAGTAAGAATCTAACCACTGTTTCAAAAGTCTATGACTTTCTAGCTACCCAGGGCATGACGCGCAGTGATGGTATCGTCGCTCTTGGGGGTGGCGTAGTTGGTGATTTGGCTGGTTTTGCTGCCTCGACCTATATGCGAGGAATTTCCTTTGTTCAGATCCCGACTAGCTTGACCGCACAGGTGGACTCCTCTATCGGAGGAAAAACAGGAGTCAACACAGCACTTGCTAAAAACATGGTAGGGACCTTTGCTCAACCAGATGGTGTGTTTATTGATCCTGAAGTGTTGAGCACTTTAGGGCAACGTGAATTGATCGAGGGGATGGGCGAAGTCATCAAGTACGGCCTCATCCAAGATACGGAACTTTGGGAAGAATTGGAAGCCATGGATGGTTCCATCGAGAGTATTTTAGAGCATGCAGAGAGCATCATTTCCCATTCTTGCCTGGTGAAGCGAGACCATGTGGTGGCAGACGAGCTGGACAATGGCATTCGACTGTATCTCAATTTTGGTCATACCATCGGGCATGCCATTGAAGCGACAGCTGGTTATGGTCAAGTTATGCATGGAGAAGCTGTCAGTATGGGCATGGTGCAGCTCTCCCGAGTTGCAGAAGAAAAGGGCTTGATGCCAAAAGGAATCAGCCAACAAATCGAAGAAATGTGCCGGAAATTTGGCCTTCCGGTGACCTATGAGAACTGGGATAAAGAAGCCCTTTATCAAGCCTTGACCCATGACAAAAAGGCGCGTGGGACGAACTTGAAATTAGTAATTGTTCCAGAGTTGGGGCAAGCAGCGATTCATCAAATCCCTCTTCAAGAAATGAAGGACTTTTTAGAAAGAAAGGAATAAGGTTGTATGAGATATTTAACAGCAGGAGAGTCCCATGGGCCTCGATTAACAGCCATCATCGAGGGGGTTCCGGCCGGCCTTCCTTTATCTGAAGAGGATATTAATAAAGAGCTCAAACGTCGACAAGGTGGCTATGGTCGAGGTGCTCGGATGAAAATTGAGAGTGACCGGGTCGAGATCACATCAGGGGTCCGTCATGGCTTGACCATGGGAGGTCCGATTACTCTGAACGTGACCAATCTGGATCACCAAAAATGGCTGGAGATCATGAATGTAGCACCGGTCGAAGAGAAAAAGAAAAATCTGCGTAAGATCACCAAGCCACGTCCTGGTCATGCCGATCTAGTCGGAGGGATGAAATACCGTTTTGACGATCTTCGTAATTCGCTCGAACGTTCTTCTGCCCGTGAGACGACCATGCGTGTAGCCGTTGGTGCAGTTGCTAAACGGATTTTAGAAGAGATCGGCCTTGAAGTAGCCAGCCACATTGTTAATTTTGGGGGAATCGAGATTGCAATTCCCGAGAATCTAACTGTTTCAGAAATCAAGGAAAAGGCAGGTCAGTCGGAAGTTTCGATCGTTGTACCAGAACAAGAAGAAGCTGTTAAGGCCTACATTGACCAAGTGAAAAAAGATGGCGATACCATCGGGGGAATTGTGGAAACCTTGGTTGGTGGTGTGCCTGTTGGACTAGGATCTTATGTGCAATGGGACAAGAAATTGGATGCCAAAATCGCTCAAGGAGTGGTCTCTATCAATGCCTTTAAGGGTGTTGAGTTTGGTCTTGGTTTTGACGCAGGTCGCCTAAAAGGTAGTCAAGTCATGGATGAGATCATCTGGTCTCAGGACACTGGCTATACCCGTCGCACCAATAATCTTGGTGGTTTTGAAGGGGGCATGACCAATGGTGAGCCCATTCTGGTTCGTGGCGTCATGAAGCCTATTCCGACCCTCTACAAACCTTTGATGAGTGTGGATATTGAAACCCATGAGCCCTATAAGGCAACGGTTGAGCGCAGCGACCCAACGGCTCTACCCGCTGCAGGAGTGGTAATGGAAGCAGTGGTCGCAACGGTTCTTGCGACAGAAGTGCTTGAAAAATTCTCATCCGATAACTTGGAAGAATTGAAAGAAGCTGTTGCCAAGCACCGGGAATTTACGAAGAATTTTTAAGAGAAAGAGTTTTCCTTTGGAGAAGAAAGTTGTTTATATAGCAGGGTTGGGCTTGATTGGTGCATCCCTCGCGCTAGGGATTAAAAGGGCCCACTCAAATGTGACCGTTCTTGGTTACAATCGTAGTGAAGCCTCTCGAACCATCGCCCTTGAAAGAGGAATGGTGGATCAGGTGACGGATGATTTCGCAGCCTTTGCCCCTTTAGCAGATATCATTATTTTGGCCCTTCCCATCAAGCAAACCAAGTCTTACTTAGAAACCTTAGCTAGCTTGAATTTGAAAGACCGGGTACTGGTGACAGATGCAGGATCTACCAAGGCAGAAATTGTCGCACAAGCTGAAAAAGTGTTTACAGATAAGGATGTACGCTTTGTGGGAGGACACCCCATGGCTGGTAGTCATAAGACAGGTGCTGTAGCAGCAGATGCCACCTTATTTGAGAACGCTTATTATATTTTTACCCCTTCCAGCTTGACCATAGGGGGTGCCATGGAAGAGTTGAAAGAGCTTCTGAGTGGATTGGGATCTCGATTTATTGAAATCGATGCCGAGGAACACGATCGGGTGACTTCCCAGATCAGCCATTTTCCTCATATTTTAGCCTCGACACTGGTTGAGCAGGCCGTAGCTTATGGGGAAGAGCATGAAATGACCCGCCGTTTTGCGGCTGGAGGCTTTCGGGATATGACACGGATTGCGGAAAGTGAGCCAGGCATGTGGACTTCTATTCTCTTGTCCAACCCTCAAGCGATATTAGAGCGGATTGCAGATTTCAAAGAGCGTTTGGATCAAGTGGCCGAGACCATCCAAGCAGATAACGAAGAGGCCATTTGGTCCTTTTTCCAAGAAGGGCGCAAGCACCGAAAAGAAATGCAGATCCATCAGCGTGCTGGACGCGATAGTGCCTATGATCTTTTTATCGATGTTCCCGATCAGGAAGGCGTCATTCTTGAGATTCTGCAAATTCTACAAGGGATTTCATTGGTCAATATTCACATCAATGAAGAAAATCGTGAAGATATCCACGGGATTTTGCAGCTGACCTTTAAAAATGCAGAGGATCAAGAGCGGGCTCAAACCTTGATCAGCCGGGCGACCTCTTATACCGTCCTTGCTCGATAGGTCTACAGAAGGATTTGCATCAAAATGCCTACTTCATTTTAGGAATATTGAGGGAAAAGCAGTATAATAGAAGTATCTTATCAGTAAAGGAGCCCATAAAATGGCAAATATTTATGATGTAGCAAATGAACTCTCTCGGACCCTTCGAGACCTTCCTGAATACAAGGCTGTCGTAGAAAGCAAGCAAGCGATCGAGGCAAATCCAGAAGCGAAAACCTTGTTTGACGAATACGTCGCTTTTCAAAATCAACTGCAAGGCTTGATGCAATCCGGTCAACTTCCAACAGAAGCTGTGCAACAAGAAATGAAAGACTATATGGAGAAGATCCAAGCAAGTCCAATTGTGAATGAATTTTTCACCAAACAACAACAATTATCTATTTATCTTGCGGATCTCGAAAAGATTATTTTTGAACCTATTCAAGATTTATACAAATAGAAAGACTACCAGAGTTGTAATTTCGACTCTGGTATTTTCGTTCGCCACTAGATCAAAAGAAGCTCAAAAAATGCTAGGAAACATTCGTTTTTTGTTCCAAGTTTTTGATCAAAAATTGAATTCATGTCCTATTTATGATAGAATATGTGGAAAAACACTCTGGAGATGGCAATGAAATTAAGAACCAATAGCAAGGGTCTAAAGGGAACCATTCGTGTCCCTGGTGACAAATCCATCAGTCACCGATCCATTATTTTTGGAAGTCTTGCAAAGGGCGAAACCAAGGTCTATGATATCTTGCGAGGCGAAGATGTGCTTTCTACCATCCAGGTGTTTCGAGATTTAGGAGTCTCCATCCAGGATGACGGGGATGTGATTCGGATTCAAGGAGTAGGCTTTCAAGGCCTTCAAGCTCCGTCAGCTCCCCTTGATATGGGTAATTCAGGGACTTCTATTCGTTTGATATCAGGTGTCCTAGCGGGCCAGGATTTTTCAGTGACCATGGTCGGAGACGATAGTCTTTCCAAACGGCCTATGGATCGTGTAGCGATTCCACTGCGTCAAATGGGAGTAGAAATTGCTGGCCAGGGAGAGCGTGATTGCCCGCCTTTGCATGAAAAAGGAACCCATCAGCTACAACCGATTCATTACCGTTTGCCAGTCGCATCGGCTCAAGTCAAGTCGGCTCTTATCTTTGCTGCTCTACAGGCTGAGGGTAAATCGACGATTATCGAGAAGGAAAAGACACGTGACCATACGGAGGATATGATTCGCCAATTTGGTGGGGAGATCCAGGTCGACGGAAAAACTATCCACATCCAGGGTGGACAAGAGTTCAAAGGTCAAACAGTCATTGTTCCTGGAGATATTTCCAGTGCGGCCTTTTGGTTAGTGGCTGGACTCATCCTTCCAGATAGTGTGATTAAGATTGAAAATGTTGGCATCAACCAAACGCGGACAGGGATTCTCGATGTGATCCAGGAAATGGGGGGAGATCTCACCATTGAGGATCGTGATGAAAAAGCGATCTCTGCGAGTCTCACTGTCAAGACTTCGTCCTTAAAAGGGATTCGGATTGATGGGGAGTTGATTCCACGCTTGATTGATGAATTGCCGATTATTGCTTTACTAGCGACACAAGCAAATGGTCAGACCGTGATTGCGGATGCTGAAGAGCTTCGTGTGAAAGAAACGGACCGCATCCAGGTCGTAGCAGATAGCCTCAATGCTATGGGAGCCAATGTCGTGCCAACGGAAGACGGTATGATTATCACTGGTCCGACTCCCATACATGGAGCTGACTTAGAGACTTTTGGAGACCACAGGATTGGGATGATGGCTGCCATTGCTGCCTTATTGGTGAGAGATGGAAATGTGGTGCTGGATCGAGCAGAGGCCATCAACACCAGTTACCCTAGTTTTTTTGAAGATTTGGAGACCTTACTGCATGGCTAAAATTTTACTTGGTTTTATGGGAGCTGGAAAAACGACTGTTGGTCGCATTCTTGATCCAAAATTCCATGATATGGATGAATTAATTGTTGAAGAGATCGGCATGTCGATCAATGACTATTTCGCAGTGGAAGGAGAAGCTGCCTTTCGTCGCCGCGAGGCTGAAATGCTGGAACGTTTATTGGAAAACGAGGCAGCCATTATTTCCCCTGGTGGCGGGATTGTCGTCAATCCTCATAACCGTGCGCTCTTGGAAAAAAATCCTCACAACATTTATCTGCGGGTAGATTTTGAAACTTTGTATAGCCGCATTCAAAATGACAAAACCATGCAACGCCCCCTCTTTTTAAACCACACCAAAGAAGAATTCAAAAAGATTTTTGAAGGACGTTTATCCTTGTATGAAGAGATTGCTACCCATATTGTGGATGTTGAGGACAAAACACCTGAAGAAATTGCGGAGATTATTCGATGCTTGTAGGCTATCTTGGTCCCAAGGGATCTTTTACCCACGATGTGGCGATACATAGTTTTCCAACTTCTGAACGCGTCGCTTATCGAACGATCACAGATGTCATTAAGGCCTATGAAAATCAAGAAATTGATTTTGCAGTCGTCCCAGTTGAAAACTCGATTGAAGGCAGTGTCCATGAGACCCTCGATTACCTCTTTCACCAAGGGACCATCCAGGCCGTTGCAGAAGTGGTCTATCCCATCAAGCAACAACTCTTAGTGGCTAGAAAAGATCGGCCTATTCGAACGGTCTATTCGCATCCACAGGCCTTGGCCCAAGGGAAGGCTTTTCTAAGGGCCCATTATCCAGATGTGGCTATGGAAATGACGGCTTCAACAGCCTATGCAGCCCGCTATGTAGCAGAACATCCAGAATTGGAGATTGCGGCTATTGCCCCTCTGGCAGCAGCCAGTGAGTACGGTTTGGAAGTCCAGGCCAAAGATATCCAAGAAATCGAGGACAACTACACACGTTTTTGGGTTTTAGGGACAAAAGAGCCCTTGATTTCAGAAACTTTAAGTCCAGTCCTTCAAAAAGTTAGCTTGGCTTTAACCTTGCCAAGTAATCTGGCAGGAGCCCTCTATAAGGGGTTGTCCACCTTTGCTTGGCGGGGAATCAATTTAACCAAGATTGAAAGTCGCCCCCTAAAAACAGCTTTAGGAGAATACTTTTTCATTATTGACCTCCTAAATGAAGCACCTGATCTTGTGCACTTTGCCTATCAAGAATTAGACAGTTTGGGCATTCAGACAAAAGTCTTGGGTCAGTATCAGGTCTATACCTTAAAAGATAACGGAATGGAGAAAAGATGAGTAACGAATCCAACTTTCTATCTCACCACGAGCGAAAGCGATTAGAGTACTTATACTCAAATTTTCATTATTTGAATGAACGAGAACAACTAGAATACAATTACTTGCTCAAAAAGAGCCAAGGAGCTTATGAGGAAGCAGAAGCCCTTCAACCTGAGGTAGACGCTACAGGAGAAGTGCAAGGTGAGATTGCTGAACCGATTGGGGATCTCCCTGTTTACCAATCACGTAGCAAAAAGTCTAAGAAGAAAGTAGTTGCTGCGACGAGCGATATACCTAAGAAACCACGGAAAAAGATCCGCGTCAAGCGGATTCTCAAGTGGATTGCTCTCTTTTTCTTGCTCATTATCGGTGGCATGGTCTTCATGTTTGTAAAAGGCCTCAACAGCAAGCCGACAGGTCCAGATGCCAAACCGGCTGTCGTTGAGAAATTTAACGGCAAGAAGTCGCGAGATGGGGTCAATATCCTGATCTTGGGGACAGATGGTCGGATCGGTGAGAAATCGGATGAGACACGGACAGACTCCATCATGGTAGTTAATGTCAATAACAAAGAAGGTAAGATCAAGATGGTCAGCTTCATGCGGGATACACTGGTCCATATCGATGGTGTCAGCCAGCAAAATATTCCTGAATATGATGGCTACTACGACCAGAAGCTCAATACGGCCTTCACCATCGGGGAGCAAAATAACAACCAAGGGGCTGAATTGGTGCGTCAGATGCTCAAAGACAACTTTGACATTGACATCCAATATTATGCCATGGTCGATTTCAAGACCTTTGCGACAGCGATCGATACGCTCTTCCCAAATGGGGTCGAGATGAATGCGCAATTTTCAACGGTTGATGGCGAAAAGGTCAGTGAAGTAGAAGTACCAGATGATTTGAACATGAAAGACGGTGTCGTTCCGCAGCAAACCATCAAGGTTGGAAAACAACGGATGGATGGCCGGACCCTTCTCAATTACTCGCGTTTCCGTAAGGATGATGAAGGAGACTTTGGTCGGACCCGTCGCCAACAAGAGGTCATGTCCGCTATCATGCATCAGATCAAGGATCCAACCAAACTCTTTACGGGATCTGAAGCCCTTGGGAAAGTCTTTGCCATGACGTCTACCAATGTTCCTTTCTCCTTCCTATTGACCAATGGACTTGGCTTAGTCGGTAGTGCTGGAAAAGGAATTGAACGAGTGACCATCCCAGAAAATGGGGATTGGGTCGATGCCTACGATATGTATGGGGGCCAAGGCTTGCTCGTCGATTTCGATGCTTATAAAAAGAAATTGTACCAAATGGGACTGAGATGATATAATAAGGGGATAGGAGTTTTGAACTCCACCCCTTTTAATTTGTAGAAAGATAGAACACCATGTTAAAGAAAAATGAAATTGTAACCGTTGAGATTGTCGATTTGACCCACGAAGGAGCAGGAGTGGCTAAGGTCGATGGCCTGGTCTTTTTTGTGGAGAATGCCCTGCCAGGAGAAGTTGTCCGCATGCGCGTGCTTAAAGTCAACAAAAAGATCGGCTACGGAAAAGTAGAGGAGTACCTAGAAAAATCGCCTCACCGTAATGAAGAGCTTGATCTTGCCTATTTACGAAGCGGAATCGCCGACTTGGGGCACCTGGCTTATCCCGAGCAACTGAAATTCAAGGCCAAGCAGGTCAAGGATAGCCTCTACAAGATGGCAGGAATCTCTGATATCGAAGTACCCCTGACCTTGGGAATGGACCATCCTGTCCAATACCGTAACAAGGCCCAAGTCCCTGTTCGTCGGGTAAATGGTCAGGTCGAAACAGGCTTCTTTCGGAAGAACTCTCATGATTTGATGCCGATTGAAGACTTTTATATCCAAGATCCAGTCATTGATCAAGTGGTCTTGGCGCTTCGTGATTTGATTCGTCGGTTTGACCTCAAGCCTTATGATGAAAAAGAACGGTCTGGCCTGATTCGTAACCTTGTTGTTCGTCGAGGCCATCATTCTGGACAAATCATGGTCATTTTGGTCACCACTCGTCCCAAGATTTTCCGTGTGGACCAGTTGATCGAGCAGCTGCTCAAGCAATTCCCAGCCATCAAATCTGTTATGCAGAATATCAATGACCAGAATACCAATGCCATTTTTGGGAAAGAATGGCGTACGCTTTATGGTCAAGACTATATTACGGATCAAATGTTGGGAAATGATTTCCAAATCTCTGGACCAGCCTTTTATCAGGTCAATACCGAAATGGCAGAGAAGCTCTATCAGACAGCCATTGACTTTGCAGAGTTAAGTAAAGATGATGTGGTCATTGATGCCTACTCCGGAATCGGGACCATTGGCTTGTCAGTTGCCAAGCATGTCAAGGAAGTTTATGGTGTTGAAGTCATCCCCGAAGCAGTAGAAAATAGCCAGAAGAATGCTAGTCTAAATGGCATCACCAATGCCCACTATGTCTGTGACACAGCTGAAAATGCTATGAAAAATTGGCTCAAGGAAGGCATCCAACCAACAGCCATCCTGGTCGACCCACCACGCAAGGGCTTGACCGAAAGCTTTATCAAAGCAAGTGCCCAAACAGGAGCTGACCGCATCGCCTATATCTCTTGTAATGTCGCGACCATGGCGCGTGATATCAAACTCTACCAAGAATTGGGCTATGAATTGAAGAAAGTACAGCCGGTGGATCTTTTTCCGCAAACGCATCATGTTGAGGCGGTAAGTTTGCTAGTCAAGGAGTAAAACGACGAAGATTAGCATTTACTTCCGCCCATGCGATAGCTGTCCGTGATTGACAAGTGCTAGCACGCAGACAGAACGGAGATAGCGAACCGCTGAGTGTGTCGCTCTGCTCGTAAAAGCTTAGAAACCTTTGAACGAAAGGGATAATGAAAGCCTTGATTGCAAGGCTTTTTGCTTTATGGTGGGTAAGTATCAGAGTGAGAAAATTTTTGGAATGAGTAGAAGTGATAGCTAGAAATTATCAGTTTCTATTTCCATTTACCCTGTGGGTACGTGTTTGTTTCCATTGACAAGGAGTTTGTGGGAATAGAAATGTACCCACCTTGTTTGAATCAAGTGAAGTGTAGTTGAAGGAAATCTGTTGAAAGCAATACTTCATTTTACCGAATAAGTAATAATTTAGGCAACTTCAAATCGATTAAAAAAAACTATTTTAAAGGTTAAGAGTAGACAAAAATTGTCCACTCTTTTTTGCAAACTCAATTTATCAATAAATGAAATGAGGGAATGTAAAATGAAATATTTTGAGGTTGAGTTAGAAAATCCTGATGAATTTTTAAAACTACAAACAGAAGATTTTGTGAAAGCTAATCGCTTGCTACTAAGGAAGATAATCCAGAGCGTTACAGTCTATGAAGAAAACTTCGTCATATCCTTTAAATCTGGCATCGAATTGGAAGTATGAGTCTCATTCCATAACTTTTATATTGAACATATCATCTTGTTGTGTTATACTATAAATTGATATAAACAAAGATGTAGGAGGAACCGAAACTATGACAGCCTCAATGCGTTTAAGATAAGCTGGCAATAAAAAAAGCAGAATCTATACCCGATGATAGGCTTTTTTGTTGTGCTTATTTATACGATATTGAGCATTCATTAGTTACGGTGAGGATATTGGTTATTTAACTATACCTTTATTTAACTATGTCTTTAATATGAATGTTTCCAAATTGTATGTATGCAGACCAAAAGCCACATTGTGGGGTTTGGCCTGCATTTTTTATTGCCTAGAATGCTATTCAAAATAGAAATTCAAGCAAAATAATATGCAGGAGATAATATAAATGGAAAAATACAACAATTGGAAACGAAAATTTTATGCAATATGGGCAGGGCAAGCAGTATCATTAATCACTAGTGCCATCCTGCAAATGGCGATTATTTTTTACCTTACAGAAAAAACAGGATCTGCGATGGTCTTGTCTATGGCTTCATTAGTAGGTTTTTTACCCTATGCGATTTTGGGACCTGCCATTGGTGTGCTAGTGGATCGTCATGATAGGAAGAAGATAATGATTGGTGCCGATTTAATTATCGCAGCAGCTGGTGCAGTGCTTGCTATTGTTGCATTCTGTATGGAGCTACCTGTCTGGATGATTATGATAGTATTGTTTATCCGTAGCATTGGAACAGCTTTTCATACCCCAGCACTCAATGCGGTTACACCACTTTTAGTACCAGAAGAACAGCTAACGAAATGCGCAGGCTATAGTCAGTCTTTGCAGTCTATAAGCTATATTGTTAGTCCGGCAGTTGCAGCACTCTTATACTCCGTTTGGGATTTAAATGCTATTATTGCCATCGACGTATTGGGTGCTGTGATTGCATCTATTACGGTAGCAATTGTACGTATACCTAAGCTGGGTAATCAAGTGCAAAGTTTAGAACCAAATTTCATAAGGGAGATGAAAGAAGGAGTTGTGGTTCTGAGACAAAACAAAGGATTGTTTGCCTTATTACTCTTAGGAACACTATATACTTTTGTTTATATGCCAATCAATGCACTATTTCCTTTAATAAGCATGGAACACTTTAATGGAACGCCTGTGCATATTTCTATTACGGAAATTTCCTTTGCATTTGGGATGCTAGCAGGAGGCTTATTATTAGGAAGATTAGGGGGCTTCGAAAAGCATGTATTACTAATAACAAGTTCATTTTTTATAATGGGGACCAGTTTAGCCGTTTCGGGAATACTTCCTCCAAATGGATTTGTAATATTCGTAGTTTGCTGTGCAATAATGGGGCTTTCGGTGCCATTTTATAGCGGTGTGCAAACAGCTCTTTTTCAGGAGAAAATTAAGCCTGAATATTTAGGACGTGTATTTTCTTTGATCGGAAGTATCATGTCACTTGCTATGCCAATTGGGTTAATTCTTTCTGGATTCTTTGCTGATAAAATCGGTGTAAATCATTGGTTTTTACTATCAGGTATTTTAATTATTGGCATTGCTATAGTTTGCCAAATGATAACTGAGGTTAGAAAATTAGATTTAAAATAAACAATATTGGAGGAATATTTATGTATCTTATTTTCATGTAACTCTTCCTGCTAAAATCGCAGGGTTTTCCCTGCATACAAGCAAATGAAAGCATGCGATTATAGACAGGAGGAAATGTTATGGAATTAATATTAAAAGCAAAAGACATTCGTGTGGAATTCAAAGGACGCGATGTTTTAGATATAAATGAATTAGAAGTATATGATTATGACCGTATTGGTTTAGTAGGAGCAAATGGTGCTGGAAAAAGCACTTTACTCAGGGTACTTTTAGGAGAATTAACTCCCCCAGGATGTAAAATGAATCGTCTGGGTGAACTTGCCTATATTCCCCAGTTGGACGAAGTAACTCTGCAGGAGGAAAAAGATTTTGCACTTGTAGGCAAGCTAGGTGTTGAGCAATTAAATATACAGACTATGAGCGGTGGTGAAGAAACAAGGCTTAAAATAGCACAGGCCTTATCGGCACAGGTTCATGGTATTTTAGCGGATGAACCTACGAGCCATTTAGACCGTGAAGGAATTGATTTTCTAATAGGACAGCTAAAATATTTTACAGGTGCACTGTTAGTTATTAGCCATGACCGCTATTTTCTTGATGAAATAGTAGATAAAATATGGGAACTGAAAGATGGCAAAATCACTGAGTATTGGGGAAACTATTCTGATTATCTTCGTCAGAAAGAGGAAGAACGTAAGAGCCAAGCTGCAGAATACGAACAATTTATTGCGGAACGTGCCCGATTGGAAAGGGCTGCGGAGGAAAAGCGAAAACAGGCTCGTAAAATAGAACAGAAGGCAAAAGGTTCTTCAAAGAAAAAAAGTACTGAAGACGGAGGGCGTTTAGCTCATCAAAAATCAATAGGAAGTAAGGAAAAAAAGATGTATAATGCTGCTAAAACCCTAGAGCACAGGATTGCGGCCTTAGGAAAAGTAGAAGCTCCGGAAGGCATTCGCAGAATTCGTTTCAGGCAAAGTAAAGCATTGGAGCTCCATAATCCATACCCTATAGTCGGTGCAGAAATTAATAAAGTATTTGGGGATAAGGCTCTGTTTGAAAATGCATCTTTTCAAATTCCGTTAGGAGCAAAAGTGGCGTTAACTGGTGGTAATGGAATCGGAAAAACAACTTTAATCCAAATGATCTTAAACCATGAAGAAGGAATTTCTATTTCGCCTAAGGCAAAAATAGGTTACTTTGCACAGAATGGTTACAAGTACAACAGTAATCAGAATGTTATGGAGTTTATGCAGAAGGATTGTGACTACAATATATCAGAAATTCGTTCAGTGCTAGCATCTATGGGGTTCAAACAGAACGATATTGGAAAAAGTTTATCTGTTTTAAGCGGTGGAGAAATTATAAAATTGTTGCTTGCTAAAATGCTCATGGGTAGATATAACATCCTAATAATGGATGAACCCAGTAACTTCCTTGACATACCAAGTTTAGAGGCTTTGGAAATACTAATGAAGGAGTACACCGGAACTATCGTGTTTATCACCCACGATAAACGATTACTCGAAAATGTAGCAGATGTAGTTTATGAAATTAGAGATAAGAAAATAAATCTGAAACATTAAATTTAAGGTAGTCGCTGGTCAGTATAGTCTGTTCTGGTTGGCGACTCCATTGTTAAAGAGTATAAAGACTTTAGATTTTATGAATATTAAAAATAGGAACAGTCAATTGAACTGCTCCTATTTTTCTGCTAAATATATTGTAGTTTTCTTATATGTATAATGATAGATTAGCGGATTCTCATCTACGGTACTTACTTCAAATATGAAGAAGTGATCGCGGTTATCTCTGGACTTTTCCTTATTGAGGACAAAGTAATTCTTACGTGAAGTCGCCATTGTTTTTAGGATATCATCAGTTAGGAAGGTCAATGGAATATTCATGTTAGAGTAGCGGTAGAAGTCACGTTCAAAATCTTGGTAGCTCTCGCTATAATAGTCCATTTGTAGGTGATTACGCTGAAACTCAAGCTGATTCATAGAGCACCTCCTCGACAAGTTCAATACTAATAATGTCTTTTAATTTCAAATTGATGTGACCTGTTGTAGTTTTTATCAAAATGAAATCTTTGGTCAGACTTGGTATTGTTCCAGTGTAGGAAACACGCTTGTTTTTTTCAATCACTTGAATGCGTGTGCGTAGCTGCCCGGCGTATACTTGACTGAGGAGTAATAATTTCTTCTCTAGTGATAAGTCAGACATGTACGTTACTTTGTTTGTATCATCAGAGAGTGCTGATGCATGTTCAGATAGGAAAAAGCCCATCCATTTTTGCATCTTTGTATCCTGGTACTCTCTTGCTGATTGAAATGGTAAATATGAACGGTCAATCATATCAAATCCTTTCTATGCAGAGGCAAGGGTATTTTTATCAAATTGAATCGTAAAACCTTGAATTCCCCCACCTGTGTAACATTCTTTAAAGCGATTGATTACCTCAGTATAGATTATCACAGATGAGCTTGTTGGCTTAATGCTAAATGTAAATTCCAATGGTAATCGGTTTTCAGATTTAGCATGTACTAGTCGTATCGATATTTCAGTTGTTTTGAGTTTTCTCTGACGAAGTTTTGAAGTTGCTGTTTCAACGATTCCATGTAAAAATCTTTCAAGCATTTCAATATCATTACATCCTTTGCTACGGATTTCTGAAAATTGTACTGTATTTTTTTCTTGTTTCATTTTAATCCCTCCAATCCACCCGCGGAATGACCACCGATAAGTTTACTGCGTTCAATATTTCTGGAACCTTCAGTTAGGACGGTTCCTTTTTGTATGGCTAAAAAACCAAACTGTTCTCTGACAACATCAATAGCTGTCTGAAGTCTATTATCTTTTTCAATTTGTTCTACATCATCAAAGAGTGATAGTAGAGTATAGCTTTCATCTACGAAGCCACTATAAGATACACCAATTTGTCTCACTGCACCAGAGGTGTATTTTTTCGGAATAATACAAGTACATGACTCACCATTGTTTTGGGGAGATTTGCGGGTTCAATTTTATTCTGAGCATTTATAGATTTTTTCATCTCAGTCCTAGAATAGCCAATATGAATAGAAACGACAGTAGTCAATACTAGGGCTACTGTTCCGTTCCACAGTATCATTTAAAAATCATTTTCACACCCTTTCGTCTATTAGTATAGAAGAAAGCTCTCAGCACAAGTTGAGGCAGTATCACTGCTCTTCCAATCTGAGACAGCGATAAATAGAAGGGGATGGTATTGGTGTCAATCAATGAGTAACAAAGTAACAGCATGATTTGAAACATTTGCCTGTAATTTGCGGAGGAACATCAATATGGATGGAATAACAAAAGATTCTATAAAAACGGCTAAACTAATGAAACAATTATGGCCCCAATTGACCGATAAAGAAGCTATTGATGAAGTAAAAAGATATACGAATGGCAAAAATACTGCAATCTTTAATGAAGTTGAAGGCGACACAATTGTAGGTCTAGCACTATGTTCACTCAGATTTGATTATGTTGAAGGTTGTAAATATAGTCCTGTTGGATTCTTGGAAGGGATTATTGTCGACGAGGAATATCGTTTAAAGGATATTGCTAAAAATCTCTGTACAAAATGTGAGGAATGGGCGAAAAATAAAGGATGTAAGGAATTTGCAAGTGACTGTACTTTAACGAATACGGATTCTATAAGATTTCATCTCAGTATTGGATTTCAAGAGGCAAATAGAATTATTCATTTTAAGAAAAAATTATAATTTCAGAACGTGGTCAAGATTTATGTATCTTTAGAAATTGTGAAAGATTGGACGAACAAATTTTTTTGATGGGTGGAAATCCGCCGATAAAGAATCATACGATTGTTAATAAAATTGTGTCATCAAGGAAGATTGGAAGACTTGTTATTTTTACAGTTTTTCGAGATAATTGGCAACCCTATATGAAAAAGTACACGGAAGTTTTCCAAAGTCAATTTCCTAATCTAAACACTGATTACTTACTTTTGGACTCTGAGCAGGTTGATTTTGATAGCTATTTAGATGCTGATCTAATTATCATTGGTGGTGGAAATACGGAAAAATATATAGCTACTTACGTCAAACAGGAGTTCAAAAATTATATCGATCATATGATTAATAAAGGGACGAAAGTTATAGGTTTTTCTGCAGGAGCCCTATTATTAGGAGAAAAAGTCTATGTCTCACCTAATGATAATTTAGATCATCAGATAAAGATAAAAAATGGATTAGGAATCTTTAGTCAGTTTTTAATTAGTGTCCATTATGATTCATGGAATGATAAAGCAAATAAGGATAGAGCTGAAAAACTTGTTGATGTTCCCATAATTCCACTAAATGATCATTCCTGTCTTGTATTGGATAAACTTGGAAATATCATAGAGAAAATTGACTAGTTTTAATCATGCGAATCTGAATCTAAGAAACTAAAGTATTGACGAAATGAATAATGAAAAGCCTTGATTGTAAGGCTTTTTTTGTTTTTTATGATAGAATATAGGTGGTTATAATCGAGAGCAACTAAGAAGCAGTAACAAATATTACATATAAAATAATAAAAATAAGGGCAATAAAATGACAGAAATTGATAAAAAGAATTTAAAAAATTATCTTTGTTTTACATTTGGAATTACTTATATAGCTTGGGGGATTCTTGCCATCTTTACGCAATCTCATATTTTTGGATTAGAAACAATTATAGGAAGAACATTACATATAGTAGGTGCACTTGGACCAGCTATTGCAAGTGGCTTTTATTTGAAAAGGAATAATATAAAATTTCAACATTTTCTATTTAGTAAGAAAGGAAATAGTAGTATTTATTTCATTATTCATTTGTTAGCAATTTTGATACTATTTTCTGTATCTTCCTTAGAATTAAACGGAGTATCCATTTATCTAATGCCACTATTCTTTATTCAATTAATTTTTTTTGGTGGTGGACATGAAGAATTAGGATGGAGAGGAATATTACAGCCGTTACTTGATAAAAAATATACATATTGGCAATCTAATTTGATTGTAGGATCAATTTGGGGAATATGGCATCTGCCTTTATGGTTTATAGTTGGAGAAAGTCATCAAGGATTTCCTTTTATTTTATTTTTTATATATACATTATTTTTAAGTTTTGCTTTAGGACTTCTTTACCGTCAAACCCAATCAGTGGGTTACTGTATATTATTTCATGCGTTCGCAAATTTGTTAAATCTCTATTTTGTGTTAAAAATTAATCTTATTTTTATTATCATTTTTATTGGTTATTTGATTTATACGATATTGGCGAGTAATAGAATTAGTAAGGAAAAGAATTTGTATCCAAAATAAATGGATACACTCTAGAAAATGAAGATGATTATGTTCAAGGTAATAAAGTAGAAATAACGAACATTTAGATGAAAGGTTTAGAGTAAATATGAGTCTCTTATTTGAAGAATTTAAAACCATTTGTTTCCATTTAAATCGAGTCGGAATTACACCGACACTGATGGGGTCTTTGGGATTGGAGTTTAGAACGAAAGAAAATTGGGGGCCGTCTGACATTGACATTCATGTGCCTGGTGACCCTAGAGGTTGGGAAGCGCCTGATCCTCTCAGAATTTATGACTGGGACAAGATAATGAAAGTGATGAAAGACTTAGGCTACGTTTTAATAGATATTCATGAGCATGAATTCCAAAAGGATAGAGTGAGTGTTGAATTTGGTAGTATCGATTCCTTACCTGATTTTGCAGGAGTTTCGGAATCGGATATAGAGCTTATTCACATTGAAGGCATCACTTTTCGTCTTCCAAGTCTGGAGCAGTATCTAAGTATTTACAAAGCTTCTTCTCAAGACTCCTATCGAAATGATCACAATAACAATAAGGATTTTAAAAAGATCGAGTGGCTGGAAAGACATTTGTAAATTATCATATGAAAAGTAGTAAGTTGTAGGAATGGCTGCTATGTTATTTTATCTTCAATTTTATTGGTCATTTAATTTATACTATATTGGCTAGTAATAGAATTAGTAATGAAAAGCAGGTGGAAAAACTGTAAAAGAGCCACAGGTACTTTTCTGGGGTGAATATCACGCATATTTTTCGGATTTAGATGGATATTATTGGGAAGTTTCTTGGGGACCCAATTTTCAATTTGATGAAAATGGACTATTGAAATTTTAGTAATTAAGGGAGATAGCAAAAATGGCTTCAAGTAAAGAATATTTAGATTTCATTTTAGAACAATTGTCCGAGTTAGAAGAAATATCATATAGAGCAATGATGGGTGAGTATATAATTTATTATCGAGGGAAAATCATAGGTGGAATTTATGATGATAGATTTTTAGTGAAGCCTGTCAAATCTGCAATTGCGTATATGCCGAATGTAGAATACGAATTGCCGTATGAAGGTGCAAAGGAAATGCTATTGGTAGATGATGTTGACAACAAAGAATATTTAACCGGCTTATTTAATTCAATGTATGATGAGTTACCTGCACCAAAACCAAAGAAAAAGAAATAATAAAATCTCAGTTTATCTAGGTAATACCATTTAACGATAACCTTATGCGATCGTTAAAAAGCATGTGAATATGTTCTCGGTGACTGCGCATGTCGAGTGTATGAGCTTGTTGGTAAAACGTAGCTAAACCTCTCGCTTTGACATTTCAAGGCGAGATGCTTCAAAGCTCCACTGGAGATTTGAACTCCCCAAACCTTTTGAGTTCTAGGCGAATTCCTGTTTGGATGGAGTGATACTTTGGTTTGGATCTGGGCTGTGATATAGAGGTCATGACCAGAAATAATGAAATAGAGGAGTAAAATTGATGGAGAAAAATAAGCTCAAAGCAATTATGTTTGCCTTTCTGGCAGCTGTTTTTTATGCCATAAATGTACCGATATCAAAGGTTCTTTTGCAGCATGTGGGCCCGACTACAATGGCAGCATTGTTGTATCTTGGTGCTGGGATTGGTATTGGGATGATGTCACTCTTTAATAAGAAGGACAGGGAGAAAGCTGAGAGCCTGACAAAAGCGGAACTTCCCTATATTGTCGGAATGATTGTTCTCGATATTGCTGCACCGATTTTTCTGATGCTTGGAATCAGCTATGGTTCCTCTGCCAATGCATCGCTTCTCGGGAATTTTGAAATTGTGGCGACGACAGTCATTGCCTTGATTCTCTTCAAAGAAGCTGTAACCAAAAGATTATGGGTAGCTATTGGGCTAATCACCCTGTCAAGCATCTTGCTGTCGTTTGAAGGAACAGACAGCTTTCATTTCTCTTATGGTTCTTTGCTGGTGATCATGGCTACCGTTTGCTGGGGACTTGAAAATAACTGCACTAGAGAACTATCATCAAAGAGCACCTATCAAATTGTCATGCTAAAAGGCCTATGCTCAGGTCTTGGCGCTCTGGTCATTTCCCTTATAAAAAAAGAGTCCTTTCCAGGATTTGGCTATATCGCCATTGCCTTGGCTTTAGGTTTTGTGGCTTACGGACTCAGCATTTTCATGTATGTGAGAGCCCAGAATGTTCTCGGAGCAGCTAAAACTAGTGCCTATTATGCTGTCAATCCGTTGATCGGAGCTCTCCTTGCTTTTGTATTTTTAAGTGAATCCTTATCCTGGATGTATGTGATCGCCTTGATCGTGATGGTCATTGGTTCTGCTTTAGTGGTAGTCGATACGTTTATTCGCCAACATGACCATGAACACCAGCATACATTCACGCATAGCCATGGCGGAAGTACCCACACGCATACGGTAAGGCATTCGCATGTCCACAAGCATTATCTAACAGAAGAGAAGCACAGGCATCGTCATTCTATCGAGGAACTAGAGAATCTAGGAAAGGAAAAAGATAGGTAAAAGCAAATATAAGACAGGCTATTACGAGAGGCTGATATGAAATCAGAAGGAGCTGCTTTTGTTCTGAAATTCGGTAGATGTGAAGAGTTTCTGAGAGCTATCGGCAAAACTTGTATGGACAGATTAAAAGTTGGAGTACCATCTTTGCCTCGTTTTTGAGAAAGGACAAAGAAAAAATGGAAACACAAATTTTTTTAATGGGTGGAAATCCGCCGATAAAGAACCATACGGTTGTTAATAAAATTGTGTCATCAAGGAAGATCGAAAGAATTGTCATTTTTACAGTTTATCGAGAAAATTGGGAACCGTATATGAAAAAGTACACGGAAGTTTTCCGAAGTCAATGTCCTAATCTAAACACTGATTACTTACTCTTGGACACTGAGCAGATTAATTTTGATAGCTATCTAGATGCTGATCTAATTATTATCGGTGGTGGAAATACGGAAAAGTATTTAGCTACTTACGTCAATCAGCAGTTCAAAAATTATATCGATCGTATGCTGAATAAAGGGGCGAAAGTTATGGGATTTTCTGCAGGAGCCCTATTATTAGGAGAAAAAGTTTATGTTTCACCTAATGATAATGCAGATCATCAGATAAAGATAAAAAATGGATTAGGACTCTTTAGTCAGTTTTTAATTAGTGTCCATTATGATTCCTGGAATGATAAAGCTAATAAGGATAGAGCTGAAGAACTCGTTAATGTTCCCATAATTCCACTAAATGATCATTCCTGTCTTGTATTAGATAAACTTGGAAACATTATTGAGAAAATTGACTAGATTCCATTATCTAAATCTTGATCTAGGTGACTAAAGTGTAGACGAACTGGATGGGTTACTAGTGAAAACTGCAAGAAGTGTTGGAAAGTGAATCGGAGAGTGCTTGATGAATTTTATTAGTAAGATAGGCATAAATAAAGGCTGGTCAGATGATAAAAAATATTGTGTGACAGATCAAAAACAGCAAAAATATTTCTTGCGTGTTTCTGATAAGGAGAAGTTAGATTCTAAAAGATTTGAATTTGATATGATGGAGAAAGTAGCTTCTCTTGGAGTCCCGATGTGTAAACCGATTAGCATAGAACTCTGCGATGACGAAGTACATTCTTTACACGAATGGATAGACGGGAAAGATGCTCGAGAAACCATTTTAACTGTTTCAAAAGAACAATAATATACTTATGGAGTAGAAGCAGGAAGAATCCTTCGAAAAATTCATTCACTCCCTGTCACAGAAGTTCGTGAAGATTGGGAGGTCTTTTATAATCGAAAAATTGATGACAAAATCTCCAAATACAAAGAATGTCCCGTTCAATATGAAAATGGTCAGATCTTTATTGATTTTTTAAATGCAAATCGAGAATTGTTAAAAGATAGACCTCAGGTTTTCCAACATGGAGATTATCACATCGGGAATTTCATGATTGGTGAAGATCGTAAAATTTATGTCATTGACTTTGATCGATTTGATATCGGAGATCCTTGGGAGGAATTCAATCGTATTGTATGGTCTGCTCAAGTCTCTCCCTCTTTTGCGTCTGGTATGATAGATGGATATTTTGATGGTAAGGTTCCAGAATTATTTTGGAAACTTCTTGCCATCTATATTCTAAATAACATAGTTGGTGCTCTGTCATGGGCTGTACCATACGGAGCTGAAGAAATATCAGTAATGCAACATCAAGCTAAGGAAATTTTAGAATGGTATGATGATATGAAGCAAATCATTCCTAGTTGGTATTTGAACAAGAAGAAGACTGAATAATGTAAACGTTGGAATATCATTTTTGGAAAATATGACACGATTATTTGCCCAAATTTAAACACATCTGACTATCTTTAATATGGGTGATTTTAATCAATACAAGTTAAACTGGTATAGTAAGGAGTTTAAATATGAAATTCCATGAATTTGGTGATAAGAATTTGCCTCCTATCTTACTGATACATGGCGGTGGCAGTTCTTGGTGGAATTATCTTCGTCAAGCACGGATTTTGTCAGAAGACTACCGTGTTATTCTACCCACTTTGAATGGCCACGGCGAAGAATATCACATCGATTATGTTTCTACGGAAGATTCTGCTTTGGAGATCCTAGACTATGTCAAAGCAAACTGTGGTGGGAAGCTGTTTGCGATCGGTGGTGTTTCTCTTGGTGGTCAAATTGCCATGGAGCTTTTGTCATTAGACAGCGAGATAGCTGAGAAGGTTATCATAGATGGAAGCCTCTGTATTCCTCAACCAAGGTTAGCTAAAATCAGCATCTTTCTAGTAGCTCTATTTGGTAAACTGATGTTCAGTAAATTCTCTTGCAAACTTCAATTAAGCATGATGGACAAACTCTATCCTAAACTGGCTTATCCAGAGGAGATAAAAGCTTATTATTTGGAGGATTTGCCAAGGACGCCTATCAAAACATTGGTGACCATTTACAAAACCTATATGGGGCGTTACAAGCTCAAGGACACAATTTCTGCTAGCAAGGCTCAGGTTCTGTATATCTATGGTGAAAAAGAATTGAACTGTGTGAAAGCATCAGCGAAATTATTTCATCAGCTACATCCCAACACGATCCTGTATGAAGCAAAGGGCTATAACCATGGCTATTTATCAGCTTACCTGCCTCAAGAGTGGATTGATTTGGTTGAGCCATTTTTAAAGAGTGACCCATTGAAAATTTGATATGCTGTAAGGAGGGATCTTATGCTAGGAGCAATAGTAGGAGACATTGTAGGTTCTGTTTACGAATGGGGCAATATTAAAACGAAAGACTTTCCATTATTTCGTGAGGATTGTTTTTTCACTGATGACACTGTTATGACCTGTGCTGTTGCTGAAGCTATCATGAACGGTGGTCAGAAGGATGACTTTATTGATGCCATGAAGAAATATGGCAGAATGTATCCCGATGCTGGGTACGGGCCTAGGTTTAATACATGGATTCAAAGCAATGATTGTTCCCCTTATAATAGCTTTGGCAATGGCTCTGCCATGCGTGTTTCTCCTTGTGCTTGGATCATGGATTGTGGTTTCTTTGCAAGAACAGGTACTTGGCCATCTAGTAGAAATCTTGCGAGAATTTCTGCAGAGGTGACTCATAACCATCCAGAGGGTGTCAAAGGAGCTATGGCGACATCTGATGCTATCTTTTTGTGTCGTTATTACTTTGGAGGCTACTGTGGCGACCACGAGCAACCAATCAATGATGATCCGGCAGAATGTAAGAGACGCATCAAGGAATACATAGAGAAAGAGTACGGATATAACCTTTCTCAATCACTCGATGACATTCGTCCTAATTATCATTTCAACGAAACCTGTCAGGATACGGTACCTCAAGCCATCATTGCTTTTCTTGAAAGTACAGATTTTGAAGATGCGATTAGAAATGCCATCTCTCTTGGTGGGGATAGTGATACTCTTGCTGCCATTACCGGGAGTATAGCAGAGGCTGCATATGGTATTCCTGATTGGATTAAGGATAAGGCCTATACCTATCTTGATGAGCCTTTAAAGGATGTCCTCAGACGATGGGAGCAAGAAGTTTCAATAACATAACAGAGATTAGATAAAGACAACTAAAAACGGCAAAGCGACGAGATAGGAAACAATCTCGTCGCTTTTTGCTTAAAAGTTAATGTTGCTATGGATTTATTCAGGCACCTAGTTAGATTTTTGCTGATTCAAGAGGAGGATACAGGATATTACTGCAATACAGGATACAAGAATCAGATACCAAAGATTTTCAAGACCAAAACCATGATTGACCATCAATCGGAATCCCCAAAAGGCTGGGAAAAGACGCCCGATTGCTTGAAGAAAATCAGGTAGTAAGTTGCTAGGAAACATGATTCCTGAGAGCATAATTGAGGGTAAAAAGACAAGTTGCGCTATCATGGTAAGCTTTGCTTGATTTTTTACAGTAAGGCCCAGTATACTTCCGATACTCAACGATACGAAAATGTAGATGCCCAGAGCGAGAAAGAAAAGGGGAAGTTGACTCGGTAGACTTGCTTTAAATAAAATTGGAGCAAGCAGTAGGATCACTATGCAAGTCATTATCAAATGAACAAAGGCAGAGAGAACCATGGTCACCAGTCCTAAGTGAATAGGCACACCATTTGCTTTATAAATCTTTTTTATGTCGCTTCCGAATGTTTCAATCAAGGAAGGCGGTAAGCCGAGAAAGGCCCCCATAGAAACACTCAGGACAATCATTGACTGAATGAGTGTACTACCCATTTTAGGCATAACGGAAGTAAAAATACCACCCATGAGAAGAAAGAAAATAAGCGGTACAATATAGTAAGTAACCAAGAGAGACTTACTTCGTATGTCCAATTTCCACTGTAATGCTAGGCTATATAAGAATCCTTTCATTCCGATCCCCTCCTTGCCATTTCGATGAAATGCTGCTCCAGTGTGCCACGATCAACCTTGATATCCAATATCTGGATATTTTTGTGTTTGCATTCTTCCAATAATGAAATCAAAGTGTCCTCGATCGTATCTGTTTCAAAAGATTCCTCTCCGTCCCGGGTCTTTAAATGGATGAAATATTTTCTTCCCAACCTGTCTGTTAGTTCTGAAGGAGTACCACAAAAGACGATCTTTCCACTATTCAAAATAGCAATGCGGTCACATAAGGTTTCAACTTCGGCCATATCGTGGCTTGCCAAAACAATTGTCTTGCCCTGTGATTTGAGCTTTCGGATTTCTTCATGGAGGGATAGTCTTCCTTCAACATCAAGTCCCGCTGTCGGTTCATCGAGAAAAATAATATCCGGATTACTGATAAGTGCAAGAGCAAGATGTAATCTTCTTTTTTGACCGGTGGATAATTCTATGTATTGCGACTCCTTCATTTCTTTTATGCCAAGGGCCTTTAGCATAGCATTATCAATGTATGTATGATTCCATTTTGCAAAGAGCTTTATGGCTTCTATCGGTTTGATGTGAGCGGGTAGAGAGGAGGACTGTAGTTGAATTCCGGTTTTCCCGTTTACAACGATAGTGCCTTCGTCATATTTTCTCAGACCTTCGATACATTCAAGCGTTGTTGTTTTTCCAGCTCCATTCACTCCGAGCAGAGCAAAGATTTCTCCTTGTTTGATTTGAAAATCGAGACCTCTAAGAACCATATTGCTACCATAACTTTTCTTTAATCCAGAAACCTCTATTGCGTCTTTCATGGTTCTACCTCCTCAAGGGGATTGGTTCCAAGCCTTGAAAAATAGACTTGTAAAGCAGGCCCTAAATAATCATTAACGATTTTTTGCTTTTCTTCCCAAGCGTTTGAGGCGGTATCAATATTCCCTATTTCCATCAACTTCGGAAGCATGCTCATATCACCATTTGTAAACTCCATAATCAAACTCCAGTATTCTTGCACAACCTGTTGGCATTGTTCGCTTTCAGCTGGTACATTTTCTTTCTGAAGCTCTACGATTTGATCACTTAGGCGGTTCAACCTATCCATAAAATCTTGCCCGCTTTTTTTGTCAAATCGACTGCGTATCTGGTCGAGCGTATCATCATCAAAGCGCTTAATGAGAGAGTAGGAGTCATTCTTCATCTGTAGATTGACAATAATGTCTGCATACTTCTTAAAATTGACCGTCTGTATTTGTAAAACTTCTGCCTTTAACTGCTCTATTGCGACTAAAGAATCCTTAAGTTGTTCAATATTTTTACGAAGAATATCTGCTTGCTCTGTAAGAGCCTTAGCAACATCATCAGGTGTTTTCAAAGAGATCAAACGCCCCTTTATATCCTTGAGAGAAAAGCCTAATGATTTTAATGATAGAATCTGATGGAGTAGCACTATATCTTTATCGGTATAAAGCCTGCGACCTCCCTCACTTTCTGCCGATGGGGAAAGTAGCCCCTCTTTATCGTAATATTGTAGAGTACGGATGGTAATGCCCATTTTCTTAGCAAGTTCCCCCACTGTCATAAATCCTTCCGGAATTGCTCTATATTTAGCCATCATTACCCACCTCCTCATACCTATTATACATCGTTACGTAAGGTCATGAACAAGGATTTTTAATAAAATTTAAACTGTAAATCTTTTAGCATTAATGAAGAATCTCATAAAAAATATAGACTTGATGAATTGGTGAGCTTGTTTTCTATTTCAAAAGGTTATTTGGTCCAATAATAAATATCTGATATGTGAGTGGAAACGTGTTATAATTGAGGATGAGACAAGAGGAGGTAAGCTGGTGAAATTTTTAGCAATCAATCCTATTTAGTAAAAAGAATGCTTGAATCTCTATCCTCACGTGTTGAGTATATTAGTTTGCTAAAAAACTATCTTCTATCTAAATATTGAAAGGATTAAGGATGTATCTATTAGAATTTTACCAAAACAATTATTCAAAAGATTTAGTCGTGTTTGATTCTTTAGAAGAGGGAAGAGCCTTTGTAGCGCAA